>NZ_BAFP01000137.1 GCF_000308455.1 Nocardia abscessus NBRC 100374 | reverse complement strand
GAAAACTGGGGTTGGGGTGCGCCGGGCGCGTTGGTTGTCGAGCGGTGGACACAGTGCACGCGGCTCGGAGTGGTTGATCGTCGGGTCGACTGGTGGTCGTCGGCCGCTCCGACGGGAGCCAAGCCTTGAACGGCGGATGTTCGGTCTCGTTTTGCGCGAAATCTGAGGTTGAGGGCCGGGCGGTTGGTAGTCGGGCGCTGGACATAGTGTGGGCGGCTTGGGGTGGTTGATCGTCGGGTCGACCGGTGGTCGTCGGCCGCTCCGACGGGAGCCAGGCCTTGAACGGCGGATGCTCTGTCTCGCTTTTGCTCGAAATCTCGGGTGGTGTGCGCTGAGGGTTGGTAGTCGAGCCCAGGGCATCGAGCACACACCCGGAGGGCTGGTCGTCGGGGCGACCTGTAGGCGACTGTTGCCGGCTGTGCGGACATTGGATTTGACGGTGTAAAACTACGCGTTACCGTGCAAGTATGAGCGAGCGAGTGAAACGGGTTATCGACCGGAGTGCGGTGGACGGGTCCCGGTACGAGAAGCACGGCGGGTTTCCGAAGGTCACGCCCGCGCGGGTCGGGCCGAACTTCGGCGGGTTCGTGGACGCCATGCGGACGTTGCAGGATCTCGCGGTGTCGGTGGACGCGCCGGACGACGTCTTCGGGGCCGCGCAGGCCAAAGCTCGCGAGCTGATCGAGCTGCTCGAGCCCTACCGCGCGCCGGAGTTGCAGGGACCGGCGGGCCGTGCCGTCGAATTGCCGGGCCGCGGAAGTCTTCTGCTGCTGCCGTGGCAAGTGGTCGAGGCGGGGCCGGACGGTATCGAGATGACGGGTGTGTTCCGCCGCTTCCATCTCGGCGGCAACGGGGCCGCGCACGGCGGCGTGCTGCCGCTGCTGTTCGACGACCTGCTCGGCATGATCGTGCACTACGCCGGACGGCCGATCAGCCGTACCGCCTACCTGCACGTGAACTACCGCAAGATCACTCCGCTGGAAACGCAGCTGACCGTTCGCGGGCGGGTCGACCGGATCGAAGGACGCAAGACTTTCATCACCGCCGAATTGCTCGATGAGCAGGGCGATCTACTCGCCGACTGCGAAGGTCTGATGGTGGAGTTGCTGCCGTGGCAGCCATAGCCGGGTGAATGCTGGCGCGGGTGCGTATAGTTGCCCTCGCTCGTTCATCGAAACCCGATCCGGAGGAACCTGAAAGTGGTTGCAGCACTGTCTGAATCCCTGCTCGACGACGCGAAGCGCCCGGCTTTCCTTGCCGACGCCGTCGAGGTTCTCGACGCCGAGGTCTCGGACAAGGGTGGTGCGTCCGGCCTGGCTGTGAAGGGTGGCTACGCGGCGGTCAAGAAGATCAGCCCGTCCATCGTGCCCGATGCGCTGGAGTCGTTGGCGCCCAAGCTCGTCGCGCAGCTGGAGCCGTTCTGGCAGGAGTACGCGGCGTCGGGCTCCGGCAAGTTCGCCGATCTGCTCGTCGCCAAGTCCGACGAGGTCGCCGAGGCGTTGCTCGCCGTCACCGACGCCCGGGCCGAGTCCTCCACTCGCCCTGCCCTGCAGAAGGTCTACTCCTCGATGCGCTCCTCGGCGAAGAAGCACGTCGTCGAGGCGCTGCCGCGGGTCGGCGACCTGATCCAAAAGCACGCGGGATAATCCGCAGCGCCTCCGGCGCTGCCTGTCCGCGGCCCTGGAAGCCTCGCGTCCGAGCGAAGACCGCTGGCGACTCCGTCGCCTACACGGCGGCCGCTCGGACGCGAGCCGGGCCGCGAACGGCGCATGCTCGGTTTCGGTTCGCTCGAGTGCGCGGTTGAGGCGTGTGATTGTCGGGGAGTAGGCGTTGCGGGCCGCTTGCACGCTTCCGAGCAATCCGTGTGCCGTGACACAGGCAGTGTGCGAGGACACAGTGTGATTGCGAGCCTCCCGGCAGGGACTTCTAGTTGACTGTCTGCCAGTCTGGAGGCGTGAACCCGTCTACAGCACAAGCGCAGGTCGTCGTCGACGAGCTCGTGCGCGGGGGCGTGCGCGATGTCGTCCTGTGCCCCGGCTCCCGGAACGCTCCGCTGGCCTTCGCCCTGCAGGCTGCCGACGCGGCCGGGCGGCTGCGACTGCACATGCGCATCGACGAGCGAACGGCGGGCTTCCTCGCCGTCGGGCTCGCGATCGCGAGCCGGCTCCCGGTCCCGGTCGTGATGACCTCGGGCACCGCGGTGGCCAACCTCGGACCCGCCGTGCTGGAGGCGAACTACGCCAGGGTTCCGCTGGTGGTGCTCAGCGCCAACCGGCCCTACGAGCTGCTCGGTTCCGGCGCCAACCAGACCATCGAGCAGCTCGGCCTGTTCGGCAGCCAGGTCCGCGCCACCATCTCGCTCGGCCTCGCCGAGGAGGAAGCGGGCGACGCCGATCATCCGCCCTACGGTCAGCAGAACAGCCAGTGGCGCTCGGCGGTCTGCCGGGTGCTCGCCGCGGCGCGCGGCACCCGCTCCGGCAACGCGGGCCCGGTGCACTTCGACGTGCCGCTGCGTGAGCCACTGGTCCCCGACCTCGCGCCGGGCGAGTCGGCTCCCACGGGTCGCGAGGGTGAGTGCGCCTGGACCGAGACCCAGTACGCGACCTTGGACGTGCCGCTCGATCTCGACCTCACCCCGGACACGGTCGTCATCTCCGGCCACGGCGCCGGGTTGCGGCCGGAGCTGGTGGATCTGCCGACCGTCGCCGAGCCCACCGCGCCGATGCACGGTCCCGCCTTGCACCCGCTCGCCCTGCCGCTGCTGCGGCCGAAGCAGGCGATCATCACCGGCCGCCCCACCTTGCACCGCCAGGTCTCGAAGGTGCTCGCCGATCCGGACATCCGGGTGTACGCGCTGACCACCGGGCCGCGGTGGCCAGATGTGTCCGGCAACGTGGTCGGCACCGGCACCCGCGCGGTCACCACCGGCACGCCCAGCGCGCAATGGCTGGAGCACTGCCGCGAACTGAACGCGAAGGCCGATCAGGTGGTGCGGGCCGAACTCGCACGGCACCCGAAACCCACCGGGCTGCACGTCGCCGCGGTCGTGATGGACGCGCTGCACGACGGCGACCAGCTCCTGCTCGGCGCCTCCAATCCGGTGCGCGATGCCGCGCTGGTGTCGCATCCGCGGCCGGGAGTCAAGGTGCTGTCGAATCGTGGTGTTGCCGGTATCGACGGCACGGTGTCCACAGCGGTCGGCGCCGCACTGCACCACGACGGGCGCACCATCGCGCTGATCGGTGACCTGACCTTCCTGCACGACGCGTCCGGCCTGCTCATCGGGCCCGGTGAACCGCGGCCTGCCGATCTGACCATCGTGGTGGCCAACGACGACGGCGGCGGCATCTTCGAACTGCTCGAGCAGGGCGACCCGCAGTACGCGGGCGTGTTCGAGCGGGTCTTCGGCACACCGCACGGCATGGACCTCGCCGCGCTGTGCGCCGCCTACCGCATCCCGCACCGGCAGGTGGATCCACAGCAGCTGGCCGTCGAGCTGACCGGGCACGCCCATGGCACGCGGGTACTCGAGGTGGCCACCGAACGGTCCAGCCTGCGCGAACTGCATGCGACGGTGCGGGCGAAGATCCAGCCCTGACCGAGCGGGCGGTCAGTACCCGAGTTCGTCCTCGGGGTCGTCATCGATCGGCACCGGGATGGACTGTTCGATCACGTCCGCCGGGTTCGCCTCCAAGATGTCGCGCTCCAGGATCGCCCGTCCGACGGTGTCCTCCTGTTCCGCCAGGTCGTCGGCAGGCACCGGCTGCTCCGGATACGCCGGAACGGACTGCTCGGCGAGATCGGCCTCAGGGATCGCGTCGGCAAGGGGATCTGACATCGTGCGCTCCTCTCCACGTAGGCCTCTCGATCGGCATACCCGTCGTGGCACGCAGCAATCGAGACGGACGATCAACTCCGACAGCATCGAGGATGCCCCCGGCCGGGCCGCACGGCAAGCATCGGTGGGTCAGTGTTGTCGCCCTTCGTCGTCCTGCGGCGCCGTGCCGTTCGCGGGGTGCTCGACCAGCGCGAGCGTTCGCCCGGCCATGAACCGCGCGGTTCGCACCGCCGTCCCCGATCGCGTCACCTCGCTGACTTCGACCACGCCCCGCGCGATCCGCACTTCGACCCGCCGCCCCGCCCGGGTAGCCGCGATCTCGTAACTGCGAGACCCGTCGCCGACATCGACGACGATCTCCACTCGATCACCCTTCATCTTTCAATTGTCCGCTTTTCCAGGGCTTTTCGCCGCTACGAGTTGGTTGCGGAAACAGCGGCGCCGTTTCGCGCGGCTACCGAGCAGACCGACGCCCCAGCCCCATCGTGCGCGCGACGCGGCTCATCACTCGAGACATCGCGGACGGAAAGGAGTCCGGTTCGGGAACCGTGACCGGGCGGACCCGACCGTTGTGGATCGCGGTCACCCGCCATCCCTCGGACGCGCGTACGAGCACCAGCGTCTGGCGCGAACGCCTGCGTTCGGGCAGCCGCGAGCGCCACGGCATCAGTACCGACGCGGTGCCGTGCAGGATCGCCACGTCCGGGGTGACGAAGCGGATCGATTCCAGTTCGCCGACCAGCGCGGAGCCTGCCAGCACGCCTCGGAAGAGCTTGTCGTGATTGTGTTGGTGCTCGGCGCGGCCGGTCGCACGCGTGCCGTCGTAGGACACGTAGTCGGAGTCTTCGGTGAACAACCCGGCGTAGGCCTCGGCGTCATTGTCGGTCCACGCCTGCATCAGGTCCTCGAACAGGGCTCGGATCCGGGCCTCGTCGGTGGCGGTGCGGCGGATGGTTTCGTTCATGGTGGTTCCTCGGTCGTGCTATCATTTCGATCAACGAAATGTACGATAACAGAAAGTTTTGGATGTCGAAAGATAATCTCATCGGCGAAATCGGTACGCACTTGCGGTTGCTCCAGCAGAGCTTCGATGTCTTCGACGAGGTGGTCGCCGCACACCTCGGCGTGAACCGCACCGATTTGCGGTGCCTGGACGTGGTGCTCGGTCGCGGCCCGCTACCCGCGGGGGAGCTGAGCGCCGCGTTGAAACTCAGCCCCGCGGCGACCACCGCGGTCATCGATCGCCTGGAGCGTGCGGGATTCGTCGCGCGCGGTCAGGATCCGGCCAATCGGCGCCGCGTGCTGGTGACTGCCACTGCCGCCGCGGAAGAGATGGCGGAGCGGATCTTCGAGCCGGTGGGCCGGGCGGGAGCGCGGGCTCTCGATCGTTACGACGCCGACCAGCTCGCGCTGATCCTCGACTTCCTGCGTACCGCGCTCGCCGTCCATCGCGGGCAAGCCGACCGCATCGCATCGAACGGCTGACCCGCGCGCTTCGACCCCGCGGTGCGGGTTCGGCGGCGCGTTCACTCGATACCGATGAATTCCGCGGCGCGGGGGCGTCTGCACGATTGAAGACGTTCCCGGCTCAGGAGATTCGATGAATCCGGAATTCGATTTCGAACCGGCCGCCACCGCATTGTCGGCCGTGGTCGGCCGCATCACCGATGATCAACTCACGGCGCCGACGCCGTGCGCCGACACCACTGTGGGCGAGCTGCTCGCGCATGTCAGCGACTTGGCCGAAGCTTTTCGCCAGGCTGCTACCAAAGAGGCTGTCGGCGGTTCGGTCCCACCGGCTCCCCCGTCCGAGCGCGCGCTGTCGCCGGATTGGCGCGAGCGCATTCCCGCCCAGCTCGATGCTTTGGTAGCGGCGTGGCGGGAGTCGGCGGCCTGGGACGGCGTGACGGAGGCGGGCGGGGTGAGTGAGCCCGCCCCGGTGATGGCCAGGATCGCCCTGGACGAGGTGGTCGTGCACGGCTGGGATCTCGCGACGGCCACCGGTCAGCCCTTCACCTGTGCCGCCGCAGATCTGGCGACTTTGCTGGGCATGCTGAGCGAGATGCCCGCCGAAGGGGTGCCCGGTGCGTTCGGGCCGGTGCAACCGGTCACGGCCGAAGCGTCGGATCTGGAGCGGGTGCTCGCTTTCACCGGCCGCCGCGCCGACTGGACCGCACAGGCCAGGGGAGCGGTGTCCGGCTAGCCGGGAGTTCGGATCAGAGCCGGGTCACGAAGGCGCCTGCGGTCGCGGCGGTGACCGCGGCGCGCGCGGCCATATCCGCCGCGGCGTCATCGATGGGATCGCCGCTGGCGAGCAGTCGGTAGTACAGCGGGGCCGACACCGCGGACAGCGCCGCGCGTGCGTCGGTGCCCTCGGGTGCTTCGCCGCGCGCGATGGCTGCCTCGACGCAGGCCGACCACTCGTTGAGCCGGACGTCGTAGAAGCGGCGCAAGGCGGCCGCGGCGGAGTCGTCACAGGTCGCGGCCGCGATCACGGCCCGGAAGAGTTTGCCCTGACGGGGATCGGACAGTGTCCGCGCGACCAAGCGGGCGTTGGCGGTGAGATCGCCGAGCAGGGAACCGGTGTCGGCGTGCGGCAGCGACTGCTCGGCCATGTCGACCAGCAGGTCGGCGATCAGGCCGGTCGGCGTGCGCCAGCGGCGGTAGACGGTGGTCTTGCCGACCTCGGCGCGCGCCGCGACCTCCGCGAGATCCAGGTGGGCGAAGCCGCGTTCGGCCAGTAGGTCGCCCGCCGCCTGTAGTACCGCGGTGCGGACCCGCGCGGTTCGTCCGCCGGGTCGAACCGATCCGGGGGTAGCCTCTTCCAGCTCCATAACGGGACTCCAGTTTCATTTACGCGCGAACGGGTGTACCGTCCGAATTGTTAATGGAACTATAGACCCTTTAGGAGGGTGGTCCGATGAACGTTCAGACGGTGGACACGCAGATGGAATACCGGCGGCTCGGGGCGTCCGGTCTGCACGTCCCTGCCTTGAGCTTCGGCGCGGGTACCTTCGGCGGCCGGGGTGAACTGTTCGGCGCGTGGGGCGACACCGACGCCGAGCAGGCGCGACGGCTGGTCGACATCAGCCTGGACGCGGGCGTGAACATGTTCGACACCGCCGATGTCTACTCCGACGGCGCCTCCGAGGAGGTGCTGGGCGCGGCTGTCAAGGGCAGGCGCGACCGGGTGCTGCTGTCCACCAAGGCGACGTTGCCGACCGGCGCAGGCCCGTGGGACGCCGGTTCCGGCCGGGCCAGGCTGATCGGTGCGGTGGAGGCGTCGCTGCGCAGGCTGGGCACCGACTACATCGATCTGTTCCAGCTGCACGCCTTCGACGCGGGCACCCCGGTGGAGGAAGTCGTCGGCGCGCTGGACGATCTGGTGCGCGCGGGCAAGATCCGCTATCTCGGCGCGTCCAACTTCGCGGGCTGGCAGCTGATGAAATCCCTTGCCGCGGCCGATCGCAACGGCCTGACCAGGTACGTCGCGCACCAGGTCTACTACTCGCTGGTCGGGCGCGACTACGAGTGGGAACTGATGCCGCTGGGCCGCGACCAGGGGGTCGGCGCGGTCGTCTGGAGTCCGCTGGGCTGGGGCAGGCTCACCGGCAAGATCCGGCGCGGACAACCCCTTCCGGAGGGCAGCCGTCTGCACCGGACCGCCGAGGCCGGACCGCCGGTGGACGAGGAGAAGCTCTACGACGTGGTCGACGTGCTCGACGAGCTGGCCGCCGAAACCGGGAAGACCGTCCCGCAGATCGCCCTCAACTGGCTGCTGCGCCGCCCCACCGTCGCGACCGTCATCGTCGGCGCGCGAAACGAGGAGCAACTGCGCCAGAACCTCGGCGCGATCGGCTGGGAGCTCGACGCCGACCAGATCGCCCGCCTGGACAAAGCCGGCGCCACCACCCCGCCCTACCCCTACTACCCGTACTACCGCCTCCCGGACTTCACCCGCCTGAACCCGCCCGCGGTGTGAGCGGGTTCGATCAGTAGACGTCTCGGACGTAACGCTTTTCGGCGACGAGCTGCTTCTTGAACGCCAGCGCGCCGTCCTCGTCGAGTTTGCCGTGGATGCGCGCGATGCGCAGCAGCGCCTCGTCGACGTCCTTTGCCATGCGGCTGGCGTCGCCGCAGACGTAGAAGTGGGCGCCCTCGCGCAGCCAGGACCACAGCTCGGCGCCGTGTTCGATCATGCGGTGCTGCACGTAGATCCGCTCCCGCTGGTCGCGGGAGAAGGCGAGGTCGAGCCGGGTCAGGAAACCGGAGCGGAACATGTCCTCCAGCTCGGCGCGGTAGTAGAAGTTCTGCGTCGCATGCTGATCGCCGAAGAACAGCCAGTTGCGCCCGGTGCTGCCGAGAGCCCTGCGCTCGTGCAGGAACCCGCGGAAGGGGGCGATACCGGTGCCCGGGCCCACCATGATCATCGGAGCGGTCGGGTCGGCCGGGGGGCGGAAATGCGGTGCGCGCTGCAGGAAGATCGGCACGGCCGCATCGGTGACGTCGGTATGCGCCCGGTCGGCAAGGAAGGTCGAGCACACCCCGCCGCGTCGCGCCGCCGAACCGGTGGCCGCCGGGTCGCCGTAGCGCACGATGCCGACGGTCAGCTCCACCTCATCCGGGCTGACCAGCGGACTCGACGAGATCGAATACTGGCGCGGCTGCAACTTCTTCAACGTGCCGAGCCACTCCACCAGATCGGCCCGGACCGGGAAGTCACGCAGCACGTCCACCGCCTGCCGGTCCCACAGGTAATTCGCCAGCTCGTTGCGATTGTCCCGGCGCAGCAGTTTGGCGAGCTTGCCGCTGTGGTTGCGTTCGGCGAGAAAGCCGAGCAGGTCCTGGCCGACCTTGGTGATGTCGTAGTGCGTGCGCAGCGCCTCGGCCAGCGGTAACTCGCGCTCGTCGACCTCCACGAGACGGCGACCGTCCAGCCCGGTGGCGGCCAGCCATTCGGTGACCAGCGAGGTGCAATTCACCGGCCAGACGCCCAGCGAATCACCCACCTCGTACGCGGCGTCCAGGCCGCGCAGATCGAATCCGAAGCGGCGCACCTCTTTCGGTGAGCCTCCGGCCGACAGCAAGTCGTTGCGCACGAGCGGCGCGCGCAACGGCGCGGTGCGGGTGAACGGCGCCGCGGTGCGGAGACGGCCGAGTGCCGGTGCGGCGCTCGGTAATTCCATCGTCGCGACGCCGCCACGGGGCGCGACGGGCCGCGATCCGGTGCCACCGTGCGTCGGAAGGTCGGCCGAAGAGCCCGGCTGCCCGGCATGCCCGTCGCCGAACGCGGTGAGCACGTCATCGAGCCAGCGCCGCGCCGCGTCTTCGTAGTCGGGTTCACTGTCGACGCGCGGGAGCAACCGGGTCGCGCCCAGTTCGGCGAATTTCTCGTCGAGTTTGCGGCCGTAGCCGCAGAAGTCGTCGTAGGAGGAGTCGCCGAGGGCGAACACCGCGTACCGCACACCGGTCAGCCGCACGGCGCCGTCGGCCAGGCTCTCCCAGAAATCCGCTCCGTTGTCCGGCGGCCCGCCGTCGCCGAAGGTGCTGCTGACCACCAGCACGTCGCCGTGGATCGCGCTCGGCTCGCAGGAGTCCAGATCCAGCAGTCGCGGCGCGAAGCCGTGCTCGGCCAGATGCGCCGCGACGGTGGCCGCGAACTCCTCCGCGGTGCCGGTCTGCGAGGCCCACAGCACGGTGACGGCGCGGGCGGTGTCGCCCTCGTCGACCGCGGGCGCCGGACTCGTCGCGCCGCGCGAGTACATGCCGGCCAGCAGCCCGTCGACCCACACCCTGCTGTGCGCGGACATCGGCGCCGACTCCGGCAGCACCGGCTGACCGGTCACCGGAAGCGCCTGCAACGCGGCCAGGTAGCCGCTGAGGTAGATCCGCTCGGTCTCGCTGAGCGTAGGTGCGGTGTGACTGTCGAGGCCGAGCACCGCCGCCAACGGGTGCGCCGACTCCGCCACGGGCCGCGCGGCGGGAGTCTCGGGTCGCGGTACGGCGGCCACTCGGCGCAGCGCCACCGCGCACGCCTTGAACTCGGGTTGCAGCGAGACCGGATCGACCGCGTCGTTGGTGACCGCGTTGATGGTGAGGTATTCGCCATGCTCGTCGTTCCAATGGAACGGCACGAAGCAATCGCCCGGCCGCACTCGGTCGCTGACCTGCACCGGCAGCACCGCGCGGCCCCGGCGTGAGGCGATCTCGAGCTGGTCGCCTTCGCGTAGCCCGAGCCGCTCGGCGTCGGCCGGGTGCACCTCGACGAACGGCGTGCCGTTCAGCTTGGTCAGCTTGTCGATCTTGCCGGTCTTGGTCATCGTGTGCCACTGGTGCTGCAGGCGGCCGGTGTTCAGCAGGAACGGGTAGTCGTCGTCCGGCATCTCCTCCGGCAGCAGGTGCGGCCGCGGCCAGAACACCGCGCGGCGGCTCGGCGTGGCGAAGGCCAGCGGGGGCTGGTGGCCGTGCTCGTCGACGAACAGCGTCTGACTGACCCCGTCGTTGCGGTACCGAATCGGATTGCGCCTGCGCTCCGGCTCCGGGCACGGCCACTGCATCGGCCCCTCGCGCAGCGCCTCGTAGCTCATGCCGCGCAGGTCGTAGCCGGTGGCCGGATTCGCGAACCGCTTGATCTCGGCGAACACCTCGGCGCTGGTGGCGAACTCGAACCCGGGAAAACCCATCGCGGTGGCGATGTCGGCGATGATCCGCCAGTCCGGCCGCGCGTCGCCGGTGGGCGGCACCGACTGCTGGAGCAAGGTGAGGTTGCGTTCGGAATTCACCATCACCGCGTCGGCCTCCGCCCACAGCGTGGCGGGCAACAGCAGGTCGGCGTAGGCGTTGGTCGCGGTCTCGGTGTACGCGTCCTGGGCGATCACCAGTTCGGCCGCCTCCAGCCCCGCGATCACCGTCTTCCGGTTCGACACGGTGGCCACGGGGTTGGTGCAGATGATCCAGGCCGCTTTGATCGCCCCTTCGGCCAGTTCGCGGAACATCTCCACCGTGCCGGGCCCGGCTTCGGTGCGCAGCGTGCCGGGCTCCAGCTCCCACACGGTCTCCACGAACGTGCGGTCCTCGGCGGAGAGCACGCTGCGCTGGCCAGGCAGGCCGGGGCCCATGTAGCCCATCTCGCGCCCGCCCATCGCGTTCGGCTGCCCGGTGAGCGAGAAGGGCCCGCTGCCGGGACGGCAGATGGCTCCGGTGGCCAGGTGCAGATTGCACAGCGCGTTGGTGTTCCAGGTGCCGTGCGTGGACTGGTTGAGTCCCATCGTCCACAGCGACATCCACTCGCCCGCCGCGCCGATCCACTGGGCGGCGGTGCGGATGTCGGCCTCGGCCAGTCCGGTGATCTCCGCCACCCGCTGCGGCGGATAGTCGGCCAGGAACTCCGGCATCGCGTCCCAGCCCTCGGTGTGCTCGGCGATGAACTCCGCGTCGATGTCACCGTTGGCAACCAGCAGGTGCAGCAGCCCGTTCAGCAGCGCGAGATCCGTGCCGGGGGCGATCTGCAGAAAGAGGTCCGCGCGCGCGGCCGTCTCGGTGCGACGCGGGTCGACCACGATCAGCTTGGCCCCGGACTTGAGCCGATCGGCCATGCGCAGGAACAAGATCGGATGGCAGTCGGCCATGTTCGCGCCGATCACGAAGAACAGGTCCGCGTGCTCGAAGTCGTCGTAGGAGCCGGGCGGCCCGTCCGCGCCGAGCGACTGCTTGTATCCGGTCCCCGCGCTGGCCATGCACAGCCGCGAGTTCGCCTCGATGTGCCTCGTGCGCAGATAGCCCTTGGCGAGCTTGGTGGCGAGGTACTGCGCTTCCAGTGACATCTGCCCGGAGACATACAGCGCGATCGCGTCCGGACCGTGCTCGTCCAGGATCGCGCGCAGCCGGGTCGCCGCCTCGTGCACCGCCTCGTCGACGGGGAACGGCACCGGGACCTGGCCGCGCTCGGAGCGCCGGTAGGCGGTCTCCATCCGCCCCGGGGTGCGCATCAATTCCGCGTGCGTGGCCCCCTTGGTGCACAGCCTGCCCGCGTTCGCCGGGTGCAGTTTGTCCCCGCTGACCTTCGCGATCACCGACTTGCCCGCGTCATCGGCGGCGGTCGAGACCGTCATCCCGCAGCCCACGCCGCAGTACGAGCACGCCGTTCGGGCAGTGCCGTCGCCGCGGCCGGTGACTGGATCGGTCATGCCTCCGATCATGCGGACCGCCGATTGCGCCGGATTTACCTCGCGTTATCGCCAGGTGACATTTCTCCTCACCGCTCCCGAAACCGATGGTGAGGTGTGATCGAGATCTCCGCTCAGCCGAGCTTGTAGGCCCGGTGCAGAGCCACAACGCCCCCGGTGAGGTTGCGCCACTTCACCGACGACCACCCGTTCGCGGCGATCCGCATCGCCAGCCTGCGCTGGTTCGGCCATTCGGAGATGGATTCGGCGAGGTAGACGTAGGCGTCGGGGTTGCTGCTCACCACGCGGGCCACCTTGGGCAGCGCCTTCATCAGGTACTCCAGGTACACGGTGCGGAACAGCGGGAGTACCGGCGCGGAGAACTCGCACACCACCAGCCTGCCGCCGGGCTTGGTGACCCGCAGCATCTCACGCAGGGCGAGATCGGTGTCGGCCACGTTGCGCAGTCCGAACGAGATGGTCACCGCGTCGAAGGAGTCGTCGGCGAACGGCAGCGCCATCGCGTCGGCCGCCACCATCGGCACGTCACGGAACCGGCCCGCGCTGAGCATGCCCTTGGAGAAGTCGGCCGCCAAGCACCAGGCGCCGGATTTCTGCAGCTCCAGGGTGGACACACCGGTGCCGGCGGCGAGATCGAGCAATCGTTCGCCCGGCCGCGGCGCCAGGGCCTTGCGCGTCGCCCAGCGCCAGTAGCGATCCTGCCCCGCGGAGATCACCGTGTTGGTCAGGTCGTATCGCCGGGCCACGCCGTCGAACATCGACGCGACTTCCCGCGGCTGCTTGTCCAACGAGGCCCGGTTCGATTGCGTTTTCGCCACGTCAAGACCCTAACTCGCGGTCTGTTACGAACCGAGCGTGGCACGCATCACGGAGGAGCGGGTTCAGGCCGTATGCGGCAACCGAATCCGCGCCCCGGTCACCTCGGCGTAGTGGCCCATCAGCTGGGTGCAGATGGCAGGCCAGGTCCGCGACAGCACCGACTTCCTGGCTGCCCCCGCGAACCGGGCCCGAAGCTGCGCATCGTGCAGCCCACCGATGGCACTGGGCAGCAACTCTTCGAACCGGTCCACCGGAAGCAGATAGCCGTTGCGGCAGTGGGCGATCAGGTCGCGCGGACCGCCCGCGTCCGGGCCGATCACCGGGATGCCCGACGCCAGCGCCTCCTGCACACCCTGACAGAACGTCTCGTGCTCGCCCGCGTGCACCATCACGTCCAGGCTGGCGTACGCCCGCGCCAGCTCGTCGCCGCCGAGCTCACCGGTGAACACGGCGGTCGGCATGAGACGGGCCAGCCGCTGCCGCTCCGGCCCGTCGCCGACGATCACCAGCTGGATGTCGGGGTCGGCGCCCAGCACCGCGAGCCGCTCGACGTGCTTCTCCGGCGCGAGCCGCCCCACGAAGCCCACCAGCAGGCGGTCCCGGCCGGCGAGCCAGGCGGCGCGCAGCTCCTCGGAGCGGGCGCTCGGGGTGAACCGCGCGATGTCGACCCCGCGCCCCCACCGGTGCACGCGCGGGATGCCGTGCCGTGCCAAGTCCTCCGCCGCGGCCCGGGAGGGTGCGAGCGTGCGGGTGGCTCCCTCGTGGATGCGCCGGGTCCAGCCCCAGGCGGCCCGGCTCGCCAGGCCGAGTCCGTAGCTCTTGGCGAAGCCCGCGACGTCGGTCTGGTACACCGCGACGGTCGGCAGGTCCAGTCGCAGCGCCGCGCCGAGACCGCCGGCGCCGAGCAAAAACGGCGAGGCCAGGTGGACCACGTCGGCGTCGAAGTCCTCGATGGCCGAGACGATGCCCGGCTGCGGCAGCCCCACCGGCAGCGAGCTGACCTTCGGCACCATGACCGCGGGCACCCGGTGGACGGGGAAACGTCCGTAGTCGCGCGCGGCGGCGGGCTGCCCGCGCGGAGTGTCCGGCGCGATGATCAGCGCGTCGTGCCCGTGCCGGTCCAGATGCTCCAGCACCCGCAGCACGGAGTTGACGACGCCGTTCATGTTCGGCAGAAACGACTCCGCGACGATCGCTACACGCACGCTCCCAGCGTGAACGGTGCACCGCGCCGCGGCCTCACGCCGAAGTGAAGGACATGGAAAGATCCGGCGAACTGTCGGGGCCGTGAGGCGGCCGCCCGGACTGCGTTCCGCGCGGACGGGGAATTCAGCCCTGCGGCGCGGGCCGGCCCACCGGCGCGGTTGCGCGTCTGTTCGCGCGGGAGAGCAACCACAGCGTGGGCAGCGCGAGCAGCCACACCACCACGATGACCGACAACGCGGGCGGAATGGCCACGCGCACGTCCCGCCCTTCCACACGGACCAGGTCGGGGTCGCTGCGGTTGTATTCCACGCGAATCCGCTCACCCGCGGTCAGATTGGTCGGATACAGGACGCCGACCTTCGGGTTGTGCGTCTCACCGTCCGGTGTGACGTACATGACCGCCGAGCGCAGCCGCCCCGCCGAGAGCACCTCGGCCGTGGTGCTGCCCTTGTCCGAGCTGATCAGATAGTCGTTGCGCCACGCGGCCAGCACCAGCAGACCGACGAGCACGCTCACCGCCGTCGCGGCGATCAGCACTCCGATCCCGGCCCGCCGCAGGCGGATCGGCCGCCCGCTGGACTGACTGGTTTCCGACACCGCCACAGGCTACCCAGCGGCTCGGATACCGTGGCGGCCATGTCCCGAAAATTCAGCTTCACCGTGCCTTACACCGTCCCGGTCGAAGATCTTCACCGGGCACTCACCACCGACGACGTCTGGCAGGCCCGTTTCGCCGACGCCCCGACCGCGACGCTGGACCTGGCGCATCCCGACGGCGCGGGCACCATTCGCATCCATATGACCGAAAAGGCCGCGGAAGACAAGGTCCCCACGCTGGTCCGCAAGGTGCTCAAGAGCGAACTCACCTTCTCCCGCACCGACAACTGGCAGCCGCTGGTCGGCGAGGTCGCCAAGGGCAGCTTCGAAGCAACCACCGGCGGCATCAATACCGCGATGTCGGGGTCCTACGAGATCCGCTCCACCGCGGAGGGTTCCGAGCTCGAGGTGGTCGGCACCGTGCAGGTGAAGGTGCCCCTGGTCGGCGGCGCGATCGAGCCGCTCGCCGAACAGCTGCACCATCGGGTGCTCAACAGCGAGCGCAAATTCATCGAGGAGTGGCTGTCGGCGAAGCCGACCGCCTGAGCAGACGCGTTGCCCCGGTTCGCGCCGGGGCGCCGCCGCCGCGTCCTAGGCGAAGTCCTGCGGCGAGTATTCCTTCCGCTCCACCAGGACCAGCCAGTTCCCGGAATTGTCCCGGATGACCGCCTCGGTCCCGTAGGGCCGTTCCGCGGGCGGCTGCACGAACTCCACTCCCTTGGCGGTGAGGTCTTCGAAGGTCTTCTGGCAGTTCTCGGTCCGCAGGCCGAGCGACCCGTGCGTGCCGTTGGCCAGCGCGCGCCGGACGGCCTCGGCGTAGTTGTCGTCCAGCGGCGGGCCCGGGAGCATCAGCGTGATCTCCAGCTCGGGGTGCGCGGGATGCGCGATGGTGACCCAGCGGAAACCGTTGTCGCCCATGGTGACGTCGCTGGTCTCGACGAACCCGAGCTTGTCGATGTACCACTGCTTGGCTGCGGTCTGGTCCGTGACGTAGACCGTGACCAGGGAAACGTTCGTAATCGTCGTCATGCGGCCAGGCTATGGCGGACGCCGGGCCGCGGGCTTCTCCGAAATTGCGCCGTTCGCTCAGCCGGGCGGCTTGCGGTCGGAGAGCCCGTGCATGAAGACGAAACAACCGGGGATGCGTGGCGCGCCGTCGGCGAATTTCCCCTGGTACTGCGAGGGCGTGACCCCGACCAGCTGGCGGAACTTGCTGCTGAACGAGCCGAGGCTGCTGTAGCCGACCAGCATGCACACCTCGGTGACCGTGAGATTGGTCGCCCGCAACAGATCCTGCGCGCGTTCGATGCGCCGCTCGGCCAGGTACGCGGCGGGCGTCAGGCCGTAGACCGCGGCGAATGCGCGCAGGAAGTGATATTTGGACACCCCGGCGGCCGCCGCCAGCTCGTCCAGATTCAGCGGGTCGGCGTAGCGCCGGTCGGCCAGGTCCTTGGCTCGGCGCAGATGCGGGAGCAGATACAGCGCGGGCAACCCGCGCGCTCGTTGTTCGCCCATCGCGCCGTCACTGTCCCTAAGCGAACGGCGGACGCTCGTCGAGGCGCATCGACGTCCGGCCCGCGATCCGCCACGCCCGCGCGGTCAGGTCGACATCCTCGTCGGTCACCAGGTTGCCCATCACCCGGACGGCCGTGCGCTGCAGATACTTCGAACGCATCACCGGCGGACCGCCCAGCGGCACCATGCGCGGATGAGTGGCCAGGCCCGCGATCCGCCGGGCGACGGAGAACGTGCGTCCGTAGCGGGCGCGCAGCACTTGCGGCCAGATCTCGGTGAGGTCGGGCTCGTCCAGCAGATCGGCCAGCAGGTGACCGCCCTCCAACCCGTAGTCGATGCCTTCGCCGTTGAGCGGGTTTACACAGCCCGCGGCGTCACCGATCAGCACCCAGTTGCGTCCGGCGACATTCGACACCGCGCCGCCCATCGGGAGCAGCGCCGAGGCCACCGCGCGCAGCGAGCCCTCGAACTGCCATTCCTCCCTGCGCAGCGCCGTGTAGTGCGCGAGCAGCGGTTTCAACGCGATATGCGAGGGCCGCCGCTCGGTCGCCAACGACCCGACGCCGATGTTGACCTCACCGTTGCCGAGCGGGAACACCCAGCCGTAACCGGGAACCAGCTCGCCGGCGGCGTCGCGCAGCTCCAGGTGCGAAGTGATCCACTGGTCGTCGCTGCGGCCGGACTTGATGTAGGCGCGCGCGGCGGTGCCGTAGGCGTACTGCCGGTGCCAGGTGCGGCCGAGCAGCCGCCCGACCGGTGAACGCACCCCGTCGGCGACCACCAGCGTGCGGCAGGCGATCGTCCGCGTACCGTCGGCTGTCCGCACCGTCACACCGGTGACCCGATCACCCTCGCGGGTGACATCGACCACCTTCGTCCCGTCCACCATGCGCGCGCCGGACTTCACCGCCGTCTCGCGCAGTTTGTCGTCGAGTTCGGTTCGGGGAACCGCGCTCCCGTAAGTCGGAAAGGAACCGCCCGGCCAGCTAAGCAGGGCCTCGCGGCCGAAGCCGGTCATCCGGAGGCCGTGGTTGACGATGTGCGCGCGCACCCACTCGCCGAGGCCGAGCTGCTCCAGTTCCGCGGTCGCGCGCGGGGTCAGCCCGTCACCGCAGGTCTTGTCCCTGGGGAAAACGGCGGAATCGATGAGCACCACATCCCGTCCCGCCCGCGCCGCCCAAGCCGCCGACGCCGATCCGGCCGGGCCCGCGCCGACGACCAGCACCTCGGCGCGGCTGGGCAACGCGTCCTGGTCGCTCGCGGGACTCGCTTCGGGTGAACCCATGCGGTCCATACTCGCAGGGCTGTCTCGCCCATGTCGACGGCGGTCACGCGCGCGTCACGGACGAGTACGAGCGAGGCGATGCGATAGTGACCGAATATCCACAGAGTGACGGTGTTCATGGGCCATCCGACGGGGACACGCTAGGTTCTCTACCGTGGGGTCGGACGCATCGCTGGGAGAAGAAATGAGCACATCGGCCATGAGCGAGCGCGGCGAGCGAATCATGGACACGGCGCACGGCGGGCACGGCGGAGCCGGAGACGACGTGAGCACGGTCGTGGCCGGAGTCGACCTCGGCGATATCGGGCTCGCCGACACGGTACGCTCCGGCTTGGCCCAGGTGGAGAAACTCCTGGTCGATGAGCTGTCCGACGGTGCGGAATTCCTCCAGGAAGCCGCGCTGCACCTGGCCAAGGCCGGCGGAAAGCGATTCCGTCCGCTGTTCACCATCCTCACCGGGCAGCTCGGCCCGCGCCCCACCGATCCCGCTCTGGTCACCGCGGGCACCGTGGTCGAGCTCGTGCACCTGGCCACGCTGTACCACGACGACGTGATGGACGAGGCCCCGATGCGGCGCGGCGCCCCGAGCGTCAACTCGCGGTGGGGCAACAACATCGCCATCCTCGCGGGCGATTACTTGTTCGCGCACGCGTCCCGGCTCACCTCCACCCTCGGTCCCGACGCGGTGCGCATCATCGCCGAGACCTTCGCCGAACTCGTCACCGGCCAGATGCGCGAGACGATGGGCGCCCGCGAATCCCAGGACCCGGTCGAGCACTACCTGCGTGTGGTGTGGGAGAAGACCGGTTCGCTCATCGCCGCCTCCGGTCGTTTCGGCGGCACCTTCTCCGGCGCCGACCCCGAGCACGTCGAGCGCCTGGCCCGCCTCGGCGACGCGGTCGGCACCGCCTTCCAGATCTCCGACGACATCATCGACATCTCCTCCGCCTCCGAACAGTCCGGCAAGACCCCTGGCACCGATTTACGCGAAGGCGTGCACACCCTGCCGGTGCTGTACGCGCTGCGCGAGGAGGGCGCCGAGGGCGACCGCCTGCGCAAGCTGCTGGCCCGCCCGCTGGAAACCGACGACGAGGTCGAAGAGGCGATCGACCTGCTGGCCGATTCGCGCGGCATGGCACTGGCCAAGGAGAAGCTGCAGGGCTACGCCGACCTCGCCTACGCCGAGCTGTCCGCGCTGCCCGGCGGCCCGGCCAACGACGCGCTCGAGCGGCTGGTGCGCTACACCATCGAACGCGTGGGCTGATTTCGGCGCGGTGCGGGATTCACCGGAACTTTGCCTGAAGCTTCGATCGTTGAGCTGCTGTAAGGCGACTCGGTGAACGGGGGAGCGGCAAGGGAGACGTATGCACGGGCACGGGTTTGCGAACGGACTGAAGACCTTCGTGCTGATGGTGGGCCTTTCGGCCCTGATCGTGCTGATCGGTGCGCTGTTCCGCAACCCGACGATCCTGGTCGTCGCGATCGTGCTCGCGGTGGGCATGAACGCCTACGCGTACTTCAGCAGCGACAAGATCGCGTTGAAGGCTATGCACGCGCAGCCGGTCAGTGAGCTGGAGGCTCCGGTCATGTACCGGATCGTGCGTGAGCTGGCCACCGCCGCGCGCCAGCCGATGCCGCGGCTGTACATCAGCCCCACGAACGCACCCAACGCCTTCGCCACCGGTCGCAACCCCCGCCATGCCGCGGTCTGTTGCACCAGCGGCATCCTGCAGCTTCTGGACGAGCGGGAATTGCGGGCCGTGCTCGGTCACGAACTCTCGCACGTCTACAACCGCGACATCCTCATCTCCTCCATCGCGGGGGCGCTCGCGGCGGTCATCTCCGGTGTGGCCAATCTGGCCATGTACATGTCCATGTTCGGCGGCAACCGCAATGGCGGCGGCCCGAACATTCTGGCCGTGCTGCTGGTGTCGCTGCTGGGTCCGATCGCGGCCACACTGATCAAGCTGGCCGTCTCGCGCTCGCGCGAATTCCAGGCCGACCAGTCCGGCGCCGAACTCACCGGCGACCCGCTGGCCCTCGCGTCGGCGCTGCGGAAGATCGAGCGCGGCGTCCAGGGCGCCCCGCTGCCGCCGGAGCCTCGGCTGGCGGCGCAGTCGCATCTGATGATCGCCAACCCGTTCCGCCCGGGTGAGAAGGTCACCCGCTGGTTCTCCACCCATCCGTCGATGAACGAACGCATCGCCCGGCTGGAGGAAATGGCGGGCGGTCCGCGCCGGTACTGAGTCTCTGCGGCCCAGGTCGTCTACGGCCGGCTGGTCTTCGTATGAATGCGACCGCGCCCTGCGTGCCCGCGGTCAGCGGTAGTTGACGAACTGCAGCGCGATCCCGAAATCCTCGCCCTTCAACAGGGAGATGACGGCCTGCAGATCGTCGCGCTTCTTGCTGCTCACCCGCAGCTCCTCGCCCTGGATCTGCGCCTTCACGCCCTTGGGGCCCTCGTCACGGATCTTCTTGGAGATCTTCTTCGCGTGCTCGGAGTCGATGCCCTGCACCAGCGAACCGGTGATCTTGTACACCTTGCCGGAGGAGACCGGCTCGCCCGCGTCGAACGCCTTCAGCGAGATGTCGCGGCGGATCAGCTTCTCCTTGAACACCTCCAGCGCGGCCTTCACGCGCTCCTCCGCCTCCGCGGTGAGCACGATCTTGTCCTCGCCGGACCATTCGATCGACGCGCCGGTGCCGCGGAAGTCGTAGCGGGTGTTGAGCTCCTTCTCCGCCTGATGCAGGGCGTTGTCGACCTCCTGCCGGTCGACCTTGCTCACAACATCGAAAGACGAATCAGCCACACTGCGCTCCTGTTCTGACGGTCCGACGGGTGAGCTGAACCGGACGCTTCCAGCCCCCGTCAGTTCTACCCGGAGACCCGAGGGTAGTCGCGCCGCACGGCCGATAGCCAGCCGGTTTGCATTCAGGGTGTGGGTTCGATGTATTCTGCTCAGCGCGCGAAACAATGCGCGAACGGCAGGTTGCCCGAGCGGCCAATGGGAGCAGACTGTAAATCTGTCGGTGAAAGCCTACGTAGGTTCGAATCCTACACCTGCCACTCCGCTCACTAGGCGAGCCCTGTACGCAGAAAGCGCGTACAGGGCTCGCTTCGTAATGTCTTGTGGGGGTGCAACCCCCACGCCCCGCCCGGCGGGGCTTCGCCCCCCGGACCCCCCTTCGGTGGTTGCGTTGGTCACGCATGTTCCATTGTCTTGTGTGCGGCGATCGACAGACGTCTGTCGTCGGCGCGTATCGCGCCTGTGTACATCCACCCCTCGGGCGTCCACCTCGGTCCGTTCACACACCTACCCGCCCGTTGTCGATCAATCGTTTCGGCTGGGCGCCTGTGATCGGGCGATTGTTCGGTCTTCTCGACGTCGTCAGGACGCATCACTTTCCGTTCCACGCGCGGCGGCAGTCTCCCGCCCGCCGTGAACCGCCCGCCCGCGCGGCCAAAAAACACAGCTTTGACCACGCGGTTTGGTGCGGAGACCGGTGAGTGTGTAATCTCGTTCAAGACTTCACCGCGCTGAGGTCGGGCGTTCAGAGCTCGGTGCGGAAGTAGTCATGCCCCCTTAGCTCAGTCGGCAGAGCGTTTCCATGGTAAGGAAAAGGTCAACGGTTCGATTCCGTTAGGGGGCTCGCCGGATTGCCGGTGGTGACCGACTCGGCATCGCTCCCGTAGTGCGGGCTCGGCACCATGGCAATGCGACGCCGTGGCGGTGTAGCTCAGTCGGTAGAGCAAACGACTCATAATCGTTGTGTCGCCGGTTCAAGTCCGGCCATCGCTACCACAACCGATACAAGACCATCAGGTACCGGAAAGAAGGCATATCGTGGCCGCGAAGTCCACCGATGTCCGGCCAAAGATCACCTTGGCCTGCGAGCAGTGCAAGCACCGCAACTACATCACCAAGAAGAACCGGCGCAACGACCCGGATCGGCTGGAACTGAAGAAGTTCTGCCCGAACTGCGGCACGCACCGGGCACACCGCGAATCCCGCTAGTCCTCCACGCGTGAACTACCGCGTGGTGTAGCGCCGGGAGTCGCATCCCGGTATCTCGGGCCGTGGCACCGCGAGGGCCGGACAGATGTCCGGCCCTGACGCATTTTCACGGTGCGGGTGCGGTGGTGAGCGCTCCGCAGACTCCGGGTGACGGGGTCAGATAGGTACAGTCCTCCCGTGACAATCAACACCGGTACAGACGAAGCGGTCCAGACGGGCGAGGCGCTCGACCCCGCCGGAAACGCCGCGGCGATGGTCGGTCACCACTACCGCGTCGACGACTACTACGAGGTCGGCCGCGAGAAGGTGCGTGAATACGCCCGCGCCGTGCAGGACTACCACCCGGTGCACTGGGACGAGGACGCGGCGCAGGAGTACGGGTACGACAACCTGCTCGCGCCGGTCACCTTCATCTCCCTGGTCGGGATCCTGGCCCAGCGCAAGCTGTTCGAGGAGGTAGTCACCGGTTACGACCTCAGCCAGATCATGCAGACCGACCAGATCCTCGAGTTCCATCGCCCGATCAAGGTCGGCGACCAGCTCACCTGCGACGTCTACCTGCATTCGTTCCGCCAGGCCTTCGGCGGCGACATCATGGTCACCAAGAACATCGTCACCGCACAGAACGACGAGCTGGTACTCACCACGTACACCACGCTCGTCGGGCGCAGCGGTGCCGACATCGACCCGAACCTCAACGCCGCCGTCCGCAACGTGCTGATGCACGGCATCGGCGAAGAGGCGCCGGGGCATCACCCGCGCAGCACCCCCGCGGCGACCGAGGCGGCCGCACCGGTCGCGCCCGTGGCGGAGGCGGTGCGCACCAAGCACGCCATCCGCTTCGAGGACGTCTCGGTCGGCGACGAGCTGCCCGCCCGCACCGTTCGGCTCACCCGCGGCGATCTGGTGAACTACGCGGGCGTCTCCGGCGACGCCAACCCGATCCACTGGAGCGACGAGGTGGTGAAGCTGGTCGGGCTGGAGAACGTCGTCGCCCACGGCATGCTCACCATGGGCCTCGGTGGCGGATTCGTCACCTCCTGGCTCGGCGATCCCGGCGCGATCAAGGAGTACAACGTCCGCTTCACGAGCCCGGTCTACGTGGGCACCGACGAGGCCGCCGAGGTCGAGTACACCGGTAAGGTGAAATCGGTCGATCCGGAGAGCAAGACCGCGGTCGTGGCGATCGTGGCGAAGGCGGCGGGGAAGAAGATCTTCGGCCGCGCCACCGCGACGGTGCAGCTGGCCTGACCAGCTACGGCGACCCGGATTGGCTAATGGCGCGCACGGTAACGTACACTCAGGTTTCTGGGGTCGCCAGCCGCTGCGCGCTGCTCTGAGGGGCTGGTTCCAGGTGATCCGCGAGGAGCACCGACGGGGCCGGCAACTGCCGGAGTGGCGCGCGTGTTGTGTGACACCAGTGCACAACTGAATATCGAACAGTGGTTGGACGGCCATCAGTGTCCAACCGAAGGGGCGTAGCTCAACTGGCAGAGCAGCGGTCTCCAAAACCGCAGGTTGCAGGTTCAAGTCCTGTCGCCCCTGCCCTGATTGCCAGCGACGAGAGAGGATCGACGTGAGCGAGCGTAGCGAGCGAGCCATTGGCACAGCGCGCATCGCGCACGGCGGCACCGAGCGCAGCGAGGAGAAGGCGTGAGCGACGAGCGGGACATTCGCCGCGGCGCACATGCCGCCGACCAAGGCGATGACACCGCCGCGGCGACACGGCCGAGCGGAAAGCGGTCTGCTCGGCGGACTCGCGCTGCGTCTTCTCAGGTCGACACGGGCACGGTCGCCACGCTCGACCGTCCGCGAAAGGCAACCAAGACCGATCGGGCCGAACGCAAGTCGGGTAATCCGTTCAAGCGTTTGATCAAGTTCCTGCGCGAGGTCATCGCGGAACTGCGCAAGGTGATCTGGCCCAACCGGAAGCAGATGGTCACCTATACGAGCGTTGTTCTGGTGTTCGTGATTTTCATGGTCGCGTTCATCAGCGGGTTGGATCTGGCGTTCATCAAGGGTGTCAACTGGCTGTTCGGCTAGCTGAACGACGCCGACGCCGGTAGCCGATCCCGGGGCGGACACGGGTGGCAGTGATTTCGCCGCGCGCCCGGCCCGGCACGCAGAGGATGTACGTGACGACACAGGAAGCGAGTGCCCCAGTGAGCACCCCGGAGAACGACACACACGACAAGTTCCCGGCCGACGACGCGGTGGCCGAGCCCACCGACTCCGTCGAGGAGTTCGCGACCGACGAGCCCGCGGTCGAGGAATCGGAGCCCGCTGAGTCCGCCCCTGCCGTCGACGCCGAGCCCGCCGATCCCGTCGCCGAGATGAAGGCCGCGCTGCGGCGCGCCCCCGGCGAGTGGTACGTCATCCACTCCTACGCCGGCTACGAGAACAAGGTGAAGGCCAACCTCGAGACCCGCGTGCAGAACCTGGACCTGGAGGACTACATCTTCCAGGTGGAGGTGCCCACCGAAGAGGTCACCGAGATCAAGAACGGGCAGCGCAAACACGTCAACCGCAAGGTGCTGCCCGGTTACATCCTGGTCCGGATGGAGCTGAACGACGAGTCGTGGGGCGCGGTGCGCAACACCCCGGGCGTCACCGGATTCGTCGGCGCCACCTCGCGCCCGTCGCCGCTGTCCATCGATGACGTGGTGAAGTTCCTGGTCCCGGCCGCGCAGCAGCAGAAGAAGCCGTCCGCGGCGGCCGCCTCGGCGAGCGCCGAGTCGGCGGGTGGCGAAGTCGCGCCGAAGCCGGTCATCGAGGTCGACTTCGAGGTCGGCGAGTCGGTGACCGTCATGGACGGCCCGTTCGCGACGCTGCCCGCCAGCATCTCCGAGGTCAACGCCGAACAGCAGAAGCTCAAGGTGCTCGTGTCGATCTTCGGCCGCGAGACCCCGGTCGAGCTGGCGTTCACCCAGGTCGCGAAGATCTAGATCCGTTCCGTCAGCGACGGGATGAATCGGCCCGCGCCGCGGGTTGACGCACCAGACTTGCAAAGAGCAAGGACAACAAACACCTAGGAAAGAAAGATGCCCCCCAAGAAGAAGAAGCTCGCCGGGATCATCAAGCTTCAGATCCAGGCCGGCCAGGCGAACCCGGCCCCTCCGGTCGGCCCCGCGCTCGGTCAGCACGGCGTCAACATCATGGAGTTCTGCAAGGCGTACAACGCCGCGACCGAGTCGCAGCGTGGCAACGTCATCCCGGTCGAGATCTCGGTGTACGAGGACCGGTCGTTCGACTTCAAGCTGAAGACCCCGCCCGCCGCCAAGCTGCTGCTCAAGGCCGCAGGCGTGCAGAAGGGCTCGGCGGAGCCGCACCGCCTCAAGGTCGCCAAGGTGACCATGGACCAGGTGCGTGAGATCGCCAAGACCAAGCAGGAAGATCTGAACGCCAACGACCTCGAGCAGGCGGCCAAGATCATCGCGGGTACCGCGCGTTCGATGGGCATCACCGTCGAAGGCTGAGCGGAATCGCTCCCTGGTGGGAGGGCCGGCCAGGCCCGATAACCACGTCTGAACTACCAACACAGCGGCGCGAGCGACGGGCTCGGAGGCGGAAGCCTGCGTGACCACGGAGAGCCCCGGGAGCGCCGCGGATCGAACAGGACAGAGAATCATGGCAAAACGAAGCAAGGCGTACCTCGCCGCGGCCGAGAAGGTCGATCGCAATAAGCTCTACTCCCCGCTGGCCGCCGCGCGCCTGGCGAAGGAGACCTCCACCACCAAGACCGACGCGACCGTCGAGGTCGCCGTGCGTCTGGGTGTGGATCCCCGCAAGGCGGACCAGATGGTCCGCGGCACGGTCAACCTGCCGCACGGCACCGGTAAGACCGCCCGCGTCATCGTGTTCGCGGCGGGCGAGAAGGCAGCCGAGGCCGAGGCCGCGGGCGCCGACGCCGTCGGCGCCGAGGACCTGATCGAGCGGATCCAGGGCGGCTGGCTGGACTTCGACGCCGCGATCGCCACCCCGGACCAGATGGCCAAGGTCGGCCGGATCGCGCGCGTTCTCGGCCCGCGCGGCCTGATGCCGAACCCGAAGACGGGCACGGTCACCACCGACGTGACCAAGGCCGTCAACGACATCAAGGGCGGCAAGATCAACTTCCGCGTCGACAAGCAGGCCAACCTGCACTTCGTCATCGGCAAGGCGTCCTTCGACGACAACAAGCTGGTGGAGAATTACGGCGCCGCGCTGGACGAGATCCTGCGTGCCAAGCCGTCGACCGCCAAGGGCCGCTACGTCAAGAAGGTGACGGTCTCGACGAACACCGGACCGGGCATCCCGGTGGACCCGAACCGCACCCGCAACCTCCTCGAAGACGAAGCGTAAGCAGCAGCTGAGCTGACCACAACGGCGGGAACGCATACGCGTTCCCGCCGTTGTGCGTATCCGGACTAAAACAGCCCCGCGCCGTCGTTGGGCTCAGTGTGACCGTTGTTCTGTTGATCTCCGGCAGCACTCGCGCCGCCTCCACGAATTCCGCCGCTCTGCGGACGGTCTCGGCGATCGCCCCGGACGGCGTCGAAACCCGCTGGTACGACGGCCTCGCGGAGTTGCCCGCCTTCAACCCGGACGACGACGGCACCTCTCATTCATCGGTCCTCGCGCTTCGTGAACAACTTTCGCGCGCCGACGCCGTGCTGTGGTGCACCCCGGAATACGCGGGCACCTTGCCGGGCAGCCTGAAGAACCTGCTGGACTGGACCGTCGGCACCGGTGATCTCTACCGCAAGCCGGTCTCGTGGATCACCGTCGCGCCCGCTGGGCGCGGCGATGGCGCGACCGCGACCCTGCGCAGTGTGCTGGGATATGTAGGCGCCGACGTCGATCCCGACGTGGGCGCACGAGTGCCGGTGCTGCGCGAGGACGTCGGCCCGGACGGACTGATCGCCACCGCCGAATTCCGGTCCGGTGCTTCCGCCGTGCTGCGCGGGCTCGTACGGCATGCCGAGCGCGCGAGGCCCTAGAGGACGCTACCTGGCTGAGGGCGCGGCATCTTCCTGCTGGGCGGGGGCGGTGTCCGATCGGCGCTATGGCGTCGGATCACCCTGCGAATCAGCCGATTTCCGCCATCCGAGCAGCATGGACTCGCCGGACCGCGCGCCCCACGGCAGGAAGATCGCCACGAGCACGGCGCACACGGCGACCGCGCCCGCGGCCACCAGCGACGCGGCGTGCGAACCTTCGAGCATCGCGGTCTTCATCGCGACGATCAGGTTCTCGCGCTGGGTCTCGAAGAACGGCGGCAGCGGACGTTTACGCATTTCGATCACACTGAGCAGGCTGGCTTTCACCAGGCCCTTCTCGTCGTCGTTCATCAGCCCGGCAGGTACGGCGTCGATGCGCGGTGCGATGCGACTGCTGTAGTAGGAAGCCACGATCGAGCCGAGCACGGCGACGCCGAGCGTGCCGCCGATCTCCCGGGTGGTGTCGTTGACCGCGGATCCGGCGCCCGCCTCGTTCAGCGGCAGTGAGTTCATGATCGATTCGGTGGCCGGTCCCTGCACGATGGCCAGGCCGAGCGCCATCGAGACCATCGACGGCAGCACGTCGGTCAGATAGCCGCTGTCCACGGTCACCTGACCACCGAGGTAGAGACCGGCTCCGGTCAGCAGCAGACCGAACACGATGACGGGCGTGGCGCCGAGCCGTTGTGCGAGAAGGGTGGCGATGGGAGCGCCCGCGGCGACCGACAACGCGAAGGGCAAAGAGGCGATGCCGAATTCGAGTGGCGTGTATTCCCGTACGCCCTGGAAATACTGGGTGATGAGGAACAGGAAGCCGAACATCGAGAAATAGCCGACCGCGATGGCCAGCGCGGGCATGGAGAATCGGCGATCGCGGAACAGTCGCAGATCGAGAATCGGTGTGGCGGTGCGCAATTCCCAGGCGACGAATCCGGTGAGCAGCGCGGCGCCGAGCGCGGCGGTGCCCAGCGTCGGCACCGACAGCCAGCCGTGTCGCGGCGCCTCGATGATCGACCACACCAGCGACGTGATGCCGGTGACGGACAGCGCTATGCCGAGCACGTCGAGTCTGCCCACCCGGGACGAGCGCGACTCGGGCACCCAGATCAGCGTCGCGACCGCGGCGACCAGCGCGGCAGGCACATTGATCCAGAACACCGCGTGCCAGGTGAAGTGTTCGAGCAACCAGCCGCCCGAGATGGGGCCGATGGCGATCGCGAAGCCCGCCATGGCGGTCCACGCGGCGACGGCGAGCGCGCGCTCCCTTCGTTCGGTGAAGATATTGATGATCAGCGCGAGCGTCGCGGGGAAGACGGCGGCGGCGAAGACGCCCATGGCGGCGCGCGCCGCGATGACCGCGCCCATGGAGTCCGCCAGTGCGCCGCCGATCGACATGACGGCGACACCGGCCAGGCCGATCATCATCACGCGCCGACGGCCGTACCGGTCGCCCAGGTTGCCGAAAGCGAGCAAGAGTCCTGCGAAGGTCAGCGTGTACGCGTCGACCACCCATTGCAGGCCGCTGATGCCGGTGGACAGGTCGACGCCGAGGGAGGGCAGCGCCACGTTGACGATGGTGTTGTCCAGGACGACGAGTAGTTCCGCCAGGCAGATCACGGCCAAGGCGGCGAAGCGGGCGGTGCGTCGTTCCAGCACCTTCGGTGGATCGACTATGGAGATTGCCATAGTTCGGCAGCCTACGGGCTATCTGTCACCGCGAGTAACACTTTTCTTGGGCGATGTCGGCCACAGTCGAGTTCAAATGTGAGTCGCGACACAGCTGTAGAACGGTGAAACGGGTTTCGATCCGGTTCTCGCCGGGGCCGTTTTGGCAGATGGGAACCTATGCAGGTACATTGGACAGCAGTTATCGACGAGTTCGATCGCTACCCAATCCGTTCTACCGAAGACCGTTGGTCGCCGATCCCGTATGGGTTCGGTCGAAGGTCCGGCGACATTGCCGGCGGCCCACGCAGGGAGAGCCGAGGCTGGGAATTGGTCCGGGTCTGTCCCGAATCGGTTTTCTGTTGCGCCCCGGAACGCTCTGCGTTCGGGGCGTTTGTTTTGTCGCCGGCCCCTGATCGGTAGTTCGCGTATACGAACCGACCAATCAGAGAGGAGGCGAAGTATGGCAAAACCCGAGAAGGTCACCGCGGTCGAGGAGATCGCGGAGCAGTTCAAGAGCTCGACGGCCACCGTCGTCACGGAATACCGTGGCCTGTCGGTCGGCAAGCTCACCGAGCTGCGGCGCGCGCTCGGCGCCGAAGCCACGTACTCCGTCGCCAAGAACACCCTGGTCAAGCGGGCCGCCGCAGAGGCGGGCGTGGAAGGCCTCGACGACCTGTTCGTCGGACCGACCGCGATCACCTTCATCACCGGTGAGCCGGTCAACGCGGCCAAGGCCCTGAAGACCTTCGCGAAGGACAACAAGGCGCTCATCATCAAGGGCGGCTACATGGACGGCGCTCCGCTGTCCGTGTCCGAGGTCGAGCGGATCGCCGACCTGGAAACCCGCGAGGTGCTGCTGGCCAAGCTGGCCGGCGCGCTGAAGGGCAACCTCGCCAAGGCCGCCGGTCTGTTCAACGCTCCCGCCTCGCAGGTGGCCCGCCTGGCCGCCGCGCTGCAGGAGAAGAAGCAGGCCGAAGAAGGCGGATCTGCCGCCGAGTAAGACCGGGCGGCACGACTCGCCCGCATAGACATCAGCTACCGAAAGGAAACAACAATGGCCAACGTTGACGAACTGCTCGAGACCTTCGGCAACATGACCCTGCTCGAGCTGTCGGACTTCGTGAAGAAGTTCGAGGAGAAGTTCGAGGTCACCGCTGCCGCTCCGGTCGCCGTCGCCGCCGTCGGCGGTGCCGCCGCTCCGGCCGAGGCTGCCGAGGAGCAGGACGAGTTCGACGTCGTCCTCGAGGGCGCGGGCGACAAGAAGATCCAGGTCATCAAGGTGGTCCGCGAGATCGTCTCCGGCCTGGGCCTGAAGGAAGCCAAGGACCTCGTCGAGAGCGCTCCGAAGCCGATCCTGGAGAAGGTCGCCAAGGATGCCGCCGAGGCCGCCAAGGCGAAGCTGGAAGAGGCCGGCGCCAAGGTCTCGGTCAAGTAATTCCCGACCGGAACACGCCGAACGGGCGGTCCCCTTTGTGGGGACCGCCCGTTTGCGTTTTCCGGCAACCTGGCCGCTACTACCGATACCGAAAGGATTGCGGAGTTACTCCGCAGTCAGGTTGGGGTGTGCCCGATCTGTCCCATGAGTTACAGTGACCGAACCCACTGTGACGTGACGCACCGTGATGACCGAGCGCGCGGTTCGCCGGTGGGGCAGCTCGCTGAGAATTGTGGAGGTTGGCGTGGGCGTCGAGGTCAGGACCGAGAGTGTAACCAAGTCTTTCGGTTCCCAGCGAATTTGGCAGGACGTGTCTCTGACGTTGCCCTCGGGCGAGGTCAGCGCGCTGTTGGGTCCATCCGGCACCGGTAAGTCGGTGTTCCTGAAGTCGCTGATCGGACTTCTGCGCCCGGAACGCGGCTCCATCTACATCGACGGCACCGATATCACCACCTGCTCCAACAAGCAGCTCTACGAGATCCGCAAGCTGTTCGGCGTGCTGTTCCAGGACGGAGCGCTGTTCGGGTCGATGCATCTGTTCGACAACGTGGCCTTCCCGTTGCGCGAGCACACCAAGAAGAGCGAATCCGAGATCAAGAAGATCGTCATGGAGAAGCTGGAA
>NZ_BAFP01000138.1 GCF_000308455.1 Nocardia abscessus NBRC 100374 | reverse complement strand
GGTCGCGGAGCGGGTTCGCGGCCGATTCGACGCCTCTGGCCGGTGCCTCCGTCGCTGCGGAACCGCAGCCCGCCGGGATCGGCCTGCGTGCCGCGCCCAACGCGCTGCTCGGCCGGACGGACGATCTCGCCGCGATCACCGCCCTGCTGCGAGACTGCCGGGTGGTGACCGTGCTCGGTCCGGGCGGCGGGGGCAAGACCAGGGTCGCCAACGAACTCGGCGCGCGGGTGGCGGGCACCCGCCCGGTGGCGCTGGTCGAGCTGGCGTCGGTACGTGCCGAGGGCGGCGACGCCCGAGTGGAGATCGAGGCGGCGATCGCCGCGGTGCTCGGACTCAGCGACGTCACCTTCGACACGGCGGCGCTGCGCTCCGGGCACACCGTCGATCTGCGCAAGCGGTTGCGTGACGCGGTGTCGGCGCGCTCGATGCTGCTGATCCTGGACAACTGCGAGCACCTGATCGACGCCGTCGCCGTGGTGGTCGCCGACCTGATCGGCGCAGCGCACCGGCTGACCGTGCTCACCACGAGCCGCTCGCCGCTGACGATCACCGCCGAAACCGTGTATCCCTTGCCGCCGCTGACCATCGATCCGGCAGGATCGCCCGCCACCGAGCTGTTCGCCGCGCGCGCCAGAGCGGTTCGCCCCGCGGTCCGGTTGGACCCGGAGGTCGTCGCCCAGCTCTGCCACACCCTCGACGGGCTGCCGCTGGCCATCGAGCTGGCCGCCGCCCGAGTCCGGGTGATGAGCGTCGAGGAGATCAACGAGCGGCTGGCCGATCGGTTCGCGCTGCTGCGCCACGGCGATCGCAGTTCGCCCGAAAGGCACCGCACCCTGCACGCGGTGATCGACTGGAGCTGGAACCTGCTGGACACCGAGCAGCAGGCGACACTGCGCCGGTTGTGCCGCTTCCCAGCCGGTTTCACGCTGTCGGCCGCCGAGGTGGTCGCGGGCGGATCCGACGTGACCGACGTCGCCGCGGCCGTCGACGGTCTGGTCAACCAATCGCTGCTCACCGTGCTGGACGACGAAATGCACGGCACCCGCTATCGCATGCTCGAGACTGTGCGGGAATTCGGTGAGGAACAGCTGGCCGCTGTCGCGGGCGAGCCGGACTCGGTCGACACCCGGATGATGCGGTGGGCCAGGAACTATGCCGACGACGCGGCGAGCCGGTATGCGACCGGTGATCAAGTCCGCCTCGCGCTCTCCGTGGCGGCGGAGCTGGACAACTTGCTCGCCGCGCTGCGCTGTGGCATCGAACGCCGCGACGCCGCGACGGCGTACACGGTGTTCCCGGTCGTAGCGACGCTGTGGATGATCCGCGGATCGCACCTGGAAGTGATCGCCTGGGCCGAGCGGGTCATCGAAGTTCCGGCGGTCGGCTTCGGCCCGGAGGGCCCGCATCCGGACCTCGTGCTCGTCACCTACCAGATGATGTTCCTGCATCTCGCTTACACCGACGGCAGCATGCGGGAACTTGCCGAGCTGCGTCTGCGCGTGCGCCGATTGCTCCGGCACCACTCCGAAATCAGTGAGCGAAACCTGTTCGTCGGCCGGGTCGTGCTCACCAGAGCCGACGGACGCGGGCTCAGCAGACTGTTCGCCGAGGCGGCGCATTCGGCTGATCCGGAGACCAGGGCCGCGGCGCTGTTGCTGCGGGCCAACATCCGGGAGAACGGCGGCGACGTGCGCGGCTCCAGCATCGACGCGATCAAGGCGCTGGAGGCTTTCGGGCACGAGAACGTCTGGAGCGTGGCCATGGTGTCCAGGCACCTCGGACAGGTCTGTGGACAGATCGCCCAGTACGCCGAGTCGGTGACCTATTACCGCCGGGCGCTCGACTTGCTGCAGCGGCTCGGCGCTTACGAGGACACCGTGGAGACCCGCAGCATGCTGGTGGCCTCGCTGGTCGGCAGCGGCGAGCTGGAGCAGGCTCGCCGCGAACTGGACCTCGCGTTCGGCACGCCGGAGCTGGAAAGCTCGTCCTTCGGACAGAATCGACTGCTGTCCACCGTGATGCAGAGTTCGGCCGAGGTGGCATTCGCGGAGGGTGACGCCGCGGGCGGTCTCGCTCGCTACGAGCGAGCGCTCGAACTGTTCGGCTGGCCGGACGGCGCGATCGGTCCCGGCCCTGGAGCCCTGATGCTGGGTGCGACGGCGCTCGCCGCGCTGGTGATCCACGGCTCCGCCGACACGGGCGCGGCGCTGTCCGCGCAGCTGGCCGAACTCACCGTGCCGATGATGTCCCAGTATCGGGACCTGCCGCAGCTCGGCGCCGTGGCCTGCGCGATCGGCTCGTATCTCATCGCGGTCGACCGCCGGGTCGGCCTGGGTCTCGAGTTGCTGGTGCTCGCTGCGAACGTCTTCTGCCGTCAGGATCACCCCTCGATGCGCTGGCAACGGCACCTGGACGCGGCCACCGCGAAGCTCGGCGCCGGCCAGGTCGCCGAAGCCCGCCGCCGCCTCGGTCACCTGCGCCGGAACGACTCCGCCGACCGCATCCTGCGAATGCTGCGGGAATTGAACAACAGTCACCGACCAGGCGCGGGCCCGCGAACATGACGGTGGCACGCCGGGTGACCACTCGTCACCCGGCGTGCCACCGCTTCGCATGCGCGCCTCACGCCCGCCGCATATAAGCCTTGACCGTGAGCGGTGCGAAGATCGCGATGACGACCAGCGAGCCGATCAGTGACCAGGCCAGGTCACCGCCGAAGGACGTGCCGTTCATCAGTCCTCGGCATGCGTTCACCATGTAGTACACGGGATTCACGTGATTGAGCCCCTGCATCCAACCCGGCATCGTGCTCACCAGCGCGAAGGCGCCGGACATGAAGGTCAGCGGGAACATGATCATCATCGAGATGCCCTGCACGCCCGCCGCGCTCTTGCCGGTGACGCCGACCAGCGCCCAGATCCAGCTGATCGCGAACGAGCAGACCACGATGACCAGGCCCGCCGCGACGACGCCGATCACGCCGCCCTCCGGGCGGTAGCCGATGGCGACGCCGACGACGATGGTCAGCACGGTCGCGATGACGTAGCGCACCATATCCGCCAGCAGCGCGCCCGCCAGCGCCGAGATCCGCGCGATCGGCAGGGATTTGAAACGGTCGAAGACACCCTTGTCCATGTCCTCGCGCAACTGGGTGCCGGTGACGACCGACGTGAGCACCACCGTCTGCACCAGGATGCCGGGAATCAGGACCGGCAGGTAGTCCCGCACGCTGCCGCCGATGGCGCCACCGAAGATGTAGGCGAACAAGGCGGTGAACAGGATCGGCTGGATCGTCACGTCGAACAGCTGCTCGGGCTTGTGCTTGATCTTCAACAGGCCGCGGTAGGCCATGGTGAACGAATTCGCCACGGTCTGGCCGAGCGGTATGCGATTGCTCGCTTCGGGAATCGCCTTCGGCGTCGCACGGGGCGCCTCGGTCGCGGTGATGGTGGTCATGCTCTGTTCCTTTCGGCTTGCGCGGGCCCTACGTGGTCATGCGGGCTGCCGCTCGCGGGCCTGAGGCTCACGCTGTGCTCCTTGTCGGCCGGGCTGCCCCTGCGGGCCTGACGCTCATGCCGCGCTCTGCTCGGAATCGTCGGTGGTGTCTTCGGCCGGGTGACCGGTGATGGTGAGGAAGACCTCGTCCAGGCTCGGCTTGGTCACGGTGATCTCGTCCACGCCGATCTCCCACTCCCGCAGGCGGATCAGCAGATCAGCGGTGACGCCCGCGTCGGCCAACGGTGCGGTGAGCCGCCCGGCCTCCGGGGTGATCTGCGCTTCGACACCGAGGAAATCGCCGATGATGCGGCGTGCCTCGGCCAGTTGGTCGCGATCGACGAGGGTCAGGTGCAGCGAGGAACCGCCCACCGAGGCCTTCAGCTCGTCGGCGGTGCCATCGGCGATCACCTTGCCGCGGTCGATCACCGCGATCCGGTCGGCCAGCTGGTCGGCCTCGTCCAGATACTGCGTGGTGAGCAGCACCGTCGCGCCCTCGCGGACCAAGCGGCGGATGGTCTCCCACATCTGGGCGCGGGTGCGCGGATCCAGGCCGGTGGTCGGTTCGTCCAGGAACAGCAGCGGGGGCGTCGCGATCAGGCTGGCCGCCAGGTCGAGGCGGCGTCGCATACCGCCGGAGAAGTTGCGCAGCGGCTTGTTCGCCGCCTCGGTGAGATCGAACTCCTCCAGTAGCTCGACCGCCTTGCGGCGGGCATCGATCCGGCTCAGGCCGAGCAGGCGGGAGAAGACGATCAGATTCTCGGTGGCGGTCAGGTCCTCGTCGACCGAGGCGTACTGGCCCGTGACACCGATCAGCGAGCGGACCGCCGTCGGCTCCGCGACCACGTCGTGGCCGAAGATGCGGCCGCTGCCGCCGTCCGGTCGCAAGAGCGTCGCCAGCATGCGGATGGTCGTGGTCTTCCCTGCGCCGTTCGGACCGAGCACGCCGTACACCGCGCCCTGCGGCACCGCCAGACTCACGCCATCGACGGCCCGCTGTTCCCCGAACACCTTGACCAGGCCGTCCGCCTCGACGGCGAGCGCTGAAGTTGGTGCGAATGAAGTCATGCCGATAACTGTGGTTCGTCGAACTTGCACGGCTCTTGCACGGCTCTGTCTTTTGGCGTCGCCTGCGGCGCCGCGAACGGCGCATGCTAGGTCTCGCTTCGCTCGAAACCTGGGGTTTCGGTGAGCTGGGCGCGTTCGTGGGCGAGCCCACGGCATCGGGTGCGCAGCCGGAGGGTTGATCATCTGTGTGATCGGTGATCGGTGATCGGTGATTGCGGCCTGTGCGGTGGCTGCTCGGATGTGGGTCGGGCCGTGGTGGCCGGATGCTAGGTCTTGCTCGGCTCGGAATCCGGGGCGAGTCGAGTGTGTGGTCGAGTTCAAGGGATTGCGCACCGAGTCGGAGGGTTGATTGCCGGGGCGAGCGGTAGTAGGCGGTTGCGGCCTGCGCGGTGGCCGCTCGGACGCGAGACGGGCCGTGGACGCCAACGCCTCAGTGCTCGGCGTTCGCGGCACCTTCAGGGCTCGGGTCCGAGCGGTGGCTGCTTCGTCGCGTATGCGCGGCGTTAGGGCCAGGGGTGGTGGCGGAGAGGGGTATCGCGCCTGCCGGGCGAGTGCTAGTGGGTCGATTCGGCCAATAGGTATTCGCGGAGTTTGGCGCGGTCGGGCTTGCCCGGGCCGCGGAGGGGGAACTCGGTGAGGACGGCGAGTTCGCGGGGGGCGGCGATGGAGTCCAGTTCGGCGGACACGTATTCGCGTAGCTCGGCCAGGTCGGGCGTCGCACCGGGGGCGGGGATCACCGCGACGGCGACGCGCTGGCCGAGTCGTTCGTCCGGCAGGCCGAGGACCACCACCTCGCTGATCGCCGGGTGGTTGATCAGCACGGCCTCCACGACCTGCGGGAGCACCAGCAAGCCGCCGGTCGTGATCGCCTCGTCGAGCCGTCCGGTGATGCTCAGCACGCCGTTGTCGAAGGCGCCCGCGTCCTCGGTGCGGAACCAGCCCGGTTCGGCGAAAGCGGGATGGTCGGGCTGATTGCGGTAGCCCGAGGCGATCATCGCACCGCCCAGCACGACCCGGCCCTCTTCGATCCGGACCTTCGTGCCCTCCAGCGGCACGCCGTCGTATACGCAACCGCCGCAGGTCTCGCTCATGCCATAGGTGCGCACCACGGTGATGCCGGCGGCTCGCGCGCGCTCGTAGACCGGCAGCGGCGTGGCCGCGCCGCCGACCAGCACGGCGTCGAGCTGGGCCAGCGCGGTGGTGGCGACCGGCGATTCGAGCGCTTTGATCAACTGGGTCGGCACCAGGGACGTGTACCGCCGTTCACCGCGCATGCCCGTGATGGCGCCCGCCAGGGCCTCGGGCAGGAATCCGCCGGACACGTCCAGCACGGTGGGTTCGGTCCCGGCCAGGATGCTGCGCAGCAGCACCTGGATACCGGCGATGTGATGGGTCGGCAGGGCCAGCAACCAGTTGCCGGGGCCGCCGAGCCGGTCGTGCGTGGCGGTGCCGCTCGCGCGCAGGGCCGCCGTGCTGAGCATCGCGCCCTTCGGCACGCCCGTGGTGCCGGAGGTGGTCACCACCAGAGCGATCTCGTCATCGATCGGCTCGCCGGGCGAGAGGGCGTCGCTCAGTCGTCTGGCCTCGCGCCGGTCGCTGGCGGGAATGGGCAGCCAGGCGGCCCCGTTACCTTCCAGCGCCCCCCTCAGGTGGGGCATGACGTCGCCGAGACCGGACCCCGTCGGCATCACCAACGTTCGCAGTGTCTTACTCATGCCGTGCCTCGCCGTTCGCCCGGCTCCGTCGTGCCCAGAGCCGCTGTGCTCATGGCTCGCTCGGTGCGCTCCCTCACGGTAGGGATCGTGTCATGCCCGCGCCGCCGCGCGCGGAACGGGTCGGTGTGCCGGAGCCGCGCAACCACGCAGCGGCCACCCGGACGGATCGGGGCTCAAGTACGACAGGCATCGAGACTGCGATTCACTCGTCGGACGGGACACGGACACAGCCGGCCCGGACGTCGGCGGTCGGGTGGCCGTCCGAGCGTTATCGTCCTCGCCGGGTGTCCGGTTGGCAACTCGGCGCGGCTCGCCGAACTACCGAACGGAACGGTCACTCCGGCGGTGACCAGCGCGAATCCCGTCTGATCGGATGTGACGGCGGCACCTCGACGAACACGACCGGCACACCGTCGGGATCACGCACCCACATCTCGTGCAGGCCCCACGGCTCCTCGACCGGGGCGCGGTCGATCGCGATGCCCTTCAGCGCCAGCTCGGCCGCGGCGTCGGACACATCGCGCACCTGGAGCCAGATGGCGCCCTCGAAAGACGACGATTTTCCCGAACCGCCGTGCGCGGCCACCTCGATCAGCGACTGTCCGGCGAAGAAGACCGTGCCGCCGGGATACTCCCGCGCGATGGCCAGTCCCAGCCCGTCCCGATAGAACGCGAGCGTGGCCTCGTAGTCGGCGGGCCGCAGGATGATCCGGCTGCTGAGGATGTCCATGTCAGAAATGCCAGGGGTAGGGGGTCCAGTCCGGCTCGCGTTTCTGCAGGAACGCGTCACGGCCCTCGACGGCCTCATCGGTCATGTAGGCCATCCGCGTCGCCTCGCCCGCGAACAGTTGCTGGCCGACCAGTCCGTCGTCCAGCAAATTGAACGCGTACTTGAGCATCCGCTGGGCCTGCGGGGACTTGCCGTTGATGTCGGCGGTCCACTCCAGGGCGACGTCCTCCAACTCGGCGTGGTCGACGACCTTGTTCACCGCGCCCATCTGGTGCATCTCCTCGGCGGTGTACGGGCGGCCGAGGAAGAAGATCTCGCGGGCGAACTTCTGGCCGACCATCTTGGCCAGGTACGCGCTGCCGTAGCCGCCGTCGAAGCTGCCCACGTCGGCGTCGGTCTGCTTGAAGCGGGCGTGCTCGCGGCTGGCCAGGGTGAGATCGCAGACCACGTGCAGGCTGTGACCCCCACCCGCGGCCCAGCCGTTCACCAGCGCGATCACCACCTTCGGCATGAAGCGGATCAGCCGCTGCACCTCGAGAATGTGCAGCCGGCCCGCACGGGCCTGATCGACCGTGTCCGCGGTGTCGCCGCTGGCGTACTGGTAGCCGCTGCGGCCACGGATGCGCTGGTCACCACCGGAGCAGAAGGCCCAGCCGCCGTCCTTCGGGCTGGGACCGTTGCCGGTCAGCAGGACCGCGCCGACGTCCGGGGTCATCCGGGCGTGGTCGAGGGCCCGGTAGAGCTCGTCGACCGTATTCGGCCGGAACGCATTGCGCACCTCCGGCCGATCGAAAGCGACACGCACGGTGCCCTGCTCGACATGCCGGTGATAGGTGATGTCGGTCAGATTCTCGAATCCCGGAACGGGCCGCCACAGCTTCGGATTGAACGTCACCCTTGTGATTATTGCTGTGTTCGATTTGCCGCGCCTTCGCGCGGCGTGTTCGC
>NZ_BAFP01000139.1 GCF_000308455.1 Nocardia abscessus NBRC 100374 | reverse complement strand
CGGCGCACGGCGGTCCGGCCGGGCCGCTCGCCGTCACCCTACTGCGCGGTAGCGCCCACCGTGGCTTCCTCGGCCGCACGGCGGTCGTAGGCGTAACGGGCCGAGGCGATTTCGTTCTGATGCGTCTCGGTCCAGGTGACCAGCGCATTGATCGTGGTGTGCAGGCTCGCGCCGAGCGGCGTGAGCGCGTAGTCGACCCGCGGCGGGATGGTCGGGTACACGGTGCGCCGCACCAGGCCGTCGCGCTCCAGGTACCGCAGGGTCTTGGTGAGCATCCGCTGGCTGACGCCGTCGATGGCGCGCTTCAGTTCGGTGAACCGCAGACTGCGCTGATCCAGCAGCGCGATCACCAGCAGCGACCACTTGTCGGCGACCCGGTCGAGGATCTGGCGCACTTCACAGTCCGCTCGGGTGTCCCACTGCAAAACGTCGTAGTCGCCCTCGCCATCGCAGTGGTAAGGCGTCGCCGGTGCGTCCATGAGCGCCGATTCTGCCAGGGCAGCCGACGGTATCAAGAGGGAACCGAGGCCACCGTGGGGAACTGCCCGCGCACACTCGTGCCGCCGGTCGGGAATTAATCGCGGGAGTCGCCCGTTGAGCTTTTCGACAAGATTGAGTGTGGATGGCTCAAGTTTCGGTTGACTCCGGGACTCCTGCGGTGCAGGATTGAGCCGACCACGCTCAGTGTTGCTGGGGCCGTGCTCCGTGAGGTGCTAGGGGCGAGGTCTCGCGGCGTCCTTCACCGGGCGTCGCAGGGCGGTTGTTCGCCCCGGCACCTACACACATCGGTACGTCAACTAGGAGGAACCACTATGGCTCGTGCGGTCGGAATCGACCTCGGGACCACGAACTCGGTCGTCGCCGTTCTCGAAGGCGGCGAGCCGGTCGTCGTCGCCAACTCGGAAGGATCGCGCACCACCCCGTCGATCGTCGCGTTCGCGAAGAACGGCGAGGTGCTGGTCGGCCAGCCGGCCAAGAACCAGGCCGTCACCAACGTCGACCGCACCATTCGCTCGGTCAAGCGGCACATCGGCACCGACTGGAGCGTCGAGATCGATGGCAAGAAGTACACGCCGCAGGAGATCAGCGCGCGCACGCTGATGAAGCTGAAGCGCGACGCCGAGTCCTACCTCGGTGAGGAGATCACCGACGCGGTCATCACCGTGCCCGCCTACTTCGAGGACGCCCAGCGGCAGGCCACGAAGGAAGCAGGCCAGATCGCGGGCCTGAACGTCCTGCGCATCGTCAACGAGCCCACCGCGGCCGCGCTCGCCTACGGCCTGGACAAGGGCGACAAGGAACAGACCATCCTGGTCTTCGACCTCGGTGGCGGCACCTTCGACGTCTCGCTGCTGGAAATCGGCGAGGGCGTCGTCGAGGTCCGCGCCACCTCCGGCGACAACCACCTCGGTGGTGACGACTGGGACGAGCGGGTCGTGCAGTGGCTGGTCGACAAGTTCAAGGCCAGCTCGGGTATCGACCTGACCAAGGACAAGATGGCCATGCAGCGGCTGCGTGAGGCATCCGAGAAGGCCAAGATCGAGCTGAGCTCTTCGCAGAGCACCTCGATCAACCTGCCGTACATCACCGTCGACGCGGACAAGAACCCGCTGTTCCTGGACGAGCAGCTGACCCGCGCCGAGTTCCAGAAGATCACCTCGGACCTGCTCGACCGCACCCGCGCGCCGTTCCAGTCCGTGATCAAGGACGCGGGCATCAAGGTGTCCGACATCGACCACGTGGTGCTCGTCGGCGGCTCCACCCGGATGCCCGCCGTCTCCGACCTGGTCAAGGAACTGACCGGTGGCAAGGAGCCCAACAAGGGCGTGAACCCGGACGAGGTCGTCGCCGTCGGCGCCGCCCTGCAGGCCGGTGTGCTCAAGGGTGAGGTCAAGGACGTCCTGCTGCTCGACGTCACCCCGCTGTCGCTGGGCATCGAGACCAAGGGCGGCGTGATGACCAAGCTCATCGAGCGCAACACCACCATCCCGACCAAGCGCTCGGAGACCTTCACCACGGCCGACGACAACCAGCCGTCGGTGCAGATCCAGGTGTTCCAGGGTGAGCGCGAGATCGCCTCGCACAACAAGCTGCTCGGCTCCTTCGAGCTGACCGGCATCCCGCCGGCCCCGCGCGGCGTGCCGCAGATCGAGGTCACCTTCGACATCGACGCCAACGGCATCGTGCACGTCACCGCGAAGGACAAGGGCACCGGCAAGGAGAACACGATCAAGATCCAGGACGGCTCCGGCCTGTCCAAGGAGGAGATCGATCGGATGGTCAAGGACGCCGAGGCGCACGCGGCCGAGGACAAGGCCCGCCGCGAGGAGGCCGAGACCCGCAACCAGGCCGAGTCGCTGGTGCACCAGACCGAGAAGTTCATCAAGGAGAACGAGGACAAGGTCCCCGCGGACGTCAAGACCAAGGTCGAGGCGGCCATCGCCGAAGCGAACGAGGCCCTCAAGGGCACCGACATCGCCGCGGTCAAGGCAGCCGTCGAGAAGCTGGCGACCGAGTCGCAGGCCCTCGGCCAGGCCATCTACGAGGCCTCCGCCGCGGACGCCGCGGCGCAGGGCAACGGCGCGTCGAGCGGCGCGCAGGATGACGACCAGGTCGTGGACGCCGAGGTCGTGGACGAGCCGGTCGACACGGAGAAGAAGTGACCGAGGGCAACTCTGAGAAGGAGCCGATCACCTTCGTCGACAACCGGAAGATCGACCCGGAGACCGGTGAGATCCGCCAGCCGGCCGCGGACAACGGCGCCGCGGCCGCGCAGGCCCCGGAGTCGGGCAACGGTGCGGAGACCGGCAACGGCGGCAACGCCCAGGCGCTCGCCGACACGATCAGCGGCGAGCTCGCCGAGCGCACCTCCGATCTGCAGCGGCTGACCGCGGAGTACGCCAACTACCGGCGCCGGGTCGAGCGCGACCGCAAGGCCGCGATCGATTCCGCCAAGGCGTCGGTGGTCACCGAATTGCTCGGCGTGCTCGATGATCTCGACCGCGCTCGGGCGCATGGTGATCTGGAGTCCGGTCCGCTGCGGTCGGTGGCCGACAAGCTGTCGGCCGCGTTGCTCAAGCAGGGCCTCGAGGAGTTCGGTTCGGAGGGCGAGCCTTTCGACCCGACCCTGCACGAGGCCGTGCAGCACGAGGGCTCCGGCCACGATCCGGTGATCGGCATTGTGATGCGCAAAGGCTATCGCTTCGGCGATAGGGTGCTTCGGCACGCGCTGGTCGGGGTAACCGACGGCGTAGCCGATCTGACGGAAAACGCGGATCAACCGACCGAAGAGGCATCGGATGTTGATGCCGGCGCGAACGAACAATAAGGACGCGAGAGGAGGAGATGCTCGGTGAGCCAACGGGAGTGGATCGAAAAGGACTTCTACAAGGAGCTGGGTGTTTCCTCCGGCGCCTCGCAGGACGAGATCAAGAAGGCCTATCGCAAGCTCGCGCGCGACCTGCACCCGGACGCCAACCCCGGTGACACCAAAGCCGAGGAGCGGTTCAAGGCCGTCAGCGAGGCGCACGCCGTACTGTCGGATCCGGCCAAGCGCAAAGAGTACGACGACACCCGCAAGCTCTTCGCGGGTGGCGGCTACGGTCGCGGTGGGTTCGGTCCCGGTGCGGGCGGCGGCTTCTCGCAGGAGTTCAACATCGGGGACATCTTCGGCGGCGCCGGCGCCGGCGACGGTGGCCTCGGCGACCTGCTCGGCGGTCTGTTCAACCGGGGCGGCACGCGGACCTCGAGCCGCCCCCGCCGCGGCGCCGACGTGGAGACCGAGACGACGCTCGGTTTCCGGGAGGCCGCCCAGGGCGTCACGGTTCCGCTGCGGATGACCAGCCCGTCGCCGTGCACCACGTGTCACGGCAGCGGGGCGAAACCGGGCACGAGCCCGCGGGTCTGCCCGATCTGCAACGGGACCGGGGTGGTCAGCCGCAACCAGGGCGCGTTCGGCTTCAGCGAGCCGTGCGACGAGTGCCGGGGCAGCGGTTCGATCATCGACGACCCGTGCGTCGACTGCCACGGCAACGGCATCCAGAACCGCACGCGCACCATCACGGTGCGGATTCCCCCCGGAGTCGGTGACGGGCAACGGATCCGGTTGGCCGGTCAGGGCGAGGCGGGCCTGCGCGGGGCGCCGTCGGGCGACCTCTACGTGACCGTCCACGTCAGCCAGGACAAGGTCTTCGGCCGCAACGGCGACGACCTGACCTTGGTGCTGCCGGTCAGTTACAGTGAACTGGTCCTCGGTACCACGGTCTCGGTGCCCACGCTGGACGGGCGAGTCGGCGTCAAGGTGCCTCCGGGTACCGCCGACGGCCGCATCCTTCGGGTGCGCGGCCGCGGCGTGCCCAAGCGCGGCGGCGGCGCCGGAGACCTGCTGGTGACGGTGAAGGTCGCGGTGCCGCAGAAGCTGGACGGCGACGCCGTCGAGGCCCTCAAGCGCTACCAGGAGGCCGAGCGGGCCGGCGGCTTCGATCCACGTGCGGGATGGGCAGGTGCGTGATGTCCTCGGAACCGAAGAGCGCGTCCGGCGGGGCCCGCGCCGAGTTCTTCATGATCTCGGTGGCAGCCCAGCTGGCCGGCATGCACGCGCAGACGCTGCGCACGTATGACCGTCTCGGACTGGTCACGCCGCAACGTACTTCGGGCGGCGGGCGGCGCTACTCGGCCCGGGACGTGGAGCTGCTGCGCGAGGTGCAGCGGCTGTCCCAGGACGAGGGCGTCAACCTGGCGGGCATCAAGCGCATCATCGAACTGACCAATCAGGTGGAGGAACTGCGCCAGCAGGTGGCGGAACTGTCGGCCGAGTTGGAGCGGACGCGGGCCGGATACCGTCCCGATCTCGCCCCGCCGCAACGCAGTACCGCGTTGGTGGTCTGGCAGCCGCGCCATCGTCGCGAAGACGGTCGGCACCGGCGATAACGGCACGACGACGACGGCCCCGGCCTCCGGTCGCACAGCGCGATTCGAGGCCGGGGCCGTCGTCGTTTCGCGCCCGCTACCACCGATTATTTGCTGACAGTAAACCAGAACATGTTTGGCGTAAGCGGTACGGCAGAGGATATTTCGTTGTCGAATCAACTGGACATTTTCACCATAGATTGGCCGATGGTATCGGCGCGGTTTGCCCGGATCGAACTCTATTCGGCCGCAGCGGTGTTGCCCTGGTGTCGCTAGAACAGACCAATCGGGACGTAAATTCCTAAGCAACCCTTGCGAATTCGGTGATCCTTCGACTGATTTTGCGGCATATCTACCGTCTTGCAGTCGGTTTCTCTGGCGTGTCTCGCTGGATATCCTCGTTTTGACGAAATTACACGCGTGATGTCCAATCGAAAGATTCCGTAGCTGGCAAACCTCGCCTACACTCCTTCCCATCGGCTGCTGTCGAGTGGCCCAGCAGCATCTCACTCGTCGGCATGGTTGGTGAACGAGTGCGAAATGGGGTTGTGAGATCAATGGATTCACGCACTGTCGCTTTGATAAGAACGACCTTCAAGGCGGTTGCTGCGGAAGACGGGGGGCCGGAGAAACTGGCGAGATCGTTCTACGCGATCTTGTTCACCGACTACCCGCACGTCCGCGATTTCTTCCCGGCCGCGATGGACGCCCAGCGCGATCGCCTGGTCAAGGCGATCTCCTATGCGCTGGACCGGCTGGAGGAGCCCGACAAACTGCTGCCGTTCCTCGCCCAACTCGGTAGGGACCACCGCAAGTACGGCGTGCAGCCCGCGCACTACACCGCCGTGTCCACTGCGCTGAAGACCGCCGTCAAGGTCTTCGCGGGCACCGAGATGTGGACCGACGAGGTCGACCGCGCCTGGGACGAGGGCCTGAAGATCATCGCCGACACCATGATCGGCGCCGCGGAGAAGGAGACCACGCCGTCGGCATGGACCGGCACCGTGATCGAACGCCGCGAAGTGCTGCGCAACCTGGTCATCGTCCGGCTGCAACTGGACCAGCCGATGTCCTACGCCGCGGGCCAGTACCTGAGCGTGCAGATCCCGTCACGGCCGCGCATGTGGCGCTACCTCTCACCCGCCGTGCCCGCGAACGCCAACGGTGAGATCGAGTTCCACGTCCGCGGCGTGCTGGGCGGCTGGGTCAGTTCGGCCATCGTCGGCCAGACTGTCGTCGGGGACCAATGGCTGCTCGGCTCACCGCTCGGTGGCCTCGGCATCCCGCGCAACACCAAACGCAAGATGCTGATGGTCGGCTGCGGCACCGGAATCGCGCCGCTGCGTGCGCAGCTCATGGCGATGGCGATGCGGCGGACCAATCCGAAGGTGCACCTGTTCGTCGGCGGCCACCACCCGTGCGACCTCTACGACCTGGAGACGCTGAGCAAACTGGCGATGGCCAACCGCTGGCTCACCGTCACGCCGGTCAGCGAACACGACGAAAACCCATGGTGGTACGCCGAACCCGACGAGCCACGCACCACGTGGCCCGGCCTGGAACCCCGCGTCACCGGCCAGATCGGCAAGGTCGTCGCGAGCTTCGGCGCCTGGTCCGACCGCGACGTACAGATCGTCGGATCACCATCGATGGTGCAGACCACCAAGTTCCGCCTCATGGCGGCGGGAACGCTCGCGAAGAACATCCGCCACGACCCGCTCTTTTGATTGGCCGCGACTTCGTCGCGGCGTGTTCGCGGCCCCCTTATGGCTCGCGTCCGAGCGACCGCCGCTTGCTCCTTCGTCGCGGACGCGGCGGCCGCTCGGACGCGAGCCGGGCCGCGAACGGCGCATGCTAGGTCTCGCTTCGCTCGAAACCGGTGGTTGGGCTGATGTGGTTGCGTGGGGATGGTATGCGCGAGGCTAGGTGTGCGCCGTCAACGGATAGCCGCCGAAAGGGTGCGTTCTCTGGGAGGCCTTGTCGTCGGCGCGGTCACTCGGACGCGCGCCGGACGGTGCTGGTTTTCCAAGGCGTGCGGCGTGGGGTGTTCGCGGCCGACCTGATTCGTTTCCGAGTGACCGCCGCTTGCTCCTTTATCGCGGACGCGGCGGCCGCTCGGACCGCGCCGGGCTGTGTTGGTTTTTCCGGGGCCTGTCGCTGGGTGTTCGCGGTCCCTCGTGGCTTGCGTCGCCGCGAACGGGCAATGCTCGTCTCGCTTCGTTCGTGCCCGGGGTTGGGCTGACGTGGTTGCGATAGGCATGGCCGCCGCGTTCGGTGCGGGCTGTCATCCGGATGACTGGCGATTCAGGTTGCGGAGTTGTTCAGAGTCCTTCGAATTGGATTCGTTCCGGGGGTGTTCCGGTTTCGAGGAGGCGGTCGACGGTGGTCTGGACCATGGCGGGGGAGCCGCAGACGAGCACTTGGTGCTCGCGGAACGCGCCGTGCGAGCCGAGGACGTCGGCGAGTGTGCCGTACAGCAGGTCGTCCGGTGGGAAGCCGATGTCGACGCGGGACTGCTCGTACCACTCGTCGATCCAGTCCGGGTCGTGCGGGGTCTCCACCACCGGGATCACGGTGAGCCACGGCAGTTCACCGGCCAGCAGGAACAGCATGTCCGCGGCGTACAGGTCGCGGGGGGAGCGCCCACCGACGAAGAGGTAGGTGGGCGGCGGCGAAGGCTTGCGCGCCAGTTCCAGGATCTGCGCGCGCATCGGCGCCAATCCCGTGCCGCCCGCGATCATCACCACCTCGTCGCCGTCCGGGTCGACCCAGAACCCGCCGAGCGGAGCGCCGATCCGCCACTCGTCGCCCGGCTGGGTGTCGGCCACGATCGCGCCGCTGCACCAGCCACCCGGGACGGTGCGCACGTGGAACTCCAGCTTGCCGTCCAGCGAGGGCGGCAGCGCGGGCGAAAGCCTGCGCCGCACACCGGGATGCTGTGGCACCCGCACCTCGACCGACTGACCCGCGGCGAACGGCACGAACTCGCCGATCAGGCGGATCACCGCGAGATCGTGACGCAGCCGATGATGACCGACGACGGTCGAGGTCCACTCGGGCGCCTGATGCGCACCGTTACCGAGCATGCTCGGATCCCCCAACGGGGCCTCCTTCGTTACACAGGGTCGCAGCTGATGTTCTGCTCCGGCGTGCCGACCGCGATGAGCGCGCGCCGGGTGTCCGCGATCATCCGGGCCGAGCCGGCGATCTGGATCTGGCGGTCGGCCCACGCGCCGAAGCTCGCGACCACGGCGCCAAGGTTACCGATCAGGCGCCGATGCATGCCGTACGGTGCGTCCTGCGGTGGATGCGGGTACCACCACGGATTGGTCTTCTGCTCGCAGACCGGAACGATGGTGAGCCACGGGTTGCTCTGCGAGAGCTGCCACATGTTCTCCACGTCGTACAGGTCGCAGGGGTAGCGGCCGCCGATGAAGAAGTGCACCCGTGGGTTGATGCCGCGCTGGCCCATCTCGATCAGCTGGGCGCGCAGCGGGGCGATGCCGGTGCCCGCGCCGATCATGAGCACGTCGCGGCCGCTGTCCCGGTCGACGCGCAGTCCGCCGAGCGGGCCCGCGATCCGCCACCGGTCGCCGACCCTGGTCTCGTTGACGATCGCTGGGCTCACCCAGCCGCCGCGGATCTTGCGCACGTGGAACTCGATCTCGCCGTAAGGGTTGGACGGGATCGCCGGGGAGAAATAGCGCCACATCTTGGGGCGCTGCGGAATGGTGACCGGCACGTACTGCCCGGCCTGGTAGGGCACCGGCCCGTCGGACTGCAGGCGCACGATGGCCAGGTCCTCGAGCACGCGGCGATGGCCGACCACGGTGGCCTCCCACACCGGCTGCGACTTGTCGGAGTTGGCCCCGATGGCCATGGAGGCGGAGATCAGGATGGTGATGTCGCGCCAGCCCTCCTCCAGGCCCCGGTGCCAGGCCGCGCCGTTGTAGGCGCGGAACGCCGCGAGCAGCGCGCGGCCGGCCACATCGTAGTGCGCGGCCTCCACGCCGTACTTGCGATGGTCGCGGGCGAGTTGCTCCAAGAACTTCTGCGCCCGGTCCCAGTCCTCCAGGTGATCGAGCACGTACTGGATGGCTGTGGCGATCCGCTTGGCCTGCATCTCCATGGCGGGCGGGAACAATTCGCGCAGCCGTGGGTTCTCGGCGAACAAATGTCCGTAGAACGCACTGACCAACCGCTCGGGTCCGTTCGGCGACTCGATCACCGAACGGAAATTGGCGCGGACCAGCGCAGCCGAACGCGCATCCACGACGTGGAGCTTCCTTTCCCTCAGTTCTGCCCGGGGACATACCCGTTACCGGCGGTCTCCCGCCGACAAGTATCCCCGAAAATGCCGTGGTCGTGTGGGTATGACGTACCTTCGCCTTCGCTCCGGCCATCCGCGGGCCGGCGACGGACTACGTCCGACCGCGCCCGCCGGTGCCGTAAGACCCGGCCAAACGGTAATCGGTGGGCAAACGACGGATGTCGCTGGCCCGTCACGAGCCGGCGCGCGGGCGAGCCGCGCCGGAACTCGCCAGACCCATCCTGGGCGGAAAGGCGCCGGATTCCGGCCGGTCAGGTCCCGGCGCCGGTGCGGACCGCAGGCACGACCTGCTCGGTATAACGACGGATCTGCTCGACCGGTTCCCCTTCGGTCGGCCAGAAGACGAATCCGTCGATCCGCTGGTCGCGGTGCAGTGTCAGCAGATCGTCGGCCCAGCGCTCGGGCGGGCCCTCCAGGAAACCGTGGTCGGTCCCGTCCGCGGTGATGGTCCCGGAGACGTTCAACACCCGCCGCACCGACAGCGGGTCCCGGTCCGCGGCTGCGGCGGCGTCATCGATCCGCCCGCCCGCCTCGGCCAGGAACTCCGGCGGCGCCCACGCGGAGGACGGCACCCAGCCGTCGGCGACGCGTCCGGTGAGCTCGAGCATGCGCGGCCCCTTCGCGCCGAGCCAGATGCCGGGATGATGACGCGGGCGGGGGCCGGGATGCGCGCCCGCGAGGCAGTAGTAGTCCCCGGGCACCCGGACCGATCGCGCGTCGCTCCACCACAGCGCGCGGATCACCGTGATCGCCTCGGCCAGCGCGCGCACCGCCGCGCCGCCGGTCCGGCGCGGCCCGCCCATCCCGGCGACGGCGTCCCAGAACGCGCCCGCGCCGAGACCGAGCTGGATCCGGCCGTCGCTGATGATGTCGAGCGAGGCCACCGCCTTCGCCAGCAGCGCCGGGTGGCGCAGCGGCAGGTTCGCCACGTCGGGGAAGAAGGTGATCCGTTCGGTCCGCCCGGCGAGAGCGGTGATCAGGGTCCAGGTGTCCAGGAAACGGCGCTGGTAGGGGTGGTCCTGGATGCCGATCAGGTCGAGCCCGGACACGTCCGCGTACACGCTGAGCTCGGCGAGCCCGCGGAAGTCGTCGGCCTCGGGGATCAGGAACAAGCCGAACTCGGGCGGTCGGGCGCCCATCGCACACCTCCGGGTGGTCTCGGGGACGGCCGAACCGGCGCGGTGTCGGCGGTACGGCTCAGATGGCGAGCACTGTCTTGCCGCGCGCGCCGGGCGCTCCGATGACCGCGGGCCCCTGCGCGAGCGGGACGGTCGCGTCGATCGGCACGACCACGTCACCCGCCGCGACCCGCTGGATCAGCCGGGCCAACTCGGGCGCCTTGCCCTGCGATTCGATATTGCCGCCCTTGATCGACCGAGCGCGCAACGCGTCCTCGTCGGCGGCGAAGGTGGTGGAGTAGACGGTGCCGCCGTCACGGACCAGCGTGGTCAGCTCCGCGAGCGCCTCCGGCGGGCTCACCAGGTCGAACAGGACGTCGATGCCGTCCGGGTGCGCGGCGGCGACCTGGTCGCGCACCGGGCCCGCGGTGTAGTCCACCGTCTCGGCCGCGCCCAGGCGGGTCATCTGATCGGCGGAGCCGCCGCGCGCCGTCGCGATGACGTGCGCGCCCGCGATATTGGCCAGTTGTACCAGGAAGGAGCCGACGCCGCCGGTCGCGCCCACGATCAGCACGGTCTGGCCGGGTTCGATGTGCGTGGCGTCCACCAGGTCCTGCGCGGTCACGCCCGCGGTCGGCAGCGCCGCGGCCGCGACGGTCGGCACGCCCGGCGGGATCGGCACCAGCGTGCCGCCTTCCGGTAACACCGCGTACTCCGCGAAACTGCCGTGGCCGACCGGCGGGGTGAGGAACTTGCCGACTACCCGGTCGCCGACGGCGAAGCGGCTGACGCCCGCGCCGATCGTGGCGACGGTGCCGGCGCCGTCCACTCCGAGGATCATCGGAAAGTCGTGCGGCAGTTTGCCGTCCAGGATTCCGGAGGCCACTTTCCGGTCGAAGGGGTTCACCCCGGCCGCCTGGAGTTGGACCCGCACGGTTCCCGGCCCCGGCTCGGGCATCGGCATTTCGGCCAGTTCCGGCGTCGCTCCGAACTTCCGTACCACGATCGCGCGCATCCATTCGCTCCTTGATTCGGGCTGAAGAGTGATGCAACAAGTGACGGCCGTGGTCATCGTAGGCACCCCAACCCCGCCGACGTGCGGAATCATCGCATGGGCGGTGTCGCGAATCGTCGCATTCGCCGGTGTCGGGGCGTAGCGTTCGACACGATTCGGCGGGTGTCGGGCCGGGCGCGGCGAAGAATTCAAACTTGAGCGGAACAGACTCAACCTTTCGGACGTTGGACGGTAAGGAACGGCGCCGAGCCGATGGCGGAGCGGGCGAGACGAAGCGAAGGCCTCGCCTCGGGCGATCGCACCGGACACGGTGCTCGGCGCCGTGCGAATCGACTAGTAGGAAGGTGACTCGTGGACTCGTTCAATCCCACCACCAAGACCCAGGCGGCTCTGACGGCCGCCTTGCAGGCGGCCTCCGCCGCGGGCAACCCGGAGATTCGTCCGGCGCACTTGCTGGTGGCGTTGCTGGACCAGACCGACGGCATCGCCGCGCCTTTGCTCAAGGCCGTCGGAACGGATCCGGCGACCGTGCGGCGCGAGGCACAGGACATCGTGGACCGGCTGCCCCGGGCGACCGGCGCCACCACCTCACCGCAGCTGGGCCGTGAGGCACTCGCCGCGATCACCGCGGCGCAACATCTCGCCACCGAGCTCGGTGACGAATACGTCTCCACCGAGCACGTGATGGTCGGTCTCGCCGACGGCGACTCCGACGTGACCATGCTGCTCACCAAGTACGGCGCCACCGCCGACGCGCTGCGTTCGGCGTTCACCGCCGTACGCGGCAGCGCCCGCGTGACCAGCCCCGATCCGGAGGGCACCTACCAGGCGCTGGAGAAGTACTCCACGGATCTCACCGCCGAAGCCCGCTCCGGCAAGCTCGACCCGGTCATCGGCCGCGACACCGAGATCCGCCGGGTGGTCCAGGTGCTGAGCCGTCGCACCAAGAACAACCCGGTGCTGATCGGTGAGCCCGGCGTCGGCAAGACGGCGATCGTCGAGGGACTCGCCCAGCGCATCGTGGCGGGCGACGTCCCGGAGTCGCTGCGCGGCAAGTCCGTCGTGGCGCTGGACCTCGGCGCGATGGTCGCGGGCGCGAAGTACCGCGGTGAATTCGAGGAACGGCTCAAGGCCGTGCTGGAGGACATCAAGAACAGCGCGGGCCAGATCATCACCTTCATCGACGAGCTGCACACCATCGTCGGCGCGGGCGCCACCGGGGAATCGGCGATGGACGCGGGCAACATGATCAAGCCGATGCTGGCCCGCGGCGAGTTACGCCTGGTCGGCGCGACCACGCTGGACGAGTACCGCAAGCACATCGAGAAGGACGCCGCCTTGGAGCGGCGCTTCCAGCAGGTGCTGGTCGGCGAGCCGTCGGTGGAGGACACCATCGGCATCCTGCGCGGCATCAAGGATCGCTACGAGGTGCACCACGGCGTGCGCATCACCGACTCCGCGCTGGTCGCCGCGGCCACGCTGTCGGACCGCTACATCACCTCCCGGTTCCTGCCGGACAAGGCGATCGACCTGGTCGACGAGTCGGCGTCGCGGTTGCGCATGGAGATCGACTCGCGCCCGGTGGAGATCGATGAGGTGGAGCGCGCGGTGCGCAGGCTGGAGATCGAAGAGGTCGCCCTGGCCAAGGAGACCGACGAGGCCTCCAAGCAGCGGCTGGACAAACTGCGCGCGGAACTCGCCGACGGCAGGGAGAAGCTCAACCAGCTGACCACCCGCTGGCAGAACGAGAAGAACGCCATCGACCAGGTGCGCACGCTCAAAGAGGAACTGGAAGCGCTGCGCGGCCAATCCGAACGCGCCGAGCGCGACGGCGACCTCGGCAAGGCGGCCGAGCTGCGCTACGGACGCATCCCCGCGCTGGAAAAGCAGCTCGCCGCGGCCGAGAAGACTTCCGCCACAGCGGGAGACGGCGAGGTCATGCTCAAAGAGGAGGTCGGCCCGGACGACATCGCCGAGGTGGTGTCCTCGTGGACCGGCATCCCGGTGGGCCGGATGCTGGAAGGGGAGACGCAGAAGCTGCTGCGCATGGAGGACGAGCTGGCTCGCCGCGTGGTCGGGCAGGCCGAGGCGGTGCAGGCGGTGTCGGACGCGGTGCGCCGGGCGCGCGCCGGTGTCGCCGATCCGAACCGCCCGACCGGCTCGTTCATGTTCATCGGCCCGACCGGCGTCGGGAAGACCGAGCTGGCGAAGACGTTGGCGGACTTCCTGTTCGACGACGAGCGCGCCATGGTCCGCATCGACATGAGCGAGTACAGCGAGAAGCACTCGGTGGCCCGGCTGGTCGGCGCTCCGCCCGGGTATGTCGGTTACGACCAGGGCGGCCAGCTCACCGAGGCGGTGCGGCGCAGGCCCTACACGGTGGTGCTGTTCGACGAGATCGAGAAGGCGCACCCGGACGTGTTCGACATCCTGTTGCAGGTGCTCGACGAGGGCAGGCTCACCGACAGCCAGGGCCGCACGGTGGACTTCCGCAACACCATCCTCATCCTGACCTCGAACCTGGGTGCGGGCGGTGACCGCGAGTTCGTCATGAACGCGGTGCGTTCGGCGTTCAAGCCGGAGTTCCTCAACCGCCTCGACGACGTGGTGATGTTCCACTCGCTGGACGAGGAGCAGCTGGAGAGCATCGTCGACATCCAGCTCGATCAGCTGCAGAAGCGGCTGGCGCAGCGCAGGTTGAAGCTGGAGGTCAGCGATTCGGCCCGGTTCTGGCTCGCGGTGCGCGGCTACGACCCCGCCTACGGCGCGCGCCCGTTGCGCAGGCTGATCCAGCAGGCCATCGGCGACACCCTCGCCAAGGAACTGCTCGCGGGGGAGGTCTCCGACGGCGACAGCGTCAAGGTGACCGTCAGCCCCGACGGCGACGGCCTGATCGTCGGGAGATGAGCCGAGCGGGCGCCGCGCGGAGGTGATGTTCCGCGCGGCGCCCGTGCGGGCGCATCGCGGCAAGCGGTCCGTTCCGGGTAGCGCCCGGAGCGGACCTTCGTCATCGCCCGTCCCGGGTCTTCCAGGGGCAGAGGGAGTTTCGCACCGAAGGCGCACCGGCTCCCCGGGCGCGAGCGCGGTGGAACGAACAGAGCCTACGCTGGAACGCATGACCAACCCGAACGATCCGTGGGGGCAGCGGCCGGAGGATGCGCCGACCGAACACCTGGGTCCGGGCAAGTCCGGGTACGGGGACCCGACCCACACCACGGAGTACCTGGAGGCCTACGGCACCGGCGCGCCGTCGGCGTATCCGCCCACGGAGCAGTACGGAGGCTGGGGGCCGCCGGGGCCGAACGCGACGCGCGAGCTCCCGCCCTACGACTCCCAATGGTCGGCCTATCAGGACAGCGGCGCTGGTCAGTGGCCTGGGACGGCGGCACCGCCCGGTGGCGCGATACCGCCCGGCGCGGCGCCGCCGGGGCCGCCGCAGCCGCCGCGCCGCAATACCGGTCTGTGGATCGCCCTGGCCATCGGCGTCGTGCTGTTGATCGGAGCGATCGGGGTCGTCGCGGGCGTGCTGCTCGGCGGCAGCGATTCCGATTCGGCGGACACCGCGGCCGCCTCGACCGCGCCCGTCACGACCAGGTCCCTGCCGGGAACCAGGACCGCGCCACCGACCCCGCCCAGCGGGTTGCCGGGGGTGCCCGGTCTCGGCGATGTCGACGGACTCGGCGCCACGATGGGCACCATCACGGCCAACGACGCGGGCACCCTGACGGTGAGTTCGGTGATGGGCGACTCCATCACGGTGCGCACCGACGCGAACACCCAGGTGATCGCGTTGTCGGGCACCAAGGTGTCCGACCTGGCCGCCGGCGAACTCGTGCTGATCCAGGGCGACAAGGCGCCGGACGGGTCGATCCAGGCCAAGATCATCATCGGTACCTCGCTGCCCGGCGGCGGACGATGAACCGTGCCATGCGCCCTCCGCGTGCGGCGGCGCGCATTCGGCCGTCAAGCGGGATCGACGTCTGCTCGGCTTTCGCTCGGCCTGCCGCGGGGGTAATGACGGACCATGTCCGGCCGGGCCTATTAGGCTAGGCACCGATGACGGCAATGTGGTTCGGGTTGGCGGCGATCGCGCTCGTGGGCGCGATCGTGCTGCTGTATTTCGATCGGCTCCAGCGGCAGCGGACCGGTCACGCGCGACAGGTCTGGGCGAAGTCGCAGGGCTATACCTACGTGTCCGTGGAACCCGCGCTGCCGTCCACGTGGCGGCGTGGCGCGCTGGCCAAACTGGGCTATCTCTCCGCGGTCGACGTGGTCTCCGGCATCCGTAAGGGCGAGAAGTTCGTGCTGTTCGACCTGGAGGATTCCGCGACGCTGGTCGCGGTGCGCCGCCAGATCGGCTCGGACATCGACGTGGACATGCGGTTGAAGACGGCTTCGCCGCCCAAGGACCACGATCTGGAACTGCTCGGCGCCATCGGCGACCGCGTGGTGTTCGCGACCAATCCCGAAATCGCCAGGCACGCCGTCGATCAGCGCATGGTCGCCTTCATCGAGGCCCTGCCCGACACCGTGCAGATGCTCTGGAGCGAGGGCAACTGGACGCTGGGCATGCTGCTGGTCGGCACCACCTCGAAGGACTGGGAAGGCGCGATCGATGCGGTGCTGCGCCTGTCCGGCCTGCTGCACGTGCTGCCACCGGTCAGCGAGCCGCGCTCGGAAGGCGCACACGACGTGAGTCGGCCGCGGCCCCGCGATCGGCAGCGCGGCGAGAACGCCAGGGACGTCGAGGGCGACGTCGACCGGCCGCGACTGCGCAAAGAAGCCGGCGACGACGAACTGCCCGGCGAGGACGCCTACGCCGACGACCGCGCCGACGATTCGGAACCGGCCCGCCGCCCCTCGCTCGCCGTCGTGCCGAACGCGCGCGCCCGGGTGCGCGACGACGAGCAGGCTCGGCCGCGGGAGGAGCACGACGAGCGCGCCGCCGCCGAAGGCCGGCCGGACGCCGAGTCGCAGCGGCGGCCGTCCGACGCGCCCGGCGGCCCGTTCCATCCCGGATTCCGCCCCTATCAGGGACCCGTGCCGAAGTGACCGGCCGCGCGCCCAGCGCAGTCGGGTCCGCGCGACTGCGATCGATCGCGCGGTCATGATCGAGCACCCACATCCGAGGCTGCCCGGCGCCACCCGCCCTGTGGCCTTGATCACCGGGCCGACCTCGGGCATCGGCCACGGCTACGCCACCCGCCTGGCCTCGCTCGGCTACGACTTGGTCCTGGTCGCCCGCGACGAGCAGCGTCTCGCCGCCCTCGCGACCGACTTGGAGCATCGCTTCGGCACTCGCTCGCAGGTGCTCGTCGCGGATCTGGCCCTGGCGCAGGACCGCGAGCAGGTCGTGGCGCGACTGGCCGACGGCGTCGAATTCCTGGTCAACAACGCGGGTTTCGCGCACTCCGGAGAGTTCTGGACCGTGCCGCCCGATCAGCTCCAAGCGCAACTGGACGTCAACGTCACGTCGGTGGTGCAGCTGACCAGGGCCGCCTTGCCGCCGATGATCGCGGCGGCGAACGGCTGCGTCGTCAACGTGGCCAGCGTGGCGGGCCTGATCCCCGGACGCGGGTCGACGTATTCGGCGTCCAAGGCCTACGTCGTATCCTTCACCGAAGGGTTGGCAGGGGGATTGGCCGGAACCGGAGTTCGGGTCCAAGCCCTGTGCCCGGGATTCGTCCGCACGGAATTCCATCAGCGAGCCGGCATCGAGATGTCCTCGCTGCCGAAAGCGTTGTGGCTGAGCGTCGACCGGGTAGTCGCCGGCTCACTGCGTGATCTGGAGAAGGGCCGGGTGCTCAGCGTGCCCGGTATGCAGTACAAAGCGCTCACCACCGTCGCCGGAATGATCCCGCGAACCCTGGGGGCCCGGCTCAATCGCGGGCTGTTCGACGCACGCGGAAGGACTTAGACATGATCGACGTGATAACCAACGACAGGGACAGGTTGGCCGCCCTGGTGCGCGAACTCGCCGTGGTCCACGGCCGGGTGACCTTGTCCTCGGGCAAGGAGGCCGACTACTACGTCGACCTGCGCCGCGCCACCCTGCACCACGGCGCGGGCCCGCTGATCGGCAAGCTGCTGCGCGAACTCGTCGCGGATTGGGATTTCGACGCCGTCGGCGGCTTGACCATGGGCGCCGACCCGGTGGCACTGGCCGTGATGCACGCGCCCGGCCGCCCGATCGACGCGTTCGTGGTGCGCAAGGCCGCGAAGTCGCACGGCATGCAGCGCCAGATCGAAGGCCCCGACATCGCGGGTAAGCGGGTGCTGGTCGTCGAGGACACCACGACGACCGGGAACAGCCCCTTGACCGCGGTGCGCGCGCTGCGCGCGGCGGGCGCTACCGTGGTCGGCGTCGCCACCGTCGTAGACCGGGAAACCGGCGCCGACCAGGTGATCGCCGCGGAGGGACTGGAGTACCGGTCGATCCTCGGCTTGAAGGATCTCGCCCTGGGATAGCCTGGATGAAGGTCTAAGTCTTCGAAGGTGAAGGGTCGTGTGAGTCACCAGTGGTGAGCATTGCAGTCAACAGAAGTCGCGAAAACGTTGCGATGCTCGGAATCGGCGCTTACCGACCCAAGCGCCTGGTCAGCAACGCCGAGGTCTGCGAAGTCCTGGATTCCACCGACGAGTGGATCTTCGAGCGAACCGGCGTCCGCAACCGGCGCTGGATCAGCGGTGACGAAACGCTCCGGTCGATCGCCGCGGCGGCGGGCGAGCGCGCGATCGTCAACAGCGGCGTCGACCGGTCCGAGATCGGCGCCGTCATCCTGGCCACGTCCAGCTGGCTGACCCTCACCCCGCACGGTGCGCCGCAGGTGGCCTACGACATCGGGATGAACGGGGTTCCCGCCTTCGACCTGACCTCCGGCTGTGGCGGCTTCGGCTACGGCCTCGGTGTGGCCGCCGACATGATCCGCTCCGGCTCCGCCCAGTACGTCCTGCTCATCGGGGCGGAGACGATGACGGTGGGGCTCGATCCCACCGACCGCGGCACCGCGATGATCTTCGGTGACGGCGCGGGCGCCGTGGTGGTCGGTCCGAGCGAGGAGAACGGCATCTCCCCGACCGTCTGGGGCAGCGACGGCGAGAACGCCGCCGCGATCATGCAGGACATCGACTTCCTGGAGTACATGCACCGCGCCCAGTCCATGCAGGGTATGGACCCGGCGGTGGATCCGGTCGGCCGGATGTCGCTGCGGATGGAAGGCCCGCGCGTCTTCCGCTGGGCCGCGGTCACCCTGCCGCGCGCGTTGTCCACCGCGCTCGAGGTGTCCGGCGTGGCCAAGGAGGACATCGAGGTCTTCGTCCCGCACCAGGCCAACGCCAGGATCAACGAGCTGATGAAGAAGAACCTCGGCCTGGCCGACGAGATCCCGATGGCCAACGACATCGAGAACACCGGCAACACCTCGGCGGCGTCGATTCCGCTCGCCATCGAGGAGATGCTGGTCACCGGCAAGGCGAAGGGCGGCCAGACCGCGCTGCTGCTCGGCTTCGGCGCGGGCCTGAGCTACGCGGGCCAGGTCGTCACGCTGCCGCCCGCGCCCGCCGAGCCGAGCTTCTAGCCGATGCGCCCGTTTCGAGCGGGGTATCTCGCGGCGGCGGCGGTCACCGTCTACGGCGCCGTCACCGGGCGGGAGAAGGCGCAGTGGATGGCGAAGCCGCTGCTGATGCCGCTGCTGGCGGCCGACGTGGCGACCGAGGGCAGGGAGCTGCCGCCTACCGAGCGCACCGTGCTGATCGGTTCGCTCGGCGCGGCCACTGTCGGTGACATCCTGCTCATCGACCCGGACGACGATCGCAGACTGATCGCGGGCGCGTCGTCGTTCGCGGTGATGCAGGCCGGCTACTCCACGCTGTGGTGGCGGATGGGCGGCAGGCCCACGACCGCGGTCGCCCTGCCGCGGGTGGCCGCCTGGCTGGGGGTGGCCGGCTTGCTGCGGTCGAAGGCGCCGTCGGTGGCCACGCCGTTGACGGCCTATGGCGTCACCTTGGGCGCCGCGGCCGTGCTGGCATCCGACCCGGCGCTGGCGCCCGCCACGAAAAACGTTGCGGGCGTAAATGTTCCCGGCACAGATCCGCGCAGTCGGCTCGGTCTGGGCGCACTGCTGTTCACCGTCTCCGACGGGCTCATCGTGCTGCGGCGGCTGTTCGCGCGCGGTCAGCGGGCCCGCCGGGTGACCGAAGGCGTGATCCTGGCGACCTACGCGGTCGCGCAGTATCTGCTCGCCGACCCGAAAGCACACGTGAAACCGGTGGTCACAGCACCAGAATGATGCGATCCCGGTTCGCCGGGTCGACGCGGATGGACAGGATCTCGCCGACCGCGAGCCGGGGCTTGTCGGCCGGCGTGGCATCGAAAACGATGGTGCCCCGGTAGCTTTCCGAACCGGGCACGGTCAGTTCCAGATCCAGCTCGGTGAGTTCGGTCTGATGGTCGGTGCGTTGCAGCGGATGCACGCCCTCGACCGTTGCCCAGCCCTCCAAGCCGTGCCGCCACAATTGGCGATCCGCTTTGGACGGCCGGGCGGCCAGCATCATCCCGATGCCCACACCGGAACCGAACAACCCGACCAGCGCCACGATCTGATAAGGCACGGTTCCCGGCGGCGTCCGGTGCACCACCCATCCCAACCACAACGCGAGCAGGATCAGATACCCGGCGGTCACCCCGAGCACCGTGCGCAGTATCCGCTCGTGTTCCATGCCAGCCTCCACCCCGAGTGCCAGACCTCCAGGATAGGCCCAGCGCACCCGGCGGTGCGGGCGATCAGTGTGCGCGACTGCTGGTCAGCGTGGCAAGGTCGATCGTGATCGGTGTTCCGGCGATGTCGAGTGTCACCGTGCCGGTCTGTTCGGCGACGAGTTCGTAGTCCCGGTCGATGAGGTGATAGGAGGCGAGGCTCGTGGGCTTGTCGAGGTCGATCAGCCAGTAGTACTCGATACCAGCCTCGGCGTAGTCGAAGAATTTCGTCACCCGGTCGGTACGTCGTGAACCGGGCGACAGGATCTCCACGGCGAGCAGCACGTCGGCCGCGTCATAGCGCGGCAGGTTGGCCTGGATGCCCGCTTCGGGCACTACGAGGATGTCCGGAACCCGTATCGTCGGCAGCGGGCCCTCATCGATCAACACTTCTGTATCGGCCAGCACGCCATGGGTGCCGGGCAATTGTGGTTCCAGTTGCGCACCCAGCCGCAAGATAGCGCGCTGATGTTGCGACACCGGTTTCGGTGACACGACCAGAACCCCCTCGACGAGCTCGTAGCTGCGGCTGCTGTCCTCCGGCAGCGCGATCCAGTCCTCCAGGGTCAGCAGATGATCAGGCCAGGTCACGTCGACGGTCATCGCTTCCTCCCCTCCCCGCACGGATACCGCGTTCGGGGCCAGTCTGGCACAGCACGCCGACAAACCACAGCGTCCTCAGCCCTTGAGTCGCAATACCGCCAGGACCCGGCGGTGGTGGGTCTCCGAGGGCGGTAGGTCGAGCTTGATGAAGATATTGCCGATGTGCTTTTCCACCGCGCGCTCGGTGACGGTCAAGGCGGCGGCGATGGCGTTGTTGGACAAACCTTGGGCCATCAGTTCGAGCACCTCGCGTTCGCGCGGAGTGAGGCGGGCCAGTGCATCCTGCTGACGCGAGGCACCCATCAACTGGCTCACCACCTCCGGGTCGAGCGCGGTGCCGCCGGTGGCCACGCGGTGCAGCGCGTCCACGAAGTCCCGTACGTCGGCGACCCGGTCCTTGAGCAGGTAGCCGACGCCGCCGGCACCGCCGGCCAACAGCTCGGTGGCGTAACGGGTCTCCACCCACTGGGAGAACACCAGCACGCCGGTCATCGGGTATTTACGGCGCAGTTCGATGGCGGCGAGCAGCCCCTCGTCGGTGTAGCTCGGTGGCATCCGCACGTCCACCACGGCGACGTCGGGAGCATGTGTGCCGACCACGTCGGCGAGGGTGGTGGCGTCGCCGACCATGGCGACCACCTCGTGGCCGCGTTCGGTGAGCAGCCCGGCGAGCCCGTCGCGCAGGATGGCGCTGTCCTCGGCGATCACGATGCGCAGTCCGTCGCTCATCGCGACCCCGCCAGCGGCAGCAGGATGATCACCACGGTCGGTCCGCCTGCCGGGCTCTGCACGGTCAGCGTCCCGTCCACGGTGCGGGCCCGGGCCGCGAGGCCGGACAACCCGCTACCCGCGCCGATCGCGCCGTCCACGGGCGTGACCACGCCGCCGATCCCGTTGTCGCGCACGGTTACCGCGATGGCCCGCCGGTCGGCCGGCAGCACCGAGACCCATGCGTCGGTGGCCCCCGCGTGCCGCACCACGTTCGTCAGCAGCTCGGCCACCGAGAAGTACGCGATCGCCTCGATCGCCGGGCTCGGCCGCTCGGGCAGGTGGACCCGCAGCCGCACCGGCACCGAGCAGCGCGCCGTCAGCGTCTCCAGGGCCGGTTCGAGTCCCAATTCCAATGCGGGCGGGTGGATTCCGCGCACCAGCTCACGCAGTTCGGTCAGCGCCTCTTTGGAGCTCGCGTGCGCGTCCGCGATCAGGTCGCTCGGGTTCCCACCCGCCGCGAGCCGGTCCTCGGCCCGCCCCAGCGCCATCGCGATGGTGACCAATCTGGCCTGGGTGCCGTCGTGCAGGTCGCGTTCCAGCCTGCGCAGCGTCGCGGCGGAGTCCTCGACCGCGGTACGCCTGCTCTCCTGCAACTCGGTCACCCGGCGGTCGCGAGCCGTCGCGCTCAGCAGGGCGATGGTCAGCAGCCGGTGCAACCAGCAGACGGCGCGCAGCGGCCAGGGCAACGCCAGGCAGCCGAGCACGCCGACCAGCGCGAACCCGAGCACCTTCGGCCAGCTGTCGAGGTAGAAATCGCCGAATTGGATCATCGACTGGTGCTCGACACCGTTCTCGTCGACGTTGGTCGGGTGGATCAGCGCCCACGGGAGCGGGGAGATCGCGGTGAACATGGTCATCGCGACCGCGACGAGTACCAGATACCCGACCGCGACGCCGAGCACGGCTTGGGCGAGCAGGAATACCGCCGCGCGCCAGCTCACCCGATCGGTGAAAGCGCTCTTGAGGAATCCGATCAGGCCGGACGCGGGCGCGAACGGCGGAGGCGGCGCAACGGCGACACCGAGCAGGTCCTTGGCCAGTGCGCGGTAGACGCGGCCCCACACTCGTCCGCCGAGCAGCACCAGCGCCAGTGCGGGCACGCCGACGATGGTGATCGCGAGGTACAACCCACCACCGAAGCCGAAGAACAGGTACATCACCGCCACACAGCCGAGCACGAAAACCGTGAGAACGTAGACGAGTTCCTTCCAGAACCGGGCGCGCACCGGCGCGAGCAAGACCGTGCGCAGCACGTGCTCTCGCGGTTCGGCCGCACCCGGCGGGTCGAGCACGAGGGTCGGTTCGGCGTGTGTCTCGGTCATGGATCCTATGGTTGTCGCCGCGGTGGGCGGAATTCCATGGAGCTGCCCGCCGTAGGTGTGGTGTAGCGGGCTACACCTACTACGATCCTGCTGATGAGCTACCCGCCGCAGCAGCCGCCGTACGGCTACCAAGCCTATGGTGCCTACGGACCCCAGGACCATCCGCAAGCCACCACGATCCTCATCCTGGGCATCCTGAGCCTCGTGCTGTGCCAGTTGATGGGACCTTTCGCCTGGGTGATGGGAAAGCGGGCGCTCAACGAGATCGACACCTCGGGCGGAACCATCGGTGGCAGGGGAAACGTCAACGCGGGGTACATCTGCGGCATCATCGCGACCGCGCTGCTGTGCCTGAGCCTGCTGTTCGTCGCGTTGTTCGTGGTGCTCGGCCTGGTCGGCGCATTCGCGGGAAGCTCATCGAGCTACTGAGCCGCCCGGCTCGGGCGCGGCGGCCGGAATTAGCATCGTCGGGGTGAGTCATCCAGTGCCGGACGCGGCGGAGCAGGACCTACCCGGGCCGACGGAGTGGGGCGAGCACCCGAACGGCGTCGGCCCGTGGGCGAGCGAGCACGCCGAGCCGCCGCCGGAGGATCCCCGCCTGGATCCGGGGCTACTGGCCGGCGGCGATCGCCGCAACGTGGTCGACGCCTACCGGTACTGGAGCCGCGAGGCGATCGTCGCCGACATCGACCGGCGCAGGCACCCGTTCCACGTCGCGATCGAGAATTTCGGGCACGACGCCAACATCGGCACGGTGGTCCGCACCGCCAACGCCTTCGCCGCCGCGGCCGTGCACATCGTCGGCAGGCGGCGCTGGAATCGTCGCGGCGCCATGGTGACCGACCGCTACCAGCACATCCGGCACCACGCCGATATCGGCGAGCTGCTGGCGTTCAGCGAGCGGGCCGGGCTGACGGTGGTCGCCGTGGACAACGTGCCGGGGTCGGTCCCGCTGGAGACGGTCACGTTGCCGCGCGCGTGTCTGCTGCTGTTCGGCCAGGAAGGCCCCGGTGTCACCGACCACGCCAAGCAGGCCGCGGCCATGACGGTATCGATCGCGCAGTTCGGCTCCACCCGCAGTATCAACGCGGGCGTCGCCGCGGGGATCGCCATGCACACCTGGGTCCGGCAACACGCCGATCCGACCGCCGCGTGGTGAATGCCGGACGACTCGTCGACCGCGTGAACAGGAGATCTTCCTGTGCCGGAGTGCACCGGCACGATTTCACATCGCTTTCGTAACAAATCGGGCGCGTAAATCCGTTCTGGACTGGCACCATTGACCCATGACCTCGCGGAGCGACGATATCGAGGTGCCGCGCGCGGAACACGCCGAAAAAGGCTCCGCGGCACCGCGCAGGCCGGTCGGCCGTGCGGCGGCGGGCCGGGATGGCGTCGCGCCCGCGACGCTGTGGTCCGAACGAGCCGACATGGCCGAATCGGCGGTCGTCTCGCGGCACCTTCGGGCGCTGTGGGCGTTGCCGGGCACGGAACTGGGCGTGGTCGGCTGGCCGGCCACCAAGCGCGAGCGGGTCTTCGGTTCGTGGCACTACTGGTGGCAATCGCATCTCATCGATTGCGCGGTCGACGCCGCGAACCGGGCGCCGACTCCGCTGCGCCGCAGGCGAATCGCCGCGCTGGCGCGCTCGCATCGCTTCCGCAATCTCACCGGCTGGACCAACCGGTACTACGACGACATGGCGTGGCTGGCCATCGCCCTGGAACGCGCCGAGCGCACCCAGGGCGCCGACGTGCGCAGTGCGCTGGCGGCGCTGGAGAAGCAACTGCACGACGGCTGGCAGCCACAGGTGGGGGGCGGTCTGCCCTGGCGCATCGGCTCGGATTATTTCAACGCGCCCGCGAACGGTCCCGCCGCGATCGCGTTGCTGCGGCTCGGGCGGATCCAGCGCGCCCAGGAGATGGCGGACTGGTTGGACGCGACATTGCGTGACCCGGAGACCGGTTTGATCCTGGACGGCATCCATCTGCCCTCCGGGACGATCGAGCGTCCCGTGTTCACCTACTGCCAGGGCGTGGTGCTCGCCTTGGAGACCGAACTGGCCGTGCAGACCGGCGAACCCAGGCACACCGAACGCGTGCATCGGTTGCTGGCGGCCGTCGAGCAGCACATGACCACCGGCGGTGTCGTCAACGGCGGCGGTGGCGGCGACGGTGGCCTGTTCAACGGCATCCTGGCCCGTTATCTCGCGCTGGTCGCGGTGATGCTGCCCGGTGAGGACGCCGAACAGGTGGCCGACCGCCGGGCGGCCGCGGCGATCGTCCACGCGTCCGCCGCGGCGGCATGGGCGAACCGGCTGCAGGTCGAGGGCGAGCCGCTGTTCGGGCATGATTGGAGCAAACCCGCGCAACTGCCCGGCGGCAGCGCGGGAGCAGGCCATTTCACCTCCGGCGGCTCGGTGACCCCGTCGAAAGTGCCCGAACGCGATCTGTCCGTGCAGCTGTCCGGCTGGCTGCTCATGGAGGCGGCCTTCCAGGTCAGCGCCGCGGGCCTGTGACCTGGGTCAGCTCTCCGAATCGAGCATCACGCTCGGGCTGGTCTCCAGCGCGAAGTCCTCGGCCGGCTGGGACATCTCCTGCCGGTAGTGCCGTATGCCGAGCACCGTCCCGATGATCAGGCCCACCACCAGCGTGCCGATCACGATCGGCATCAGCCAGGGCACGCGCTGCAGGAAGCTGCCCGCGTAGTAGCCGATGAGCAACAGCACCGGCGCCCAGACGATCGCGCCGATTGTGCTGGCCACGGTGAACTTGCGGTGGTCCATCCGCGCGGCGCCCGCGACCGAGGGGCACAGCGTGCGCACCCAGGGAATCCAGCGGGCGATCAGCACCGCGACGAAACCGTGCCGGTGCAGCAGTTCCGCGACGCGCTGCAGGTTGCGGACGTTGATGTATCTGCCGTTCTTCCGCGCGACCAGGTGTTGTCCCGCCCGGTGGCCGATCACGTAGCCCACCTGGTTGCCCGCGATGGCCGCGACCATCGCGCCCAGCGACAGCGCCCACACGTGCGCCTCGCCGGAGGCGTGCGATGCCATCACGATGCCCGCGGTGATGAGCATGGAGTCGCCGGGCAGGAACAGCCCGAGGATCACAGCGCATTCGAGGAAGACAAAAGTCAGCACCACTGTCCAGACGAGCGCGGGGCCCGCCGACAGCAGGAGATCGAAACTGCCCACGGCTAGGGGCGACGATTCCGTCGTCACCGGCTAGCGGGTGGGCTCGCTGGTCGAAACGGTCAGCTCGGCCTCGGCGGGCTCGGCCGCCGGGCCGCCGCGGCTGCGCAGCTTCTTCACCACCGCGGTGATGCCGGGCAGGATCGACACGAACACGATGAGCAGGAAGATCGCCTCGACGTGGTCCCGGATGAACGCGACGTTGCCCAGGAAGTAGCCGAGCACCGTGACGCCGCCGCCCCACAGCAGCGCGCCGACGATGTCGAACGCGACGTACTTGCGGTAATCCATCTTGGAGACGCCCGCCAGCACCGGCATGAAGGTGCGCACGATCGGCACGAACCGAGCCAGGATGATCGTCTTCGGCCCGTGCTTCTCGAAGAATTCGTGCGTCTCGGTGACGTAATGCTTCTTGAAGAAGCGGGTGTCCTCTTTGTGGAACAGCGCGGGCCCGATCGCCCGTCCGATCCAATAGGCGCACTGGTCGCCCGCGAACGCGACCAGCACGGTGGCGGGCACCAACACCCAGATCGACACCGGCGGATTCGGCTGCGCGGCGAGTAGACCGCCGGTGAACAGCAGCGAGTCGCCGGGCAGGATGGGAAACAGCAGGCCGGTCTCGATGAAGACGATCACCAGGATGGCCGGCAGCACCGCGTTCTTCAGCCACGTCTCCGTGAGCAGGTGCATCGGATCGAGCAACTCGGTAAGCGCGAGGTTGCTCGTCACCGATTCTGTCGCTGCCTGCAGAATCACGTGGCCTCCTGTCCCGATACGGCTGGCCTGCATCGCTTGCCACCGCGTCGGAAGCTGCCAGCGCAAATTACCGGCCCCACAGTACCGGCTCCGCCTGAGAATGCTCGTGCTGTGCGCAAAATTACCGGTGGGTCACCTGCGCACTCCCTCCCTGCATACCAGGCGAAACACTGCTGCCTTAGGGTAAGGGCTGACAAAATAGGTCTTTGCCGCACAACACGGAGGTCTTACTGTGCCCATCGCGACTCCGGAGGTCTACGCCGAGATGCTCGGTCGGGCCAAAGCCAACTCCTTCGCCTTCCCGGCCATCAATTGCACGTCGTCGGAGACGATCAACGCGGCCATCAAGGGCTTCGCGGACGCGGGCAGCGACGGCATCATCCAGTTCTCCACCGGAGGCGCGGAATTCGGTTCCGGCCAGGGTGTGAAGGACATGGTCACCGGTGCGGTGGCGCTGGCCGAGTTCGCGCACGTGGTCGCGGCCAGGTACGACGTGACCATCGCGCTGCACACCGACCACTGCCCGAAGGACAAGCTGGACACCTTCGTCCGGCCGCTGCTGGCGATCTCCCAGGAGCGGGTCAACGCCGGCCGGAACCCGCTGTTCCAGTCGCACATGTGGGACGGCTCCGCGATCCCGATCGACGAGAACCTCGAGATCGCGAAGGAGCTGTTGAAGGCCACGCATGCGGCGAACATCATTCTCGAGGTCGAGATCGGTGTCGTCGGCGGTGAAGAGGACGGCGTCGAAGCCGAGATAAACGAAAAGCTCTACACCTCGCCGGAGGACTTCCAGAAGACCATCGACGCGCTCGGCGCGGGCGAGAACGGCAAGTACCTGCTCGCGGCCACCTTCGGCAACGTGCACGGGGTGTACAAGCCGGGCAACGTCGTGCTCAAGCCCGAGGTGCTCGCCGAGGGCCAGCGCGTCGCCGCTGCCAAACTCGGCCTCTCCGGCGACGCGCAGCCGTTCGACTTCGTCTTCCACGGCGGTTCCGGCTCGCTGAAGTCCGAGATCGAGGACTCGCTGCGCTTCGGCGTGGTGAAGATGAACGTCGACACCGACACCCAGTACGCGTTCACGCGGCCGGTCGCCGGGCACATGTTCGCCAATTACGACGGCGTGCTGAAGATCGACGGCGAAGTGGGCAACAAGAAGTCCTACGACCCGCGCAGCTACCTGAAGAAGGCCGAGGCCTCGATGGCGGCGCGTGTGGTGGAGGCGTGCAACGACCTGCACTCCGCCGGACGCTCGATCAGCGCCTGACCCCTGGTGCACCCGTCAGGGGCTTGGCGCACATGAGTCTGGATGTGCGCGTGCTCGGGCCCGTTCGACTGCTCGTCGGTGGTGAGCCGGTGGCCGTCGGCGGGCCCAAACCGCGAGCACTGCTCGCCGCGCTCACGGTGAATCGGCGGCGTGCGGTGTCCTCCGCCGCGCTCGCCGACCTGGTGTGGAACGAGGAACCACCCGACTCCTACGCCGCGAGCCTGCAGGTTTTCGTCTCGAATATCCGCAAGGCGCTGCGGAATTCCGGGGTCGACCCGGCCACGGTGCTGCGCACCGAGTCCTCGGGCTATCGGTTGGAGATCGAGGAGACCGCCTGCGATCTGGGACGTTTCGAGGCGGCGCGGGAAGCGGGCGCCCGCGCCGCCGAGGCGGGCGATCACGCCGGGGCGGCGCAGTTGTTCGGCTCCGCGCTGCGCGAGTGGAGCGGCCGGGCGCTGGCCGATCTGGCCGGTTTGCAGTTCGCCGACGGCTTCGCCACGGCCATGGACGAGGAGCGGCTGCTGGCCGCCTCGGCCCGGATCGACGCCGAGATCGCCTGCGGGCGTGCGTCCTCGGTGGTCGGCGAGCTGGTGGCGATGACCACCGAGCACCCGCTGCGCGAACCGCTCTGGGGTCAGTTGATCACCGCGCTGTATCTGTCCGGACGCCAGGCGGACGCGCTCGAGGCGTGCCGGAAGGTACGCGGTGTGCTCGCCGACGAGCTGGGCATCGACCCGGGACCGGCGCTGGTCGATCTGGAGCAGCGCGTGCTGCGACAGGAGCCGCTGAGCACGGTCGAACTCCGGCAGGTCGAGCGCTTGGCCGCGGCGATGACCGAGACGGTCACCGAGATGCCGCGCGCGGTGCGCAGCGGCCAGTTGCGCCTGCCGGACGGTCGTGCGGTGACGATCGCGCAGGGCGGTCTGCGGATCGGCCGGATGACCGACAACGACCTGGTACTCGAGGATCCACGGGCGAGCCGCTACCACGCGCACATCATGCCGAGCCGCGCCGGCCTGCTCATCAAGGATCTGCACTCGGCCAACGGCGTCTTCGTCAACGACGATCCGATCGACAGCGGCGTACTGCTGGCCGACGGCGATCAGATCCGCATCGGCGCGACGATCCTGACCTTCCAGGCGCTGCGCTAGTCGCAAGCGATCCCGTCGCCGTCCCGATCCAGATGCGCGTTGAAGCCGGGCTGTCCCCGGTACAGCGGCCCGGCGCCGTCGGCGCGCACCTGGTCGCAATCGGTGTAGATCTTCTGCGACCGCTCACCGGATTCCTCCGGCCGCTGGCTTTCGCCCTTGGGGCCGGACCGATTGTGCGGGATCGGATGGTCTTCGTGCGGTCCGGCGATCGCGGCGGCCGAAGGCGCGACGGCGGACGCCGCCGACGGCACGAGCGCGCTCGCTCCGGCCGCCAGCAGCGCCGCCCCGATCGCGGGTAGGACGCGGAGAACTGACTTGGTCACGCCTTCCATCCTGCTCCCGGATCGGCCGGTGCGCCGGAGTGATTCACTCGCAGGCGACTCCGTCGTCGTCCCGGTCCAGGTGCGGGGCGTAACCGGGTTGCCCGCGCAACAGTGGGGCCTTGCCCGCGTTGCGGACTTCCGTGCAGTTTTTGTAGGAGGGACTCGGTGGCACCTGCGACGGCGGATTGTTCGGCTGCCGCGGATTGTTCGGCTGGGACGGGGGAGCTTGCGGCGGGGCCGCGGGCGGTGGGCAGAGCTGCGCGGATCCGGAGCCGCAGAGCAGTTCGGTGAGCGGGTCGGCCGCGGCAACGGGGGAGCCGAGGGTGAGCGCGGCGGCGGTGAGCAGACCGGCTGAGCCGATGCCGAGCAGGGTGCGCAGGAGCGTGTTCTTCATGTGTTCCGTTCTCGGTCAGCGCCAGGCGGGTCGGAACACGCTCGGCGGCAACAGGTTCGAACTATGACCCGGAGTCGTGCTCCGGACGGCCACTCTCCCCGACTGGAGTCGTCGCGAAATGGACGCTAGCAAATTGCCGCGCCTCGTCCAGCAAAATTAAGCAAATAAATCCTCTTTATTGGGCGTGTCGGTCCGCCCGTGTTCGAAAGGCGAACGGGGTAGGGTCGTTCCGCTGGTTCGTGTCCGCAAGTTCGTGTCCGCAACGGATTTCGAGGGGTTTGCTATGGCGATGCGAATGCTGGCCGCGGTCGGCGCGGTCGTGGTCGGTGCGGGAATGCTCGTCTACGCCGACAGGCCCGCCGCCGCCGCGCCCGAAGCGACCGGCGGCACTGCGGGAGCGGGGCCGTGCGCGACCGATCCGGTCGCGACCCACGAGCCGCTGGTGCCGAAGACGCTGGAGGTGCCGATTCCCTACCCGGTGGTCACCGTGCTCCCGCCGCAGGTACCGGAATCCACGCCGAAGCGAACGCGGATGGAGCTTCCGCTGGACCCGTGCGCCAACCCCTGCCCCGATCTCACCGATCTGCCCGGCGCGCCACCCGGCCTCGCCGCGCAACTGGGGATTCCGGAGATCTTGTTGAACCCCAAGCCTTTCCACTTCGCGATTCCCGGCCCCGGCCCGGACCCCGGCCCGGTGCCGCCGCCTCCCGCGCCGGTGCAGCCGCCGGTCGAAGCCGCGGCGCAGTCGCCCGCCCGGCCCGCGCCGCGCCTCGGTCCCGCCCGCGAGGTGGCGAAGCTGACCGGCGCGAACTCGGTGAACCGCACCGACAAGCGGTGGCAGGTGGACGGCACCGACCTGGGCATCATGTGGGAGAGCGCGCCGGGCGAGATCGCGGCCGCGTTCGGCGACACCGTCGGGCGCGGCTTCCACCCACCGGGCGGCATGGGACTGGATTGGCGCAGCAACGTGCTCGCCTTCAGTACCGACCGTGAACTCGCCGACGGGGTGACCTTCGACCGGATGGTCACCGACGACCGCTGCCACGCGGCCGAGGTGCTCGCCAGCCGCAAGCTGGACAACGTCGAGGTCACCACCATTCCCACCTCGGGTTTCGCGCTCGGCGAGCGCCAGTATCTGAGCTATATGTCCATCCGGACCTGGAACAGCCTGCCCGGCACGTTCTTCACCAACTACGGCGGCATCGCCTACTCCGACGACCACGGCCAGACCTGGACGAAGGACCCGCACGCCCGCTGGGACAACATCTTCGGCCTGGCGAATTTCCAAGTGAGCGCGATGGTCCCGCACGGCGGCTACGTGTACATGTTCGGTACGCCCAACACCCGGCTCGGCGCCGTCGGCCTGGCCAGGGTGCCCGAGGACCAGCTCCTCAACACCACCGCCTACCAGTACTGGCGCGACGGCGCGTGGACCCCGGTCGGTGGATTCGCTTCGGCCACGCCGATCGTGCACGGCCCCGCCGGTGAACTGTCCGTGCGCTACGACGCCGCGCGGAACGTCTGGCAGATGAGTTATCTGGACACGACGAAGGCCGCCATCGTCGTCCGTGAGGCGGACACACCGCAGGGCGTGTGGTCGGAGAGCACGCCGACGGTGTCGGTGCTGAACTATCCGGAGCTGTACGGCGGGTTCATCCACCCCTGGTCATCCGGATCGGACTTCTACTTCACCATGTCGACCTGGAGTGATTACAACGTCTACCTGATGCACTCGGTCTTCACCGAGTGATCCGGTCGCGTTAGCGCAGCCGAACCTCGGCCAGTGCGCGACCGAACAGCTTGCGTCCCTCGGAGGAGCCGCCGAGCAGGATGGTCGCGGTGCGCGTGGCCGAGTCGAGCGACTTGATCTTGCCGGTGAACTCGACCGTGCTCGCCGCGTCGGCGGCGACCGGGACGAAACCGGAGAACCGCACGCTGAACTTCCGGATGGCGGTCGGATCACCCAGCCAGTCGGTGAGATAGCCGCCGGCCAGCCCCATGGTCAGCATGCCGTGCGCTACCACGGTCGGCAGCCCGGCCATCTGCGCGGCGTGGTCGCTGAAGTGGATCGGATTGGCGTCGCCGGACACGCCCGCGTAGTTCGCGAGGTCGCCGCGGGTCAGCCGGAAGGAGCCGACGGGCAGCTGGTCGCCGGGGGCGAGCTCGTCGAACGCGGGCAACGTGTGCACCGGCGCGATCTCGTGGCGGTCCGGCTCGACCAGCGGGCCGACGCCGAGTGGTACCAGCGCGTCGCTCCGGGCGAGATCGGCGCCGGCCCGGGCCGATTCCACCGGACGGCCGTGCATCATGATGTTCTCGACCACGTCGTTCAGGCCCGCGTCGACCTCGACGCCACGGCGCGCGACGATCGTGGTCGACCCGACGATGGCGACCTCGCCGTGCTGGTTGCTCAGCGCGAAGCGCACCACGATGAAGTCGTTGTCGCCGAACTGGCGGATCGACTCGATGACGATCTCGCTGCGCACCCGGTCGCCTGCCAGGATCGGCCGGTAGATCTCGAAGACCTGGTCGGTCTGCAGGAACTGGGACAGGTCGTACTGGGTGAGCACCGAGTCGAGCAGCGCCCTGGTCGCGGTCATCCCGATCACCGAGGCGAAGGTCGGCGGGGCGATGATGCCGGGATGACCGAGCGCGCGTGCGTCGCCCTCGCGCTGATGCGCCGCATGGTGATTCTGAACCGCGCGCGCGAACTCCCGGACTTTTTCCCGGCCGACCTCGTAGTGGTCGCGGACCCGGAATCGCTGTCCGGTCGGCGTCACCGGAACGAGATCGACATCCGGCCGCGCCATCGTCTGCTCCCTGCTCATGATCCGGGCCATGCTACTGCCGAGCCGGACCATTGACCAGGTGAGTGTGACGCGCGCGACCGGCATCGATGCGTGGCGGCTATCACGCCGCGGGGCGTTTACTGCGTGCTGGAGGGCGGGTCGCAAACCTTCCATCCGTCGTCGGTGCGCTGCAGGTCGAAGGTGCGTGCGGACCGCTTCGCCGGGTCGGCTTCGGTGTACACCGTGGCCTGCGCGATAGCGGTGTCGTCGGTGATGCGGATGGCGTCGATGCTGTCCACCACCGGGATGTTCTTGCGCTCGACCGACAGCTTGTGCACGCCGGCGAACTGGTCGCTCGGAATGCCCTGATAGAAGTCGTGCAGCGGGCCGCAGGTGGAGGAGCGCAGTGCCTCCAGGTCGCCGGTCTGCAATGCCTCGGTGTAGCTGGTGATCGCACCGCGCACCTGCGTCTCGGGGGAATCCTCGCCGGTCATCGTGACCAGCGCCACGATCACCGCGACGAGCGCGATCACCGCCGCGCCCGCCGCGCCGAGGAGGATCAGCTTGCGATTGGGCCGAGCGGGGGCGGTGGCGGAGGCCCCAGCGCCTGGTTGCGATGCCGGGGCGATCCGCTGCGGGGGTGCGACGGGGCGGGTCTGCGGCGCGCGCGGACCGGACATCGATTGCGCGGGAACGGTCTGCTGGACGTCCGCGGGGGACGGCGCGGTAGCCACCTGGCGCGGCCTGCCCGGCGCGCGCGGTGGCGACGGGCGGGTCTCCTCGACTCCCGGACCGTGCTGCGGCGGCGCCGACGGGCCGTGCGGTCCGGGCTGCTTGGGCCCGGCAGCGGGACGCGGAGTGCTCGGTGGCTTCGTGATCGGAACCGGTCCCGCCGGTGAGGCGACCACGCGATCGGTTCCCGGTCGGCCGCCGTCGGCGGGGCGCTGGATGGGGAGCGCGACGGTCTTCGCGTCGTCCGGGTCGACCACCCGCATCGCCATCGTGACGTCATCCGAACCGGGCGGGTTCTGCTCGTCACCCGGGGTGGACTTGCCGGCCGTCGCCGACTTGGGATCGCCCGGTCCGGTCGGCGGCTGCGGCCTGCGCATCACGACGGTCGCGGATTCTCCGCCCGGGGCCGGACCGCCCTGCTGGATCTCGGCGGTCTCGGCCTCGGCGGTGCCGCTCGGCACAGCGGAGTCACCCGTCGGGGTCTTACCGCCCGCGGTGGTCTCGGGCGAGGAGCCCGGGGCCGCTTCCGCGGGCTTCGGGACGGATGCGGCGGCACCGGCCGCTTTCGCGCCGGATTCCGGCGCTGTCCGGTTTTGCGCGGGCCTGCTCGGTTGCGCTGCGGAGCCTTTCGCAGCGGACCCCCCTGCCGGGGGCGTGCCCGGCGCGGAACCCTGGGGCGTACCGGGCGGCGTCTGATCCCGTTTGATCACCACGGTGCGCGCTGCGGCCGACCCGTCCGGCGCGGAACCGGCCTTCGGCGTGCCGCCGCCGGTTTCCGGCTGCTTCGGTGCGGATTCCCGATCGGTCCCGGCCGTTTTCGCCTCGGATCCCTGGCCCGCTCCGGAGCGCGCCGGTTCGCCGCCGGCATTCCCAGGAGCGGCGCTCGCCGTGCCGGGACCGGCCGGTCCGGATGGTGCCGGGCCCTTGCTACCGGGCGCGTTCGACGCGGGTGGCCCGGACGCGGGCGGTGTGGTCGGCCTGCCTTCTGACCGCGCAACAGTGGATTGCCCGGCTGGTTGGGACGCCGGGGCCCTGGTGGAGGTAGGGCCGGAAGCAAGGGGATGCGGTTTACCGGTGCCGACCGGTACCCCGCCCGCCGCCGAGCCGGGTGCGCTGTCCGCAGGCGAGCCGGGTGCGCGGTCCGCAGGCACGCTCGACGTCGGAGCCTTTCCGCCGCCGACCGGGCCGGAGGGTGTGCCCTTGGCGCCTGCTGCGTCCGGGCCATCTGTTGCGCGCGGGCCACCTGTTGCGCCTGGACCACCTGTTGCCGGCGGGCCACCGGCTGCGCCTGGGCCCCCGGCTACGCGCGGACCACCGGCTACGCGCGGACCACCTGTTGCCTCCGGGCCACCTGTTGCCCGCGGGCCACCTGTTGCGCCTGGACCACCGGCTGCACCCGTGCTACCTGCTGCGTCCGAGCCACCTGTTGCGCGCGGGCCACCTGTTGCGCGCGGGCCACCTGTTGCGCGCGGGCCACCTGCTGCGCCCGCGCCACCGGCTGCCCCCCGGCCACCTGTTGCCTGCGGGCCATTTGTTGCGGGGCCACCTTTTGCAGGTGGGCCACCTGCTGCGGCTGGGCCAGCTGTTGCCCGGGGGCCACCTGCTGCCTCCGCGCCACCTGCTGCCCCTGGGCTACCTGCTGCACTTGGTGCACTCGAGGGCTGGGCCGCCGGGGAATTGGCGGGGGCGGGTTGGTTCGTGGAGTTCGTCCGGTTGTCCGGGGCCGCAGGCTTCGTACCGCTGGAAGCGCTGGGATGCGGCGCGGGCTGCTGTGCGGCGCCCTTCGCCGGTGCGGGAGCGCCGGAATTCGGCGCGGTGGGGGTTGGTGAGTTCGTCCTGACTGCGGGACCGTTCGCCGGATTCGCGCCCGCCGTGCTCGACGGCGTCGAGTTCGCGTCCGTCGACGAGGCCGGACCGCTGTCGGAGGCCTGTCCGGCACGTGGCGCGCTGGGAGCCGGACCGCGAGTGCCCGCGTCCGGCTTCGGGCTCGCCGCGGAAGCATCTGTGCCCGAGGCGGATCGGCTGGCGTCACCGGACGTCGTTTCGCCCGGCCGCTGAGCCTTGGCGATGCGCTCGGTGGGGGCGGCCGAGGAAGACGGGGCGCCCTTTCCCGCAGCCGTAATACGTTCGGTGGCGGCGTCGGGGCGTGCGTCGGCCCCGGCTGCGTCGGCCGGTCCGGCGCTATCCCGCGCCGTGTTCTTCTCGTCGTTCGGGTCGGACACGCACACCCCTCGCTAAGGCGGAACTGTTGAACTCGACGGCCAGCCTAATGGGCGCGGCGCGGCGAAGTCCGTCATCAGCCCACGCCGAGCCGAGCGAACGCCGAGTCGCCCACTCGACGACCCGCGGCCTGCCCGAAATCCGTGCATCTCGCGGCATGAACCGGCTCGCGCACCAGGGGTGCAGTACCAGACGGTGGGCTGCCTCCAACGGGGCGAACACAGTGTCAGCCTGCCCGGGCGCAACGCATCGCCGCCCACTTCCAGGCCGCGGTCGTGTTCTCCGCCGGACCCTCCTCGTGGCTGGGTCTCAACGCCGACACCACACAACACGCCAGTGCCGGGTGCGAAGTCCTCGTCGGACCCGGGCGGGGGCGAGCGAAGGGTCGGCAGCGGCACAACGAACGCTGTGGGGCGGAGTCTGTCTGCGGCCTTGCGCCAGCGGCGAGTGGAGGCGGGGCTGCCGCGTATCGGAGGCCGTGGGGCGGAGTCTGTCCGCCGTCATGCGTCGGGCGAGTGGAGGCGAGATTGCCGCATATTGGACGCTGTGGGGCGGAGTCTGTCTGCGGCCTTGCGCCAGCGGCGAGTGGAGGCGGGGCTGCCGCGTATCGGAGGCTGTGGGGCGGAGTCTGTCTGTCGTTATGCGTCGGGCGAGTGGAGGCGAGGTTGCCGCATTTTGGACGTTGTGGGGCGGGCCTGTCTGCGGCCCTTGCGTCGCGCGAGTGGAGGCGGGGCTGCCGCGTATCGGAGGCTGTGGGGCGGAGTCTGTCTGCGGTCATGCGTCGGGGGCGAGGGGAGGCGGGGGCTGCCGCGTATCGGAGGCTGTGGGGCGGAGTCTGTCTGCGGTCATGCGCCAGGGGCGAGTGGAGGCGGGGCAGCCGCATACTGGACGCTGTCGGACGGAGTCCGTCTGAAGCCCCGCGCCGGGCTGAGCCGGAGGCGAGGCAGCCGCCTGTCGACCGGAGTGGCCTGCGGTGCAGAATGAACCGCATGACCTCGTTCGGTGACCTGCTCGGACCGCAACCGGTACTGCTACCCGAAATCTCCGATGCCGAGGACGCGCTCCTCGACAACGCCGATCCGGTGCGGGTCGCGGCCGATCACCCGGCCGCCTCGATCGCCTGGGCGCACCTCGCCGAGGCGGCGCTGGCCCGCGGCGAAGCCCACGACGAGGCGATCAATCACGACATCCTCGCCGCGTACGCCTTCGCCCGCACCGGCTATCACCGCGGCCTGGACCTCCTGCGCCGCAACGGCTGGAAGGGCTTCGGTCCGGTGCCGTGGAGTCACGAGCCGAATCGGGGCTTCCTGCGCAGCGTCGGCGCGCTGGCCCGCGCCGCCAAGGTGATCGGCGAGACCGACGAGTACGCGCGCTGCCTCGACCTGCTGGAAGACTGCGACCCCCGGGCGGCCGCGGAGCTCGGCCTCGACTGAGTCGTAGTGATCGGAGCACCGCGTAGCGATTCGACGACGGGTGGTGGCCGGATGACGGGCGGGCTCGACCCGGCGTCCCGTGTCGGCAGCGCCCGCGCGAGCAGCATGGCGAGGTTGCGCGCCTCGTGGGCGCGGCTGCGCCGGTCGGTCCTGCCGATCGTCCAGTGCGCGGTCGGCGCCGCGCTGGCCTGGTTCCTCGCCCATCACGTGATCGGCCACGCGCTGCCGTTCTTCGCGCCCACGGCCGCCGTGGTGTCCATCGGCATCTCCTTCGGCGCCCGGCTGCGCCGCTCGGTGGAACTCGTGGTCGGCGTCGCGGTCGGCATCGGCATCGGTGACCTGTTCATCTCCCGGGCCGGCACCGGCGTGTGGCAGATCGCGCTGGTGGTCGCGGTCGCCATGGCCGCTGCCGTGTTCCTGGACGGCGGCTCGATCATCACCATGCAGGCGGCGGGTTCCGCCGTGCTGGTCGCGACGTTGCTGCCGCCTTCGGCGGGCGGCGGCCTGTCTCGCATGATCGACGCCTTGGTGGGCGGTCTGGTCGGCGTGGTGGTGGTCGCCGCGATACCTCTGCACCCCGTGCGCAGGGCGCGGACGCTGGCCGCGGACATCCTCGGCGTGATGGGCAAGTCGATCACCGACTGCGCCGACGGACTGCTCGAACAGGATCCGGAGAAGCTGCACCGCGCGCTCACCGCGATGCGCGCCACTCAGCCGCAGATCGACTCGTTGCGCGCCACCCTCGAGGGCGGCCGCGAGATCAGCCGGATCTCACCGCTGTACTGGAACTCCCGTCCACGCCTCGATCGCATCGGGGCGACGGCGGATCCGCTGGACAACGCCATCCGCAACACCCGGGTCCTGTTGCGCCGCTCGCTGACTCTGGTGCGCGACGACGAAATCCTCGACCCCGGACTGATCGACGAGGTGGAGCGGCTCGGCCAGGCCGTCGACGTGGTGCGCCGGATGATGCTGACCGACCCGGGTGAGCAGCCCGACCGGGCCGAGGCCGCCCGCGTATTGCGCTCGGTCGCGAAGGGCGCGCGCCCGGAATTGGTAGCGGGCGCGGGGCTCTCGGCGCACGTCGTCTTCGCGCAGGTACGGTCGACGCTGGTAGACCTGATGCAGGTGTGCGGCGTGCAGCGTATCTCGGCGATTGCCCTGCTGCCGCCGACGGTCAAGAATCCGTACGTGCGGCCGGAGGTCTGAAGCCGGACTACTCAGCGGTATTCGGACATTCGCGCCGGGCACCGTGGTCCGCGCCGGGCGCGGCACGCCGAAAAGTTGATCTTCAAGTAGTGCGCTACTCGTGTCGCGCGCCTGTTCCCGCCGTAGTTTTGCGATGTGACCGCGAGTTCGAGGGGTATCGCGGTCGATCGCTTCGCACGTGGACGAAAGGGCCCTCCGGCCTAGGGGTGTGGTGGCCGGAGGGTGGGGCGGATCGAAAGCGGGCGAAGAAGCGGGGCCGTCCGGCCGACCTGACCGGGCGGCTTCGCGCCTCGCCGGGAACCGATCCCGGCGATCAGGTCCAGAATCGCGTCAGATAGCCGCCGTAGCGCGACCAATTCGACGGAACGCCGGACAGTTCGAACAGCGCGTACACCGCGTCGAAGAACACCTCGTTGATGGCGGGAGTGAACAGCAACGCGAACAGGATCAGCATGCCGAACGGTTTGAACTGGTCGAGTGAGCGTCTGGTCTGGTAGCTCAGCGAGGGCTCGACGATGCCGTAACCGTCCAGTCCCGGCAGTGGGATCAGGTTCAGCAGCGTCGCCGTGATCTGCAGGAACGCAAGGAAACTGACGCCGAACCAGAACGCGGGGTGATGGTCGGTACCGCCCCAGATCCGGACGACCACCAACAGCAGCACCGCGCACAGCGCGTTCACCGCGGGACCGGCGCCGCTGATGATCCGCTGCGTGCGCGGCGCGACATTGTGCGTGTGCACGTAGACCGCGCCGCCCGGCAAGCCGATGCCGCCGAGCGCGATGAACACCATCGGCAACACGATCGACAGCAGGGGATGGCTGTACTTCAACGGGTTGAGCGTCAGATAGCCGCGCAACTCGACCTCGCGATCGCCCGCGCGCCAGGCCGTGTACGCGTGCGCGAACTCGTGCAGGCACAGCGTCACCACCCACCCGGCCACCACGAAGACGAACACCCCGGCCTTGGCTCTGGTCGAGTCCAGCGGGGCGTCCCAGGCCAGCGCGCCGCCGACGGCGGTCACGGCGATCACGAGCAGGAACACCGGGCTCGGCCGGACCGCGCGTGATCTGCGGTCGATCGGGAACGGAGAGTTCATCGCACCAGCAGCCATGGTTCGTGGTGGCGGTAGAAGCTCGAGCGCGGCACCGGGCGATCGGCGCGGACGCCGTCCCTGGTCACGATCGCGCCGGGCGTACCGAGTTGCGCCGCTCGCCCTTCCACCCAGCGCCGTTTGCGGAAGCCTTTGCGTATGGTGGCCCGCACGCCGGGCGGTTCGAGGGACGGCGAGACGAGCATGGCCGTCACCTTTCCGGAGAACAGCAGCGTCTCGTCGACGTACGCTTCACCCTCCAGCTTCTCGCCGCCGACGCCGGTGATCACCGCTCGGCCCGCGAGTACCTTCCCGGTGTCGTCGCGAACCAGTGGCGTCTCGACGGCGCGGCCTTCGATGGCGCGCTTGGCGGCGGCGTTGCCGGTACCGGTCTGGTACGCACGCGAACCGTAGGTCTTCTCGACCGGCACGTAGCCGATCTCCACGTGCAGGCGCTCGGTGCGCATCAGGTGGGTGAGCACCGCGGCCAGCGCGGCGTCCTCGCCCAGCACGATCAGCCGCGGCAGGCTGTCGGCGGCCAGTACGGGAAGCAGTTCGTCGATCACGGTGGTGTCGGGGACGGCGGCCGTCTGGGTGGTCGGCAGTGCCGCGAGCGCGATGGGTACGGGGGCGCCGTCGCAGCGGAGAACATGGGTACTCAAGCTGCCGTACACCCTCCTCGGTTCGAGCCGACACCGTCGGGCCCCTCGCGATCGCGGGCGAACCCACTGCGGCTCTCCCGTCCACACCGCGCTGCCGCTCGGCGTGCCGTGCAACCATAGCCCTGCCCGGCCGCGACCACACGGTTGTCGAGCCTACGACGAGATCCGCTGCGATGCCGCCGCGGACAGGTCGGCTAGACTGTCCTTCCGGCCACCGCCTCAGTACGGCAGGTAGCTGCAACACATCAGTGTTGCCTGTCGAACCGTAGGAGACACGACCATGCCGGCAATCGTCCTCATCGGCGCCCAGTGGGGTGACGAGGGAAAGGGCAAAGCAACCGACCTGCTCGGCGGCCGGGTGCAGTGGGTGGTCCGTTACCAAGGCGGCAACAACGCCGGTCACACCGTGGTGTTGCCGAACGGTGACAACTTCGCGTTGCACCTGATTCCCTCCGGCATCCTCACCCCGGGCGTGACGAATGTCATCGGCAACGGCGTCGTCGTGGATCCCGGCGTGCTGCTCGACGAGCTCGCGGGTCTGGAAGAGCGCGGTGTCGACACCTCCGGTCTGCTGCTCTCGGCCGACGCGCACTTGATCATGCCGTACCACGTGGCCATCGATAAGGTCACCGAACGCTTCCTCGGTAACAAGAAGATCGGCACCACCGGCCGCGGTATCGGGCCGTGCTACCAGGACAAGGTCGCCCGCGTCGGCGTGCGCGTGGCGGACGTCCTGGACGAGAAGATCCTCACCCAGAAGGTCGAGGCGGCGCTGGAGTTCAAGAACCAGGTGCTGGTCAAGATCTACAACCGCCGAGCGCTGGATCCCCAGCAGGTGGTCGACGAGGTGCTCACCCAAGCCGACAGCTTCAAACACCGGATCGCCGACACCCGGCTGAAGCTGAATCTGGCGCTGGAGCGCGGCGAGACGGTACTGCTGGAGGGCTCGCAGGGCACGCTGCTGGACGTCGACCACGGCACCTATCCGTACGTCACCTCGTCGAACCCGACATCGGGCGGCGCGGCGGTCGGCGCGGGCATCGGGCCGAACCGGATCAACACGGTGCTCGGCATCCTGAAGTGCTACACCACCCGGGTCGGTTCCGGCCCGTTCCCGACCGAGTTGTTCGACGAGTTCGGCGCCTATCTGGCCAAGACCGGCGGCGAGGTCGGCGTCACCACCGGCCGCGCCCGCCGCTGCGGCTGGTTCGACGCGGTGATCGCGCGCTACGCCACCCGGGTCAACGGCATCACCGACTACTTCCTCACCAAACTGGACGTTCTATCCAGTCTGGACACGGTGCCGATCTGCGTCGCCTACGAGGTCGATGGCGAGCGGGTGGAGCAGATGCCGACCACGCAGACCGAATTCCATCACGCGAAGCCGATTTTCGAGCAGATGCCCGGTTGGTGGGAGGACATTTCCGGCGCGCGCACCTTCGAGGAGCTGCCCGCCAACGCCCAGGCGTACGTGTTGCGTTTGGAGGAGCTCTCCGGCGCCCGTATTTCGTGCATCGGCGTGGGTCCCGGCCGGGATCAGACCATCGTCCGGCACGACGTACTCGGCTAGAACCTGTTCGAATTCCGCGCGGTCCAGCGGAAATTCGGCACGATCACCACAAATTAGCCCCATCGATCGTGCTCGCTCGGCTTCGATCATGATCGGTGAAGAACTACAGTTAGAGCATGGCTCGGAACTGGCCGATGATCGAGCGCGAGAGCGAATTCGAGGCGATCCGCGCGGCACTGACCGGTCCGGAGCACGTCGGTGTGGTGCTGACCGGCGATGCCGGGGTGGGCAAAACCACCCTGGCCAGGCATGCCACCTCCGCGATCGGCGGCAACGTGCGCTGGGTCGCGGGCACCGAGTCGGCGCGCAGTATCCCGCTGGGGGTGTTCGCGCACATGGTCGGCGTCTATACGGCACACGATCCGGTCACGTTCATGTCGGCGGCGCGGGAGGCGTTGCTCGCCGACGGGGACACGGTGATCGGCGTGGACGACGCCCATCTGCTCGATCAGCTCTCCGCCACGCTGTTGCTACAGCTGGCGATCGACAAGGCCGCGCACATCGTGGTGACCGTCCGCAGTGGAGTCCCGGTGCCGGACGCCGTCACGTCACTGTGGAAAGACGGCCATTTGACGCGCATCGACCTGCGCCCGTTCACCCAGCGCCAGAGCGTGGAGCTGGTGGAGTCGATGCTCGGCGGGCAGCTCGAGGGGTTCACCGCCAATCTGATGTGGGAGTCCTCCGCCGGAAACGCGTTGTTCCTGAGGCATTTGGTCGAGGGAGCGCTGGAGGCGGGCACGCTGCGTCAGGTCAACGGGGTATGGCAGCTGCGCGGTCGAGCCGCGGTGACCTCGGAGCTGGCCGCGCTGCTGGAAGACCGGGTCGAGCAGCTGCCGGAGCCGGTGCTGCGGGTGCTGGAACTGCTGACCTTCTGTGAACCGATCGATCTCGACGTCCTCGCCGAATTGGCGGGCGAGGACGCGGTCGAGGCCGCGGAAACGCGCGGCGTGATCCGCGTCGTGCAGAATTCGCGCGAACTGATCGTGCGCTACAACCACCCGCTGTTCGGTGAGGTGATCCGGCGCCGACTCGGTATCGCCTCGGCGCGGCGGCTGCGCGGCAGGCTGTATTCGTCGTTGAAGGAACGCCGGATCAATTCCGCCGCCGACCGTATCCGGCTGGCCGAATTGGCCCTGGACAGCGACAAATCCGCGGATCTGGAATTGTTCGAGGCGGCCGCTGCCGACGCGATCGGATTGGCGAACCTGCCACTGGGCGAGCGCTTCGCGCGGGCTGCGGTGGAGCGGCGTGGCGGTGTGGAATCCGCCGACCTGCTGGCGCGTGCCCTGCTCTGGCAAGGGCACCGGATCGAGGCCGAGCGCACCCTGGCCAGCTTCGACCCCGACGAGCTCGACGAGGTGCAGCTGGCGCGCTGGGGCAGTACCCGGGTGGCGAATCTGCTGTGGGCCATGGGCGATGCCGACCGTGCCGACGAGGTGCTGAAGTTGGTGCGCGCAAAGGTGCGGCATCCGAAGATCGCGGCCATCTTCACCGGTCTGGCCTCCGCGAGTCTGGTGAACGAGAACCGCGTCGACGACGCGATCGCCGAGGCGGAAACGGTGATGTCCGCCGATGGCGCCCCGCCGTGGGCGGTGTGGTGGGCGGCGTTCGGCGGCGGGCTGGCGCTGGCGCTGACGGGCAAGGGTGAGGCGGCCAGGCAGTACGCGGCCCGTGGGCACGAGGTGGAGGAGCACATCGACGGGCTCAACCGCTTCATGTCCACGCACGCCGAGGTGCTCGCGCTGACCTTCACCGGCGATCTGGAGGCCGCACGACGCCGTGCGGGGGCCTTCGTCGGCTACTCCTCGCCGGGCCAATATCTGGCCTGGGGCATGTCGAAGATCTTGCAGGGCACCGTCGACGCGGCGCAGGGCCGGTTCCTGGACGCCATCGAGAATCTGGAACAGGCGCTGGCCGCACTTGCCGCGGAGGGCGCCGCGGCGTGGATGTTCCCGGCGAGGATTCGCCTGGCGGAAGCGTATTCGGCGCTCGGTCGCCCCGGCGAGGCCGCCGAGTCGATCGCGCACGCCACCGCGCGGGGTGGTAGGCACAGCGCTGTGTACGAGCCGCAGCTGGAAGTCGCCCGCGCCTGGCTGGCCGCCGCCGAGGGAACCGTGACCCCGGCCATCCGGATCGCGGTCAACGCGGCCGACGCGGCAGCGCGTTCGCATCAGCACGCGATCGAGGCTTTGGCGCTGCACACCGCGGCCCGTTTCGGCGACCATTCCGTGTCCGGACGCCTCGCCGAGCTGGCCACTCGGGTGGACGGGCGGTTGGTCCAGGTGCAAGCGCGGCACGCGGTGGCGCTGGCCGCTCATGACGGACCGGGGCTCGACGCGGCCGCCGCCGAATTCGAGCGCATCGGCGTGTTGCTGTCGGCCGCCGACGCCGCGGCGCAGGCCGCCTCGGCACATGAGCGAGCAGGTGATCGGCGCAGGCTGCTGGAGTCCGCCGCCGCGGCCAACCGGCTCGCCGCCGCGTGCGGCGGCGCGAGCACTCCGGCGCTGCGGCAGGCCGCGCAGCCCTTGCCCTTGACCGCCCGGGAACGCGAGATCGCGAACCTCGTCGCCGCGGGCCTGTCCAACCGGCAGATCGCCGACCGGCTCACCGTTTCGGTGCGCACCGTCGAGGGCCATCTCTATCGGGCCTGCATCAAAATGGACGTCACCGATCGCGAGTCCCTCGGAGCGCTGATGCGCGGCGAGACCGGGAGCGGAGGATGACCCTGCGATCGACCGCGGTGGTGAGTGCGATGGCAGCCGGGCTGGTCCTGGCCGCCGGATGCTCGGACGGGCAGCCGCAACCGGTCACCAGTTCGGCGCTTCCCTCGGCGACGGTGGCGCCGAAAACCGAGACGCCTCAAGAGCGCAACGCCCGGATCAGGCAGAAGCTGATCGAACTCGGCTGCTCCACCAACGCCTGCATCCAGACGTACTTCGGCTGCGCGGACGGATACATCACCGGAGACGCCTGCGAGTTCTTCCGCGCACACCCGATCGACTGAGCTGTGCGCTGGGCTGCTCGACGCCGGTGTGGAAGGTTGCGGCCATCCGGGCGAGCAGACCGATATTCCGATGTGGGTCGAACTCGGTGATCACCGCGCCGGGTGGCACGCCGCGGTGAGGCGCATCGGACCTCGACCGCGCTACGATCCGCGTGCCCGGCCGCTCAGAACAAAGTGGGCTCGCCGAATCCTGGCGTGCGTTCGATGGTCAGCAGGCGTTGCTTCGTATCGATTCCGCCGGGGGCGGAGAAGCCGTGTAGCGCGTGGTCGGCGGCGAGCACGCGGTGGCAGGGGATGATCAGCGGAATCGGATTGCGGCCCAAGGCCTGCCCGACCGCCTGGGCTCCGCCCGGTGCGCCGACGCGGTCGGCGACCTGGCCGTAGCTGAGGGTGTGGCCGGGATCGATCGCACGGGTGACGGTGTAGACGGCGCGGTGGAACTCCGGAATTCCGCTGGTGTCCACGGGAATCCAGCGCAGATCGTCGAGTTCGCCCGCGAGGTGGGCGCGGATACCCGCGACGGCCTCGGCGATGGCACCGACGGGCGTTTGCTCGGGTACTCCTTCCCCAGCGCGAGGGCGGGTGATGCGCGCGCGGGTGGCCGCCGGGCCCGCCTCCGGGAGTTGGAATCGGATCACCCCCGCACCGCTCCATGCGATGGCGCAGCAACCGATCGCGGTGTCGAACAGCGCCGCCGCGGCACGGCCGGAGGCCACGGGCTCCGTGGTGGAACCGGTGGCCTCGGTGGGGCGATCGGTCGCGGAGGTGAGGCGAGTGGCGTCACTCATGTGCCAAGTCTGCACCGCCGGACCGACAAGTTCGCAATGGGCAGTCCAGTTATTCGGAACTGGCCTTTGATGTGCCTTCGGCACGTCGAACGCCCGCGGGCTCGGCGTGGCGGGCGACCGGGGCGGACGTGCTGGGGCGCGTGCTGCCGCCACACTGGCCTGGTGCCGGCGGGGCGGCCTTCCGTGACGACGGGCCGAGCACGGATGCTTGCGGCCGAGGGGCGATCGCCGTGGACTTTTCCGCGCTGGGTAAGTCCGGGTCCGGCGCGTCGCTGTGGCCGTAGATCGCGGCGAGGTCGGAGTATCGCCGCTGGTGGTCGTAGTAGGAGAGGGTTTGGTCGGACATCGGCGTGCCCGGATGGAAGCGTTCGAGACGGAACGCGTGTTCGTCGCGGCTCGGTGCGTAGCGATAGATCAGGTAGCCGAACAGGACGAGCAGGAGCAGTGTGGCGAGGGCGGTCATATCCGCCAGCGTGCGCGCCACTGGCCTTGCCAAGAAATATCCAATCGGCCGATACTGGACCGCATGGCGACGAGAGTGATCGGCGCGGGCAGTCTGGCTCGCGATCTGGGCCGCTGGCGGCACGCGGACGACGGTGAGCCGGACGCGGCCGGGCGGCGGTCCGCCCGCCCGGCGTACCTGGCGCTCGCCGAAGGCATCCGGCTGCTGATCCACGACGGTCGCGCGCCGCTGGGTGTCGCGTTGCCCAGCGAACGCGATCTCGCCGCCACCCTCGGGGTCAGCCGCACCACCATCACCTCCACCTACGCGCTGCTGCGGGAGCACGGCTACCTGATCAGCCGTCAGGGATCGCGCAGCACGGTGGCCCTGCCCCGGGACGTGCAGCACGACGGCGTCAAACCGGCCAGGAGCATCCTCGCGATGATGGGCTCGCCCGAGCTGCCCACCATCGACATGACCTATGCCGCCATGGCCGCCCCGCTGGAGATGCAGGACGCGTATTCGGCTGCTCTGGAGGGGATCCCGGCATACCTCGGCACCCACGGCATGGACCCGGTCGGCGTGCTCGCGCTACGCGAGGCGATCGCCCGCCGCTATACCGCGCGCGGCCTGCCGACCGAGCCCGACCAGATCCTGGTCACCCTCGGCGCCCAGCACGGTCTGCGGCTGTTGCTGAACGTGCTCACGGCGCCCGCCGCCCGCGTGCTCATCGACCATCCGACCTATCCGAACGCCATCGAGGCGATCCGTGATGTCGGCGCCCGGCCGGTGCCGGTGCCGCTGCGCCCGGAGGACCCGGCGGGCGGCTGGGATCTCGACGGCATCCGCAGCGCCGCCCGGCAGACCGCGGCGAGCCTGGCCTATCTGGTGCCGGACTACAACAACCCGACCGGCCTGCTGCTCGACGCGGACGGCCGCGCCGAACTGGCCGCGATCGCGAGAGATACCAGGATGACCGTCGTGATCGATGAGTCCATGGCGGATCTCGGGCTGAGCGAGGACATCGCACCGCCGCCGGTCGCGGCCTTCGCCAAGGGCGCCGAGATCGTCACCATCGGCTCGGCTTCGAAGTCGTTCTGGGGCGGTCTGCGCGTCGGCTGGATCCGGACCAATCAGGCGCTGATCACCAAGCTGCTCGGCATCCGCTCCACGGTCGACCTCGGCACCCCCGTGATGGACCAGTTGGCCACCGTGCACCTGCTCGAGCACGCGGACGTCATTCTCGACCGCAGGCGCGGCCAATTGCGTTCGCAGCGTGCCGCTCTGCTCGACACGCTCGCCGAGGAACTGCCGGACTGGCGCGTCACCGTCGGCGCGGGTGGCATGTCGGTGTGGGCGCAGCTGCCGACCTCGGTCTCCACGGCGTTGGCCGCCACGGCGCCCAACCACGGTGTATTGCTCGCGGCCGGGCCCCGATTCGGTGTGCAGGGCGCGTTCGAACGGTTCCTGCGGCTGCCGTTCACCCATCGGGAACCGGAATTGCGACTGGCGGTCAAGGCCATTGCCTCCGCCTATGTGGCGCTCACGCCGCGCGCCGCGGACCCGTTGACGCCGTTGACCTGCTACTGAGGGGTTCTCGCCGCCGCGTGGGGAGCCTCCGCCGGCGGCACTTCCCCTCCGAGCGCCGCCGGGCACGATCGGCCGGCCACCCCTCGGGGCCGACCTTCGTCGTGCTCGGGCGGCGTGCGGAAAGCTCGCACGGCGCCTCGGCCTCCAGCTCGAGCTGCGGTCAAGAAGCGGACCGGATCGGGTTCGGATGAGATCCGCTGTTCTCGAAGGCCGCCAGCTCGCGGACAGTATGGCAGGTGCGGTGCCGAACTGTCGAACCGGTTGGTTTGTTGCAATTTTCAATCAGCGAGGGGTGCCGCGGCGAGTGCGCCGCGGCACCCCGCTCCGCGCTCAGTCGGCCCAGACCGACTCGATCGGAGTGGCGGTGGTCGGCGGCGGGGTCGGAATCCCGTTCGGGGTGCGGGAGAATCGCGGGGCGGGGGCGTGCTGGGTGATGTCGTCCAGCTCGATCAGGGAGCCGCGGGCGGCGATGTGCTCGTTGCGCGTCGCCTCCTCGAAGGTGAGCACGGGCGAGACGCACGCATCGGTGCCGACGAAGATTTCGGCCCACTCGTCCCGGGTCTTGGTCCGGAAACGTTCGGTGAACAGCTTTTTCAGCGTGTCCTGCCCGGCGGGGTCGAGCTGGAAGGGCAGGCCGTCCGCGTCGATCTCCAGGCCGGCGAGCAGCTGTGCGTAGAACTGCGGTTCGATGGCACCGACCGCCATGTACTTTCCGTCGGCGGTTTCGTAGGTGTCGTAGAACGACATTCCGGTGTCGAGCAGGTTCACCCCGCGCTCGTCGGACCAGGCGCCTACGCCGCGCATGCCCCAGATCATGTGCGAAAGGGCAAGGGCGCCATCGACCATGGCCGCGTCGATCACCTGGCCCTTGCCGGACTGCTGCCGTTCGACCAGCGCCGCGAGGACGCCGAACACCAGGAACATCGAGCCGCCGCCGAAATCGCCCACCATGTTCAGCGGCGGAACCGGGCGTTCACCCTTGCGGCCGATGGCGTGCAGCACACCGGTGATGGAGATGTAGTTGATGTCGTGCCCGGCGCGGTCGGCCAGCGGGCCCTGCTGGCCCCATCCGGTCATTCGTCCGTAGACCAGGCGCGGGTTGCGGGCGAGCGCGTCGTCCGGGCCGAGGCCCATCCGCTCGGTGACGCCGGGGCGGAAGCCCTCGATCAGCACGTCCGCCTTCTCGATCAGGCCGAGCACCTTCTCGATGTCGGCCGGGTCCTTGAGGTTGGCCTCGACGATGGTCCTGCCACGCAGCTGCGGCCGGTCGAACCCGCCGGGCAGCTGGCCCGCCCGCTGCACCCGCACCACGTCGGCGCCCAGATCGGCGAGCAGCAGCGCGGCGTGTGGACCAGGGCCGATACCGGCCAACTCGATGACCTTGATGCCCGCGAGCGGGCCTCGCTCGGTGGTGGATGGAATGCTCACGCCCTACCTCGGTTCGTCGTTGATCCAGCGCACCGCCGGCCGGTGCGTCCTCCCGGACGCGACCGGGAGGGTGTATTGACAGTATGACAATAACGCTGCGGCCGGAGCCGGGTCATACTCGAACACCCTGCGACGCGAGATAGGCGACGGGCTCGACGGCGCGGCCGTTGCGCCGCACCTCGTAGTGCAAGTGCGGGCCGGTGGAGTTGCCGGTGGACCCGACGGCGCCGATCACGGTGCCCGCGGCGACTCGCTGGCCGGTCTGGACCCGGATGCTGCCCGGCGTCTGGTGGGCATAGATGGTCTCGGTGCCGTCGGCGGACCGGATCCGGACCTGATAGCCGTACCCGTCGCCGAAGTTGCCCGCTTTGACCACGGTGCCGCCGGTGGCGGCGTAGATGGGCGTGCCGGAGGGGGCGGCGAGGTCGAGCCCGCCGTGGTGCTTGCCGCCCCGGGGACCGTAGTGCGAGCTGATCCGGTATTTCCCCGGGTCGAGGGGCGAGCGGGGGCGGCCGTCGCCCGGCAACGCGCTCGCGAGCCTGGTGTGTTTTCCGGCTATGCCGTTGAGGTATTGCGCGGTGAGGCGGTCCACCATCGCGGCGGTTTCGGTCGCCTTGGCCTGTCCTCCCCGGACTATGGTCTGGGCTTTCCGCAGAGCCTCGGAGAGTATCTGGTGTACCTTCCGCTGACCTTCCTTGGTGTAGGCGCTGGGCCCGAGTTCGGCGAGTTGCACGTTGACGTCACGGATCAGCCGGACTACGGCTTTCCGGTCGGCCCGGCTGTCCCCGGCCAGGCCGGAAATGTATCGCGCGAGGTCGTTGTCCAGGTTGTTGAACGCCTTCGCCGCGTTCTTCTGGAACAGCGCTCGCGCCTTGATCGCTGTCGCTCCCGCGCCCGAGCCGACCGATCCACTTGGGCGTGCGCCCAGACTTGCGGTGCCCGCAGCGTCGCCGTCGGTGCCGTACAGCGCCTCCAGCTTTTTCAACGCCTCCAGTGCTTGTCGCGCCTCCGGCGTCAGTGCGGCCGCATCGGCGGTGGTGGTGGCATTCGACCCGCCCGTGCCTGCGCCGGATCCACCGCCCGAGCCCGCGCCGGATCCGCCGCCCGCGAGGCCGGAGAGCGCCTGCGCCAGCATCGGCAGCGCCATCATGGCCATCGACCCGGCCGTCATGGCGGCCGGGGCGAGGGCCGCGATCATCTCCGGGTCGATCCCGGGCGGTGGTGCGGCGGGCTCGCCGCTCGCTGGTGGCGCGGCGGCGTTCGACGGCGGTGCGGCGCCCTCGGGCGGTGCCACCAGGCCACCGGGCTGCGGCGCCACAGCCCCGCCGGGGACCGCGGTGCCGGTAGCCGTTGGTGGTTGTGCGCCATTGGGGGCGGGAGCGGTCGTAGCGGGTGCGGAAACGGGTTGCGCGCGTGAGTTCGACGTGGGCGCCGCGGTGGTTGTGCCGGGCGCGTGCCGCGCCAGATCGGTGAGAACACGGGCTGCCTGGGCGGCGATACCGGGGTCTTTCCGCTCGGGCGCAGGGGTCGCGGACCCCGGGATGCCGGTCGAGTTGTCGGCGGGTCCGCCCTCGCTCGCTGACTCTTCCTCCACGAGGTGAGCCACTTCCTCGCTGGTCACCATCACCTCCGCATGCCCACAAGCCCATCCGGCACGGCTATCGCCCAGCGCTGTGGCCGAGATCAATTGTGCTGTCCTGTGTTACCGCGCGGTCCTCATCACTGGGAATCGCTGGGCGCCCGGGGGCATCAACGATCAGCGGATACCAGCCTGCTGTGCACTCGATTGCGTATTCTTCGAATGCCGGGAGCCTGGGAATCGGGCAGCAAAGGACCTGGATATCGGCTCCCGAGTTCGCTGGCGGATCCCTGCCCTGGACCGGCCTCCACCTGCCGGAAGTCGGCGCGGATGCGTGGGTCGAGCCGGTACGGGTCCGACACCAGGCGATATCCGACGATTCGCCGGAGCCTGGCCAGTTCCGCTCGTACCGTTACCGTCTTTCCGCCGGTCCCGTACAGCTCTTCGGCCAAGAGCGCCGCGGTCAGCCCGTCGGGGTTGTCGAGCAGAAGAACCACCAGCTCGCTGTGCCGAGGACTCAGTTCGTGGACGACGCCGTCCATCCACAGCAGGGCGCGGGCGCGGCCCAGTGTGCTCACGCGGGGCGCCCGTTCGCCCGAAACGCTGTCCGGCAGAGCGGAGACGGAGAACGGTCCGCCCGGCGCGAGCCTTTCGATCACTACGCGCCGACCGTCGGGCAGTTCGGTTTCGCCCTCGACCAGTGGTGCGGGCCAGACCTCGGGCAGCCAACCCGGAGGCCACGCGTGCAACAGCCGGCCCTCGTGCGACAGCAGGGCACCGTGGTCGCCGGCCCGGCTGAGGACACGATCGAGGTAGCGGGTGCGTACCTCGGCGTCATGCCGCCCGGTGAGTTCACGAAGGTGCGCCTCTGCCAGCCGCGCCGCCGTCGTGACCAGAGGCAGCGCCAGCGAATTCGTGTGGCGAAGTCTGCAGGTGACGTCGACTACGCCGATCACAGCACCACCCACCGGGTCCCTGATGGGTGCCGCTGTGCAGGTGAAGTCCGCGGCGACCGACAGGTAGTGCTCGGTGCCGCGGACTTGGAACGCGCGCCCCAGAGCCAGAGCGGTGCCCACGCCGTTGGTGCCCGCTTCGGTCTCGTGCCAGCGCGCTCCGGGGACGAGATTGGCTCGCCCGGCTGCTCGTCTGGTCGTGGAATCGCCTTGTACCCAGAGCAAATGGCCGTCCGCGTCGGCGCCGAACAGGACGTGGCCCGGTTCGAACGCGGCGCCCTCGAGGCTCGCGAACAGGACCGGCCAGACCGAGGCCATCCGGTGATTTCTGCGCCAGGTGCGCACCTCGTCGTCGGTCAGGCCGACCTCGGGGAGATGCCGGTCCGGATGCAGGCCGCGACCTCGGGCGCGATCCCACGAGGCGCGCACGTCCGCACGCATCAAGTGCGTCTGCCTTGTCACCAAAAGCGGGTGCCTCGTCGTATTTCGATCGGCCACAGTGTCCTACCGCCCGGAGACGTCCTGGCGTCGAGACCAGAGTAAGTACCGCGCCATCGCCCTGACAACGGGTTGCGCCGCGCTGCAACGTTCATGCAACCCCCGTTCGGCGCCTTCTCCGCGCGACGAATGCGCGCCATCGTGTGCTCAACCACTTCTCGTGAACTGGAGTTGTCGATGCCATACTTCGAACTGCCCGATGGTGTGCCGATGTACTACGAGGATCACGGGACCGGGCGTCCTGTCGTGCTCATTCACGGATGGACCATGAACAGCACCTTCTGGGCGCAGAATGTGCCCGCCCTGGCAGCGGGAAACCGGGTGATCAATCTCGATCTTCGCGGGCACGGCGCCTCCGGGAAGACCGACGACGGTCATACCCTCGCGCAGTACGCACGGGACATCCGCAGTCTGCTCGATCACCTCTCGCTCGATGACGTATGCCTGGTCGGCTGGTCGATGGGCACAGCGGTGATACTCGCCTACATCCAGCAGTTCGATTGTGAGCGGCTGCATTCGGTGGTCTTCGTGGACCAGTCGCCACGATTTCTCGACGCGCCGGGCTGGGACTTTCCGCTCCAGGGCGGCTACTCCCAGAGTGATCTCGCGGTTTTCGTGCAGGCGGTGAAGTACGCGCGGCCGTCGGTGATCAAGCCGTTCATCGCGGCATGCTTCGCCGATACCCCGCCACCGGAGGTGATCGACGCGGTGTACGCGGAGACGGCGAAAACACCGACCGCGGCGGCCTGCGCCATCTGGTATGACATGGCCTTCGCGGACTTCCGGCAGGTCCTGCCCGAGGTCACGGTGCCCGCACTGCTGATCTACGGGGCGCAGAGCAAGATCTTCCCGGGTCCGCTCGACGAATGGCTCGCGGCGCAATTGCCGAACGCGAAGGCGGTGCGCTTCGACCGCAGCGGACATGCGCCGTTCTCGGAGGAACCGGAGCGCTTCAACGAAGCTCTCGCCGAGTTCCTGTGAGATGGCGCGGTCTCGGACCAGCCCCGGGGCGCTCGCCGCTATAGGCTGCACGTGTGGACGCGCTGTCTGATCAGGGGTGGTACACCCTTCTCGCCGGCCTTGTGATTCTGGTCGGCCTCGTCGGGGTGGTCGTGCCGATCCTGCCGGGGGTCATCCTGATCTTCGGGGCCATCGCCGTCTGGGTCTTCCTGACCGGGGGCGCCACGGCCTGGACGGTTTTCGCGATCAGCACGTTGCTGCTGGTGCTCTCCGGCGTCGTCAAATACACCTGGCCCGGGCGCAGGATGAAGGACGCGGGGGTGTCCAACCGTGCGGTCTTCCTCGGTGCGGTACTCGGCGTGGTCGGCTTCTTCGTGATCCCGGTGGTCGGCCTGTTCGTGGGGTTCGTTCTCGGCGTGTACCTTTCGGAACTCCAGCGGCTGCGCGTCAACCGGCAGGCCTGGCAGGCGACGGTGCACGCGTTGAAGGGCGTCGGCCTGTCCATCATGATCGAGCTCTTCGGCGCGCTGCTGGCCGTCGCTGTCTGGGTGGCCGGCGTCTTCGCCGTCTGAGCGCTACCGATCGATGGCGGGGAACGGAATCGTATCTCCCGCAAGGCTTTCGTCGGGCAGTTCGTCGCGGCGCAGCCGCAGGGTCGGCGGTTCCGGGCGGTACAGCGGCAGTGTGGGGGCGTGGTCGGTGCTGACGGTGCGCTCGCGGGCCGGGAGACGGTAGAACGCGCGCGCGTTGTCCTCCAGCACCGCGTACATGTCGGTGCCCACGACGTCACAGAGCAGATCGACGTCCGAGTCCTCGAACGGGCGCCCGGCGCGAGTGCCGGGCAGATCGGTGCCGAACATCAGGGCTTCGGGGTTCACGGCGTGAATGCGGCGCAGGGTGTCGGCCACGTTCATGGCGACCCGGCCGAAACCCGTCGCTTTGACCTTGGCGCCGCGATCGACGAGATCGAGCAGGAAAGGCACGCCCTCCGCGGACATGCCCAGATGGTCGACCGACAGCGCGGGCAGCTTGGAGATGACGGGTTGCAGCGAGGCCAGCATCGTGCCGTCGATGTAGACCTCGACGTGCCAGCCCGCCAATTCGTAGGCGCGCAGCGCCTGCAACGTCATCCCGGTGATGTCGGTGGCCGCGCGCTTGAGGTTGAAGCGCAGCGCGCGCACGCCGATGCGGTCCAGTTCGAGGATTTCCTCGTCGGTGGCGTCGAGGTCGAGCCGGGTGACGCCGACCCAGCCCGGACCGAGTTCGGCGAGGGCGGCCTTCAAGTACGTCTGGTCCGTGCCCTGGAACGACCCGCTGACCACCGCGCCGCCGCCGATGTCGAATCGCGCCATGCGCTTGCGGTAATCGGCAATGGTGAACGGATCGGGCAGGTAGCCCTCGTTCTCGGCCAACGGAAACCGCGGGTCGAAGATGTGCAGGTGGGCATCGAACACTTGTACAGAATGCCTCAGTGTCGGATTTTCCGCTGCCACAGCGGGGGGTGTCGCGGTGGCAGCGGAGTCGTTCGCAGCGGGGTGATCAGACCTTGTGCGGTTCGCTGGCGCGCAGCATGTCCTCGCGCTCCACGACCTTGACCCGCTCGCGGCCCTCGGGCTCGCCGAGGGAGCGCTCGTGCGCGTCCAGGCGGTACCAGCCGGCCCAGGTGGTGAACGGAATGCCCTTGCTCTCCAGGAACTCGGTAACGGCCTCGGGTTCGGGCCGCTCGGCCGGTGCGAAGCCGGGAGCGTCGTCCAGCAGGCAGGCGATGGTTTCGTTGGCGTCGCCCTTGGTGTGACCGATCAGGCCGACGGGGCCGCGCTTGATCCAGCCGGTGACGTAGGTGGCGGGCATGTACCGCGCGGCGCCGTCGGCGTTCTCGTCGGCGATCACGCGACCCGCTTCGTTCGGCACGGTGCCCGCCTGGTCGTCGAACGGCAGGTGGGTCAGGTTCTGCGACAGGTAGCCGACGGCGCGGTAGATCGCCTGCACGTCCCAGTCCTTGAACACGCCGGTGCCCTTGACGTTGCCGGTGCCGTCGAGCTGGGTGCGCTCGGTGCGCAGGCCGACCACCTTGCCGTTCTCGCCGAGCACCTCGGCGGGCGATTCGAAGAAGTGCAGGAACAGCTTGTGCGGGCGGTCGCCCGCGTCGCGGATGGCCCACTGCTCGAGGGTGTTGGCGACCATGTCGACCTGCTTGGAGTGGCGGCGCGCGGCTTCGGAGCCTTCGTCGTAGTCGATGTCCTCGGGGTCGACGATGACTTCGATGGTGGGCGAGTGGTCGAGTTCGCGCAGTTCCAGCGGAGTGAACTTGGCTTGCGCCGGGCCGCGGCGGCCGAAGACGTGGACTTCCACGGCCTTGTTGGCCTTCAGGCCCTTGTAGACGTTCGGCGGGATCTCCGTGGGCAGCAGCTCGTCGCCGGTCTTGGCCAGCACGCGCGCGACGTCCAGCGCGACGTTGCCGACGCCGAGGACCGCGACCTTCTCCGCGTCCAACGGCCAGGTGCGGGGCACGTCGGGGTGGCCGTCGTACCAGGAGACGAAGTCGGCCGCGCCGAAGGAGCCGTCCAGATCGATCCCGGGGATCGGCAGGGCGCGGTCGGCGTTGGCGCCGGTGGAGAAGATCACCGCGTCGTAGAAGGCGCGCAGGTCGTCGAGGGTGATGTCGGTGCCGTAGTCGATGTTGCCCAGCAGGCGCACCTGCGGCTTGTCCAGCACCTTGTGCAGGGCGGTGATGATGCCCTTGATCCGCGGATGGTCGGGCGCGACGCCGTAGCGGATCAACCCGAACGGCGCGGGCATGCGCTCGAACAGGTCGATGCTCACCTCGGCATCGGACTTCATCAACGCGTCGGCGGCGTAGATCCCGGCCGGTCCGGCGCCCACGATCGCGATGCGGAGCGGGCGGGTCTTCGCGGTGTGCGCGTCAGGCCCGGAGGAGGAAGCCTGCGTCCCCACGGAGGGCTCGCGGACACCGCCGTCCTCTACTGCACTCTGTTCGGTCATCTTTTACGCGCACCTTTATGGTCGAAACAATTAATGACGTCTGGGCTTAGCTTAGGCTAAGTTGACGCACCGGCTCGTCGCACCCGTCCGGTGCGGACGCCGGCGTTGCCGGCTCGTGGCTGCACGGTGCTCCGTTCGCCGCGGCGTGGAGCTGCCGATTCGCTATGACAGCAGGCCGCCGTCCCGCGATTCTATCGGGATGGTCGATCCCACCCCGCGGCGGTGCGTGAACTCGGCAGATGCCATCGCAAGCCACATCCATCGCTTACCCGGTTCCGCGCCGCCTATCGCGGCCGCCCGGACTCTGTCGTGATCGCCGCGATCCCGAGCCGGGGGCCGAGCGCTCGATACCCGCGCCGACCAGGGATCATCGAGTCATGACCGAACAGCAGCCGACCCCGGGCGAGGACGAGATCATCCGGGTCGATCAGACCGACAAGCGCTCCGCGGCCCCGTTCATCGCGGCCGCGGCGGTCGCGGCGATCGTGCTGATCGCGATCGTGCTCGGCGGTGTGCTGTCGCCCGCTGAGAAAAATGTCACAGAAGCCGACCGCATCGTGGCGGCCGTCCGCAATTTCGTCGACGGCTCCAACCGCAGTGACGCGGTGCCGCCGCCGGGCACCGCGTGCCAGGGTTTCGACGCGAGCCGCTCGCCGCTGGCGGGCCAGGACGGCGCCGGAAAGCCGGTCGAGATCACGAAAATCGACAGTCCCATGGTGGACGGCGACCGGGGCAAGGCGACGGTGACCACGAAGGTGGACGGGCGGGAGGCGACGTCGACCTGGAATCTCACCAGGTCCGGCGGCAAGTGGCTGGTCTGCACCTGAGCATTCGCGCAGTGTGCGCCAGGGTTTGACAGGGTGACCCGGGTCGGTGCAATCTCAGTCGAAGGTCATGAGAACCAGTGTCAAGCCCCGGCATTACTGGTCGGCAACCCTCCTCCGCGGTGGGGTGCTCCGGGTGACGACCTGGCGGCGCCCCGGTCCCGGGCGCGGCAAGTGCGGATTCGCAGGAGGTGCACATGAGTTATGCCGGTGACATCACTCCGCAGCAGGCATGGGAACTGTTGCGGGACAATCCCGAAGCCGTCCTGGTGGACGTGCGGACGGAAGCGGAATGGAGGTTCGTCGGCGTCCCCGACACGAGCTCGATCGAACGGCCGACCGTGCTGATCGAGTGGGTCGACTCGACGGGTGCGCGCAATGAGGCGTTCGTCGAGCAGTTGAAGCAGGCGCTCGACCGTCACGACCCCGATGCTCCCGTCGTCTTCCTCTGTCGCTCCGGCCAGCGTTCGGTGGGCGCGGCGATCACCGCCACGTCGGCGGGTTACCGCTCCTCCTACAACGTGCTCGAGGGCTTCGAAGGCCCGCTCGACGAATTCGGGCATCGCGGCGGCGCGGGCTGGCGTGCCCTCGGATTGCCCTGGCGGCAGTCGTGATCACCGGCGGCGCGTTCGACAAGCCGCTGCCCGACGGCGTCGGCCCCGCGACGCTCGGCGTGCGCGGCGGGCTGCGGCGCTCCGGTTTCGAGGAGACCGCCGAGGCGCTGTATCTGACCTCCGGCTTCGTCTACGAGAGCGCCGAGGCCGCCGAGGCCGCGTTCACCGGCGAGGTCGAGCACTTCGTCTACTCCCGCTACGGCAACCCGACCGTGGCCATGTTCGAGGAGCGGATGCGCCTGCTCGACGGCGCCGAAGCGTGCTTCGCGACCGCGAGTGGCATGTCCGCGGTGTTCACGGCGCTGGGCGCGCTGCTGAGCGCGGGCGACCGGCTCGTCGCCGCGCGCAGCCTGTTCGGCTCGTGCTTCGTGGTGTGCAACGAGATCCTGCCGCGCTGGGGCGTGGAGACCGTCTTCGTCGACGGCGAGGATCTCGACCAGTGGGAACAGGCGCTGTCGGTGCCCACCCAGGCGGTGTTCTTCGAGACGCCCGCCAATCCGATGCAGACGTTGGTCGACGTGCGCCGGGTAACCGAGCTGGCGCACGCGGCGGGTGCGAAGGTCGTGCTGGACAACGTGTTCGCCACTCCGCTGCTGCAACGTGGCTTCGAGCTCGGCGCCGACGTGGTGGTCTACTCGGGCACCAAGCACATCGATGGGCAGGGCCGCGTGCTGGGCGGCGCGATTCTGGGCTCGCGGGACTACATCGACGGGCCGGTGAAAACGCTGATGCGCCATACCGGTCCGGCGCTGAGCCCGTTCAACGCGTGGACACTGCTCAAGGGTCTGGAGACGATGCCGCTGCGGGTGCGCCATTCGGCCGAGTCCGCCCTGCGCATCGCCCGCTTCCTGGAGAGCAACCCGGCCGTCAGCTGGGTGCGATACCCGTTCCTGGAATCGCATCCGCAGCACGCGCTGGCCACCGGTCAGATGAGCGGAGGCGGCACCGTGGTCACTTTCGAGCTGAACGCCCCCGAAAACGAGGCGAAGAAGCGCGCTTTCGAAGTACTGAACGGGTTGCGCATCGTCGACATCTCCAACAACCTCGGCGACGCCAAGTCCCTGATCACACACCCGGCTACCACGACCCACCGCGCCATGGGCCCCGAAGGCAGGGCCACCATCGGCCTGACCGACGGCGTCGTGCGCATCTCGGTGGGCCTCGAAGACGTCGAAGACCTCCTGGACGACCTCGACCACGCCCTTTCCTGATCCGCCTCGGCGGCGCAGATCAACCGCCGCCGGGGCGGCGTGGCCGGTCCCTGCTCGAGCGGCCCACTTGTGGTCTGGCGCGCGGCTTCTCCGCTCGGTATGCGGCTGTGACCAGGTCATGAAGTGGAGCACCAGTACCCGCTGGGAGGGGTACCGCGGTGCTCGAATCAGCCGGACAGGACCTCTGCGACGCGCGCTGTCCGGGCGGTGTCGGCTGGTTTCATTGCGTGGCCGCGCACGTCTTTCCTACGCGAGGGCGTGTCGCGCTTGTCGTGGCGCCCGTGGGCGGGACGCGAATGGTGTCAGGGGTGCCGCTCGATTTCGGCGAGATGGGCGATGTTGGCCTGGTCGTCGGGGCTTGCGCTCGGTTCGGTGGTGAACCAGGCGTCGAGGATTTCGCGGAGTTCGGCGCTGGAGGTCGAACGTAGGCTCAGGGCAAGGACGTTGGCGTCGTTCCAGGTGCGGGCGCCCGCCGCGGTCGAGGCGTCCGCGCAGAGCGCGGCGCGCACGCCGGGGACCTTGTTGGCCGCGATCGAGGCACCGGTGCCGGTCCAGCAGCAGACGATCGCCTGGTCGGTGTGGCCTCGAGCCACGTCACGGGCCGCCGCTTCGCTGGCCCATGCCCAGTCGTCACGCTCCTCGGCGGACAGCGCGCCGTGCAGCACGATCTCGTGACCGCGCTTGCCCAGCTCGCCGACCAGTTCCTCGGCCACCCCGACCCGCTCGTCCGCCGCCACCGAGATTCGCATGACCCCAGCGTAGTTGCCGCTTCGCCGTGTCGTCCCGCTTCGTACCCGACCCGACACAGCGGCTGGGTGTTGACAGTATCCTGTCAAATATGACAGCATACTGTCATGCTTACGAAGACAGTGCACATGGCCGTTTACGACACCCTCGCCGACTGGGAGGTGGGCGCGGCCACCGCGCACATCAACAAGCCGAGCTGGCATCGGGAGCCGGGAACGTGGCAGGTGAAGACGGTGGGCCTGAGTGCGGAGCCGATCACCACGATGGGTGGGATGCGCATCGTGCCGGACGTCGTGCTCGCCGATCTCACACCCGCCGACAGCGCGATGCTGATCCTGCCGGGGGCGGAGACCTGGGAGGGAACGGAATTGGATCCGTTCACGCACAAGGCGCGCGAGTTCGTGGCCGCCGGTGTCCCGGTCGCCGCGATCTGTGGCGCGACGTTCGGCTTGGCCAAGGCGGGCCTGCTCGATACCCGCAAGCACACCAGCAATGTCGCGGAATTCCTGCTCTACAGCGGGTACTCAGGCGCCGACCACTATGTCGAGGCGCCTGCCGTCACCGACGGCGACGTGATCACCGCCAGTGCGAGCGCCCCGTTCGAATTCGCGCGCGAGGTGCTCGGCCGGCTCGGCGTGTACGAGCCGCATGTGCTGGACGGCTGGTACCGGTTGTTCGCACACGCCGACCCGGCCGGATGGGCGGTGCTCGCGGAATACGACGCGCAGCATGCGTGAGCGAGAATCGTCGGTGATCCGGTCGGCCGGGTCACCGACGCGAGCCTCGGGAGGTGCGGCATGAACAGCGAACAGGAGCTGTTCGCCACGACGGCGATCACGTCGTTCCGTTTGAACGGCCAGTTCCTCGCGGTGGCCGAGGAACTGGCGCGACCGGCGGGTCTGACCGCCGCTTGGTGGCAGGTGCTCGGCGCGGTGCTGCGGGCGCCGTTGCCCGTCGCCGGGATCGCCCGCGAGATGGGCATCACCCGCCAGAGCGTGCAGCGCATCGCGGATCTCCTGGTGGACAAGGGGCTTGCCGAATACCGTCCCAATCCCGCCCACCGCCGAGCGAAACTCGTCGCAGTCACCGAGGCGGGCCTGGCCGCGGTCCGCCGCATCGACCCGCAGCACAAGGTGATGTCCGAACGGCTCGTGGACGAGCTGGGCCGCGAGCAACTCGCGCTCACGGTCGAGATGCTCACCAAGCTGTCCGCGGCGATGGAGGCGATCGCCGCGGACGCCCCGCTCAGTCCGTGAACGGGGACTTCGTCTTACCGATCAGGTCGGCGACGGAGTCCACGACCATGGTCGGACGGTAGGGGTAGGCCTCGAAGGACGCGCGGGTGGAGATGCCCGAAGTGACCAGGATGGTGCGCATGCCCGCTTCCAGGCCGGAGATGACATCGGTGTCCATCCGGTCGCCGATCATCACCGTCGACTGGGAGTGCGCGCCGATGCGGCGCAGCGCCGAGCGCATCATCAGCGGGTTCGGCTTGCCGACGTAGTACGGATCGCGGCCGGTGGCGCGGGTGATCAGCGCGGCCACCGAGCCGGTCGCGGGCAGTGAGCCGTCCCGGGACGGCCCGGTCGGGTCGGGGTTGGTCGCGATGAAACGGGCGCCGCGCTCGACCAACCGGATCGCGGTGGTGATCGCCTCGAAGGAATACGTGCGGGTCTCGCCGAGGACGACGTAGTCCGGGTCGCTGTCGGTGAGCACGTAGCCGATCTCGTGCAGTGCGGTGGTGAGCCCGGATTCGCCCACCACGTAAGCGGTTCCGTTGGGACGCTGTTCGTTCAGGAAAGTGGCGGTGGCCAGCGCGGAGGTCCAGATCGCCTCTTCCGGGATGTCGAGGCCGGTGTGGCGCAGCCGCGCCTGCAGATCGCGCGGGGTGCGGATCGAATTGTTCGTCAGCACGAGGAACGGCGTCTCATTGGCGCGCAGTTCGGCGAGGAACTTGTCGGCGCCCGGGATGAGGTGGTCCTCGTGCACCAGCACGCCGTCCATATCGGTCAAGTAGGACAGGATCGGCTCGTCGTCTGCGGTCACGCGGCCATTATCCGCTATCGCCCCGTGACCGAAACCGGAACGACCGGTATGTGCCGGTCGCACCCCTGCACCGACGAACATTTCGACCCGGTGGCGGCGTTCTCCTGCTGTGGCCGGTCGAGTGAGCTCACGACCATGTCGCTACGAAGATCATCCGCGTCCAGGCCGTCGGCGCGGAGGGCGGCGGCGTTGGCTACTGTCGAGGACGGATCGCGATGGCGGCGAAACGAAACGCGAGGAGCGTGGCAGATGAGCGAACTCAAGCTCGGATACAAGGCATCGGCGGAGCAGTTCGGCCCCCGTGAACTCGTCGAGATCGCGGTGCTGGCCGAGGAACACGGCCTGGACAGCGCCACCGTGAGCGACCACTTCCAGCCGTGGCGGCACAAGGGCGGGCACGCGCCCTTCTCGCTGGCCTGGCTGGCCGCGGTCGGCGAGCGCACCAACCGCATCCAGCTCGGCACCTCGGTGCTCACCCCGACGTTCCGCTACAACCCCGCGGTGATCGCCCAGGCATTCGCCACCATGGGCTGCCTGTACCCGGACCGGGTCATGCTCGGGGTCGGCACCGGTGAGGCGCTCAACGAGATCGCCACCGGATACACCGGCGAATGGCCCGAGTTCAAGGAGCGTTTCGCGCGCCTGCGGGAGGCCGTCGACCTGATGCGCGCGCTGTGGACCGGCGACCGCGTGGATTTCGACGGCCAGTACTACAAGACCGTCGGCGCCTCCATCTACGACGTGCCCAAGGGCGGCATCCCGATCTACGTCGCCGCGGGCGGTCCGCTGGTCGCACGGTACGCCGGCCGTGCGGGCGACGGGTTCATCTGCACCTCGGGCAAGGGCATGGACCTCTACACCGAGAAGCTGATGCCCGCCGTCGCCGAGGGCGCGGCGAAGGCCGGACGCAGCGTCGACGGCATCGACCGGATGATCGAGATCAAGCTCTCCTACGACACCGACCCGGAACTGGCCAGGGAGAACACCCGGTTCTGGGCCCCGCTCTCGCTCACCGCGGAGCAGAAGCACAGCATCACCGACCCGATCGAGATGGAGACCGCCGCCGACGCGCTGCCGATCGAGCAGATCGCCAAGCGCTGGATCGTCGCCAGTGACCCCGACGAAGCCGTCGCCCAGATCAAGCCCTACCTCGACGCCGGCCTCAACCACCTGGTCTTCCACGCCCCCGGCCACGACCAGCGCCGCTTCCTTTCCCTCTTCCAACGCGACCTGGCCCCCCGCCTGCGCGCCCTGTCCTGACCTCCACGAGTGGCACACCACGGAGAGGTCTACTCGACCGATGCCGCAGTGGTGTGCCACTCGTGGGTCACGCCCGCTGGAGGGCGAAGATGCGGAGGTCGCGGGTGGTGCGGGTGCGGTAGGCGGCGTAGGCGCCGGTGATGTCTACGAAGCGCTGGAAGACCGGGTCTTTGTCGGGGGCTTCGACCGGGGTGGCGGTTACTCGGATGCGTTCGCCCGCGATCGCGACCGTGGCTGTCGGGTTCGCCAGCAGATTGGCGGTCCAGGCCGGGTGGTGAGCTTGGCCGAAGTTGCTGCCGATCACGTAGAGCGTGTCGCCGTCGTGCACGTACAGCAGGGGTTGGGTGCGCGGTTGCCCGGACTTACGGCCGATGGTGGTGAGCAGGATGACCGGTGCGCCGATCGGGCCGAGCAGGGTGTACTTGGCGCCGGTGCGTTCCAGGACCGCCCGATCCAGCGGGGTGATGGCGCGGACGAGCCGGGACCCGGCCTTGGTAGCCGCAAATCTACTTGCCGTGCGGGCGAATAGGTTGGTGCGCGAACCCCACTGCCGATCCGGAAAATGCTCAGCCATGCCCGGACTATAGCGGCGCGGGACACGGGCCACCGCGGCTTCAGCCGCTGTCCCGCGGCGAAGAGCGCCGAGACCGCTCGGTGCGTGGCGGCCGGTGACGAGGCTCGCACGCGCCGCTCGGTTGCCCCTGGTTCACTAAGCTCTCGGACATGGCCGACAACGCTCCATCCGCCGTGTACATCGCCTCACCCGAAGGCGACACCGGCAAGTCGACGGTGGCCCTCGGGGTACTGCAGATGCTGTGCGCGACCACCGCGCGGGTCGGGGTTTTCCGCCCGATCACGCGCTCGACCACCGAGCCCGACTACATCCTCGAGTTGCTGCTCGAGCACAGTACGGCCGACATCGACTACGCGCAGGCGATCGGCACCACCTACGAGCAGGTGCACGCCGACCCGGACGCGGCGATCAGCGAGATCGTTCAGCGCTTCCACGAGGTCGCCAAGCTGTGCGACGCGGTGGTCGTGGTCGGCAGCGACTACACCGACGTGGCCAGCCCCAGCGAGCTGCGCTTCAACGCGCGGATCGCGGTCAATCTGGGCGCCCCGGTGTTGCTGGTGGTCCGCGGCGCGGGCCGCACTCCGGACGAGGTGCGGCAACTGGCCGAACTGTGCGCGTCCGAGCTGGCCCACGAGCACGCGCAGCTGGTCGCGATCATCGCCAACCGCTGTGAGCCGCAGGGCTTGGACGAGGTGGCCGCCGTGCTGGGTGCGCTGGAGGTCCCCTCCTGGACTCTGCCCGAGGTTCCCCTGCTGATCGCGCCCACCATGGCCGAGCTGTGCACCGCCATCGACGGCGAGATGTACAGCGGCGACCCGGAATTGCTGCACCGCGAGGCGCTGAAGATCATGGTCGGCGGCATGACGGCCGAGCACATCCTGGAACGGCTGGTCGAGGGTGTCGTCGTGATCGCGCCGGGCGATCGGTCCGACGTGCTGCTCAGCGTCGTGAACGCGCATGAGGCGGAGGGCTTCCCGTCGCTGTCGGGCATCATCATGAACGGTGGCCTGCTGCCGCATCCCGCGGTGGCGCGGCTGATGACCGGTCTCAAGCCCAAGCTGCCGATTCTCACCACCGACCTCGGCACCTACGACACCGCGGGCGCGGCCTACCGCACCCGCGGCCGGATGTCCGCGGGCAACCCGCGCAAGGTCGACACGGCTCTGGCCTTGATGGAGGAACGCGTCGACGCGGTGGAGCTGTTGCGGCGCATCGACGTTCCACCCAGCTCGGTGATCACGCCCCAGATGTTCGAATACCAGCTCATCGAGCGCGCGCGAGCCGATCGCAAGCGCATCGTGCTGCCCGAAGGCGACGACGACCGCATCCTGCGCGCGGCGGGACGGGTGCTCCAGCGCAAGATCGCCGACCTGGTCATCCTCGGCGACGAGACGACCGTGCGCGCCCGCGCCGCCGAACTCGGGGTGGACATCTCCGCCGCCGAGGTGCTCGACCCGCATAGCTCCGGCTACCTGGACGAGTTCGCCGCCGAGTACGCCGAACTGCGCAAACACAAGGGCATGACGGTGGAGCGGGCCCGCGAAACCGTGGCCGACATCTCGTATTTCGGCACCATGATGGTGTACAAGGGAATCGCCGACGGCATGGTCTCTGGTGCGGCGCACACCACGGCGCACACCATCCGGCCGTCGTTGGAGATCATCAAAACGGTGCCGGGTGTCGCCACCGTCTCCAGCGTGTTCCTCATGTGCCTGGCCGACCGGGTGCTCGCGTACGGCGATTGCGCGGTCGTGCCGGACCCGACGGCGCAGCAGCTGGCCGACATCGCGGTCTCCTCCGCGGCGACCGCCGAACGCTTCGGCATCGAACCCAGGGTCGCGATGCTGTCGTATTCGACCGGCGAATCGGGCAGCGGCGCGGACGTGGACAAGGTGCGCGTCGCGACCAAGCTGGTGCGTGAGCGCACGCCGGAGCTACCGGTGGAGGGGCCGATCCAGTACGACGCCGCGATCGAACCGACCGTCGCCGATACCAAGCTGCCCGATTCCGAGGTCGCCGGGCGCGCGACCGTGTTCGTGTTTCCCGATCTCAATACCGGCAACAACACCTATAAGGCGGTGCAGCGCAGCGCGGGCGCGATCGCGATCGGGCCGGTGCTGCAGGGCTTGCGCAAGCCGGTCAACGATCTGTCCCGCGGCGCCCTGGTGGCCGACATCGTCAACACCGTGGCGATCACCGCCATCCAGGCGCAGGAGGGCTGATGCGGGCGCTGTCCGCTGCGGCGCGTCCGCGTGGCGGCGCGGAACAATCGCGTCGTGATCGTGGTTGCTGAGCGAGCGTGGTTGCCCCGCCGGGTGCGGTCGCCACGCGGGATACAGGAGGCGTAATGGGCGAGACGGCCGAGGACTTCGTGCTGGTGATCAACTCCGGCTCGTCGTCCATCAAGTATCAGCTCCTCGACCCGGAGTCGAGCGTGGTCGCCGCGTCCGGGATCGTGGAGCGCATCGGCGAGGACGACAGCGTGATCCAGCATCGCGCCGACGGCGAGTCGACCGAGCGCCGCGAGCCGATCGCCGACCACACCGCCGGGTTGCGGCTGGTCTTCGAGATGTTCGCCGCGACGGGCCACGATCTGCGGCGGGAGGGCGTGCGTGCGGTCGGGCATCGCGTGGTGCACGGCGGCGAGGTGTTCTACCGGCCCACCCTGATCGATGACGACGTGGCCGCCGCGATATCGGACCTGTCCGCGCTGGCGCCGCTGCACAACCCGGCCAACCTCGCCGGGATCGAGAGCGCGCGTGCGCTGTTGCCGGACGCGCCGCAGGTCGCCGTGTTCGACACGGCGTTCTTCCACGGGCTGCCCGCCGCCGCCAAGACCTACGCCATCGATGCCAAAGTGGCCGCCGCGCATGGCATCCGGAAGTACGGATTCCACGGGACCTCGCACGAGTACGTGTCCGGCCGGGTGGCCGAGCTGCTCGGGCGCGACCCGGGCGAGCTGAACCAGATCGTCTTCCACCTGGGCAACGGCGCGTCGGCTTCGGCCATCCGCGGCGGGCGCCCGGTGGACACCAGCATGGGCCTCACCCCTTTGGAAGGTCTGGTGATGGGCACCAGGCCGGGTGATCTCGATCCCGGCATCGTCGCGCATCTCGCGCGGTCCGCGCACCTGGACATCGATCAGATCGACACGCTGCTCAACCGGGATTCCGGCATCAAAGGCCTGTCCGGCGTGAACGATTTCCGCGAACTGCGCCGCCTCATCGAGACCGGTGACGAAGCCGCCCGGCTGGCCTACGACGTGTACGTTCATCGGCTGCGGCGCTATCTCGGGGCGTACCTGATAGAGCTCGGCGGCGTCGACGCGATCACCTTCACCGCCGGGGTCGGGGAGAACAGCCCGCAGGTTCGCGCCGACGCCCTGGCGGGCCTGGCCCGGTTCGGCATCGAGGTGGACCCGGCGGCCAACACGGCGGAAAACCGTGCCGCACGGCGGATCTCCCCGCCGGACGCACCGGTCGCGGTGCTGGTGGTGCCCACGAACGAGGAACTGGCCATCGCCCGTGCCGCGCGACAGGTGGTCGACCGGCTCGACTAGATCCAGGTCTTCGCGCGAATCGAATTGGCCAGGTCGACGAGCGCGTATCGATGCTTGCGGTCGGGCGCCCCGCGAGCCAGGGTGCGCAGGTTCGTCTCGGTGCGCGCCCTCAGTTCGCGTTCGGTGAACGGCACGCCGAACAGCGTGGCATCGGGGCGCTTCGGCACGTTGCCCGCCTGCAGCCACGCCAAGGCGGCGCCGAGGACCAGCACCCGCATCTGCACCGCGCGACTCTCGCCCGCGGGCAGGCTCCGCACCCGCGACGCCGAGATGTGCAGGGTGGCCTCGTCGAGGTCGGCCACCGGCGCGGCGGTGAGCATGAGCAGCACGGCGGTCATCCGCGCGGTGGTGAAATGCCGCGACGCGGCGGGCACCGCGTCCAGCGCCTGGACGGCCTGGTTCACCCGGCCGTCCGTGGCCAGTTGCCTGGCCAGCCCGAAGGCGGCGCTCACCACGGTGCGGTCGGTGCGCCAGACGGTCTCGTACGCCTTTTCCGCGTAGGCGCGCCACTGTTCGGGATCCGACGAGTCCCAATGCTGCAGAACGAGTTCGGCGGTGGCGGCGAGTGCGAGCTGGGGGGCGAGTTCGCCGGGAAGCACCCGGAAGACCTCGTCGAAATTCGTGAACGCGCGCTCATACTCCCGGTCGAGCAATTGGGCCATACCGCGATACCAGCTCACCCGCCATTCTCGTTGGGGTAGCCGTGCGAGCAGATCCAGGACCGTGGCCGACTCGCGCAGATCGAGCCGCACGCGCGCCTCGGCGAGGGTGAGTTCCAGATCGAGCGTTTCCGGGGCGTTGGCGGGATCGGTATCGGCTCGATCGCGGGCGTTGCGCAGCGCTTCCAGCGCGTGCGCGGGCTCGGGATGCACCGCGGCCGAGAGCAGGGGCGCGGACGGCTCGGCCGGGTCGAGCAGCGGGATCGGCAACCCCGCCACCACATCGAGAGCGTCGAGCAAGCTGCTGCGCGGCCGGCCGTCGGCGTAGGCGTCGGTCTGGCTGATCAGCTCCTCGGTGCCGAAGCTCGCCCGGGGCGGAGTGAACACGGTGGACAGCTGCGGGTGCTCGGTCTCGGTCTCCAGCGCGAGGATCTTGCGCAGCACGCCCGACAGCTGGGCCGACATCGCGCGGGCGGAAGGGAAGCGGCGCTGGGGATCCGGATCGGTGGCGCAGAGCAGCAGACGATGGAAGGACTCGTAGCGCGCCAGCACCGTTTCCTCGGCCGGGTCGGGCAGACCGTCGAGATAACGTCCGTGCTCCGAAGGCATGTTCAGCGTGAGCACGGCCAGCGTGCGCCCCACCGTGTAGATGTCCGAGGCGACGGTCGGGCCGGTGCGCGCGATCTCCGGAGCTTGGAAGCCCCTGGTGCCGTACAGGTTTCCGTAGGCCTCGATGGTGGCGACGGCGCCGAGGTCGATGAGCTTGACCTGGTCCTCGGTGACCATGATGTTGTCCGGCTTGAGGTCGTTGTAGGTCAGCCCGGTCGAGTGCAGGTACTCCAGCGCGGGCAGGATCTCCAGCAGGTAGGCGATCGCCTCGGTGACCGGCATGCGCTTCGGGCGTTCGTAGGCGTCGAGGATGTCACGCAGCGACCGGCCGCCCACGTACTCCATGACGATGTAGCCGACCGGTGTGCCGTCCGCGCCGGTGTGCTCGACGAAGTTGTAGATCTTGACGATGCTGGGATGCGCCACCTCGGCGAGGAACTGGCGTTCGGCCATGGCGACCGCCTGCGCTTCGGCGTCCCCGCTGTGCAGCAGGCCTTTCAGCACGACCCAGCGGTCGCTGACGTTGCGGTCGATCGCCAGGTAGATCCAGCCGAGTCCGCCGTGGGCGATGCAGCCTTGGATCTCGTACTGTCCGGCCACCATATCGCCGGGCCTCAGCGTGGGGCGGAAGTCGAAGGGCACGTCGCAGGTCGCGCAGGTGCCCGCCGTGGTCGCGGGGCGGGTCGCCGTCGCCCGGCCGACCGGTTTGCCGCAGCGCCAGCAGAATCGCCTGCCCTCCGAGACCACCGCGTCGGTGAGGACGGCGTCGCGAGGGTCCGCAGGCGTCACCGTCGGGATCGGCACCAGTCCCGCGCCGAGCCGCCGCACCGCAGGCCGGGTCCGCGCGGTGCGCACGCTGCGGCCGGAGGTGCGCAGTGGGGCGGATGTGGGTTCGGACGTCGTTCGCCGAGTTCTGTCCTGCTCCGCCTCTTCGGCCTGCGACGCCGTCTCCTCTGCGTCTACTGCCACCGTGCCGGGAATGTCGTCGGTGGAGCGCGCCGGTTGTTCGACATCCTGGTCCGCCTCTGGCGGCGGTGCTTCCTGGCGTCCGGCCGGGTCGAGGTCCGGCTCGCGGTTTCCCGCGCCCGTGCCCGCGGTGGTGTCCGTACTTCTCACCTGCATGCGGGTCGCGTCCGGGTCGTCTTCCGCCGCTCTGGCGCCCGATTCGGCGGTACCCGGTCTGCCGGTCGGGCCGGGTTCGCTTGCCTCGTCGCCTCCGGACGATGTCGCTCTCGCGGAATCGCGGTCGGCCGACATCCGCGGTTCCTGGTCTCCACCGGTGGTATCGGCGTCCCGGCTCCACGCGACCGTGCCGAACGACGATTCCGTTCGGCCGACCTGCCTGCCGGTGGCGTCCCGGTCCTCCGCGACCGGGTTCGGTTCGATCCGGCCGGACGGCCCGGCCGCGCTCACGTTCGGCTCGTAGTCTCCGCGCAGTCCTTCCGGCGCGGCTCCACCCGGGCGATGCCCGGCCGACCCGGGGAATCCGCCCTCGAACACATCGGCCGAACCGGGCCGTCCCGTGGCGGTCTCGTCCGGGTCGGGCTCGGGGGCTGGCCGTGTGCTCATTCGCCCGTCAGTCCTGATAGGTCGGGGCGGGCGGGGCGGGAACGGGGCCGAGCGAGGGAAGATACTTCTGGTATAGACCGACCCACGTGCCGTCATTGCGGATGCGTTCCAGCGTGCCGTTGACGAAACGGACGAGATCGTCGTTGCCCTTGGGGATGCCGATGCCGTACGGCTCCTCGCTGATGCTGCCGCCGACCAATTCGGTGTACGGGTCCTGCGCGGCCAAGCCGGCGAGAACGGCGTCGTCGGTGCTGACCGCGTCCACCTGGCGCTGCTGCAGGACGACCAGGCAGTCGGCCCAGCTCGGCACGGTGAGGATGGTCGCGGCAGGCTGGTCGCGGCGAATGTGCTCCAGCGACGTGGTGCCGGAAACGATGCACACCCGTCGACCGGCGAGATCGGCCAGACTGCGGATACCGGAGTTCTTCACCGCGAGCACCCGCTGGTTCGCGTGCAGATAGACGGTGGAGAAGGCGACCTTCTCGCGGCGCTCGCAATTGATCGTCATGGTCTTGGCCACCAGGTCGACGGTGCGGTTCTGCAACGCCGTCTCGCGTTCGGCGGAGCCCAGGCTGCGGAACTCGATCAGATCCGGGCTGCCGAGCAGGTCGCGGGCCACCTCCCTGGCGATGTCGGCGTCGAAGCCGACGATGGCGCCGGAGACCGGGTCGCGGTAACTGAACAGATTGCTGCCGGTGTCCAGGCCGACGAGCAGCCGGCCGCGCGCCCGGATCGCATCGATCGCGGGGCCGCGCGCGGCGGCCCCGGCTCCGGTCGGGCGCAGGCTGGCGGTCGCGTCTCCGCATCGCGGTTTGCCCGGCGGCAGTGGGACGGGCGAATCGGTGAACACCGGAACGGCTTTGGCGGGCAGCGGCGGATCGGTGTAGACGGGCGACTTGGTCGGCGCAGGCGCACTGGAATCGCTGGTACAGCCGCTCGCCAGCGCCGTCACGACGAGAACGGCCCCCAGAATGCCGCGCGCGGATCTCATCGGTACTCCCGAAGCCGGGGCCACATGCCCAGTCCGACATAGCATGCCGCCAGAATGCCGAGCACCATCGCTCCGGCGCCCAGGAAATCCAATACCCGCGCCGCCTGCGAGATCCTGTCGCGCAGGGTGTCCCTGGTCGCGGTGATTCCTTGCTCGAGCGAACGGTCCAGCGCCTCCACCTGCACGGTGGCGTCCGCGGCGCCGGGACCGGTCGCCATCACGGCCGCGGTGTTGAAATCGCCCTTGGCCAGCGCGTCGTTCATGCGCTGATGCGCCACCCGCCAGCGAGCCAGCGCCGGAACGGCGTTGCGCACTTCGCCCGCCGCGGGCGCGGAATCGGGATAGTTGCCGAGCAGATCGGCCAGCCGCTCGATGTCCGCGTCGTAGGTGCGGTCGTAGTCGCCGGTGGCGTCCCGGCGCACCAGTTTCAACGTCTCCGCGGCGCGCGCCTGCTGCGCCAGGATCCGGCTCTCGGTCAGCCGTGAGGAGGGCACCGCGCCGTCGTCGCGGGCGCTGATCATCGACGTCGCCGACACCGAGCCCGCGATCACCGTCCACGCCAGCAGGATCAGCATGGCCGCCGATGCGAGCAGCAGGCCCGGATTGAGCACTCGCCGCCAGCGGCGCGCCAGATCCCGCTGCACCCAGACCAGCACGCCCAGGGTGAGGATGAGCAGGCCGATCGCGGGCCACGGTGGGCGCACGTGGTTGCGCTGCGCGTCGGTCACCGCCGCCGAGCGATGATTGTGTAATTCCTCGGCCATCGGTAGCAGCGTCGTCTGCATCTGGTTGGACGCCTCACTCAAATACGCGGCCCCGACCGGATATCCGCTGCGATTGTTCGTTCGTGCGGTTTCCACCAGACCCGAGTACACCGGCAGGCCGGTAACTATGCCGGTTCGCAGCCGGGCATCCGGATCCATGCCCGCGTTCGGCCCGACGGCACGGTCGGATTGAGTCACCAATTCTGCGGCCGCCTCGCCCATGGCCTGCGTGTAGCGGTCGCGCACCGCCTGCGGTTCCAGCCCGCCCGCGATGAAGGCGGTGCTGGCGGCGGCGTCGGCGATCGACAGCGAGGTGTAGAGCCGATGCGCCGAGTGCGCGTCCGGCTCGGTGTCGTAGAGCAGCACGTCCAAGCCCTGCTGCCGGTCACCCACCGTCGCGGCGGTCACCGAACCCGCGGCCAGGCACAGGCCGATGAGCAGCAGGCCGAGCGCGATCAGCCGCCCCGGTGAGGAATTGGCGAACGAACGCAGGTTGGACAGGTCGAGACGTTCGCGCACCACCGCGACGCTCAGCCCGCCCGGAATGTCCCGACCGGCGGGCTCGGGCGCGGACGACGGCAGGATTTCGGCCGTCGTCGGCTCGGAGCTAGCCATGTCCACCTCCCCAGTTTGGGCCGCCTGCGCGGATTTCTCGACGGCTGGACCGAGAATTCGATCGACCCGTGCGTGTTGGTGCGGAGTTTATTGTGGTCGTACGGGCGCCGCGGCGTGTGAAACACCCCCGGTTGGGAGGAAACGGGGTGGGGCACTGCCGTAGCTGGACGAGGATGGGTACGAGATGCGTGGTGACGGTGACGGTTGGTCGCGTGGCCCGGACGGATTGCGGCACTGGGGTCGCTTCGGCGCCGCCGGACTTCTCCTGCGCGCTCCGCTCGCCGGCGGCGGCTCGGCGGTGCTGCTGCAACACCGCGCCCCCTGGAGTCATCAAGGCGGGACCTGGGCGTTGCCCGGCGGGGCGCGCGACAGCCACGAGACGCCGGTGCACGCGGCGGTCCGCGAGGCGTGGGAGGAGGCGGGCATCGAGCCCGCCGACGTCCGGGTCCGCGGCGAGCGGGTGACGGCGTCGGCGCTGAGCGGCTGGACCTACACGACCGTCGTCGCCGACGCGGTCATGACCCTCCCGACCACCGGCAATCGCGAGAGCACCGAATTGGCCTGGATTCCCGAAGACGAGGTCGAGGCCCGTCCGCTGCACCCCGGCTTCGCCGCGTCCTGGCCGACGTTGCGCGCCGCGCCCGCGCGGGTGCTGCTCGCCGAGATCGGCGACGACCGCGCGGTGGCCGCCGCGCTGCCGCGCACGCTCGACCTCGCCGACCTCGGTTTCGTTTGGCTGCATTCGGATCCGGCCGGGCCGGGCGATTACGCCAGGATCGTCGACGAGCCGGGCACGCAGGTCGCCGAACCGGCGTCGAACGGAAACACGGCGGTGGAGACCGCGCTTTCGTTCACCCGCGGGCAGGTGCTTTCCTGACCGCGACGCTCACGCGTTCGCCAGCAGCGCCGTTTTCAGCTCGCGCGCCGCGGCCTCCGGATCGCGTGCCTCGGTGATCGCCCGGACCACGACGACCCGCTTCGCCCCGGCTTCCAGCAGCTGCGCGAGATTGTCGGCGTTGATCCCGCCGATGGCGAACCACGGCCGGGTGGGATGGGCCTCCGCGGTCGAGCGGACCAGTTCGGGGCCCGCCGCCTGCCTGCCGGGTTTGGTGGGGGTCGCCCAGATGGGGCCGGTGCAGAAGTAATCGATGTGCTCATCGATCGCGGCGAGCCCGGCCTGCGCGCGATTGTGCGTGGATCGTCCGATCACCACGTCGGGCCCGAGGATCCGGCGCGCGTACCAGGGCGGAAGGTCGCCCTGCCCGAGATGGAGCACGTCGGCGCCCGAGGCGAGCGCGATGTCCGCGCGGTCGTTCACCGCGACCAGCCCGCCGCGCCTGCGCGCGGCGGCCTTCAGTTCGGCGAGCGCGCCGAGTTCGGCCCTGGCCTCCAGCGGGCCGAACTTCGCCTCGCCCGGTGAGCCTTTGTCCCTGAGCTGGATGATGTCGACTCCGCCCGCGAACGCCGCCTCGGCGAACTTGGCCAGATCGCCCTTCTCCCGGCGTGCGTCGGTGCAGAGATACAGCCGCGCGTTCGCCAGACGCTCCCGCGGCGAGGCGGGTCGATTCGGGTGGGAGGGTTGCACGCCTTCGACGGTAGCCGCGCTACCGTGGGGATGCGAAACAGGAGGCAGGTGGATCGGATGCGGACTCTGGCCGTCGTCGGTGGCGGCGCCGTCGGGCTCGCCACGGCCTGGCGGGCCGCCGAGGCCGGTTGGTCGGTCACCCTGTTCGATCCGGCCGTCGCGACCGGCGCTTCCTGGGTGGCCGGGGGCATGCTCGCACCGCTGTCGGAGGGCTGGCCCGGCGAGGAGCGGGTGCTCGCGTTCGGCGCCGCCTCGCTGTCCCGCTGGCCCGAGTTCGCCGCCCGGCTGGCGGCCGCGACCGCGGTGCCGGTCTTCGTGGCCGACGAGACCATGACCGTCGCGCTCGACGCGGCCGACGCCGCCGACCTGCGCACCGTCGCCGACTGGGTCGGCGAACGCGGACACGAGCTGCATGTTCTGGACCGCGCCGGAGTTCGGGAGCGGGAACCGAGCCTGGCCAGGACGGTGCGCGCGGGGCTGCTCGCACCCACCGAACCCGCGGTCGACAATCGCAAACTCGTCGGCGCGCTGCGGCAGGCGGCCGTGGCGGCGGGCGTCACGCTGCGCGCCGAATCCGTAGACTCGCTGACGGAACTTCCGCACGACCAAGTCGTGCTCGCCGCCGGGGCCGCGTCGGCGACGTTGTGGCCCGAGCTGCCGGTCCGCCCGGTCAAGGGCGAGATCCTGCGCCTGCGGCAACGGCCCGGGGTCGCTCCGGCGCCGCGCCGGGTGATCCGGGCACGGGTGCACGGACGGCCGGTGTATCTGGTGCCGCGCGCGGACGGGATCGTCGTCGGCGCCACGCAGTACGAAGCGGGTTTCGACACCGCGGTGACCGTCGCGGGCGTCCGTGACCTGATCGCCGACGCGGAGGCGGTGTTCCCCGGCATCGGCGAATACGAACTCGCCGAGGCGAGCGCAGGCTCCCGGCCGGGCAGCCCCGACAACCTGCCGCTGATCGGCCGGCTCACCGACCGGATCGTCGCGGCCACCGGACACGGCCGCAACGGCATGTTGACACTGCCGCTCACGGTGGACGCGGTGGCGAGCCTGCTCGGCGGGGCAACGCTGCCCGAAGCGGAAGTAGCCGACCCGCAACGCTTTTCGACGACTGTAGGAGGAAGCCGATGACGCTGTCATCCGTTCCCATCGGTGTCACGGTGAACGGCGACGAGCACGAGTTCGCCGAGCCGCTCACCGTGCGCGAGTTGCTGGACCGCCTCGGCCTGCCGTGCCAGGGTGTCGCGCTCGCGGTGGACGGGGCTGTGTTTCCCAAGTCGCGCTGGGACGAACCGGTCGGGCGCGGCTGGCAGATCGAGGTGCTGACGGCGGTTCAAGGTGGCTGAGGCAGCGACGGCATCCGGGCGGGCCGACGCCCCACTGCGGATCGCCGACCGTGAATTCGGTTCCCGCCTGATCATGGGGACCGGCGGCGCGGAGAACCTCGCTGTGCTGGAGGAGGCGCTGATCGCCTCCGGCACCGAGCTGACCACCGTGGCCATGCGGCGCATCGACGCCGCGGGCGGCACCGGCGTGCTCGACCTGCTGAAACGGCTGGACATCGCGCCCCTGCCGAACACGGCGGGTTGCCGCACCGCGGCCGAAGCGGTGCTCACCGCGCAGCTGGCGCGCGAGGCGCTGGACACCAACTGGGTGAAGCTCGAGGTGGTCGCCGACGAGCGCACCCTGCTGCCCGATCCGATCGAATTGCTCACCGCCGCCGAACAACTCGTCGACGACGGATTCGTCGTACTGCCCTACAGCAACGACGACCCGGTCCTGGCCCGGCGCCTGGAGGACGCGGGCTGCGTGGCGGTGATGCCGCTGGGCGCGCCCATCGGCACCGGCCTCGGCATCGGCAATCCGCACAACATCGAGATGATCGTCGCGGACGCGAAGGTCCCGGTCATCCTGGACGCGGGCATCGGCACCGCGAGCGACGCCGCGCTCGCCATGGAACTGGGCTGCTCGGCGGTGCTCCTGGCCACCGCCGTCACCAGGGCGCACCGTCCCGAACTGATGGCCGCCGCCATGGCGGACGCGGTGCGCGCCGGATACGCCGCCCGCTTGGCCGGGCGCATCCCGAAACGGTTCTGGGCGCAGGCCTCCTCCCCGGCGCTGTAACGAAACTCGGGCCCGCGAGTGGCACATGGTGGAGAGGTCTTCTCGCACTTCGCCGCAACCATGTGCCACTCGTGGGCTTGACGGAGCGGTTAGGCGTGGGTGGGTGAGGTGCGGCGTTTGTAGCGGGAGCGTGCGAGGTTGTATGCCGTTTGGAGGAGTTCGCGTGTGGGGTCGGTGGTTCGCTGGTCTGGATTCACGATCGCGAGCCAACCGGCGGATTTGTAGATCGGGTGGGGGATGACCGTGTCTGTCGCGCTTGGGTCGTGGTCTGGGGATGGTTCGCGGGGGGTGTGGCCGGTCCATTGGATGAAGGCTTCTTTGCCTGCGTTGATGTTGACGCGGAAGGTGTCCGGGCGGTCCAGGTGGGATTCCTCGTCGCCGGGGTAGTTCTTCGTGACGATCGTCGCGAAAGGTTGGGTCGTCGTCGGTACGACGCCGTCGGGTGAGTAGTAGAAGAAGGTGTCGCCCCAGCTGATTTCGGGTGAGCCGTCGCCGGGGCCGGGGGTGAGGCTCAGGACTCCGTCGAGGGCGGAGACGAAGGCGATGATCTCGTCGATGGTCATGTGCTCCAGCGAATCATTAAGGTGCTTGTGGAGACTTCGAGCGAGATATACAGGGAAGTTGGGTGGAAACTCGCAACTGCGTAATGCGCACGGTCGATGTGGCGCGGCGTGCCGGGTACTCCGTGCAGCAGATCCGCAACCTCGAGCGCGATGGTGTTCTGCCCATGGCGATACGCACCGCGACGGGCTATCGCAGATACGGCGAGCTGCACTTGCGTTCCGCGCTCGCCTACCGAGCGCTGGCAGCGGGGGTCGGCCCGGTCGAAGCCAAGCGAATCGTTCGTGCCGTCCACGAAGGACCGTTCGCCCAGGTGCTCGCCCTGCTCGACGCGGCACACGCCAGGCTGCACCGGGAGCGCGCCGATCTGGAACTCGCCCAGCGGGCGGCGGCGGCGATCTCCGCCGAGCCGATCGCCGACGTGCGCCCGTCGGACGCGATGAGCGTGTCCGAACTCGCCGCCGCGCTGGGCGTGCGCCCGTCGACCCTGCGGCATTGGGATGCCGAAGGGCTCGTCGTTCCGGATCGTGTCTCCGCACAGGGAACGAGGCGGTACTCGCCTGCCCAGGTCCGGGACGCGCGGATCGTCCACCAGCTCCGCAGTGCCGGATACCGCGTCGACCTGCTGCGAAGACTGCTGCCCGGCCTGCCGCGCGGCGAGGTGGCCGCAGCGCTGGCAGCCCGCGACGCGAACATCACGGCCCGCTCGCGTGCACTTCTCGACGCGGCGTCGGCGCTCGGCGCCGTGCTCGCTCTCGTGGCGCATCCGGCGGTCGGCGAGCCCTGACCGAGTGGGGGGATGCCCCTAGGGTGCCGAAGGCGAACTGGGGGACCGCCCTCATCCTCGAGGATGATCCAACTCGCCACTAATTACCGACGCGCGCCGACGCGATTTACGGAATGCTGGCGGCATGATCGAGCTGAGAGGCCTGACCAAGCACTACGGGCAGACCGTAGCGGTACAGGATCTGTCCTTCACCGTTCGCCCCGGACAGGTGACGGGGTTCCTCGGGCCGAACGGCGCGGGCAAGTCGACCACCATGCGGATGATCCTCGGATTGGACAAGCCCACCGCGGGCACGGCGCTGATCCAGGGCAAGCCGTACCACGAACTGGACCATCCGCTGCGCGCCGTCGGCGCGCTGCTGGACGCGAAGTGGGTGCACCCGAACCGCTCCGCGCGCGCCCATCTGGAGTGGATGGCCGCGTCCAACGACATCGCCAAGTCCCGGGTGGAGGAGGTACTGCGGCTGGTCGGCCTGTCCGAGGTGGCGGGCAAGTCCGCGGGCGGCTTCTCCCTGGGCATGTCGCAGCGGCTCGGCTTGGCCGGCGCGCTGCTGGGCGACCCGCAGGTGCTGCTGTTCGACGAGCCGGTCAACGGCCTCGACCCGGAGGGCATCCTGTGGATCCGCCGGTTCATGCAGCGGCTGGCCGCCGAGGGCCGCACGGTGCTGGTCTCCAGCCATCTGCTGTCGGAGATGGCGCAGACCGCCGAGCACCTGGTGGTGATCGGGCGCGGCAAGCTGATCTCGGACTCGACCACCCAGGAGTTCATCGAGCGCGCCTCCGAGCAGTCGGTGCGGGTGCGCAGCCCGCAGCTGGACCAGTTGCGCAGCGTGCTCACCTCGAACGGCATGACCGTCCGCGAGGACGGCGCGGGCACGGAAGGCCCCGCGCTGGTGGTGGCGAACGTGACCAGCGACGCGGTCGGCAAGCTGGCGGGCGCGAACGAGATCACGCTGTTCGAGCTGGCCCCGCAGCGCGCCTCGCTGGAAGAGGCGTTCATGCGGATGACCGGTGGCGCCGTGCAGTACCACGGTGAAGGCTTCGATCAGGTGATGGGAGGTGCGCTCTGATGGGCGTGCTGGCAGCGGAACGAATCAAGCTCACCTCCACCAGGTCGCCCTGGTGGTGCTCGGCGATCGTGGTCGCCTTGGCGCTCGGCATGGCCGCGCTGCTCGCCTCGGTGGCGCGCGCGTCCTACGGCACCGACGGCGCGATCGATCTGACCGTCTCCACCGCGGTGGCCGGAATCAGCGGCTTCGGCGTGATGGTCCTGATGATCATGGCGACCCTGACCGTGACCAGCGAATATCGCTTCGGCATCATCCGCACGACGTTCCAGGCCACGCCGCATCGGGCCAAGGTCATCCTGACCAAGGCCGGGCTGGTCGGCGTGTACGGCGCGGTGCTCACCTTCGTCCTGGTGTTCCTCGCCTACCTGGTGGCCAAGGCCCTGGGCGGTCCGGAAGCGGGTGCGACGCTGACCCTGTCCAGCGCGGACGACTGGCGCGAGGTCTACGGCATCCCGATCTACGCGTTCCTGTGCGTGCTGCTCGCGGTCGGGGTCGGCGTGCTGGTGCGCCAATCCGCCGCCGCGATCTCGCTGATCGTGCTGTGGCCGCTGCTCATCGAGGGCCTGCTCGGGGCGTTCGGCAGCTTCGGCCGCAATGTCACCCCGTTCCTGCCGTTCGCGAACGCGAACCACTTCATCAGCTCCGCCGCGTCCACGGCCAACTGGCACTGGGGGCCTTGGGGCAGCCTGCTGTACTTCACCGCCTTCGTCGCGATCGTCTTCGGCGCGGCCCTGGTCTTGGTGAACCAGCGCGACGCCTGACCGGCTGCGAGGCAGCCGCCCAGCTACCCGAGTCGCCCTCCCTCGCCACTCGGGTGGTAGGGGCGCCGACCTTGTCGGGAGGTCCGGCGCTCCGCCCCACCGCCCGCCACTGCCCGGCGGACGGTGCGACGATCGGCCCGGTGCGAATTCTCGCGCCGGGCCGATCGTGCGTGTGAACATCGAGGAAACTATGCCGCCTGCGGGTTCCGAGACCTGTTCTCGTCCGAGTAGCCTCGATTCAGCAACCAGCTCGTTATCCATCGCCGGGCCCGACGATGTGCTCGCGGAGGTTCGCAGCGGAGGTGGCAGATGGTGATGATCGGTAACACGTCCACGTCTGGTCGGCTGAGATACCCTCGGGGCGTGAGTGAAACACCTTCCGGCGGCGCCGAGCCGGGGTCGGGGGCGGAGGCCGAGGGAGGCGTACCGCCCGAGGTGGTCATTCCGTTGGAGCCGTCCGACGAGTTCGATCCTCCCCGCCGTCCTGGCGGATTCCGCCGTGGCCAGCTGTCCGCGCTGGTGAGCGCGGCCAATCAGCGGGCGGATCTGATCGGCATGCTGCGCAAGGCGCGCCAGCAGTTGCCCGGGGATCCCGCTTTCGGTGACCCGCTGTCGGTTTCCGGGCCGGGCGGTGCGCGGGCGGTCGCGCGCGCGGCGGACAAACTGGTCGGCGACACGCCGAGCGCGGCGCGCGAAATCGGTTTCGGCGCCTTGCAGGTCTGGCAGGCGGCGTTGGAGCGAGTCGGACGCGGCAAAGGTAGCCAGGAAATAACTGTCATGTTCACCGACCTGGTGGCCTTCTCGCGCTGGTCGCTCTCGGCCGGTGACGAGGCCACGCTCGAACTGCTGCGCAAGGTGGCCAAGGCCATCGAGCCGCCGATCGCCGAGCGTGGCGGACAGGTGGTCAAGCGCATGGGCGACGGCGTGATGGCCGTGTTCCCTTCGGCGGACCGGGCGATACGCGCCGCCGTGACGGCAAGGCGCAACCTGGCCGACGTCCAGGTGCGCGGCTACACCCCGCAGATGCGGATCGGTTTGCACACCGGTTCTCCGCGTGAGATCGGGGGCGACTGGCTCGGCGTGGACGTCACGATCGCGGCCCGGGTCATGGAGGCGGGTGGCAACGGGAACACCATGCTGTCCGAGGCCACGCTGCAAGGGTTGCGGCCGGAGACGCTGGCGGAACTGGGCTTGGCGGTCAAACCGTATCGCCGCAGCTTCTTCGCCGCTCCGCTCAACGGCGTCCCCGATGACCTGCGGATCTTCCGCTTGTCGAAGGCTTAGGCGGCCGAGCCTTCGCTCGGCCCGCCCCTACGCGAGCCACCAGGCCAGCGCGCCGCCCGCCGCGAGGAGGGCGCAGACGCCCAGCGCGATCGATAGCGGCCGGGCCGTCTTCCAGGTGGTGTACGCGCCGCCGAGCAGGAAACCCGCGAGGGCGAACAGAATGATCACGGTCACGTCGCTGGACACTGTGCCTATCTTGCTCCGACCTGCTCGGTCGGTGCCGTGCGGGTGGGCAAGTCGTTCAGTCGTCAATTAACAAGCACGCATGCTTGCTTTTTTCTTGCCGCGGTGTGATGCTGGTCGCGGAACGCGGACTTCACGGGTGCGGCATGCGGCTCATCCTGACGGTCCGCCGTACAGGAGGCATTCCCGCTGATGAGTATGCTGGCCGCCGACCCGGATGTGCTCCGGATCGGCAACTGTTCCGGCTTCTACGGTGATCGGCTCAGTGCCATGCGCGAGATGCTCGACGGCGGGCAGCTCGACGTGCTCACCGGCGACTATCTCGCCGAGCTGACCATGCTTATCCTCGGCCGGGACCGGATGAAGGACCCGGACCTCGGCTACGCCAAGACCTTCGTCAAGCAGATCGAGGAATGCCTCGGGCTCGCGCTGGAGCGCAAGGTGCGCATCGTGGCGAACGCGGGCGGCCTGAACCCGGCGGGCCTGGCGCAAAAGCTGCGCAAAGTCGCCGCCGACTTCGGGCTGGACGCGAAGATCGCGCACGTGGAAGGCGACGACCTGGTAGCGCGCGCCGCCGAGCTCGGTTTCGGCGCGCCGCTGACCGCCAACGCCTACCTCGGCGCGTGGGGCATCGTCGAATGCCTGAACGCGGGCGCGGACATCGTGGTCACCGGCCGGGTCACCGACGCGTCGGTGATCGTCGGCCCCGCCGCCGCCCACTTCGGCTGGGGCCGAATGGATTACGACCGGCTGGCCGGCGCGGTGGTGGCCGGGCACGTGATCGAATGCGGTACCCAGGCCACCGGCGGAAACTACGCCTTCTTCACCGAGCTGGCCGATCTGGGCAGGCCCGGCTTCCCGATCGCGGAGATCCGCGCCGACGGCAGCAGTGTCATCACCAAACACGCGGGTACCGGCGGCGCGGTCACCGTGGACACCGTCGAGGCCCAGCTGATGTACGAGATCCAGGGGCCCCGCTACGCCGGACCCGACGTGACGACTCGCTTGGACACCATCCGGCTCGACCAGGACGGCCTGGACCGGGTGCGGATCAGCGGCGTCACCGGTGCGGCCCCGCCGCCCCGGCTCAAGGTCTCGCTGAACACCCTCGGCGGATTCCGCAACGAGATGGAGTTCGTGCTCACCGGTCTGGACATCGAAGCGAAAGCGGCACTGGCGCAACGCCAGCTGGAAGCCTGGCTGCCGACCCGCCCCGCCGAGCTGACCTGGACCCTGGCACGCCTGGACCGGCCGGACGCGGAGACCGAGGAGCAGGCCAGCGCACTGCTGCGCTGCGTCGTCCGTGACCCGGACCCGAACAAGGTCGGGCGCGCGTTCTCCAATGTCGCCGTGGAACTGGCGCTGGCCAGCTACCCGGGATGCAGTTTCACGACCCTGCCGGGCAACGGATCCCCGTACGGCGTGTTCACGCCCGGGTTCGTCGACGCGGCCGAGGTGCCGCATGTAGCGGTGCTGCCCGATGGCGCCCGCGTCGCGGTCGCGCCGTCTGCGGAGACGGCCGAACTCACCGAGGTCGCCGAACCACCCGCTCCGGAACCGTTGCCCGCGGGGGAAACCCGCCGCGTGCCGCTGGGCACGATCGCGCTGGCCCGCAGTGGCGACAAAGGCGGTGACGCCAACGTCGGCGTCTGGGTGCGCACCGATGAGCAATGGCGCTGGCTGGTGCACACACTCACCGTCGCACGCGTGAAAGAGCTACTGCCGGAAGCGGCTTCGCTGACCGTCATCCGGCACGTGCTGCCCAATCTGCGGGCGCTGAACTTCATCATCGAAGGCCTGCTCGGTCAGGGTGTGGCCTATCAGGCCCGCTTCGACCCGCAGGCCAAGGGACTCGGCGAATGGCTGCGGTCTCGTCACCTCGACATTCCAGTGGAGCTGCTGACATGACGAAACTCTGGGAAACGCCGGAACGCCGGGAACTGCGTGCCACGGTGCGTGGCTTCGTGGAACGCGAGATCCTGCCCTACCTGGACGGCTGGGAGCGCGCCGGGGAGATCCCGCGCGAGCTGCACAAGAGGGCGGGCGCGCTCGGCCTGCTCGGCGTGCAGTTCCCGGAATCCGTGGGCGGTTCCGGCGGCGACGGCGTCGACGGCATGATCGTCTGCGAGGAGATGCACCAGGCGGGTGCGTCCGGCGGGCTGTTCGCCTCGCTGTTCACCTGCGGTATCTCGGTGCCGCACATCATCGCCTCGGGCGACGCCGAGCAGATCGAGCGCTGGGTGAAGCCGACGCTGGCCGGTGCGAAGATCGGCTCGCTGGCGATCACCGAACCCGGCGGCGGATCGGATGTCGGGCACCTCACCACCACCGCGCGCCGCGACGGCGACCACTACATCGTCAACGGCGCCAAGACCTACATCACCTCCGGCGTCCGCGCCGACTTCGTGGTCACCGCGGTGCGCACCGGCGGACCGGGCTCCGGGGGCATCTCGCTGCTCATCGTCGACAAGGACACGCCTGGCTTCACGGTCAGCCGCAAGCTGGACAAGATGGGCTGGCTCGCCTCCGACACCGCCGAGCTGTCCTACGTGGACGTCCGGGTGCCGGTGGAGAACCTGGTGGGCCCGGAGAACTCCGGCTTCTTCCAGATCGCGGGCGCGTTCGTCAGCGAGCGCGTCGGCCTCGCGGTGCAGGCGTATTCCAGCGCGCAGCGCTGCCTGGACCTCACCCTGGAGTGGGTGCGCAACCGCGAGACCTTCGGCCGTCCGCTGATCAGCAGGCAGGCGGTGCAGAACACGGTCACCGAGATGGCGCGGCGCATCGACGTCGCCCGCGTCTACACCCGCGACGTGGTGCAGCGCAGCGCCGAAGGCGAGACCGACCTGATCGCCGAGGTGTGCTTCGCCAAGAACACCGCGGTGGAGGCGGGCGAGTGGGTGGCCAACCAGGCCGTCCAGCTGTTCGGCGGCCTCGGCTACATGCGCGAATCCGAAATCGAGCGCCAGTACCGGGACATGCGCATCCTCGGGATCGGCGGCGGCACGACCGAGATCCTCACCGGACTGGCGGCGAAGCGATTGGGGTACCAGAAATGACCGTTCTGCGCAGCACCCTGGACACCGCCGCGCCCGAGTACGAAGCGGCTGCCGACGCCATGACGGCCAAGCTCGCCGAGGTGGAGGCGGAGTTCGCCAAGGCCATCGCGGGCGGCGGGCCGGACAAATTGGCCCGGCATCGCAAGCGCGGCAAGCTGACCGCGCGCGAGCGCATCGAACTGCTCGTCGACGAGGACTCGCCGTTCCTGGAGCTGTGCCCGCTGGCGGGCTGGGGCAGCGAATTCCACGTCGGCGGCAGCACCATCGCCGGAATCGGCATCGTGGAGGGCGTCGAGTGCATGATCGTCGCGCCCGACCCGACGGTGCGCGGCGGCACCTCCAACCCGTGGACGCTGCGCAAGACCCTGCGGATCAACGACATCGTGCGGGAGAACCGGCTGCCGGTGATCTCGCTGGTCGAATCCGGCGGCGCGGATCTGCCCACGCAGAAGGAAGTCTTCGTCCCCGGCGGCCGGATGTTCCGCGACCTCACCCAGGCGTCGGCGGCGGGCATCCCGACCATCGCGCTGGTGTTCGGCAACTCCACCGCGGGCGGCGCCTACATTCCCGGAATGTCCGACCACGTGGTGATGATCAAAGAGCGTTCCAAGGTGTTCCTCGGCGGTCCGCCGCTGGTCAAGATGGCCACCGGTGAGGAGTCCGACGACGAGTCCCTCGGTGGCGCCGACATGCACGCGCGGGTGTCCGGCCTCGCGGACTACTACGCGCTGGACGAGCAGGACGCGATCCGCATCGGCCGCTCCATCGTCAGGCGGCTGAACTGGCGCAAGCAGGGCCCGGCCCCGCGCGCCGAGGTGATCGATCCGCTCTACGACCCGGAGGATCTGCTCGGCATCGTGCCGTCGGACCTGAAGATCCCGTTCGACCCGCGCGAGGTGATCGCCCGCATCGTGGACGGCTCGGATTTCGACGAGTTCAAGCCGCTCTACGGCAGCAGCCTGGTCACCGGATGGGCGCAGCTGCACGGGTATCCGGTCGGCATCCTGGCCAACGCGCGCGGTGTGCTGTTCTCCGAGGAGTCACAGAAGGCCACCCAGTTCATCCAGCTGGCCAACAAGACGAACACGCCACTGCTGTTCCTGCACAACACCACCGGCTACATGGTGGGCAAGGAGTACGAGCAGAAGGGCATCATCAAACACGGCGCGATGATGATCAACGCCGTCTCCAATTCGAAGGTGCCGCACATCTCGGTGCTGATGGGCGCGTCCTACGGCGCGGGTCATTACGGCATGTGCGGCAGGGCCTACGATCCGCGGTTCGTCTTCGCCTGGCCCAGTGCGAAATCCGCCGTCATGGGCGGCGCGCAGCTGGCGGGCGTCATCTCGATCGTCGGCAGGGCCGCCGCCGAGGCGAAGGGCCTGCCGTTCGACGAGGAGGCCGACGCCGGGATGCGCGCGATGGTAGAGGCGCAGATCGAGGCGGAGTCGCTGGCGATGTTCATGTCCGGGCGGCTCTACGACGACGGCGTCATCGACCCGCGCGACACCCGCACCGTATTGGGAATGTCCCTCTCGGCCATTCACAATGCCCCGATCAAAGGCGCCGACAGCTTCGGCGTCTTCCGAATGTGAGGCCGCGGATGGAAATCACGAACGTTCTTGTGGCGAATCGGGGCGAAATCGCCCGGCGCGTCTTCGCCACCTGCCGCCGGATGGGTCTGGGCACCGTCGCGGTGTACTCCGACGCGGATGCCGCCGCGCCGCACGTCACCGAGGCGGACGCCGCGGTACGCCTGCCCGGCAATACACCAGCGGAAACCTATCTGCGCGGTGAGCTGATCATCGAGGCCGCGGTGGCGGCGGGCGCCGACGCCATCCATCCCGGGTACGGGTTCCTCTCCGAGAACGCCGAATTCGCCAAGGCCGTGCTCGACGCCGGACTGGTCTGGATCGGCCCGCCGGTCGAGGCGATCGAGCAGATGGGCTCGAAGGTCGCCTCGAAGAAGATGATGGACGCCGCCGGAGTGCCGGTGCTGGCCGAACTGGACCCGGCCGAGGTCACCGAGGCGCACCTGCCGGTGCTGATCAAGGCGTCGGCGGGTGGCGGCGGGCGCGGCATGCGCGTGGTCCGCGAGCTGGCCGACCTGGCCCCGCAGATCGAGGGCGCCCGGCGCGAGGCGGAATCCGCGTTCGGCGACCCGACGGTCTTCTGCGAGCGCTACCTGGAGACCGGCAGGCACATCGAGGTCCAGGTGATGGCCGACACGCACGGCGCTATCTGGGCGGTGGGCGAGCGCGAGTGCTCCATCCAGCGCCGCCACCAGAAGGTGATCGAGGAGGCGCCCTCGCCGCTGGTGGAACGCACCGAAGGCATGCGGGCGCGGCTGTTCGAGGCGGCGCGCCTCGCGGCGGGCGCGATCGGCTACACCGGCGCGGGCACCGTCGAGTTCCTCGCCGACGAACAGGGCGAGTTCTTCTTCCTGGAGATGAACACCCGTCTGCAAGTGGAGCATCCGGTCACCGAGTGCACCACCGGTCTGGATCTGGTCCGGCTGCAACTGGACGTCGCCGCGGGCGGCGCGCTGCCCGCCGAACCGCCCGCGATGCGCGGACATTCGATCGAGGTCCGGCTCTACGCCGAGGACCCGGCGCAGGGCTGGCAGCCGCAGAGCGGAACGGTGCACCGGATCGAGATCCCCTCGGTGCGCACCGAATTCGACCTGCTCGACCGGCCCGGCGTGCGGCTGGACACCGGCGTGGTGGACGGCTCGGTGGTCGGTGTGCACTACGACCCGATGCTGGCGAAGGTCATCTCCTACGCCGAGACACGCGGCGAGGCAGCGCGATTGCTGGCCGCCGCCCTGCACCGGGCGAAGATCCACGGCCTGGTCACCAACCGGGACCTGCTGGTGCGCGTGCTGCGTCATCCGGCGTTCCTGGCCGGTGACACCGACACCGCGTTCTTCGCGACGCACGGGCTGGACACCCTCGCCGCGCCACTGGTATCGGAGACCGACGAGACGCTGTCCATCGTGGCCGCCGCGCTCGCCGACGCCGCCGCGAACCGCGACCGCGCGCGAGTGGGCGGCGGGCTGCCCAGCGGGTGGCGCAATCTGCCCTCGCGGTCGCAGCGCAAGTCCTACGAGAGTCGCGCCACCGGGACGCACGAGGTCGGTTACCGATTCGGTCGCACCGGCGTCACCGTGGACGGCCACGACGGTCTCGAACTCGTCGAGTCGGGGCCCGATCGCGTCGTGCTGTCGGTGCCGGGCGAACGCGGCCCGGTGCGCAGGCGATTCGAGGTCGCGCGCTACGGCGACCAGGTCTACGTCGATTCGCCGCTCGGCCCGGTGGCCCTGCGCAGGCTGCCGCGCTTCAGCGACCCGGCCGACCAGGTGGCCACCGGCTCGCTGCTGGCGCCCATGCCGGGCAGCGTGATCCGGCTCGGCGCCGAGGTCGGCAGCCAGGTCGAACGGGGTCAGCCGATTCTGTGGCTGGAGGCGATGAAGATGGAGCACACCATCGCCGCGCCCGCCGCGGGCGTGCTCAGCGCCGTCAACGTCACCGTCGGCCAGCAGGTCGACGTCGGCGCCGTGCTCGCGGTCGTCGAACCCGCCGACAACGAGGAAACACAGGAGGAGCGATGAGCCACGATCGCGCAGCGCTCATCGAGCCGACGGGGTGCGGGAGCCCCCGCAAGACACAGGAGAACTGATGAGCTTCATCGAAACCGACGAGCAGAAGGCGCTGCGGGCCGCCGTCGCCGCGCTGGCCGCGAAGTACAACTACCGCGACTACGTACTGCCGAAGGCGCGCAAGAACGAGCCGCTGGACGAATTGTGGCAGGAGGCGGGCAAACTCGGGTTCCTCGGGGTGAACCTGCCCGAGGAGTACGGTGGCGGCGGCGCGGGCATGTACGAGCTGTCGCTGGTGATGGAGGAGCTGTCGGCCCAGGGGGCGGGCCTGCTGCTCATGGTGGTCTCCCCGGCCATCTGCGGCACCATCATCACCAAGTACGGCACCGACGAGCAGAAGCAGGAATGGCTGCCCAAACTCGCCGACGGCTCCGGCAAGATGGTCTTCGGCATCACCGAGCCGGACGCGGGCTCCAACTCCCACCAGATCACCACCACCGCGCGGCGCGACGGCGACGACTGGATCCTCAACGGCCGCAAGATCTTCATTTCCGGCGTCGACCAGGCCGAGGCCGTGCTGATCGTGTCCCGCACCTCCGATCACAAGACCGGCAAGCTCGAGCCCGCCCTGTTCATCGTGCCGACCGACGCCGAAGGCTTCACCAAGACGGCGCAGGAGATGGACATCATCGAGCCCGACCACCAGTACAGCCTGTTCCTCGACGACGTCCGGCTGCCCTCCACCGCACTGATCGGCAAGGAGGACGCGGCGCTGATGCAGCTGTTCGCGGGCCTGAACCCGGAGCGCATCATGGGCGCGGCCATGGCCATCGGCCTGGCCCGCTACGCCATCGACCGGGCGGTGGAATACGCCAAGGAGCGCACGGTGTGGAAGACGCCGATCGGCGCGCACCAGGGCATCTCGCATCCGCTCGCGCAGGTGAAGGTCGAGCTGGAGCTGGCGAAGCTGATGATGCAGAAGGCCGCCACCCTCTACGACACCGGTGACGAGATGGGCGCCGCCGAGGCGGCCAACATGGCGAAGTACGCGGCGGCGGAAGCCAGCATCAAGGCACTCGACCAGGCCATCCAGACCCACGGCGGCTCCGGCCTGACCAGGGACGTCGGGCTGGCCGCGATGCTCGCGGCCGCGCGCATCGGCCGCATCGCGCCGGTCAGCCGGGAAATGGTCCTGAACTTCGTCGCCCAGTACTCGCTGGGCCTGCCCAAGTCGTACTGAGAGGCCGCGCATGACCGAGACGGGTCCGTTCGTCCGCTACGAGGTCGGCGGCGGCGTCGCGACGCTCACGCTCGATTCGCCGCACAACCGCAACGCGCTGTCGTCCAAGCTGGTCGCCGAACTGCTGCGCGGGCTCGACGACGCGGCCGCCGACGACGCGGTGCGCGTCATCGTGCTCGCGCACACCGGCAACACCTTCTGCGCGGGCGCGGATCTCAGCGAGGCGAGCGACGCCGATCCGGCCGTGGCCGCCGACCAGCGCACCCGGGTCATGATCGGGGTGCTGCGCCGGTTGGTGGAGATCCCGAAACCGGTGATCGCGCGGATCGACGGGAACGTGCGGGCCGGCGGCATGGGCATCGTGGCCGGTTGCGACATGGTCGTGGCCGGGCCGGGCAGCAGTTTCGCGCTCACCGAAGTGCGGATCGGGTTGGCGCCGTTCATGATCTCGCTGACCCTGTTGCCCAGGCTCAGCCCGCGCGCGGCCAGCCGGTACTACCTGACCGGCGAGAAGTTCGACGCCGCCGCGGCGAAGGAGATCGGCCTGGTCACCGTCACCGCCGACGATCCGGCGGCCGAGGTCGCTCGGCTGTGCGGGGAAGTGCGCAAGGGTTCCCCGCAGGGGCTGGCCGAGGCCAAACGGTTGGTCAACGCGAGCATCCTCGCCGAGTTCGACGCCTCCGCCGAGGAACTCGCGCGGCGCTCGGCGAGCTTCTTCGGCACCCCCGAAGTCCACGAGGGCATGCTGGCCTTTTTGCAGCGTCGCTCGCCGAGCTGGGCAGAATAACCACCATGGCGACACCTCACGAACCCAAGCAGGACCGCAGCCGAGCCACCCGGCAGCGCCTGCTCGAGGCGACCATCGACTGCCTGTCCGAGATGGGCTGGGCTGCCGCGACGGTCGCCGTGGTCGCCGAACGGGCCGGGGTGTCGCGCGGCGCGGCGCAGCATCACTTTCCCACCAGGGAGGATCTGATCACCGCCGCGCTGGAGTACATGTTCGACACGCGCAGCGGGCAGGCGGTGCAGGAGGCCGAGACCCTGGTGGAACTCGGCGACGGCATCGCGCGCACCGAGGCGGTGGTGGCCGGGCTGGTGGAGTCCTACACCAGCCCGCTGTTCAAGGCGGCGTTGCAAGTGTGGACGCACGCCGCCGCCGATCCGGTGCTGCGCGAACGCATCGTTCCGCTGGAGGCTCGCTTCGGGCGCGCCTCGCACCGCCGCGCGGTCGAAGCGCTGAGGGTGGACGACTCCGATCCGGTCGCCCACCACCTGGTGCAGGCGACGCTGGACATGGCGCGTGGTCTCGGTCTCGCCGACGTTCTCACCGACGATTCGGCCCGCCGCAAGCGGATCGTCGAGCAGTGGGCGGCCACGCTACACGCCGCCTTGCACGCACCCCGCTGAGCGGGAGCCCGCGAGCGTCACGTACCAGATCACGCCTTTGCCCTTTCCTGGAGACGCGATCCCGTCCCTACGCGAGACTGTCCGTCGCGGGCATCCGCGGCTGATCGAGTGGTTCGCTGATCAGCACAGTCCTTGCTGCTCGAGGCGGCCGGAATCGATGGCGTAGGAGGAGGCTCCGATGGCGGCCCCGACCAGGCCGACGATGATCGCGCCGGGGATCGCGCCGACGAAGAAGACGGGCAGGCCGACGAGCGCGCCGATCGCGGCGCCGATCGCCGCGCCGATTCCCGTGCGCAATTCGATGGTGTCGCCCGGCGGCAGGCAAGCCTTGATGTAGGTCACCTGTGGGGGTTCGCTGGTCGCCGCGGCGATCGGTTCGGCTCGCTCAGCGGGGGCGGCCGACGCGGTGGCGGCGAATCCGACGGTGAGCGCGGTTGCGACCAGTGCGCTGACCACCGTCACGGCCAGCTTCATGAGAGCGTTCAATTGTTTCCCTGAATGTTCGCGGTGGACGCGTGACCTGATGGTGGCGGGGCCCCGGCTCCCCGCCGGGAGCCGTCACACATCCCGATCATCATCGCTGGCGTTTTGCGGGATGCCAAGAGCGGCGACCGAATCCACACTCCCCTCTGCACACCTCGAATCGAGGCTCGCACACGCCATCCGCACCGACGCCGAGGTATGGCGTCGGTGCGGATGCGGTGTTCAGCGGGCGCAGGGAGTCGCGCTGAACACTGGAAGGCGATGCGGTCGGCGGGGAATGCAGGGCGCCGCGACCGCATCGCGCGGTTTCAGCGGGTGGCGGTCAGGTCGTACAAGGTGACCCCGTCCACCTGGGTGGCGGTGAAGTTTGCCTGGACCCATTGGGCGATCTGTGTGCTAGGGGAGGTTTCGGAGGTTCCGGGTCCGCCGAGGGTTCCGCCGACGAAGTAGTGGATCTTTCTTTCCGCGACATATTGTTTGAACTGCTCCAGCGTCGGTGAGGGGTCGCTGCCGTTGAAGCCGCCGACCGGCATCACGGGAAGTTGGGTGGGCAGCTGGAAGCCTGCGGCGTTGTTCGAGCCGATGGCTGCCGCCACCCAGGTGTAGTCGCCGCCGTTCTGCTCGAGCAACGACACCACCTGTGCGCTGGGTTTGCCGGCCTCGAGCAGGCTGCCGACCCCACTGCTGCCCGAGCCGATCGGTGTCGTGTTCGGAGTGCTGGCGTCTGCAGTGCCCGGTGCGTGCCCGTCTCGCTGCGGGCGGCCCGCCGTGCCATTCGTTACCTCGCCCCATGACGGCCGATGTCCACTCGTCGCGACGTCGGGGCCCGCCGAGGGGATCGCGCCGGTGTACGGCTTGGCTATGGTGTCAACCGCGTAGGCCGCCGGTCCGGCCAGGAAGGTGAACGCGACCGCCAGCGCCGACAAGGCGGCCAGTTTTCGCGGTGCGGGGAAGAGGACGGCGAGCGTCGCGATGACGCCGACGACCAGCACCGTCCAGCGCAGCCACGACTGCCATTCGGGACTGCGGGACAACAGCATCCATGCGGTCGCTGTGGTGAGACCCACCGCCAGCGCTGTCAACAGCCGCACCCACAGCCGATGCCGCTCCCGCCACGTCAGCGCCGCGCCCGCGCCGACGAGTGCGGCGATGGCCGGAGCCAGGGCCACGGTGTAGTACTGGTGGAAGATGCCGGCCATGAAGCTGAACACCAGCCCGGTCACCAGCAGCCAGCCGCCCCAGAGGACCAGCGAAGCGCGCTGCCGATCGGTGCGAGCCGCTCTGCCGCGCAGCAGGATTCCCACGACGAGCGCGATCAGGGCGGCGGGGAGCAACCAGGCGATCTGGCCGCCCTGCGTGGGGTCGAACATGCGCGTGATACCAGGACTGCCCCATGAGGCGCTGCCGCTGGGCGGACGCCCGGCGGGGCCGACGCTGCCGCGTTCGTTGCCGTTGAGCCGGCCGAGCCCGTTGTAGCCGAGTGTCAGTTCCAGGATCGAGTTCTCGTGCGAGCCGCCGATCCACGGCCGGGACGAGGTGGGCCACAGCTCCACCGCCAGCAGCCACCAGCCCGCGGCCACCACCATCGCGGCGCCGGCCGCGAAGAGTTGCGTGATGCGTTTGCCGAGCTTCGGCGGACCCGCGATCAGGTAGGTCAGCGAGAGCGCGGGCACCACCAGCAGCACTTGCAATTGTTTGGTGAGAAAACCGAATCCGATCAGGCCGCCGGTCAGCACCAGCCAGCGCCAGCGGCCGTCCTCCACCGCCCGCGTCATCGCCCAGGCGGCGGCGACCATCAAGAACACCAACAGCGCCTCGGGATTGTTGAACCGGAACATCAGTGCCGCGACGGGCGTCACCGCCAGCGCCGACCCGGCGAGCAATCCGGCGGCGGGCCCGAACGGCCTGCGCACCGTCGCCCACAGCAGCGCCACGGTGGCCACTCCGAGCAGCACCTCCGGCACCAGGATGCTCCAGCTGTTGAGCCCGAACGCCCGTACCGACAGCTCCATCAACCACAGCGAGGCGGGCGGTTTGTCCACGGTGATCGAGTTCGCCGCGTCCGAAGACCCGAAGAAGAACGCCTTCCACGACACCGACCCCGCTTGCACGGCAGCCGAGTAGAAGGAGTTCCCCCACCCGTTGGCGCTCAGGTTGCACAGATAGGCCACGGCCGTGCCGAGCAGTAGCGTCGCCAGCGCCGGATACTCCCACTTCCGGTTGGTCTGCGGCCGCGTTTCGGTGGCGACCGGCTGCGCGGTCAGTGTCGCTGTCATCGACGGTCCCCCTCGTCGTCACGACCGATGGAGGCGATAGCCGACGCCACCGGCTCAGCCGAGCGATCGCGTCCCGCGCCGTCCCGGAACACCCAGCGCAGACCGACGAAACGCAACAGCGTCGCCACCAGATTGGCCACCACCAGTACGAACAATTCCAGGTGCACCGAGGCGTCCGGCGCCCACCGATGCAGCGCGAACAACGACCCGCTGGTGAGCGCCAACCCGATGCCGAAGATCACCAGACCTTGGAACTGGTGCGAGACGGCGCCGTTCGAGCCGCGCACGCCGAAGGTGAAGGCCCGGTTGGCCGCGGTATTGCCCACCGCGGTGATCAGCAGCGCCGCGAAGTTCGCCACCTGCGCGCCGGTCAACGGTTGCAGCACCACATAGAGCAGCAGATAGGCCAGCGTGCTCGATACGCCGACGATCGCGAAACGCACGAGCTGTCCGACCATGCCCAGCGGCACCCCGGCCACCAGGGGTTCCCGGCCCGCCGCGCTACGCAGCTCGTCGAGCGGTAGCGCGCCGGTGGCCAGCGCCCGCCCGAGCCGCCAGATGCCGAGCAAGTCCTTGCGCGCGGTGTCGACGATGTCGACCCGGCTGTCCGGATCATCGATCCAGTCCACCGGGACCTCGTGGATGCGCAGACCGGCCCGCTCGGCGAGGACGAGCAATTCGGTGTCGAAGAACCACTCCCCGTCGCGCACCAGCGGCAGCAGGCGGCGCGCGACGTCGGTGCGCATCGCCTTGAAGCCGCACTGGGCGTCGGAGAAGTGCGCGCGCAGTGCGGCTTTCAGCAGCAGGTTGTAGCAGCGCGAGATGATTTCTCGCTTGGGGCCGCGCACCACGCGGGACGCCGCATCCAGCCGGGTGCCGATCGCCAGGTCGGAATGCCCGGTGATCAGCGGTGCGACCAGGGGCAGCAGTGCGTTCAGGTCGGTGGACAGGTCGACGTCCATGTAGGCGACCACCTGCGCGTCCGAGCGTTCCCACACCGCTCGCAGCGCCCGCCCGCGTCCCTTGGCGGCCAGGTGCACGACTCGCACGTCGTCCAGCTCGTCGGCGAGCAGCCGTGCGACCTGCAGCGTGTCGTCGGTGCTCGCGTTGTCGGCGACCGTGATGCGCGCCGGGAACGGGAACCCGTTGCGCAGGTAGGCGTGCAGTCTGCGGACGCACACGCCGAGATCGGTCTCTTCGTTGTAGACGGGTATCACCACGTCCAGCACGGGCGCACCCGTGGTCTCGGTTCGTTCCGCCGCCGCGACGGTCGAGGTCTCGGTCATGCGAACTACATTCGGCGGCCACACTGCCACGGTGCTGGGGCTCAGCTGTGAGGTTCCTGGTAGCCGATTTCGCCGGTCCCACCCGGATCGGCCTCCGTAGCGTACGGTCGACAGCAGCGGGACCATTCAGGTTCTCCGAGCAAAGGACCACGTTTGTCCGACAAATCTCCGCGCAGCTCGATGTCCAAGAAGTCCGGGAAGTCCCTCAAGGAAAAGCGAGCGGAGAAGAGGGCCAAGTCCTCAGTCGATCCCGTCATCGACATCAAGAAGCGCTGACCGTGCCGCTGAGCGAGAACCACTCGCTCAGCGGCCCGGCCAGGGGAGCGGCGCATCTGCGGCCGCACCCGTTGCACGGCGGCAGTTCAGCTCGGCCGGATGGATATTCCGGCAGTAGTTCCAGGGTTGTCGCGGCGAGCGGCGCGTCTGGAGCCGGCCAGTAGCAGGCCGGCGGCGATCAGGAGGACCAGCAAGGGCGAGGGGCCGCCGACCGCCACAGTGGTCAAAGTCCAAGCGGCCACCATCCAGGCGAGAAACGGTGGCGGTGTGCTGCCGCGGTGGTCCAGCCACAGCACCATCAGGCCGATCAGGAGGAACGGCACGCCGAAGCTGAACACGGTGTACCACAACGTGGCCTCGGCGTAGTTCATCGCAGTGGCATCCACCTCCCACCCCTCTCCGCTGAACCACGCCCCGGCGTAGCGCGGGGCAGTCTCCACGAGAGCGCCCAGCGTGTGCCCTACTCCTGGAAACAACACAATGAGCCAGCCAGCCCACTTGATCATGTGAACTCCCCATTTCCTTGCGCGGAGCCAGGTGGCTCCATCGGGTTGTCCGGGCGACCGTGGCCCCGCGACACCCGTTCACCTCGCCGCGCAGACCGCCACCCTCGAATTCTGTTATACGATGGCGTATAACACGGAGCCTAGCCCTGATGTACGGTGCCGTATAGATGGGAAGGTGTGAGAGGAGTCGCACTGTGGGCGTGGCCCGCACACCACGCCAGGCCTGGATCGACCAGGGATTGCAGACACTGGCCGCGAGCGGTGTGGACGCGGTCCGCATCGAGGGGCTGGCCAAGGCGCTCGGCGTGACCAAGGGCGGGTTCTACGGCTACTTCGCGGATCGCAACGCACTGCTGGAAGCGCTGCTGGACGAATGGGAGCGCGAGAGCATCGATGAGGTACTCGACCGCGTCGCACGCGAAGACGACCCACGGGACAAGCTCGTCCTGGCGGGACGGTTGACCCTGTCCAGCGACCGCCTGCTGGCGATCGACTTGGCGATCCGCAACTGGGCCCGGCGAGACGAATCGGTCGCCGAACGGCTGCGCCGGGTGGACGACCGGCGTATGGATCTGCTCCGCGAGATGATCGGCACCTTCTGCTCCGACCCCGACGAGGTCGAAGCCCGCAGCCTCCTTGCCTTCTGCCTGGCCATCGGCAACCAGTTCCTCGCTGCCGATCACCACGGCCGCACCCGGGATGAGGTCCGCGCCCGCGCATCCGCGATCGTTCTCAACCGCGCTCACCTTCGATCGCCGCCGACATAGGCCTGTCGGCGGCTGAGGTCGGCGGGTGCGGCGTCGTACCGGAGGTAGCAGGTAGCATCCGGATTCGTGATGCTCAGCGGCGGGACGGAGGAGGACCTGCCGCGCAAACGTGTGGACGCGCGCACCGAGCGTTGGCGCGAGCATCGCAAGAAGGTGCGCGAAGAGTTCGTGGACGCGGCCTTTCGCGCGCTCGACAAGTTCGGCCCCGGCGTCAGCATGGGCGACATCGCCAAGGAGGCGGGCGCGGCCAAGCCGAAGCTGTATCGCCACTTCGAGGACAAGGCCGACCTCTACAACGCGATCGTCGACCGGGTTCGCGACATGCTCTGGGAACAGATCATGACCAGCTTCGACCTGACCGGCGACTCGGCCGGTGAACTGGTGCGCCGGGCCGCGTCCGAGTACGCGCTGGTGGTGGCCCGGCAGCCGGACGTCTTCCGGTTCATGCTGCACAGCCACTTCACACAGCGCTCCGACGACACCGGCCGCGCCCTGCAATCGGCCAGGCAGTCCGCCGAACGCGCCGCCGCGTTGTTCGCCGGCGCGGTGGACGACGAATCGGTGCGGGTGGCGGACGCGGAACTGGTGATCTATTCGATCTTCGGCGCGGTGGCCTCGGCCACCGATTGGTGGCTGGGGACGAACCGGCTGGAGCCGCCCGCGATGCCGGTCGAACAGTTCGCCGCCTATCTGAGCGAAATCATCTTCGCGCTGGTGGCGGCGAGCGCTCGGTTGCACGGCATCGCGATCACGGCCGATCTTCCGCTGCACAGGGCATTTTCCAGTCTGTGACCGGAGCGCCCCCCGGGACGGGCGCCGAGGTCATTGCCGCGACAACGCCGAACGTCGTTGTTCCGATCGCCTCGCCGTTGAAGCCATCCGTGTCGGCGACGTCCTCAGTATGGCAGCGCCCACCGACAAGAAATCGCGTGCGCCGAACGGTTGCCGGTCAACTCTGAAGCAACCGCCACAGCGGGGACACCGGCCCATGGCCTGCGCCGAGATCGTAGGACGCCGCGAGGCAGCGGTAGGTCCACTCCTTGGCGAACTCGACCGCTTCGGGCACCGGATAGCCGTGCGCCAGCGCGCAGGCGATCGCGGCGGCCAGCGTGTCGCCGCCCCCGTGGTCGTTGCCGGTCGCGATGCGCGGCGCGGAGAACTCGAGGAACTGGTCGCCGTCGAACAGCAGGTCGGTGCTGTACTCGGAGGAGCGCAGGTGCCCGCCCTTGACGATCGCCCACCGCGGCCCCAGCTTGTGCAGCGCCTCGGCCGCGCGCCGCGCCGAATCGTCGTCGTCCACGTCGATTCCCGTGAGCAAGCGGACCTCGTCCAGGTTCGGCGTCACCACGGTCGCGAGCGGAATCAGCGTGGTGCGCACCGCGTCGAGCGCTTCGGCGTGCAACAGCGGATCGCCGTGCATCGAGGCCGCGACCGGATCGACGACCAGCGGGATGTCGCCGTCGCGACCGATGCCGACCTCCTGGCAGACCGCCGCGACCGCCTCGATGATCGCGGTGGAGGCCAGCATGCCGGTCTTCGCGGCGCCCACCCCGATGTCGCCGACGACCGAGCGCACCTGATCGGCCACGACCTGCGGCGGAATCTCGTGAAAGCCGCTGACGCCCACCGTGTTCTGCACGGTCACCGCCGCCACGGCCACCAGCGCGTGCACGCCGCACAACGCCATGGTGCGGGTATCGGCTTGGATTCCGGCGCCTCCACCGGAATCGGTACCGGCAATGGTGAGCGCCCGGACGGGGGTCTGCCCCTCGGCGGGCAATGGCAGCAATTTCACGCCACAAACCCTACGGCGGTCCCGTTCGCTCGCCACCGGCAACCGGAGCCCGGTGGCCGACAGCAAATGAAAATCGTTATCATTAGTGTATGGACTCCGATCTGCTTCCCGTCACCGTGCTGTCCGGCTTTCTCGGGGCGGGCAAGACGACGCTGCTCAACCACATCCTCGCCAACCGTGAGGGCCGCCGGGTGGCGGTCATCGTCAACGACATGAGCGAGGTCAACATCGACGCCGCGCTCGTCGCCGGACAGGGCCACCTCGACCGCACCGAAGAGAAACTGGTCGAACTGACCAACGGCTGCATCTGCTGCACATTGCGCGAGGACCTGATCGAGGCCGTCGCCCGGCTCGCTCGCGAGGGGCGGTTCGATCAGTTGGTGATCGAATCGACCGGCATCTCCGAGCCGATGCCGGTGGCGGCGACGTTCGACTGGGAGTTCGAGGACGGGTTCCGGCTCGGTGAGATCGCCCGGTTGGACACCATGGTGACCGTGGTCGACGCCTCGACCTTCCTCGCGGAAGTGGCGCGCGGCCAGGCGCTCGCCGAGCGGAACCTGCAAGCGGGCGACGGCGACGCGCGCACCATCGCCGACCTGCTGGTGGATCAGGTGGAGTTCGCCGACGTCCTGCTGGTGAACAAGACCGACCTGGTCGGCGCGGCTGCGGCGGGCGCGGTAGAAGCCACGGTGCGCCGCCTGAATCCGCGCGCCCGCGTGCTGCGCACGACGAACGGCGTGGTCGACCTGGCTGAGGTCCTGGACACCGGGCGCTACGACCCGGTGGTTGCCGCGGAGACCGAGGGCTGGGCGGAGGAGCTCGCCGGCGGGCACACGCCGGAAACCGAGGAGTACGGCATTCGCAGCCTCACCTACACTGCCGATCGGCCGTTCCATCCGCTGCGGCTGTCCGAGGCGCTGGAGCGGTTGCGCGGTCTGCTGCGCAGCAAGGGATTCTGCTGGATCGCGAGCCGGTCGACCCTGGCCGCGGTGTGGTCGCAAGCGGGGCCGAATCTGGTCTTCGAACCCGCCGCCTGGTGGTCGTCGCTGGAAGTGCCGCCGGGGCAGGAGATCGTCTTCATCGGGATAAAACTGGATTGCGGCGACAAGGTGCGCGCGTTGCTGGATGCCGCCCTGCTCACCGCCGCGGAGTTCGCCGCTGGTCCCGGTGCGTGGGCCGAGTATTCCGATCCCTTCCCGGCCTGGGGCGAATTGCACGAGCACGCCTGAAACCCGCGACAACGGCCGCGGCCCACGCTCCCGGCTTCGGGGCGTGGGCCGCTTCCGCGCCACCGCATGGTGCGCCGTCCTCAGTTCGAGATGCCGGCCGCCTGGCGGAGGTAGGTGGTGTCGGTCAGTTGCTCGATCATGAATCCGGCGATGTCGGCACGGGCGATCTTCAGCGTGAGACCACGTTCGCCCGCCGGGAACCCGCGCCGGTAGCTGCCGGTGGCCGGGCCGTCGGTGAAGGCGCTCGGCCGCACGATCGTCCAGTCCAGGTCGCTGGCCAGCACGTACTCCTCCTGCTGGACGTGGTCGGCGTAGGCCGGGCGCAGCAGGAGCCCGAACATCACGTACTTCCACAGGAAGTTCAGGTTGCCCCGGCTGTCGCCGACGCCGAGCGTGGTCTGGCAGATCAGCCGCTTGACGCCGGTGCGATTCATCGCGTCGATGATCGCTTTGGTGCCGCCCGCCCGGACCACGCCCTTGCGGCCGTTGCCGAGCGAGATCAGCACCGCGTCCTGCCCCTCCACCGCTCGCTGCACCGAATTGGTGTCCAGCACTTCGCCTTCCACTACGCGCAACCGCTCGTGCCGCTGCCCCACGCTCGCGGCGCTGCGCGTGAAGGCGGTGACCTCGTGCCCCTCCCGCAGGGCCTGCTCGACGACGTGACGACCGACGGTACCGGTGGCGCCGAAGACTGCGATTTTCATGGTGTTCCCTCTTCCGGTCGGAAAGCTGTTGTGTTGTTGCTGAATTCAGTACATCAGCGGGAAGCGAGACGAACCATGGCCGTGAGTCTCGATGACATAAGAGACTGTCTCAGCGCAGCTGGGCGAAGAACTCCGTGATCTCCTCCGCCATCAGCGCGGGCGCGACGTGGTGCAGGTAGTGGGTGAACACGTCCTGCGTGCGCCAGGACACGATGTTGTGGTCGCGCTCGGCGAAGCGGCGGATGCCGTGGAAATCGCCGGTGGAGCCGCACAGCGCCAGCGGAACCGTGGACGGCGCCGAGGGGTGCTCGGCCTTGTCCTTCTCGAAGTAGTGCCGGATCGCCGATCCCGCGGTGCCGGTGAGCCAGTGGATCGCGATGTTGGTCAGCACGAAGTCGTCGTCCAGGTCCGGGCCGAGCAGTTGCCCGTTCCAGCCGACCAATCCGGCGGGCGAGTCCGTGATCGCGTGCGCCAACGTCTGTGGCTGCTGCGATTGCAGCACGTTGAAGCCCATCTTGTGCTTGACGAACCAGTCCAGGGTGGCCAGTGACTGCTGCTCGCCCTCGTCGAGATCGGCCAGCTCGGCCGGATCGCCGGACGGGAACGAGTACACCTGCGTGACATGCACCCCGACCACGTTGTCCGGAGCCACCCGGGCGAGTTCCGGCGAGATCTGCGAGCCTCCGTCGTTGCCCACCGCGCCGTAGCGGGAGTAGCCGAGCCGCCGCATCAGCTCCGCCCAGGCGCGGGCGATCCGGGCGTCGTTCCAGCCCGCCTCGGTGGTGGGGCCGGAGAATCCGTATCCCGGCACGGAGGGGATCACCAGGTCGAACCCGGCCGCGGTGAGCGGCTCGATGACGCCGATGAACTCGACGAAGGTGCCCGGCCAGCCGTGCGTGAGGATCAGCGGGAAGGCGTTGTCCTGCGCGGATTTCACGTGCAGGAAGTGGATGCTCTGGCCGTCGATCTCGGTGGTGAACTGCGGGTAGGCGTTCAAAGAATTCTCGACGGCGCGCCAGTCGAATCCGTCACGCCAGTATCCGACCAGGTGCCGCACCCGTTCCACGCTCACTCCGTAGGTGTCGCCCGAGCCGGGGATCTGCTCGGCCCAACGGGTGTGGGCCAGGCGATCGCGCAGGTCGTCCAGATCGGCCTGGTCGACGTGGATGCGGAAGGGGGTGATGGCGGTCATGTCCTGGCTCCTTTTGAAACGGAATGCTCTGTTCTGATTGAACTCTAACAGAACGGATCATTCCGTTTCAAGTGTTATCCTCGATGCATGCCGAAGACATCCGAAGCCCCAGCTCAGAAGGGCCTACCCGGCCGCAAGGCGCAAGCCGCCCGCAACGACGGCCTGATCCTGGAGGCCGCCCGCGCGGTGTTCCTCGCCGACGCCACAGCCCCGATCTCCGCCGTGGCCGAACGCGCCGGCGTCGGGATCAGCGCGCTGTACCGGCGCTATCCGAGCAAAGAGGTGCTGTTGCGCACGCTCTGTCACGACGGTCTGCGCCGGTACAACGCGGAAGCCGACGCGGCGTTGGGGGATCCGGACGGCTGGAGCGGCCTGGTCGGCTTTCTGGAGCGCGTGGTGGACGCCGACGTGCACTCGCTCACTGTGCACCTCGCGGGCACGTTCACACCCGACGAATCGCTCCTGCCCGATGTTCGGCACGCCGCGGAGGTGACGGAGGAGCTCGTGCGCCGCGCCCACGCCACCGGCAAGCTGCGTCCGGACGTGACCCCGCAGGATCTCGGCCTGATCCTGGAATCCTGCGCTGCCGTCGCGGTGCCCAGCCCGGAGCGCACCGTCCAGTTGCGCCGCCGCGTGCTCGCGATGCTCGTGGCCGGGTTGAGCGCGGACGGCGATCTGCCCGGCCCGCCGCCCGCGCCGGACGAGTTCACCTGGCGTTGGGCGCGGCGATGAATTTCCCCGCCTGAACCGGTCCGCACTGGTACGAATACCGCTGTCCGCACCGAAAGGATGTGCCGTGAACTGGACACTCGAGGTCGTGATCGTGCCCGTGTCGGATATCGACCGTGCCAAGCAGTTCTACGCCGAGCAACTAGGCTTCGCCGTCGACCACGACACCAAGATCGACGACAACGTTCGTATCGTGCAACTCACCCCGCCTGGCTCCGGATGCTCGATCGTGATCGGCAAGGGCGCGGTGCCGGACATGCCCCCCGGCTCCCAGCAAGGCCTGCAACTAGTGGTCAACGACCTGCGCAAGGCCCACGAGGAACTGACCTCCCGCGGCGTAGAGGTAACCGAAATCCAATCCCTCGGCGAGAACCCGACCCCCATGCCCGACCCCCTGGACAACGTCGGATTCTTCTTCTTCACCGACCCCGACGGCAACGGCTGGGGCGTCCAGCAGATCTCCACCCGTCCGTGAGCGACTGATACCGGCAACGGCCCTGACGCCTGGAGTCGGTGAACAAGATTCGCCGCTGCTGAAGGGTCCGTGCTGGTCCTGTCATCGTCTGATTGACGGTCAGCGGATCGATTCGTTGACCAGGACCATGAGTTGGTCGGCGATGACGGGTGTCGCGGCGATCGTGTCGGGAGAGTGGAGGCTGTGCCTGCGGGCGGCCGAGTCGAGGACAACAGCCCCCGCCTCACGCGCGATGAGCACACCGGCGGCCGTGTCCCAGGGCTTATTGGACAGCATGACGCAGGCATCGGTCCGTCCCTCGGCGACCCAGACGAGATCGAGGGCGGCGGATCCGAACATTCGCACCCGCTCGACGGTTGCGGCAAGTGCAGCGGTGAGTGCAATGCGGTGTTTGTTCTTAGGCTCCGCGTCCCATCCGACCGCGTAGTCGCCAACGGAAACGATGGCCCGGTTGAGCGTTTCGGCGTTGCTCGCCTTGATCGGCTTGTCGTTGCCCCACGCCCCCTGTCCAGCCGCACCGTAGTACTCCAGGCCGAGGAACGGTGCGCTGACGACACCGATCACCGGTTCGCCGTCGTGCACCAGTGCCAGCGACACGGCACAGAGCGGCAGCCCATGGATGAAGTTGGAAGTTCCGTCGATCGGGTCGAGAACCCACAGGTATCCGCCAGTGCAATCGAGCGACACCTCCTCTAGTTCCTCACCCAGAAAACCGATTCCGGGTGTCGCATCGGCCAGATGTCGTCCGATATGGTCCTGAATTCGGTGGTCCAAGTCGGTGGCGTAGTCGCGGTCACCCTTGATCTGGATGTTCCCCCGATCGGCGGTGCGGAGAAGTTCGGCGCCTCCGTCGACTGCCGACCGGGCGATCTGGAGCAGCTTGTCTCGACTCACTGTCATACCGCCGGAACCTCCCGGGCGCTGGACCACATCGTTTCGAAGATCTCGGCGAAAGTGTCGAAGAGCCCTGGCGGCTCTGATTTTCGAGCGACCAACGTCGGCGATTCGACTCCCCGGGCTCTCGGCAGGTAGGGCTGAATGATGCAGACTGCCGAGTCGACGATGGTTATATTGAAGCGAACGGTCTCATCGTATGTGCGGATCTGGATGGGCTGCGCCTGCTGTGTCGCATATCGCTTCTGCGCTCGTATCAGGCACTTCATGTTGAGTTCGGTAAGGCTCGACAGCACTCCCGGGGCATGCCCCTCCTCGCTCTCCCGGGCACGGATGTGAGTGCCGTTCGGATCAAGGAAAAGGCAGCGAAGTATGGCGCCGGAATCGAGCAACTTCATGAGGTCGCTATCCGAGTACTGCTGGCAAAGCAGATTCAGTGATAGTCCCGCCATGTCGATTCGGCGGGTACCTTCGAAGAGCTTTCGCGGGGGCATCGCGTGAAGAAAGTCGGCTCGGTTGGCGAAGATTGCCTCGACATCGGCCATGATGTGATCGGAAGGCCTGATGCGAGCACCGTTTTCGCGGGCCGGCCGGATCTCACTGGAATTCGTGCAGTCGTCGAATAGTTCATCGGCCGACCAGCCGGGGAACATGGCCTCCAGAATCCGGCGATGATGAGGGTACGGCAAACTGGTCAGATTTCCGGAAAGCCAACGATAGAACTGGGCCTTCTTGGGCCCGGCGCCGACGAGTTCGGGTTCGGAGCTGCGCGCGATGCGATCGTACTCGCGGTTGAACGCGGAGACGGTCTGAAGGTGGCGCTGTTGCAGCAAGGCTTTCAGTACAGTTCCCACAGGTGCACACCCTTCGGGTTGTCCTGACGGTAGGGCGAAGATGAGACATAGAAGATACCTCTGCCGATTCTGCTGATCAAGGTGATGCATTCGTGGCGGCGCGGGCAGACCGGCGCGCTCCCGACCCTCTTCCGCATGGATCAGATCGTCACCGCAGGAATCGTTGCGGTCGCGCTGGCGCTGCTGGCCGTAGGCACCTTCTATGTCCTGCCGTACCTACTCGATAGAGACGACGTACTACCAGAATCAGCAGTGCCCGCTACCGACATCATCGACCGCCTCGACATCGAGCACGCTCATGCGACTATGCAAGACCACGTCCGTTGCAGCATTGATTCCTGTTCGGACAAGGCCTATGCGTACTGGACTTTGGTCGATGCCGGGCACATTGTCCCGGACGAACGTGCCCAGCGCAGGGCGCCATGACCCCGGCCGTGGACGCAGCTATCGTTCGAATCCGCCACCGCGTCTGCAGTGAACAACCCGGCGATCTCTCCCTCGACGTCGCGAAGATCATCCTGACCCAGCACGCCGGGCACGGAGCGGAGTGCCTGCAATTCCTCGGTGCGCTGGAACGAGTTTCGGTGGTGTGCGGATGAGGCCGCGTCAATCGCGCATGCGTCGTCGGTGTCTGCACGGCAGTCGTAGTCACCACCTTGGTGACGCGGGGACGGCGCTGTGGCTCCGCGCTCGGAACGAGCGACGATTCCTCGCAATCTTCTTCACCAGCCGTGATGGCAACGTGCGTGCCGCGCAGCAGATTTCGACCCGTCCGCGAGCCGGTCGGTGACGAACGTCGAGTGGGTCTGCCTCGGCTAGCGGGTGCCGAGGAAGAGGGTTTGCGTGCTGCGGCCTAACGGGCCCTTTTCGTCGTAGAGCGCCGATTCGGCCATACCTATGCCATGGGGTTGGGGATAGGTGACGGCGTCGAGGCAGACCCATTCGCCTGCGGGCTGGCGGTGCAGGGTGACTGTGAGATCGGTGTTGATGAACAGGTACTTCGACCAGTCCAGGATCGCGCTGACGCCGTTGCCGGAATCCGCGGCCGCGAGGGTGCGCTCCAGCGGGCTGGGATCGGTGCCCGCGACGATCGGGTGCTTGATCCTGATCCAGCAGACCGCCGGGCCTGGTTCGGTGAAAGATCCGCTGACGAAGCGGTATTCGATGGCGGTGTGGAAGCCGACCGGCTGGGTGGACGGGAACGGCGCGGGCACATCCGCCTGCTCGGGGCCCGGGCGCGTGCCCGCGGGCAGGAAACGTTCCGGCAGCGGCAATTCCGGTTCAGCCAGCTTGAACCGCCAAGCATTCGCCCGCATCACCGGCCCGCGCTCGGAGGACAGCGTCGCCTCGATGAGTTCCACGCTGCGGCCGGGGCGGACGACGCGCGCCACCGCGGTGAGCGGTTCCAGCGGCACCGGGCCGAGGATCTCGACCGCGACCCGGCCGACCTGGAACCCCTGGCGCGGCTCGCACCGCTCGATCACGTGACCGAGCAGCGCCGAGGGCGGGCCCGCGTGCTGGGCGTCCGGCGACCAGGGGCCGCGGGTGAGTTCGGTCGAGAGGAAGCGATCCGGCTGATCCGGGTCGGGAAGGTAAAAGGCGCCACTCACGACTGTGCCTCTCCGGCGCTCGGCTCGGTCGTGCGTGACCACGGGATGTGTCCTCGATTGCTGCGCTGGCGCTCACCCACGTCGTACGTCCTCCGGGCCGATCGGTCTTTTCTCTCGACGGTAGCCGGGCTTCTGAGCCGCGCCGCCGTCAGGCCCGCCCGAACGCGAGGGCCACATTGTGCCCGCCGAAGCCGAACGAGTTGTTCAGCGCGAAGTCGATGCGCTGGGTACGCGGCGCACCCGCGACGATATCGAGGTCGATCGCCGGATCGCGGTTGTCGAGGTTCAGGGTGGGCGGAACGACCTGGTCCCGCAGGGTGAGCATGGTGACCAGCGATTCCAAGGCGCCGACCGCTCCGATCGAGTGCCCCAGCGCGGATTTCGGAGCGTAGACCGAGGCATCGGGCACGACGGACGCTATCGCGTTGGCCTCCGAGGCGTCGCCGATGGAGGTCGACGTGGCGTGCGCGTTCACATGCTGGATGTCCGCAGGCCGCAGCCCCGCGGTCTCGATGGCTTTGCGCATCGCGCGGGCTGCGCCGATGCCCTCCGGTTCCGACGCGACGATGTGATAGGCGTCGGAGGTGATACCCGCGCCGAGCACGCGCCCGTGCACCGTGGCGCCCCGCGCGCGTGCGTGCCGCTCCGACTCGAGCACCAGCAGCGCGCCCGCCTCGCCGAAGACGAACCCGTCGCGGTCCCGGTCGAACGGGCGGGACGCGCGTTCCGGATCGTCGTTGCGGGTGCTCATGGCGCGCATCATGGCGAAGCTGGCGATGGGCACGGCGTCGATGTGTCCTTCCACGCCGCCCGCCACCACCACGTCCGCCTCGCCGGTGGTGATCAGCCGCCACGCGTGCGCGATCGCCTCCGATCCCGACGAGCAGGCCGAGACCGGTGCGAAAACCCCTGCTCTGGCTCCGATTTCGAGGCCGACGGTGGCGGCGGGCCCGTTCGGCATCACCATCGGTACCGACATCGGCGGCACTTTCCGGTAGCCGCCGGTGCGCATCGCGTCCACCGCCGAGATCAGCGCGTCGCCGCCGCCGAGCCCGGTGCCGACGGCCACCGCCAACCGGTCGCCGTCCACCTCGGGCGTCCCCGCCGAGCGCCACACCCGGCGGCCGAGCACCAGCGCCATTTGCTCGACGTAGGAGTGCCTGCGCTGTTCCACCCGCGTCAGCTCGGCGCCCGGCTGTGACTTCAGCTTGCCGCCGATGCGGACCGGCAGGTCGTACTCGGCCACGAAATCGTCCTCCAGCGCGCCGATCCCGCTGTGCCCCGCGAGCAATCCGGACCAGGTCGTATCCATGTCATCGGCCAGCGACGTGGTGGCCGCGTATCCGGTGACCACGACCGAATCCCGAGTTTCTGAAGCGATTGTTACAGTCACGATGTCATGAATACCTGTACCAATCGCTACAGTCAACCTATGGCCCGCCCTCTCGACCACGCCAAACGCGCCGAACTCCTCGCCGCCGTCGTGCGCTACATCGCCGATCACGGCCTCGCGGACCTGTCGTTGCGCCCGCTGGCCGCCGAGCTCGGCACCAGCTCGCGCATGCTGATCTACTACTTCACGACCAAAGAGGAACTGCTGGTCCAAGCACTGGCGACGCAGCGCCCCGATATCGCGGCCCTCTTCGCCGACATCCGGGACGCCTCCGAACTCCGCGACCGGCTCTGGAACTTCTGGACCGCCAACACCTCGGGTGACGGCCGCACGAGCGTCCAAGTGATGCTCCAAGTCCTCGGCGCGGCGTGCGCCCCGCGCAGTCCGTACATCGACTACGCCACCTCGGCCATCGCCGTCTTCGTCTCGGCGCTGGCCGACGGGCTACGCGGCCTCGACGCCATCGACGATCCGGAAGCCGTTGCCACCCTGCTCGTTTCGGGATTGCGCGGCATCCTGCAGGACCGGCTGATCACCGGCGAGGTCGAGCGCACCGATCGCGCGGCCCGCCGCCTGATCGAGCAGATGCTCGGCTAGGCGCCGGTGCGCGTCCGAATCGCCGGACACGCTTCCATGCGCGCACGTCAGTACGGCTCCCGCGAGGTGTCCGGCTTCATCCGCCCCGCGTCGATGAGCGTTTGCCGGGCCGCCGCCTTGCGCGGGCACAGATCCGTGCGGCAATCCTTGTGCCGCTGCATGGTCCAGTGCGCTTCGGCAACACTCAGCGGGTTCTCGGGTGCCTCATGGGGCCATCCAGTAGGCCATAGTCCGGCGTCAGGCTGCTCGACACGACTTCGTTCGCGTTGGCGTTCCGCCTGCCATTCGGCGGCCACGCGGTCGATGATTGCTTGTGCCGATGTGTCGTCCTGTTCGGCTTCCCGCCACCAATTGAACCCCATCCGATTGCACCCCTGCTGTGTCGCTCGACGTTTGGTGCACGCCACCCGGCGGGGTGACGGTCATCGCCAGCCGCTCACGGCTAGCGATGCGTCCGTATCGTGAGAGGGGAACTGGGACGCGCCCGCCGGGTGGGTGCTGGATCTCAGAGTGGCAGCAGGATCGGCCCCTTGACACCTGTGTAGCGGTTCGATCTACGACGCGTTCTTGGGTATCCTGACCTGCGATTTCGGCTGTTTGTTCCGGCCTTGCCCAGCAGAATGGGTAACTTGAGACGTCGCTGACGGTTCACGGCGCGAAGGGGTGGGGTACGTGGAAGTCTCGTCGAGGTCGCCGAAGGCAAATTCCCGGTTCGGCCAACGGTTGAGCCCGCAAGCCCGTGGTCGCGAGATGGCTGCCGTAGGCAAGAAGCTGTGGACCGAGCTGGGATCGGTGCGGCTCGTGGCGGCGGAGTTATCGGCCAGGTACCCAGATGTGCCGAGTCTGCAGGCATACAGGTACGCAGCTGGTTTGTCTCAAGATCATGCTGCTGAGCGTTATAACGAAGTGACCGGGAATCAGACAAGCCTGGGTGGCACGTCCATCAACGCGTGGGAAACGTGGGCGCGAGGGCGTGGCCAAGGATCTCCACCATCGTTGTCGAGTGTGTTGATCCTGTGCACGGCCTACGGCCGTGGCCCGCTCGGAGTTGCGGAAGAATATGTGTCGCCGACCGAGTTGATCGCCGAGGCTTACGAACGCCTGCCGATCGAGGACCAGTTGTCGCTCAAACAATTTACGAACAACGGAGTCGGATCGAAGGTCGCGGATAATCAGCTGGATGCCACGGCTCGGATCGCGGACTTCACCTCGAATTCGGAGGGAATGCCGAGCCAGGTGGGCGGTGAATTCAGTCTGTCTGTGCCCACGGTCGAATACGGAAATTCCGAAATTTTGGTGTGCTCTCTACCCAATCCGCACCCAGGTCAGCTGCTGGATCTGTCCTGGGAGACATTCGGGTTCGGCATCGAGCGTCTGTCACGGCAGATCAAAAGTGTCGGAAGACGCCTGGACGTGGACCTATGCTTCGGCGTCAACGAGGCCGGCCTTGTAATGGCAACTTTCCTTGCTTCGTCGCGGTTTTCGCGGTGCCGGATCGGCTATCTTCGTTGCAATAAAGTACGTGACGGCATCGATCTGGATGAGTCGTCGTACTTTCCCGAAGCCAGAGAAGCGCCGACCATATTTATCTGTGACTTCGAGGTCAAACACGCCGACGTTGTCGGATATCTCACCCAACAAGTTCGCGCACGGTACCCGAAAGCCGAGCTGTATTTCGCCGTGTTCGGTGCCATGACCAAAGGGCGTGACTTGGAAGTTGGTGGATTCGATGATCTGACCGGGGCGAAAATCATGCGCGCAGCCGACTTTGCGGCTATCTTCATTGCCGCAACCATGAGCCCGCCCGGTATCGAACCTCCGCTGGAGTTGCGGTGACACCCGAAAGAGGCGATCGCCCTATGAGTAGTTCGAGCGCGATCCCGGATATCGCACCACGCCTCGCCGAGGTAGTGCGCCAGATCATAGGGGAAATCCGGCCCCGACTCATCGAAGCTGCGCTGACCGGTCATCGCGCAGAAAGTGAGAATTTGCGTCACGCCGACAATTTCTTGTCCGAGCATGATTTGTGGATGCATGAACGCTACAAAGAGGTGTTGGTCGAGCACATTCCCTCGTTCGTCTACGCCTCGGAGGAGGCTGACCCGGAGGTCATCGGAGATGACGTAGATCCGGACTTATGTGTGCTGGTCGATCCTCTCGATACCAGCGAACTAGCCGTGCGAGGACTTTGCGGCTATACGCATGTCATGGTGTACTCGCGCAGTCTGGCCCGGCCTGTTGCCGCTGTGGTCGGCGATATCTTCCATCATGTCCAGATGTATCTGGCGGCCCGGGACGGCAGTGGCAAAGATCGCGCGTTCATAATCACAGAGGATGGCAATCGACATCTTCTCGACCAGCCCTCTGTGGCGAAACTCTCCGAAGCACTGGTCACCAACTACATGATGCGGCCCGCAGAACGATTCCGGCCACTCGCCGAGCAGCGGAACTTCATGAAAGCCCTCAGCGAGCCATCTGATGACGGAAAATCGAGAGGTCGTATCGGGGTCGATTTCGGATCGATTGGTTTGTGTCACGTAGCCGCAGGCTTCTCGGACGCCATGATCGAATTCGCAAAGGGCTTCGCGATCTGGGATCTTTCCCCCGGGCATTATGTCCTTCACGCAGCCGGGGGTGCGGTCATCGATCTGCACGGAGCGCCGATCTCGCTGGACTACGGTCTGAACTCATTGTCAGACATCGAGAGTGCAATGAACAGGCGTCAAAAGTTCATTGCCGCTGGAAATTTCGAGCTCGCGGACGAGATCCGAAAAACGCTCCGTACGTGAGGCCTTGTGAGGCTTGACTGTAGTGCACTATGTAGTGGACGGCGGCACGATCAGGCGTACCAGGCGGTCGATACCGACCGTCACTACCGTTGTGGCTAGGCCGTGGCCGATCGACTCGGCTTGCACGTCACCGACCTGCGCTGCCTGAACCTGCTGCGCATCGGCGGCCCGGCTACGGCGGGCGAACTCGCCACCCAGACGGGCCTGACCACCGGCGCCATCACACGGATGATCGACCGGCTGTTGAAAGCGGGCTATGTCCGCCGGGAACACGACGAGCAGGACCGGCGGCGGGTCATCGTCAGTGTGGTCCAGGAGAAGATCGACCGGATCGCGCCGCACTACGAAGTACTGGCGAACGAATTCGGCGCGGCCATGGCGGATTACACCGCTGAGCAGATGGAACTCGTGCTCGAGGTGTTCGACCGGCTGCACGAGACGTCGTTGCGGGTGACCGCCGTGTTGCGCGCGGAAGAGTAGGACACTCCCGCCGCCCGCCGGAATACGGCGGGCGACGGGAGGTCACTAGGAGACGACGGGCAGGTAGACGGCGTTGCCGCGGTCGGCGAACTCGGCCGACTTCTCGGCCATTCCCGCTTCCAGCGCCTCGGCCTCGTTCAGGCCCTGGCGCGCGGCGTACTCGCGCACGTCCGCGGAGATCCGCATCGAGCAGAACTTGGGGCCGCACATGGAGCAGAAGTGCGCGGTCTTGGCGGGTTCGGCGGGCAGTGTCTCGTCGTGGTACTCCCGCGCGGTGTCCGGATCCAGGGACAGCGCGAACTGATCGCGCCAGCGGAACTCGAAACGCGCCTTGGACAGCGCGTCGTCGCGCTGCTGTGCGTGCGGGTGCCCCTTGGCGAGGTCGGCGGCGTGCGCGGCGATCTTGTAGGTGATCACGCCCACTTTCACGTCGTCGCGATTGGGCAGGCCCAGATGCTCCTTCGGCGTGACGTAGCAGAGCATCGCGGTGCCCGCCTGCGCGATGATGGCGGCCCCGATGGCCGAGGTGATGTGGTCGTAGGCGGGTGCGATGTCGGTGGCGAGCGGGCCGAGGGTGTAGAACGGCGCCTCTTCGCACCATTCCTCCTCGAGCCGGACGTTCTCCACGATCTTGTGCATCGGCACGTGACCGGGGCCCTCGATCATCACCTGCACACCATGCGATTTCGCGATCTTGGTCAATTCGCCCAGGGTGCGCAACTCGGCGAACTGCGCCTCGTCGTTGGCGTCGGCGATGGAGCCGGGCCGCAGGCCGTCGCCCAGGGAGAAGGTGACGTCGTAGCGCGCCAGGATCTCGCAGAGTTCCTCGAAGTGCGTGTACAGGAACGATTCCTGATGATGCGCCAGGCACCAGGCGGCCATGATCGACCCGCCGCGCGAGACGATGCCGGTCACCCGCTTGGCGGTCAGCGGCACGTAGCGCAGCAGCACGCCCGCGTGCACGGTCATGTAGTCCACGCCCTGCTCGCACTGCTCGATCACGGTGTCGCGGTAGATCTCCCAGGTGAGCGCGGTGGGATCGCCGTTCACCTTCTCCAGCGCCTGGTAGATCGGCACGGTGCCGACCGGGACGGGGGAGTTGCGCAGGATCCACTCGCGGGTCTCGTGGATGTTCTTGCCGGTGGACAGGTCCATGATGGTGTCCGCGCCCCAGCGGGTCGCCCACACCATCTTCTCCACCTCCTCGGCGATCGAGGAGGAGACGGCCGAGTTGCCGATGTTCGCGTTGATCTTGACCAGGAATTTCTTGCCGATGATGGTCGGCTCGAGTTCGGGGTGCTTGTGGTTGGCGGGGATCACCGCGCGGCCCGCGGCCACTTCTTCGCGCACCACCTCGGGCGCGACCCCTTCGCGCGCGGCGATGAAGCGCATCTCCGGCGTGATGATGCCTTCCCGCGCCCAGGCGAGCTGGGTGGGCGCACCCGCCCCCTCGGGCTTGGTCCAGGTGTCGCGCAGCTTCGGTAGACCGGCTTCGAGATCGATCGCCGCCGTCTCGTCGGTGTACGGGCCGGACGTGTCGTAGACGTCGAAGTGCTCTCCGTTGGTCAGGTTGACCCGACGCACCGGAATGCGCAGGTCGTCGACCTCTAGATAGTGCTTGACGCTGCCCTCGATGGGGCCGGTGGTGACGCTGTCGACGGGTGCGGATCGGCCGTCGGACGCATTGGCGAGTGCCATCTTTTCCTCCCTACGCCGGCATTACCCGGTCAGGTTCATACGGTCGACGGCCCTGACGCCTCTCGGCTAGCCGTCCTCTCAGCCCGCTGGTGCGAGCCCCCGTTGGTTGTGGAATTTTCCCGCCCGACCATACCCGGACCACCCGAAGCCCTGCCCGGCGATTCGCCGGGATGAGGTGAACTCCCAGGCAGCGGCCTCAGCGCTCGCGCGGGCCGATCGTGAATCCGAAGGCGCCGAAGGTCGCGTTCAGATTGATCTCGAGCTGGGACCGCAACCCGTCGGCGTCGGCGAGCATGGATACGACGTCCTCGGTGCGGCAGCCGACCTGATCCGGTGCGTTCGGCGCCAAGCGCTCCTTCAGCCAGTTGAAGGTGTCCGCCATGCCCAGCGAGGGCAGCGTCAGGTGCTCGCTCAGGTGGTCGCGCTTGAACAGCACGGAAGCGCCGCCCGCGCAATACTGTTGTGCCAGGCGCTCATTGGTCCAAATCGGCACTGCCTCGTCGAAGACGCCGTGGTAGAGGAAGATCGGTGCGGTGGGGATGTTGCGGCCCAGAACGGTCGCGTCGAACACCTCCGCTATCTCCGGGACGGCGAGGAAGTCGGCGATCGGAATCGTCAGCATGCGCTGATAGTCGACGAACATCTGGGTGAGCGCGTTGCGCGGAAGGCATTGCGTCGCGGTCCGGTCCATCAGCGCTCTGCCCTCGGGCGTCAGATAGCGGTCGGACGCCGCGCGGAACGTCGGGTACGCCTTGCGCAGCGACGAGATGCCGATGCCGACGAGGCTCGCGAACATCGAGCCGTTGACGTGCAGCAGGGACACCACGTCCGAGGTCGGCGCTCCGAGCGCGATGCCCTTGACGTTCAGTTCGGGTGCGTAGGCCGGTTGCATCTCGGCCGCCCAGCCCGACCCCATCCCGCCGCCGGAGTACCCCCACAGCGCGACCGGAGTGGCCGGGCCGTCCAAGCCCAACGGCTCGAAGCGCTCGGCGGCGCGGATGCCGTCCAGCGTCATGTATCCAGGTTCTTCGGCCACCGCGAGATGCCCTTCCAGCCCCTCGTAGTCCGGGACGGACACCGCCCAGCCTTGGCTGAGCAGGGCCGCGATCGCGATCAGTTCACTCTGGGAGTGGATGCCTTCGAGTCCGGGCAGACCCGCGCCCTGGCGCAGTACGAACGACGGGGCGCAATCCGGACTCGCGCTGTCGTAGTAGAACTGCAGCGAGACCAGCGGGCGGGAGCGGTGCGGATCGGCGCCCGCCGGCAACAGCACCGTGGTCACCGCCGCGGCGGGTTGCCCGAACAGATCGGTGGTCCGGTACAGCAATTGCCAGGACCGCACGTTCAGCGGGAGCGCGGTGAGCACTGCCAGGCGCACCTCACGTGCGCGCAGGATCTCGCCCGGTTCGCGGGACTCGAGCCCTTCCGGCGCTTCGTAGAACGCATCCGATCGCGGTAGTGGCACCGCCGCCGCGGGTGGCGCTCCCGCGAGCAGGGTGTAGCCCGCCGCCACCACCGTCACCACAACCGCCGCCAGCGCACGCACGCCGCGATGGCCGCTTCGCTCCGCAATGCTCACCGCCACGTCCTTCCTCATCGACGTGACAGTGATTACAGCACGGCAACTGATTACCAACAAGAGTTCTTGTTGAAAACGTGCATGCCGGCTCGTGGCGGGATACCCGAGTGTGATTACGGGTCTTCCGTGGTCTCCGGCGCCGCCGAATGGCCCGGCGCGCCGTGGGTGCGGCGGGCTTCCTTCATCTCGGCCTCGTAGATGTGGCGGCGACCGTCCAGCAATTCGTCCCGAGCGGCTCGTTCGATGTCGCGGAACAGGCCGTAGTAACCGTCGTCGTACTCCTCGACGATCTGGAACGTCCAGCGTCCGGTCAGGACGTTGCGGCCGATCAGCTCGGCGGCTATCCGATCGGCGAATCGAGCGTGACCGGCCTCGCGGAACAGCTCCACCGCTTGGTCGAGCGCCAGGTCGGCGCCGCCGGTCAGCTGATGGAAGGCGTACAGGTGGCCGCGGGCGCGTTCGACGGTTTCCAGAGCTTCCGAAAGTTTGCCGGTGGCGGCGACGGTGGCGTCGTCGACGCCGTCGGGGCGGCAGTGCGCAACGTCCGGGCGATCGGTCATGACCTCGCTCCTTGTCCGGCGTATGTGGCGGCTGTAGCGGCGGCGTACCCGGATAGGGTCGCGCTCAAGCGTCGGCAGGCCGCTGCGGCGCCCGGCGCGGCCTGGCGTTTCCCGGCTATCGTCGAGGCATGACCCGCAGCACCTCCGCCGCGCGGCCTGCCGCGAGCCCGGCGCGGCGCCGGATTCGTGGACTCGACGCCGAGCAGCGCAGCGCCCAGCGGCGCAGCCAGCTCCTCGACGCCGCCACCGAACTCTTCGCCGAACAGGGCTTCGCCGGAACCTCGATCGAGCAGATCTGCCAGCGCGCGTACGTGGGGACCAAGGGCTTCTACGACCACTTCGAGAGCAAGGAAGCGTGCTACCTCGCCTTGCTCGAGCAGGTGACGGCACAGATTCAGCAACGCGTCGCGGATAGCGCGGCCGGCACCGCGGACGCGGCCTGGCCGGAGCGCGTGGAGGCGATCGTCGGCGCGTTCGTGCACGCCATCACCGACGATCCGAGACTGGGCAGAGTGACCTTCGGCGCGGCGGGCGGTATCTCACCCGAGGTCGAACGGCAACGCCGCGCCAACCGCCGCTGGGCGGCGGCGTTTCTCGATCGACAGTGGTCTCCCGGCGAACGACCACAGCTGGCCTTGGCCACCATCGGCGGCATCTTCGAACTCGTCGCCGACTGGCTGCACACCGACCCGGCCCCATCCCCGGCCACCCTGATCGATGACCTCACCCACTTCGTCACCGTAGTGGAGTCCGGCCGCCGCCCCGGCGACCTGCGCACCGACGGCTGACTCCTCGCACCGGCGTCACCGATGCGAGGAGGGCGCTGGATCAGTTCACCGGGAACCCGTCAGCGGGCGTTGGCGGAACCGGTGGCGATGGCGTTGACCAGCTGCAAAAGCAGGTAGGCCAAGGGAGAGCTGCAGGTCGGGGGCTGGCTGGACGTGCAGCCCCCCGAGCCGGTCGAGGACGATCCGGAGTCGGCGACCGTCGCGGGCGCGGCGGTGGCCACCGCGGGGGCGAGTTGCGCGGGAACCAGCAGGGCACCGGCAACGACGAATCCGGCTATCGAGCGCTTCATAATCCTTCTCTCAGTACGCCCCCGGTAAGTTCCTCCTCCGGAAGCGAACGCTACTGGCCGTAGGATTTTCTGCGAAGCCCTCGATTCAGGGGTCTTCAGTGCGGTGTGCGGGGAGGATGCGCCCGGTGACCTCGCCCAATCCGATCCGGGCCGCATGCGGACCGGGAGCCGACGCGGTGATCGTCACTTCGTCGCCGTCCTCCAGGAAGGTGCGCTGTCGCCCGTCGACCAGGACCGGTCGGCTGCCGCCCCAGGACAATTCGATGAACGAGCCGCGCTGGTCCGGCGCCGGACCGGAGATGGTGCCGGAGGCGTACAGATCGCCGGTGCGGGTGGATGCGCCGTTCGCGGTGAGATGGGCGAGCATCTGCGCCGGTGACCAGTACATCCGGGCGTACGGCGGGTACGTGACCGGTTGGCCGTTCCATGCCACGGTGAGCTCGAGATCCAGACCCCACGGCTCTGTTCCCCGCAGGTAGGGCAGTGGGGCGGGTGACTGCTCGGGCAGCGGTATCCGCGCAGCCTCCAGCGCGGCCAGCGGGGTGATCCACGGCGACATCGAGGTCGCGAACGACTTCCCGAGGAACGGGCCGAGCGGCTGGTACTCCCAAGCCTGGATGTCGCGCGCGGACCAATCGTTGACCAGCGCGACGCCGAAGACCCGGTCGGCGAACTCATCGATCCCGACCGGTACGCCGAGCCGCGAGCCGACACCGATCACGAAGCCGAGTTCCGCCTCGATGTCCAGCCGCCGCGACGGGCCGAAATCCGGTGCGCCGGACTCCGTTCGGCGCTGGCCGCAGGGCCGCGGGACCGCGGTGCCGGAGACCACGACGGTGCCCGCCCGCCCGTGATAGCCGACCGGCAGGTGACGCCAGTTCGGCAGCAGCGGGTCACCGTCCGGGCGGAACAGGCGGCCGAGGTTCGTTGCGTGATCGATGCTCGCGTAGAAATCCACGTAGTCGCCGATCCGCACGGGCAGCCGCAGTCCCACGTCGGCCAGACGGTGAACGGCGGCGGCGTCGATCTCGCCGTCGACCGATTCGCGGACCCGATCGCGGACCGCGCGCCAGCGTGCGGGGCCCTGGGCCAGGAAGGCGTTCAGGCTCGGTGCGGCGAACACCGGGTCATCCAGTACCGCGGCGAGGTCGATGACCTGGTCACCGAGCCGCACCCCTACCCGGGGGGCTCGGCCCTCCGGAACGAAAGCCCCGTACGGCAGGTTGTCCGTACCGAACAGCGAGTCGGGAGATGCCTCGACCCTGGTCCTCACTCGGGGCCCCGCCCGGACCAGGTCCACGCGTAGGTCGGAGCCTCGCAGGCCAGAGCTCCTTCGCCGAGTTCCAGCGGGCGGAAGGTGTCCACCATGACGGCCAGTTCGTCGAAGTACTCGATGCCGATGCTGTTCTCGTAGGCGCCGGGCTGTGGACCGTGGGCGTAGCCGCCGGGGTGCACCGACACCGAGCCCTGGGTGATCCCCGACCCTTTGCGCGCCTCGTAGTTCCCGCCGCAGTAGAACATGACCTCGTCGGAATCGACGTTGGAGTGGTAGTAGGGCACCGGGATCGATCGCGGGTGGTAGTCCACCTTGCGCGGAACGAAGTTGCAGACGACGAAGTTGCCGCCCTCGAACGCCTGATGTACCGGCGGCGGCTGGTGGATGCGGCCGGTGATCGGTTCGAAGTCGGCGATGTTGAAGGTGAACGGATACAGACAGCCGTCCCAGCCCACCACGTCGAACGGGTGGTCGGCGTAGACCATCCTGGTGCCGACGACCTGTCCGCCGGGCCGGTGCTTGACGAGCACCTCGACGTCGGTGCCGGACGCGGTGATCGTCTCGGCCGGTCCGTGCAGGTCGCGCTCGCAATACGGGGCATGCTCGAGCAACTGGCCGAACTTCGACAGGTAGCGCTTCGGCGGCGTGATGTGGCCGGTCGCCTCGATCACATACGCCCGCAACGGTTCCGGACCGGTCGGCCGCCAGCGGTGGGTCGTGGCACGCGGAATGAGCACCTGGTCGCCCTGGCGCGCGGGCAGCGCGCCGAACACGGTTTCGACCACCGCGGCGCCGGATTCCAGGTACACCAGCTCGTCGCCGATCGCGTTGCGGTACAGCGGTGATCCGCCTTTGGCGACGACGTAGGAGATGCGCACGTCCGCGTTGCCGAGCAGCAGGCGCCGCCCGGTGACCGGATCGGTCTCGGCCGGGGTGTCGCCGGGGAACAGGGTGTGCAGGCGCAGATGGCGGTGGCGCAGTGGATGATTCGGCGTCGTCCGCTGATCGGGCAGCTCCCACACCGTCGAGTCGACCAGTGCGGGCGGCAGGCCGCGGTGATAGAGCAGCGAGGAGTCGCCCGAGAAGCCCTCCTCGCCCATCAGCTCCTCGTAGTAGAGCCGGCCCTGCTCGTCACGATGCTGGGTGTGCCGCTTCGGCGGTACCGCACCCACTTGCCGATAGAACGCCATGACCGTTCCTCCGCCAGCCGGTGGTCGGATAGTTGATCACCATCGTAGTGATCGGCCCGGCCGTACGGCGCGGGAATTCCGCTTGATCAGGCGTTTCGCAGGGCGCGATAGACCGCGGCGCCGACGAACGCGCCGAGATCCGCCGGTGTCCAGCCGTCCTGGTCCGCGAGCAGCGCGCGCACGGCCCCCTCCCCGGCGGACACCCACTGCTCCACCAGCACGGGCAGCTTGCGCTCGGCGTCGACGGTGCCCCAGGCCCGCAGCGTCGGGCGCAGGAGCTTGGCGCAGCGCTCGATGACGAGGGCACGGCCTCGACCGAACGAATTCGCCACGGCGGGGTCTGGATTGCCGTAGACCAGCCGCCACGCCTCGGGCCTGCTCGCTGCCTTGGTCAGCAGCGCGCGGAAACCTTCGACGAACACGGTCTCGTCCGCGTCCACGTCGCGCGGCGTCACCACCTCGAACACCCCGCTGACCAGGTAACCCTCCTCGCGCTGGATCAGCGCCTCGATCAGCTCGACCCGATCGGCGAAGCAGGCGTAGACCACCGGCCTGGTCACCTTCATCCGCTCCGCGATCGCGGCCATGGTCACCGCGGCGACGCCGTGCTCCACGGCGATGGCGAGCGCGGTGTCGAGTACCTGCGGGCGGCGGCGCTCCGGGCCGAGGTGTTGCGCCCGCTGCCGTGGTCCCACCGTCGGATCGCTGTTCAGGCCGCCCAGCCTGGCGCCCGCTATCCGGTTCCCGCTGCTGCGGCGGGGGAAAGGCGGTTGTGCGGGGCGGGTCACGGGTGCCCGGGTTCGTCGGCGAATTCGGCGATCACCGGGGCGTGGTCGCTGGCGCCCTTGCCCTTTCGCGCCTCGCGGTCGACCATCGCGTCGGTCACGGTGGCGGCCAGGGCGGGGGAGGCGAGAACGAAATCGATGCGCATCCCCTCTTTACGCGGGAAACGCAGCTGCGTGTAGTCCCAGTAGGTGTAGACGCCCGGCCCCGGGGCGAACGGACGCATGACGTCCGCGTACCCGGCGTCGACGACGGCCTGGAAGGCATCGCGCTCCGGCTGCGAAGTGTGCGTCTTGTCGGCGAAGTACTCCACGGACCACACATCGTCGTCGGTCGGCGCGATGTTCCAGTCGCCCACGAGCGCGATCTTGGCCCGCGGGTTCTCGGCCAGCCAGCGCGCGCCGTTGTCCCGCAGCGCGGCAAGCCATTCCAGCTTGTAGGTGTAGTGCGGATCGCCCAAGGTGCGGCCGTTGGGCACGTACAGGCTCCACACGCGCACGCCACCGCAGGTGGCCCCGATCGCGCGGGACTCGACGACCGGCGTGCTGATCAGCGACTCGCCCGCGTCCTTGTCGAAGCCGGGCTGGTCGGGGAAGGCGAACTCGACGTCGGTGAGGCCGACCCGCGAGGCGATCGCCACCCCGTTCCACTGATTGATCCCCAGGTGGGCTACCTCGTAGCCGAGTTCGTCGAAACGCTCGAACGGGAACTGGTCGTCCCGGCACTTGGTCTCCTGGAGGGCGAGCACGTCGATGTCCTGGCGGTCGAGCCAGTCCGCGACACGGTCGAGCCGGGAGCGGATCGAGTTGACGTTCCAGGTGGCGAGACGCACTGCGGCCTTCCTTCGACTGTTGACAGGTCTGTTCTACCGCAGGCCGCCGGGCCCGGCGAGGGGTTCCGGCGCGGCGTAGCGGTAGGCGTGGTGTTCGACGAAACCCAGGTCCAGGTACATCGCGCGGGCCGGCTCGTTGGTGGCCTCCACCTGGAGATAGGCGTGCGTCGCGCCGCGGTCGCGGCCCCAGCGCACCAGTTCGGCGCAGACCAGCGAGCCGAGCCCGTGCCTGCGGTGCGCGGCGGCGACGGCCACACAGGTGAGGCCGACCCAGCGGCGTCCGTCCGGTGCGGTGGTGAGCGCGCCGCGGCCGATCGCGATGGGACGCGGTAAGCCGAGCGAGGCGAAGCCGAGTTCGCCGTCGAGCACCGCGGTCAGTACCTCGGGAAGCGGCGCGGGGGCGGAAATCGCCCGCCCGGCCGGATCTTCGCCGCCGTAGCGGTGCATCTCCAGCCAGTCGGCGTCGGGTGCGGGCGCGATCCGCACCATCGGAGGGCCCTGGGGCAGAACGAAATTGTCGATATCGATGGCGAGCATGAGCGTCTCTCGCCAGCTGTGCCAGCCGGGCGGGGCCGGGGCCAGCCGATCGGGCAGCGCGAGCTGCAGTGGCAGGCCGTGCGCGGTGTACCACTCGCCGATGCGGCGCAGCGTCTCCGCGGACACGACGGCGGGGCTCCCGGAGCTGCCCAGTGGCACAGCGGAATTCGCGCGACCGGTGTAACCGTGACCGGCCCGCACCAGCCAGCCGTCGATCCAGGTGTGCTCGACGCCGGGCCAGGCGTAGGCGGCCGCGGCCTCCAGCGCGCGGATCTCCTTCGTGCGAATCGGCCTGGGGCCGATGGCTTTCAGCGCGATCACGCGGTCCGGAGCGACCGAGACGACCGCGCCGTCGGCGCCGCGCACGGTCGGCGGGTCCAGTGACACGAGTTCGCCGATCACGTCGGTCAGCGGTTGGGGATAACCCGCGGGCAGTTGATAACGCAGCACCACGCGGCGGCCGAGCGGGATATCGGGCAGGCCGGCGGCGGGGTCAGTCGTCATGCCCGAACGGATCGGGGTCGGTGCCGGGCAGCCAGCTCAGACCCGGTGTGCCCCAGCCGTTCCGTTTGATCGCCTTCTTGGCGGCCCGTGCGTTGCGGCCGATCAGAACATCGACGTAGAGGAACCCGTCCAGGTGCCCGACCTCGTGCTGGAGCATGCGGGCGAAGAAGCCCTTGCCCTCCACCTCGACCGGCTCGCCGTGCTCGTCGGTCCCGGTCACCTTGGCCCATTCGGCGCGGCCGGTGGGGAACTGCTCGCCGGGCACCGACAGGCAGCCCTCCTCGTCGTCGTCCGGGTCGGGCATGGTCTCCGGAATGTCCGAGGTCTCCAGCACCGGGTTGATCACCGCTCCGCGGCGCCGGGTCGCGGTGCCGTCCGGGCCGAGGTCGGGGCAGTCGTAGACGAACAGGCGCAACCCGACGCCGACCTGGTTGGCCGCGAGTCCGACGCCGTGCGCCGCGTCGAGCGTGTCGTACATGTCCGCGATGAGCGGAGCCAATTCCTCCGGCGATTGGGTGACCCGTTCGGTCGGATTGTGCAGAACCGGGTCGCCGACTATCACGATCGGGAGGATTGCCATGGGCCAATTATTGCCGTGGGTGCCACGTCACACCGCCTCGGGTGTCAGGGCAGGCACGGACGCTACCGGCAGGTAGCGAACACGCCGCGCCGTGGACCGGGCGATTCCCGGTGCGCGTGGTTGAATATTCCGCGACGTACAAGCACCATTTTCGTCTGGTGGTCACTCGGCGAGGGAGCGAGATGGACGGCGCAGCGGCACGGAATCTTTCCGCGATCGAGGACGGCCTCGCCGCGAGCGAAGACGGCACGACCGGACACGCCGCGGCCGAGCAGGCCGACGGCGACGGACTGAGCCGGCGCGAACTCGACATCCTCGCGTTCGAGCGACAGTGGTGGAAGTACGCGGGGGCGAAGGAAGAGGCGATCCGCGAGCTGTTCGCCATGTCGCCGACCAGGTACTACCAGGTGCTGAACGCGGTGGTCGACCGGCCGGAGGCGCTGGCCGCCGACCCGATGCTGGTGAAGCGGCTGCGCAGGCTGCGCGCGAGCAGGCAGAAGGCGCGGGCGGCGCGGCGACTGGGTTTCCAGGTCTGACCCGGCGATGCCGACCCGGACCCGTCCCGTGCGACTAGGCTCGCGAGAGTGAGCTACCCGAATCCCACCTCCGGTGGGCCACCGTTGCGCGCCCTGGCGATGGTGCTGATCGCGTTGGCCATCGTCTTCGCGGGCCTCGGCGCGATGTCGCTGTCGAATTCCGATGCCGATACCGACGCCTCGGGAACCAGCGAAACACCGACCTCGAGCGCGTCGGCCGCGCCCCAGGTTCCGGCGAGCACGACCGCGCCCAGGGCGCAGGCCGCGTCCTCGTCCACCGCGGTGGCGACCGGGACACCGACCACCACCGCCGCGCCGACCACCTCCACCGCGGCCCGCTCGGTGCCGGTGCGCGTGCTCAACAACAGCATGGTGCCCGGGCTCGCCGCCAAGACGGCCGACCAGCTCTCGGCAAGTGGCTGGACGATCGCGGAAACCGGCAACTACCCGGGCGCGAGCATCGCGAAAACCACGGTGTACTACGGCAATTCACCCGGCGACAAGGAGGCGGCGCAGGCCGTCGCCGACGAGCTGGGCGCGTCGGTCGCACCGAAGTCCAGCGGGATCGGAGACTCCGGGCCGGGTGTAACGGTGATCGTCACGGGTAATTGACCCGTGTGGCCGCCGCGTACGCGCGGACCGGCCGAGACCGGATGAGGGCGCCCCGCCCTGTCGAGGGCGTGACACGGCGGGCGTGGCATCATCTTGTCCGGTAACGAACGTGTCCACCCAGCTTTACTCGTAAACTCGGTACTCGTAAAGGAGTTCCCCGATGGCCCCGTCCACAACCCGACGCCCGTCCTGGCGGACTGTGACCCCGGTGCTCGCGGTCGCGGTCTTCGGCCTCGCCGCCTGCTCGAACAGCCAGGAGTCGAGTGACGTCCAGGGGACGACCCCGCCGGTGTGGACCGGGTCCCCCGCTCCGGCCGGACAGTCGAGCACCGAGCACGGCACGCCGCACACCGAGTCCGGGGCGAAGGTGGACCTCAAGGACCCCTCGGGCGCCTCGGTCGGCACCGCGAACTTCACCGAGGACGGCAGCCACCTGCAGGTCACCGTCGAGGCACACGGGCTGCGTCCCGGGTTCCACGGCATGCATGTGCACCAGGTCGGCAAGTGCGAGGCGAACTCGGTCGCGCCGACCGGCGGCCCGGCAGGCGACTTCTTGTCCGCCGGTGGTCATCTGCAGGTCGGCAGCGCCAACGCGCACCCGGCCAGCGGTGATCTGACCTCGCTGGAGGTGCGCTCCGACGGCGCCGCCAAGCTGGTCACCACCACCGACAAGGTCACGCTGGACGACGTGAAGGGCAAGGCCCTGATCATCCACGCCGACGCCGACAACTTCGGCAACATCCCCAACCGTTACGTCCGTGCCGATGGCGTCGCGGGCCCCGACGAATCGACCCTAGCGACGGGCGACGCGGGTGGCCGTGTCGCCTGTGGCGTGATCCAGTAGCGCGGTGGCATATGGCCGGGGCAGGAATCGAGCACGTTCCCTTCGAAGGTTCGCCCCGGCCCACCATCGGGGTCGAATGGGAGATCGCGCTGGTGGACAAGGTGACCCGCGATCTGTCGAATACCGCCGCGGAGGTCTTCGATTCGCTCGGTGAGCTGCGTGCCCACGACGGCACCCCGCAGGTGACCAAGGAGCTGCTGCGCAACACCGTGGAGCTCGTCACCGGCGTGCACGAGACCGTGGGCGCGGCGGTGGAGGACCTGACCGGCACCATGAACACGGTGCGCCGCGCGGGCGACCCGCTCGGCGTCGACGTGTTCTGCGCGGGCACCCATCCGTTCGCGCAGTGGTCGGCCCAGCAGCTGACCCGGTCAGAGCACTACGACGAGCTGATCGACCGCACGCAGTGGTGGGGCAGGCAGATGATGATCTGGGGCGTGCACGTGCACGTCGGTGTTTCCCACCGCGACAAGGTGTTCCCGATCCTCAACTCGTTGCTGCTGTCGTATCCGCATCTGCTCGCGTTGTCGGCGTCCTCGCCGATGTGGTCCGGGTCGGACACCGGCTACGCCAGCAATCGGACGTTGATGTTCCAGCAGCTGCCGACCGCGGGCCTGCCGTTCCAGTTCGAGAACTGGACCCAGTTCGAGCATTTCGTGCACGACCAGCTCAAGACCGGGGTCTTCACGCAGCTCGGCGGCATGCACTGGGACATCCGCCCGGCGCCGAAGTGGGGCACCATCGAGGTGCGGGTCTGTGACGGCATCTCCACCCGCGCCGAGCTCGCCGCGATGGCCGCGCTCATCCACTGCCTGATCGTCGACCTGGATCACCGCGTCGAGAACGGCGAGGACCTGCCGACGCTGCCGCCGTGGCATGTGCAGGAGAACAAGTGGCGCGCCGCCCGTTACGGGCTGGACGCGATCATCATCACCGACGCCGACAGCAACGAGCGTTTGGTCACCGACGACCTGAACGATCTGCTGAACCGGCTGGAGCCGACGGCTGCGCGGCTGGGCTGCGCGGACGAACTCGCGCTGGTGGCCGAGATTCCCAAGCGGGGCGCCTCCTATCAGCGGCAGCGCCGGGTTGCCGCGGCATCGCAGGGCGATCTGGTCGCGGTGGTGGACGCGCTGGTCGAGGAGCTGAAACAGTAGCGTCCGGCCGCGGATAGGTCGGTTGCCGTTCAGCTGGCCGGGGGGACGGCGTTCACCCCCCGTTTACTATGGTCGGATGCTTGTCGAAGACCCGGGTTCCAGAGTAGGAAGCGCGGCACCGAGCCGTCGCGTGCCACAGACCCGGGTCCGGGTCACCGCGGCGGTGGCCGCGGTGCCGGTCCTGCTGCTCGTGCTGCAGGCCGTCGCCATGTGGCAGGGATTCGAAGGCCCGCTGGAGAGTGTGGCGCGGGATTACGTCGGCACACCCAAATCCATGTCCGTGCCCTGGGCCGGGCTGGTGCTTGCGCTGGTGGGTATTTCGACGCGGCGGCGATGGGTCGCGGCCGGCGTCGCGGTGGCCGTCGATGTGGTGTGGGCGGGCGCCCGCTTGCTGGCGGGGGAGCCGTTCGCGGTCGGCAACGGTCCGGTGATCGTGCTGACCGGCCTGGCGCTGGTGGCCTGGCTGCGCTGGTCCGGCCGCGAACGGCGCGACGCGCTGCACGCGGTCGCGCTCGGCGCGTTGCTCGTCTTGGCCACCAAGGTCGGCGACGTGTGGCTGCACGTCACCGTGATCGGCAAACCCACAGTGCTCGACGAGTACGTGATGCTGGCCGACCATGCGCTGGGCGACCCGTCGTGGGTGCTCGGCCGTGCGGTCGACGCGCTCGGGCCGGTGGTCTACGCGGTGCTGCACTGGGTCTATATCGAGCTGCCCGTGGCGGCGATCGTCGTGGCTGTGTGGCAGCTGCGCCGAGTGGTGTCCTCAGGCCGGTGGCCGTCGCACTATCTGGTGCGAACCTTCCTCGTGCTCGGGCTGATCGGGCCCCTGGTCTACGTGCTGTTCCCGGTGGTCGGGCCGATGTTCGCGTACGGACCCGACGGCAACGGGCTGCAACTGGGCAATTACTGGCCGGGCGTGGTACCGCCCATCGATCGGAATCCGATGCCGCTGCCGTTCGACGCCGCGGTTCCGCGTAACTGCATGCCCTCCATGCACACGGCCTGGGCGTTGTCGGTGTTCCTGCACACCCGCCGCGGCATCGACGGCGAGCCCGCTCCGCGCTGGCTGCGCTGGGGTGGCGCGTTCTGGCTGCTGGCCACCTTGACCGCCACCCTCGGTTTCGGTTACCACTACGGCGTCGACCTGGTCGCGGGCGCGGTGCTGTGCCTCACCGTCGAATCGGCGCTGCGCGAGCCCGAGCGCGGCTGGGGATGGTTCCGGGTCCGGCTGGTCGCCTCCGGTGCGGTCGTGCTGGCCGCGCTGCTGCTGTCCTACCGGTACCTCGCCGTGCCGATGGCCGACTACCCGGTGCTCGCGGGCACCGTCGTGCTCGGGCTGCTGGCCGGACTGGCGGCGGCGTTCCACGCGACGTGGTTCGCGACGGTGCGAGTGCCACGCCAGGCCGAACGGGAAGTCGAGCCCGCCACGCGCTGAAGCCGGTCGGGCGGGTCAATCGACGTCGTCGTCGCGCATCTCGTTGACGCGCAGCAGACCGTCGCGGTGGCGCTGCTCCCGGTAGGCCGTGCGCCCGATGATGTGGGCGATCACGGGGGCGGTGACCAGGGTGAACAGCCCGACCAGCACCAGTGCCCAGACGTTGCCTTGACCGCGCAGCTGGATCGCGGCGCCCACCAGCACCAGGATCAGTCCGACGACCTGCGGCTTGGTGGCGGCGTGCATCCGGGTCAGCGTGTCGGGGAAGCGCACGATCCCGATCGCGGCGGTCAGCGCGAGCGTCGAGCCGAACAGGATCAGGGCGCCCGCGAGCACCTGCCAGAGGTTCATTTTTCGTCCCGCACCCGGAATCGGGACACCGCGGCCGAGCCGAGGAAGCCGACCAGCGCCAGCACCACGATCGCGGGCACCACGGTGGTGTCGGCGCTGTAGGCCGCCCACACGGCCAGTCCGGAGGCGGCGATGGCCATCAGCGAGTCGACGGCGACGACCCGGTCCAGGGTGCTCGGTCCCACCACGACGCGGTAGGTGGTGAGCAGGGCGGCCGCGGCCAGGATGACGGCGGCGAGGACGGCGACGACGGTCACCCTGTCACCTCCGGTGGTGTGGTCGGCCGGGAGTGCGGCCATCCGGTCGGGCGTTCGAACACTTCGATCAGCAGGCGTTCCAATCGTCGCGTGGTCCGGTAGAACTCGGCCACGGCCGCGTCGCTGCCCACGTCGAGGACGTGCACGTAGACGACGCAGCGCCCGCGGTCGATCTCCAGCACCATGGTGCCGGGGATCAGGTTGAGCACGTCGGTCCACAGCACCAGCACCAGATCCGACCGCGTGGCCGAGTACACCCGCAGGACCCCGGACACCGGCGCCCCGGCGGGGCGGATCGCGAACCACGCGACCTGGAGACTCGACTTCAGCGCGTAATACGCACTCACCACGATCAATTCGACCAGCGGAAGCGGATTCAACCGACCGGTCACCGGCACTCTCGGCAGCGGCAGCGCCACCATGATCAGTGCGCCGACCACCAGCCCGCCCAGTATGTTCGCGACGCTGAGATCGCCCCACAGGGCGAGCCAGACCACGGTGAGCCACACCAGGATGCCGACCCGGACCACCGTGTCGCGCCGCGGGCCCCGCCGGGTCTGCTCGGCGCTCATCGCGGACCTCCCGGTTCGCCGGGCGAGCCGCCCAGCACCGCATTGATGTACACGCCGGGATCGCGCAGGTCGATCGCCGCCCGGTCGGCGATCGCGAGGATCGGGCCTGCCAGGACCGCCAGGCACAGACCGACCGTGACGAGCGCCGCCGTGGACAGCACCATCAGCGGCGGCATCCGGCCGGGATCGGTGCGCTCGTCGTAGTGCACGTCGGTCGTGTCCTCGATCAACGTCGGCGGCTTCGCCGCGGTGAGATGGCCCTCGGGCGCGTCTTCGCGCGGTCGCCAGAACACTTTGCTCCATACCCGGGCCACGGTATAGAGGGTGAGCAGACTGGTGAGCACAGCGCCGCCCACCAGCACCCAGGCCAGCACGCTGCCCTTCTCGGCGCCCGCCTGCAGGAGCGCCACCTTGCCGATGAACCCCGAGAACGGGGGAATGCCACCGAGATTGAGCGCGGGAACCAAGAACAGCACGGCCAGCAGCGGGCTCACCGCGGCGAGCCCGCCCAGTCGGCGCAGCGAGGTCGATCCAGCTTGCCGCTCGATCAGTCCGGCCACCAGGAACAGCGCGGTCTGCACCAGAATGTGGTGCGCCACGTAGAACACCGCGCCCGCCAGCCCGGCCGCATTGGCCAGCCCGACCCCGAACACCATGTATCCGATGTGGCTGACCAGCGTGAACGACAGCAGACGGCGGATGTCGCTCTGCGCGATGGCGCCGAGGATGCCCACGAGCATGGTGAGCAGGCCGCACACCAGTAGCACCGAGTCGAAGCCGCCGTCGGGAAACAGCAGCGAGTGCGTCCGGATGATCGCGTAGACACCGACTTTGGTGAGCAGGCCGGCGAACACGGCGGTGACCGGGGCCGGGGCGGTCGGATAGGAGTCGGGCAGCCAGTTCGACAGCGGGAAGACGGCTGCCTTGATGCCGAACGCCACCAGCAGCACCGCGAAGACGGCCGTGCGCGTGCCCTCCGGCACGGCGCCGAACCGGACGGCGAGCTGGGCGAGATTCAGTGTCCCGGTGGCCGCGTAGGTCAGTCCGATGCCGGTGAGGAAGATCAGTGACGCGACCATCGACACCATCACGTAGGCCACGCCCGCCCGGATGCGTTCGGTGGTCGCGCCCACGGTGAGCAGCACGAACGACGCCGCGAGCAGAATTTCGAAGCCCACGAAGAGGTTGAAAAGGTCACCGGCGAGGAAGGCGGCCGAGACACCGGCGGTCAGAACCAGATATGTGGGCCGGTAGATGGAGGTCGGCTGCCGCTCGTCGCCGTCGCGGATGTTCTGGCCCGCGCCGTAGAGCGCGACCGACAACAGCACGATCGACGAGACGAGCAGCATCGCCGCCGAGAGCCGGTCCACCACCAGCGTGATGCCGATCGGGGCCGCCCAGTTGCCGACCTGCAACGCGGTGGTGCCGTGCCGGTCGGCCAGGAACAGCAGCAGGCCGCAGATCACCACGACGCAGGACAGCGCGCCGACGCTGACCGCGCTCTGGATCCGGGGCCTGCGGCCGAAGACGAGCGTGGCCGCGGCGCCGAGCAGCGGAACGAGCACCGGCAGCGGCATGAGGATCGGCAGCAGGCCGGAAGCGGGGGTCACGTCTCCGGATCCTCTCCGGCCCGCCGCCGGGCGACCTCCGCGTCTTCCTCGTCGTTGGCGACGTCGTCGCTGGTGGTGAGCATGTAGGCGCGGTAGGCGAGGGCGAGCACGAATGCCGCGATGCCCATGGTGATCACGATCGCGGTGAGCACCATCGCCTGGGCGAGCGGGTCGGCCATCTCCTCGGTGTCGGCGGCGCCGTGGATGGGCGGCTTACCGTCGCCGCCGCCCGCGGTGAGGATCAGCAGGTTCACCGCGTTGCCGAACAGGATCAACCCGAGCAGCATCTTCGACACCGCGCGTTCCAGGATCAGGTACACCCCGCACGCGACCAGGACACCGATCACCACCAGCAAGGTCAGGTTGGCCGTCATGCGCCGGAACCCCCGTTCGCCGAGGGGGTCTCGGCGTCGGCCAGCTCGCTGTCCAGCCGCGCGCCGAGGCTGCGCAGCACGTCCAGCACCAGGCCGACCACGATGAGATAGACGCCGAGATCGAACAGCAGCGCGGTGACCACCTTGACGTGCCCGACCACCGGCAGCGAAACCTCGATGATCGCCGAGGACAGCGGAGGCGCGCCGAGCAGCAGCGACGACACCGCGGTGCCCGCCGCCAGCGTGAGGCCCGCCCCGAGGACGTGGCCCGCGTCTACGGGGAGCGCCTCACCCAGCTCGTAGCGGCCACCCGCGAGATACCGCAGGGTCAGCGCGAGCCCGGCGGTGAGCCCACCCGCGAAGCCACCGCCGGGGGCGTTGTGGCCGGAGAAGAAGAAGTAGACCGACAACACCATGATGGTGGGGAACACCAGGCGCGTGGTGATCTGCAGGACCATCGACCGCTCGGCCCGGTCGACCAACCGGCCCGCGGGCAGCCAGCTCACCAGCGCCGGATCATAGTCGGGAGAGTCCGCCGCCCGTGGCGCGCTGCCGAAACGCCTGCTGCGGAAGACCAGTGAGGCCACGCCGGTCGCGGCGACGACGAGCACCGAGATCTCGCCGAGGGTGTCCCATGCCCGCAGGTCGACGAGCAAGACGTTGACGGCGTTCTTGCCGCCGCCGAACTCGTAGGCGGCGTCGGGGATCCGAGGCCAGACGGGTTCGGCGGTGCGGGCCGCGACGGCGAACCCGGCCAGGACCGCGACCACCGTTCCCGTTCCCACCGCCAGTAGCGCCCTGCGCACCTTGAACGCGGTCCTGCGGCTCGCCTCGATCCGCGCGGGAAAAACGCGCAGCACGAGAACGAAGATCACCAGCGTCAGCGTCTCCACCAGGAATTGGGTGAGCGCGAGGTCGGGCGCGCCGTGCAGCGCGAAGATCACACCACTGCCGTATCCGGTCACACCGACGACCAGCACGCTCGCCAACCGGTTGCGCAGCACCGTCGCGGCGAGCGCGGTGACCACCATGATCGCCCCGATGGCCGATTGCAGCGGCGAATCCCACAGGCGCAACGTGACTCCGGTACGGGTGCCCAGGGCGAGCAGGACGGTCGGCAGGATGATCAGTGTGACCAGGATCGTGGCCTGGCTCAGCGGCAGCGACCCACGCTGTACGGCGCCGGTCATCCGCAGGGAGAGGGTGTCCATCGCGCGCAGCGTGGCGTCGTAGGCCCGGTCGGCATTGCCCAGGCGGGGGTGGTCCGATTCCGGGAAGCGGTCGCGCAGCCGGTACAGCAGGACGCCGCCGACGACGATCAGCAGGGTCGCCGCCAGGGCGGGGCCGAAGCCGTGCCACAGCGCCAGATGGGAAACCGGCGTGCCGGCAAGCGTTTCGGCGTAGGGGCGCAACCGTGCGTCCAACCAGGACGGCGCGAGACCGGCCACCAGGCCCGCGACGGCGAGGAGCACCGGTGACGCCAGGAAGAGCGCACCCGGGGGGTGCCAGCGGAGATGGTCCTCGGGTTCCGGCCGGCCCGCGGCGACGGGCACTTCGCTCGGGTGGTGGGCGAGCGGTGTGGTGGCGCCGGGAGCGGGCTCACCTTCGACACCCTTGTCGGCGAATGCGCCCTGGACGAACCTGATGCTGTAAGCGACCGTCAGTATCGAACCGAGCACGACGCAGGCCAGCACCGCCCCGCGTGCGGGCGCGGTGAGTACGTCCGCGTTCATGACGGCGCTCAGCGCGCTTTCTTTGCCGACGAAACCGAGCAGCGGCGGGATGCCGGCCATACTGAGCGCCGCGAGGATCGCGGTGCCGTACAGCACCGGAGCGCGGCGGCCGAGACCGGACAGCCTGCGCAGGTCGCGCGTTCCCGCACCGTGATCGATGATCCCGACCACCAGGAACAGGCACGCTTTGAACAGCGCGTGCGCGACGATCATCGTCACGCCCGCCAGCGCGGCGTCGGGCGTGCCGATGCCGACCAGCACGATCAGGAATCCCAGCTGGCTCACCGTGCCGAAGGCCAGCACCAGTTTCAGGTCGACTACCTGGAATGATCGCAGCCCCGCCAGCAGCATCGACGCCAGGCCGAGGGTGAGCACCAGCGGATGCCACACCGGGCTCTGCGCGAAGACCGGTGCGAGCCGGGCGATCAGGTACACGCCTGCCTTCACCATCGCCGCGGCGTGCAGGTACGCGCTCACCGGCGTCGGCGCCGCCATCGCGCCGGGCAGCCAGAAATGCAGTGGCACCACCGCGGATTTGGTGAGCGCGCCCACCAGCAGCAGCGCCACCGCGACGTCGACCGCGACCCCGCTCGGCGGCTGATTCGCGAGCAGATCCGACAGCAGATAGCTGCCGTTCGCCGTGCCCAGCACGACGATGCCTGCCAGCATCGCCAATCCGCCCGCGCCGGTCACCAGCAGGGCCTGGATCGCGGCCCTGCGGCTGGCCGCCTGCTCGGCGTTGTGACCGATCAGCAGGAACGACAGCACCGTCGTCGCTTCCCAGAACACATACAGCAGCACCATGTTGTCGCTGGTGACCAGGCCGAACATGGCGCCGGCGAACGCGACCAGCTCGGCGGCGAACACCCCGAGCCGCGCCTGGTCGTTCTCGAAGTACCTGGCGCAGTAGACCAGGACCAGCGCTCCGATGCCCAGGACGAGCGCGCACAGCACCGCCGCGAGCGTGTCGAACCGCAGATCGATGTTCAATGCGATGCTCGGCGCCCAGCTCAGGCGAACGCGCTGCGGCTCGGACCAATTCGCAATCACCCAGCCGAGACAGCCGAGTGGCACCGCGGCCAACAGGTAGAAAGCGTTGCGCCCCAGTGCCCGCACCCACAGCGGTGCCGTCAAGGCGGCTGCGGCATGAGCGAGCAGGATTGCGAGCAAACTTCACTCCGTCGGGTAGGGGCGGCGGGGTGTCCTGGACAATCCTACGTAAAGCCTGCATTTTTCGCGGAAGGGGTAAGTATGGCGTCCGCCATCCGCGGGAACAGCGGCTATATATCCGCTAATGATTCGCTTTCCGATTGCCCCTTTGCCCGGCGCTTGCTACGCGGCCGGAATTTGCGCAGTACGACGAGTCCGATCGCGCTGCCGATGACGATGGCGAGCGCGGTGCGGCCCGGGGTGGCGTCGTGCACCGTCACGTCCTCGCGCCAGTCCTTGAACTTGTCCGGCATCACCGACACCGCCGAGGGAAGGTAGAGCGCGGTGATCGCGAGCACACCGCTGGGCGCGTAGTGCGGTCGCGCCGTGCCGCAGCAGTAACCCGCGGTCAACGCGATGACGCCGCTGATCACCGCGAAGGCGACGGTCCCCGCGGAGGTCGAGGTGACGATGGCGAAGACCGCGATACCCGCGAGCAGCAGGATGGCGAGGGCGGCCGAGGGCATGCGGGCGCCGATGGCGAGTCCGGCGGCGGTCAAGGCGATCAGCACCGCGGAGGTCCAGCCGGGCCGGACCGCGTAACCCACGGCGTCGACCGCCGCGGTGAGACTCACGGCCAGGTAGACACCGGTGCCGTCGCGGCCGGGCAGCAGCATGGCCGCGGCGGTCGCGCTGACGATCGTCGCCGCGACGACGATCCCGATCTCGACCAGGTGGCTCTCGGCGGGCAGCTTGCTGTACTGGCGGCCCAGCCACTCGGTACCGGCCAGGACCACCAGCGCGAGCACCATGGCGGCGAGGATCGGCGTCACCGGCAGTGCGATCGCCATGCGCGGCGTCTTCGGCTCCTCGGTGCGCTTCCAGTTGTGCAGGGTGCTGATCACCAGCAGGGCCAGCGCCGCGCCGAGCATCCAGCGCGTCGGGGTCTCCAGCACCGCGTACGCGTCCACGTTGATGTTCAGCAGTTCCGCCAGATCGCCGAAGCCGAAGAATCCCACTCCGCCCACCGCGAAGGCCGCGCCGGGCAGCGGGCGGCGCAACACCACGGCTCCCAGCCCGCCGAGCAGTACCGCGGCGCACACCGAGTCGATGTAGTTCTGCGTGGTGAGCATCTCGGCCGTCGACGCCTGGCGTCCGGCGAAGTGGTTGATCAGCTGGGCCGTGGCGGCGGCCGTCGCGGTCGCCCACCCGGTCAGCGGCCGCGTGGTGGTGGAGACCAGCACGGCGACCGCCACGGCGACGATCACCCCCAGCGCCGCGCTGCGCGGCACGCTGTTGAGCAGGCCGGCGATCCGGTACGACGTGGACTGGCTCTGGGCGCTGACGGTGACCGGCAGGAACAGCGTGACGCCCGCGACCGCGGCTCCGGTGAAGGCCGTGGTCGCGTCGACGATCTCGCCGACCCTGACCCTGCGCACGATTGTCGAACATACCCGTGGTGCGCACCAGATCTTGTGATTGCTGGAAATTCGCCAATAAATGTCTGCGAGTGGAAAACTGCGGCGTAGCCCGAATTACCAGGGATTGGCTGAAGTTCGCGCCTCGCTTGTGATCTAGCCGCGGCTGTCCGCGTACCGGCGCAGCGTGTCGATCTGTGACGGGTCGAGCGAGGGCCGCACCACCGCCTGGGCGGCCAGCACGTCGGCCGCGGTGACGTCGGCCGCGTGCATGTCCCGGCGCATCGCCGTGAGCGCGGACTCGCGCAGCAGCGCCGCGCAGTCGGCGGCGGAGTAGCCGTCCAGTTTCTCGGCGAGCGCGTCCAGGTCGACGTCGGCGGCCAGCGGCACCGCGCGGCCGGCGGTGCGCAGGATCTCCCGCCGGGCGGCGGCGTCCGGCGGCGGTACGAAGACCAGCCGTTCCAGCCTGCCCGGCCGCAGCAGCGCGGGGTCGATCAGCTCCGGCCGGTTGGTCGCGCCCAGCACCACCACGTCACGCAACGGTTCCACGCCGTCGAGTTCGGTGAGCAGTGCCGCGACCACCCGGTCGCCGACACCGGCGTCGGCACTCTGGCCGCGGCGCGGGGCCAGCGCGTCCACCTCGTCCAGGAAGATCAGCGACGGCGCGGAATCGCGCGCCCGCTGGAACAATTCGCGCACCGCGCGCTCCGACGAGCCGACCCACCGGTCCAGCAGTTCGGCGCCCTTGACCGCGTGCACGCTGAGCTGACCGGTACCGGCCAGCGCGCGCACCAGGAAGGTCTTGCCGCAGCCGGGCGGGCCGTAGAGCAGCACCCCGCGCGGCGGCTCGATGCCGAGGCGGGCGAAGGAGTCCGGGTGCCGCAGCGGCCACAGCACCGCCTCGGTCAGCGCCTGCTTGGTTTCCACCATGTCGCCGACGTCGTCCAGGCTCAGGCTGCCGATGGCGAGTTCCTCCATACCGGAGCGCGACAGCGGCCGGATGACCTCGAGCGCGCCGAGCAGGTCGGGTTGGGTGAGCTGTGGCTCGCCCTGCTCCCTGGCCCGTGACGCCGCGCGCAGCGCCGCCTCCCGGCACAGCGCCGCCAGATCCGACATCACGAATCCCGGCGTGCGCGCGGCGATCTCGTCGAGCTTCAGCTCCGCGGTCGGCACCCGGCGCAACAGCTGCTCGAGCAGCGCCTTGCGCACGGCGGCCGACGGCAGCGGCAGCGCGAGTTCGCGGTCGCACAGGTCCGGTGCCCGCAGCCGCTGGTCGATCCCGGCGGGATGCGCCGTGGTCGCGAGGAACGCGACGCAGGGTTCGGCGATCGCGGCGCGCAACTGGTCGAGGATGAGCGTGGCGACCGGCTCGGCGGCCGCGGGCAGCAGCGCATCGATGTCGGTGATCAGCAGGACGCCGCCCTTGCCGCAACCGATATCGGCCACCGCCTCGGCGACCACGCGCAGCCGCGCCCCGCTCTCGGCCGCACCGATGGTGGGGCCGTCCAGCTCCACCACGCGCCGCGGGGCAGCGACCGAGCGGGCCAGCGTCGCTTTGCCGACACCGGCCGGGCCGGTGATCAGCACGCCGAGGTGCGGGCGTGCGCCGAGCGTGCGCAGCAGTTCGGGCTCGTCCAAGGCGAGGGTGAGCCATTCGCCGAGCTTCGCGGCCTGGCTGCGCGCGCCGGCCAGGTCTTCGACCGAGATGATCGCGGTGGCGTCCCCGGGCGCCGCGATCCGGCCCACCGTGGCGCCGTTGGTGCCCGCGGCCGTGTCGAAGACGGCGGCCTCGATGGCGCCGCGCGAGGCCTCGCCCACCGGGATCGGGGTTCCGGCCGAGGCCAGATCGGCGGCGGCGCGTGCGGCTACCGCCCCCGCGCCCCAGACGACCGCGGTATTCGGCTGCACGCTCACCGGCCCGCGCGGATCGGTGGCGGTGACGGTGAGCAACTCCGTGGTCCAGGCGATGCCGAAAGTGCGTGACAGCGCCTGGCTGGCCGCCGCGGAGCTGATGTCGGGGCCGAGGTCGCGCGGCAACAGCGAGACCGCGTCGCCGACCGTGACGACCTTCCCGAGCAGCGCCTGCCGCAGGGTCGCGCCCGGAATCGTCCGGGTGGCGTGTACCGAGCCGCTCACCGTGATCTGTTTCGCGCCGTAGACGGTGGCGGGGGAGATCACCACGGTCGCGTCTTCACGCAACCCGGCGTTGGACAGCGTGACGTCGTCGAGCAGGGCGACCCCGGCGGGCGTTCCCTGGCGCGCCACGCCGACCACCGCGGCCGTGCGCCGTGAGCCGACCAGGATGATTCCGTCCCACTCCCGCAATCCCAGTGCGGTCAGCGCCTCCGGATGCAGCCGGACCACCCCGCGCCGGGCGTCAGCGGCGGAGGGATTCAAGCGGGCGGTGAGTGCCAGTTCTGCCACTGTGCCATTCTGCCGCGTCAGCACGGCATCGGTCACGGTTCATCGTTCCGCGGCCCGTGGAGGAGGGGTCGTCCGCCTACTTCTTCACGATTCCGGCGGCGATCGCGACCGAGGTGCCTGCGACGCTCGGCGACAGGCACACCAGCTTGGCGGTGCCCAGCGCGACGTTCGGGCTGCCGTCGAACGGGCCGCCCGGGTTCTCCGCGAGGATCTGCTCGATCAGCGCCTTCTCGCCGTCGGTGTCCAGCTTCCGGAATTCACCGCAGGTGGTGCTGGACGCCGGGCCGAGCGAGGGATCGCTCTGGTTCGTCGTGGCCGGCTCCTCCGTGTTCGCCGGGGTATCCGGAGTAGCGGTGTCGGGAGCGGTCGTGGTGCGCGCGGCCGAGGCGGACGTGGTCGCGCTCGCGGAGCCCTTGCGCAATCCGTTCGCGTCGGTGGACTCGTCCGCTCCGCCGCAGCCTGCCAGCAGGAAACCCACCGTCCCGACGGCCAGGACGATGGCGGAAGTTCGTTTCATACCGTGCTTTCCCGGGTGGATCTCGGTGCCGGAGGCCCCGGCGTTCGCAGCAGCGTACCGGTTCCGCCGGGATCAGTGAATGTGTGCCTGCCAATCCGCCGGAACGCGCCCGCGCGGGCCCGGCACGCCCTGATCAGCCGGATGACTGTGCGGTGGCGCCAATTCCGGTCCGCCGGTGTACATCTCTCCGGTCTCGAAGTTGTAGTACCAGTCCTCACCCGGCTCGAAACTCTGGATGAACGGGTGACCGGTGCTCTTCGCGTGACCGGTCGCGTGCTGCGCGGGGGAGGTGTCGCAGCAGCCGACATGCCCGCACTGGGCGCAGCGGCGCAGATGCACCCACCAGCCGGAGTTCTGCTCGCACTCCGCGCAGCCGGGACCGCTGGGTGCGACGGCGGGATCGATGCCCGCGAGTTGCTCGGTCATGATTGTCCTTCCGTGTTCGCCGCGGTGGCGCCGTCGATCTGCTCCTGTCCGGGGCGGTGCAGCGGCAGCCGGACGCTGAACCTGGTGTCGCCCGGCTCGGAGTCCACCCGGATGTCGCCGTCGTGCTTGTTGACCACGATGCGGAACGAGATGTCCAGTCCGAGCCCGGTGCCCTCGCCCATCGGCTTGGTGGTGAAGAACGGTTCGAAGATCCGGTTGCGCGCCTCCGGCGAGATGCCGGAGCCGGTGTCGCCGATCTCCACGACCGCGCAGTCGTTCTCGTGCCTGGTGCGGATGCTCAAGGTGCCTTCGCCGTTCATCGCGTACACCGCGTTGTCGATCAAGTTGGTCCACACCTGGTTGAGCTCGGCGGCGTAGCAGGGCACCTGGGGCAGGGTGCGGTCGTACTCCTTGACCACGCGCACCCCGTCACCGATCTTGCGGCTGAGCATCACCAGCGTGCTGTCGAGCAGTTCGTGGATGTCGACCACCTGGAACGGCGCCCGGTCCATCTGCGAGTACTGCTTCGCGGCGCCGACCAGCGAGGAGATCCGCGTGGTCGAATCGCCGATCTCGTTCATCAGCAACTCGGTCTCGATGGTGTAGTTCAGCCAGCGGACGGCGCCTTGGAACACCTGTTCCGGAGCGCCTTCCAGCGTGGCGGCCACGCGCTCCAGCCAGTCGGTGTCGAAGCCGGCCTGGACGAAGTTCGGCGCGAGGTTCCAGCCGTCGGCGATGCCGTGCTCCTCCAGCCATTCGCCGAGCAGGTCCTCCCGGTCGGCGGCCTCCATGGGCGAGAGTTCCGGCGCCTTCGCGACCTGGGCGGCCGCCTCCTCCTGGAGGCGCACCAAGGCGCCGAGGGAGGACGGATCGAACTTGCCCTCCGCCATCATCGCGAGCTTGTGCCGCATGCCGGCGACTCGTTCGCGCAGGCCTGCGGTGGCGCGCACCGCCGCGGCGGCCGGATTGTTCAGCTCGTGGGTGAGACCCGCCGACAGTGAACCGAGCGCGAGCAGCCGTTCGCGCTCGCCGATGCGCGCGTTGGTGTTGCGGTTGCCGAAGAACACGCCCTCGAGCAGGTGCACCGCCATCGGGAACCACTCGTGCATCATCCGGGCGAAGACCTCGGCGTCCAGCACGTAGAACCGCGACGGTCGCGTCACGTACATCGAGCCGTTGTAGGTCTGCTCGACCTTGTCGCCGATATAGGACATCCACGCGCCCGCGTAGGAGCCGTGGTGCTCGGTGCGGACCAGCTCGATCTCCGCGCCCGCGGACTGTTTGGTGAGCACCACCTCGCCGTCCATCAGCACGTAGAAGCAGGTGGCCGGTTCGCCTTCGCGGAAGACGAGACCGGGTTCGATGGTCTCGATCCGGCCGTCGGCGCACAGCCATTCCAGTTGCTCGTCGTTCAGTTTCTCGAACAGGAACAGGGTGCGCAGCTCGGCGGGGTCGCACACCAGCCTGCTGCTGCGGTCCGCGGTCTGGTTCGAAGTCATTGCGGCCTCCTGATCAGGCGAGATAACGGTGGACGAGCATGACGGCCATCGCGCCCTCGCCGACGGCGGAGGCGACGCGCTTGGCCGACTCGGCGTGCACGTCGCCCGCCACGAACACGCCGGGCACGCTCGTCTCCAGATGGTGCGGTGGCCGGGACAGCTCCCAGCCCGCGGGGCGTGCGCCGTCGACCATCAGGTCCGGCCCGGCGAGCACGTAACCCGCGTCGTCGCGGGTGACGACACCGTCGAGCCACTCGGTCTGCGGCGCGGCGCCGATGAACAGGAACAGCCGCTCCGCGTCGGCCTTCTCCTCGGCGCCGGTCCGGTTGTCGCGCAGCACGATCTGTTGCAGGTGATCGGCGCCGTCGGCGGCGACCACCTCGGTGTTGGTGTGCACCTGGATGTTGCCGATCTGCGCGATCTGCTGGATCAGATAGTGCGACATGGACTGCTCCAGCGAATCCGCCCGGACCAGCAGGTGCACGGTGCGCGCGTTGCGGGACAGGAACACCGCGGCCTGGCCCGCGGAGTTCGCGCCGCCCACGATGTAGACCTCGTGATCGGCGCACTCGGACGCCTCGGTCATGGCCGAGCCGTAGTACACGCCGCGCCCGGTGAAATCGTCGACGCCCGGCGCCGGATGGCGGCGGTAGTCGACGCCGGTCGCGATGATCACCGTGTGCGCGCACAGGCTGCCGCCGTCGGCGAACCGCACGGTGCGCGCGGACCCGTTCACCTCCAGCGCGACCACCTCGCGCGTGGTGACCACCTCGGCGCCGAACTTCGCGGCCTGCCGCCGCGCCCGGTCGGCCAGCTGGGCGCCGGACAGGCCGTCGGGGAAGCCCAGGTAGTTCTCGATGCGCGAGCTCTGCCCCGCCTGCCCGCCGGTCGCGGTCCGTTCCACGAGCACGGTGCGCAGGCCCTCGGACGCGCCGTAGACCGCCGCGCCCAGACCGGCGGGACCGCCGCCGACCACGATCAGGTCGTAGAACTCGCCGGCCGCGGCGACGGTCAGGCCGACGTTCCGGGCCAGTTCACTGTCGGAGGGCTGCACGAGCGCCTCGCCCGCCGAGGTGATCACCACCGGACAGCGCTCGGGGTCGGCCCCCGCCGCCTCCAGCAGGCGCGCGCCCTCCGGCTCGTCGGCCAGGTACCACCGGTAGGGCAGCTGGTTACGGGCCAGGAATTCGCGCACCTGTGACGACCGGGGCGACCAGCGATTGCCGACCACCTTGGTCTCGGTGACCGGCCGATGCTCGCTGCCGCGCCAGGCCTCCAACAGGCCGTCCAGCACCGGGTAGAGCTTCTCCTCCGGCGGGTCCCACGGCTTGAGCAGGTAATGGTCCAGGTCGACGACGTTGATCGCGTCGATCGCGGCGTTGGTGTCGGCGTAGGCGGTCAGCAGCACGCGGCGCGCGTAGGGATGCAGGTCCATCGCCTGCTCCAAGAATTCGATGCCGTCCATGCCCGGCATCCGGTAGTCGGCGATCAACACCGCGACCGGCTGCCCGCGCAGCTTCATCTCGCGCAGCGCCTCCAGCGCCTGCGCACCCGACTCCGCGCGCAGAATCCGGTATTCGGCGCCGTAACGGCGGCGCAGGTCGCGGACGACCGCCCGGGAAACGCCCGGATCGTCATCGACGCTCAGGATGGCCGGTTTCGTAGCAGCGGGAGAACTCACCTGACGAGTATGGAGCCTGTCGATGCGGTCTGTCGTGGGCGTTCGCCCACGGCTCAGAGCCGATGATGCCGGACGAGATCGAGCTCACGCGGAGTGAGCAGGCGCTCCAGACGTTCTTCCTGTGCGGCCGCGCGGGCGGTGCGCGGGAATGCCGACGCGCCGCGGGTTCTTCGCCTGTTCTCGGGCTCGACGGCGGGCAGTAGCGGAACCTGGTCCGCGGGTCGAAGATGCAGCAGGGAGCGCAGTTTCACGGCCGATCACCTCACGTTGGGACGCCGAAAGTTGGAGGCAGTGTCTGTTGCTTCATCTATCTGTGATTGTCCGCCGCGCATTACAGCGGCCGGTGCGTCGGTAGCGAAATGTGACGTAGCTGTCTTCCCGTCTAAAATGTGCGCGCATCGTCCACACGCGTTCGGACAACCGGCCATCGGTCCGTCGCTCGTATCCCGGAGGCAGCGTTGCCGAAGAATCTCGAAGCCACCATCGACATCGCCGCACCCCCTGAGCGGGTGTGGGCGGTGGTCTCCGATCTGAAGCGGATGCCGGAGTTCAGCCCGCAATGTGTGCGCATGGTGGCGCTCGGCTCGCTCCGGGCGGGCACCTGGACGGTCAACCTCAATCGCGACGGCAAAAAATACTGGCCGACCACCTCCCGGATCGTGCGTTTCGAGCCGAACCAGGCGTTCGCCTTCCGGGTCACCGAGAACCGGACGGTGTGGAGCTACACCCTGGAGCCGACCGAGTCGGGCACGCGGCTGATCGAGCGGCGGGATGTGCCCAACGGCACCACCTGGTTCTCCCGCAAGGCGATCGAGGCTGTGCTCGGCGGTGAGCTCTCGTTCGAGGAGCAGCTGGTGCGCGGCATGAACGAGACGCTGGGCAAGATCAAGACGGCGGTCGAGGCGGGCGCCTGAGGCCCGCGCGGCGACTTCGCCGTCGGACACGCGTGACGCGGTGCTGTCACGGGAGGCCGTGACAGCACCGCGGCGAGTGCGGCGTTACTTCCAGTTGGGCAGGTTCACAACCTGCGCCGCGTAGGAGAGGCCCGCGCCGAACGCGATGAGCAGGGCCGTGTCGCCCGGCTTGGACTCGCCCTTGCGCAGCAGCGCCTCCATCGCCAGCGGGATCGAGGCGGCGGAGGTGTTGCCCGCGTCCTCGATGTCGTTGGCGAGCGCGCAGTGCTCGGGCAGCTTCAGCACCCGGGCCATGATCTCGATGATGCGGCCGTTGGCCTGGTGCGGGATCATCGCGTCCAGGTCCTCCGGAGACAGGCCGGCGCGGTCGATGGCGTCCCGGCACACCTTCTCCAGCGAATGCGCGGCCCACCGGAACACCGCGGTGCCTTCCATGGCCAGATACGGCCGCACCGCCTCCAGGCCCTTCTCATCGATCTCGTGGAAGTACTCCATCCAGTCCTTGTCCTGCCGGATGGCGTGGTGCTGGGTGCCGTCCGAGCCCCACACGGTGGGGCCGATGCCCGGCTCGTCGGCGGGCCCTACGATCACCGCGCCCGCGCCGTCGGCGAAAAGGAAGGCGGTGGAGCGGTCGGTGGGGTTGACCGTGTTCGTCAGCTTCTCCACGCCGATCACGAGCACGTGTGCGGCGGTACCCGCGCGGACCAGATCCGATGCCAGCGCGATCGAGTGGCAGAAGCCCGCGCAGCCGGCCGAGACGTCGAAGGCGGCGGCGCCGTTCATGCCGAGTTCGGTGGCGATGCGCGGCGCGGCCGCCGGCGTCAGCAACAGATGGGTCGAGGTAGCAACGATCACGCAATCGACTTGGTCGACCGCGAGGCCCGAGGATTCCAGCGCGCCGCGCGCGGCCGCGACGCTCATGCTCTGAATCGTCTCCGATTCGTCGGCGAACCGCCGTGTCTTGATGCCCGACCTGGTGCGGATCCACTCGTCGCTGGAGTTGATCGGACCTGCCACCTCGTCGTTGGTGACCACTCGAGCAGGGCGGTAAACGCCGAGCCCGAGAAGCGCCGTGTGCTCAGCCCCGGTGGTCTGGGCGATTCGAGCAGCCATCTGCGTCTCCTATGTACCTGCGGCGGCGCCGCCGGGTGTTCCCCGAAGCATCGAAATCGGTCCCTCATCAGCTCATGTCCATCGGTGGATAGACATGAGGCTTCCTCATATTAGCCCGAAAGTCGCTAATTCGCCGCGCGTATTTCGACAATCGCTGGGTATCTCGACGGAGCACGCCACTGCTGCACGAGGCGTGGCCCAACTAGGATGCGAGGACACCATGCTCGGTCTCGGGATTATCGGATGGATCATCATCGGCGGTCTGGCCGGATGGATCGCCAGCAAGATCATGAAGACGGACGCCCAGCAGGGCATTCTGCTGAATATCGTCGTCGGGGTGGTCGGTGGTCTGCTCGGTGGGTTCCTGTTGAGGCTGTTCGGAGTCGACGTCGAGGGCGCCGGGCTCTGGTTCAGCTTCTTCACCTGCCTGGGCGGCGCGGTCATCCTGCTGTTCCTGGTTCGACTGGTCACGGGGGCCCGAGTCAGGTCCTGACCCCGCGTGCCACAGGCTCCCTTCCCGTAAGGTGTGAACGCTTGCGCCCGTCCTATCGTTGAGGAAGCGCAACCCGTTTGTATCGAGCACGAAAGAGGAGCCTGTGGCCCGCCGTCCCACCCCGCCCGGCACGCCTGAACGAACCGGAGTCGGCCACGTCGTCGACCTGGTCCGCAACGCGATCCCTCCGTTGCATCCCGCCGGGCTCCCGTTCGTCGCCGCGCCCCTCGCGGTCGCCGTCGTCGGCGGCAAGCGCAGATGGGTGCGGCGCACGAGTCTGTTCGCCGCGGCGGCGTGCGCGACCTTCTTCCGTCATCCGCATCGCGTGCCGCCGAACCGGCCGGGCGTCGTGGTCGCCCCCGCCGATGGCGAGATCGCCCTGGTCGACACCGCCGCTCCCCCCGCCGAGCTCGGTCTCGGCGACGAGCCGCTGCCCCGGGTCAGCATCTTCTTGTCCGTGCTCGACGTGCACGTGCAGCGCACGCCGGTCTCCGGCATCGTGCGCACGGTGCTGCACCAGCCCGGCCAATTCCGTTCCGCGGACCTGCCCGAGGCGAGTTCGGTGAACGAGCGCAACACCATGGTCCTGGAGACGCCGGAGGGCAGCCGGGTGGTCGTGGTGCAGATCGCCGGACTGCTCGCGCGGCGCATCGTCTGTGACGCCCAGGTCGGCGACGTGCTGACCATCGGCGACACCTACGGCCTGATCCGCTTCGGCTCGCGGGTCGACACGTACTTCCCGCCGGGCACCGAACTACTCGTGCAGCCCGGTCAGCGCACGATCGGCGGCGAGACCGTGCTCGCCGTGCTCGGCTCAACCGCCGACTCGTGATGGAAGCGGCGGCACCCACCCAGCGGCGCCGGCGGCGGAGCATCCGCCTGCTGCCCAGCATCGTCACCATCCTGGCGCTGTGCTCCGGGCTCTCGTCGGTGAAGTTCGGCCTCGACGGCGAGCTCGATATCGCGCTGGCCATGATCGGCGCGGCGGCCGTGCTGGACACCCTCGACGGCAGGCTGGCCAGGATGCTGGACGCCACCACGAAGATGGGCGCCGAGCTGGATTCGCTGTCGGATGCCATCTCCTTCGGCGTCGCCCCCGCGCTCGTCCTGTATGTGACCCTGCTCAGCAGCAACAGCGTGGGATGGATCGTCGCGCTGCTGTTCGCGGTCAGCATCGTGCTGCGCCTGGCCCGGTTCAACACCCTGATGGACGACGACACCCGGCCGGATTGGGCGCGCGAGTACTTCGTCGGCGTGCCCGCTCCGGCCGGTGCGCTCATCGCGATGGTGCCGGTGGCGCTGTTCGTGCAGTTCGGCGACGGCTGGTGGGTCGGCTTCTACGAGGTCGCGGCGTGGACGGTGTTCGCCGCCGCGCTGTGCGTCAGCACCATTCCGACGCTCGCCATGAAGTCGGTGTCGGTGGCGCCGCAGGCGGCGGCGGGACTGCTGGTGCTGGTCGCGCTCGCCGCGGCGGCGCTGGTCACCTATCCGATCGTGCTGCTGCTGGTGCTGGTCGCGCTGTACCTGGGTCATATCCCGTTCGCCTGGCATTCCCAGCGCTGGGTGGCCGCGCGTCCGGAGACCTGGACACACAAACCCGCCGAACGCCGGGCGCAACGCCGGGCCGACCGGCGGCTTCCGGCGATCCGGCGACCGGCCATCCGTGGCTCGTCGGCTCGTCTGCGACTGCGCCGCCCTGGTGCGAAGCAGCGCCAGAACGGTCATCCGCCACCGAGTTCGGATCTTTTGTAGCTCTTCCAGGAGACAACTGGTTTCGTGAGTACATGGGTAACTCCATGTACTCGCATCGAACTAGCGTGCGATGGGTGTCGTTGTCAAGCGTTGGCGGCGTTAGGTGTCGTTGGTTCAGTGAGCCTCTGAACCGCGGATATATTGAGATTCTGCCCAGTTCTGGCTGTGCTATCGATGGCGGGTTCGATGACAAGCCTCGACGGCTGGCCAGCAACTATGCCGGACATGAGCGATCGGACAAGAGGGCAGTTTTGCCATCGGATGGGCGTCGACCCTTGCAGTTCGCCCTGTCGTAGGTTGTGCCCTGGCAGGACATGCAAACAGCGGCCACGTCCGGCTCATCGCTGAAACGTTGGGCGGAACCGAACGAACGTGTGCGTATCTGGACCGCCGCAGTAATGCGGCCGTCCAACCAAACCCAGGCGCGTGAGTCCCCTTTGGCCATACGACTCTCTCCGGTACGCTCGGGCGTCGGGCGTAAATTGAGGGGGGTTCTTTGACTGTAACGCCGTTTGGCCGCCGCGCTTTTCTGCTCGCTCTCGGCGTGGTGCCCGTAGCGTGTTCGTCGGAGTCCACGAAGCCGGAGGGGCCGGATCTGTCCGAGGCTGACAACGCAATCCGGCCTCAGGACGACCTGTATCTTCACGTCAACGGCACCTGGTTGCGGACCTACCAGCTACCGCCGGACAAGTCCCGCTATGGCTCATTCGAGGAGATGGACGAGCGCGCCCGCCATAACCTCAATGCCATCCTCAAGGGCATCGACGACGACGCTGCGCCGGGCTCACCGGAGCAGAAACTGCGCGACCTCTACCGCGGCTGTCTCGACATCGACACGATCGAGCGTCAGGGCACGAAGCCGATCGCCGACCTGCTCGCGGCCGTGGACAACGCTGCGACTAAGTCGGACCTTGCATACGTCGCCGGTCAGCTGGTCATGACGGGAGGTTTCCGCACCCAGTTTCAGACCACTCCGCTCCAGCTGTACGTCGGCGTCGATCCCAAGGACTCAACCCGCTACCTGCCGAGGATGGCTCAGTCCGGCCTCGGCATGTCGGACGAGGCCTACTACCGCGACCTGCCGAAAGCCCCGATCCGCGACGCCTATCGCACGTACCTGCAACGCCTCGGCGCCGGCGCGGGACTACCAGACCCGGTAGGCACGGCACAACGCGTGCTCGACCTGGAGACAGGAATCGCTGCAGGACACTGGAACCAGGTCGACACCCGCGACGCCGACAGGACTTACAATATCCGCAGTTGGGCTGAGTTGCGCACGCAGGCACCGGGATTCGACTGGGACAGCTGGCTCGCGGCGATATCCGAAAGCCCCGCCGAGTTCGCCACTGTGGTGGTCGACGAGCCCTCGTACGTCACGGCTTTTGCGCAGCTGTGGGTCGATACCGACATCGCCGTCTGGCGCGAGTACTTCACACTGGCCATCGTCCGCGCATTCGCCCCCTTCCTGAAGAAGGATTTCGCCGACGCCGACTTCGACTTCGCGGGCAAGACTCTGAAAGGACTCGAGCAGCCGGAGGACCGGTGGAAGCTGGCGGTCCGCCTGATCAACACCACGGCGGGCGAGCTGCTCGGCCAGAAATATGTCGCCGAACACTTCCCACCTGAGGCCAAGAAGCAGGCGCTCGATCTTGTCGCCAACCTGCGCGAGGCCTACCGCGAGCGGTTCCAGCGCACCGAATGGATGAGCAAGGCGACTCGCGACGCCGCCATCGCCAAGCTCGACAAGGTCCAGCCGATGATCGGCTACCCCGACAAGTGGCGCGACTACTCGAACCTCTACGTCACCAAGGACCAGCTCGTTACCAGTATCCGCGCCGCGAACGTCTTCGAAAGCAGGCGTCAGCTGGCCAAATTGGGCACACCTGTGGACCGCGGCGAGTGGGGGATGACTCCGCAGACCGTCAACGCCTATTACGCGGCCAGCATGAACATGATCGTCTTCCCCGCAGGCATCCTGCAGCCGCCGTTCTTCGATCCCGACGCCGACCCTGCTGTCAACTACGGCGGCATCGGCGCGATGATAGGCCACGAATTGGGCCACGGTTTCGACGATCAGGGCTCCAGATACGACGGTGACGGTATCCTGCACGACTGGTGGACCCCCGAAGACCGCGCCGCCTTCGCCGAGCGCGCCGACATGCTCATCGCCCAGTACGACAAGCTCGTCCCGGACGGCGTCCCACCCGATCAGCACGTCAACGGCAAGTTCACGGTCGGCGAGAACCTGGCGGACCTCCGTGGTTTCGCCACCTCGCTGGCCGCCTACCGGATCGCCATGCAGAAGCGCGGCGCTGCCCTCGATTACACCGCCGTCTTCATGGCCTGGGCCCGCACCTGGCGGGAGAAGCGGCGCCACGAGGCGACTGCCGACCAGGTCGCCACTGATCCCCACTCTCCCAACGAATTCCGCTGCAACCAGCCCGTCCGCAACCTGCCAGAGTTCTACGCCACCTTCACTGTGCAACCCACCGACAAACTGTGGCTTCCCGAAGAGCAGCGCGTCACCATTTGATCGCCTCCGATGGTCCCGGTCAGCCGGGGCAGCGGGCGACCGGACCCACGGTGTTCCGACCGGCCGCTGCCGCTACAAAGCCCCGCAGCCTTCAGGAGGCCCAGGCCTGTTGCTTACCGGCATCGGGATGGCTATTTTGTCGGACGGCAGTGGCGCTTGTAGTAGCCTTCCGGCACCTGGACATTCTTCTCGGCGTTCGCGAGCGCCTCTCCCACGTTGTTGCCGGTCCCCTCTGCTTCCAGCCAGCCAACGGTGGCGCCGCCCTTGTTCTCAACCTTGTCGCACCTGACCTTAGCGGTAACGGTTGCCGCCTCCGCCACCCCCGTTCCGACGAGCGCCGATACCACGACACCCGCACTCACGATAGCGGCGCCCAGGCTCCTGCCGAATTTCGATTTCATTCCGTTCTCCCTTTGTCAACCGGCCACGGTTCTCGTCATCTGCGACCGGATCGATATGAAATAAACTGCACAGGTATTATCGAATGATTCTCGAAGTTACCTCCCCCACCAATGAAATTTCGGTGGCTCATCAACCGCCCAACCGGTACTCTGATGCCGAAGCCGTCCGACCCGAGACCACAAAAGGAATCCAATGACCAGCCTATTCAATAAGCTGGAGATTGCGATCTTCAGCACCGACGAAGAGTTCGAGGACCTTCGGTCCTACGTCGAAGAGATTGTCGACGCATATGCCGAACAGGGCACCTTCGACATCGCTTCCACCACTCTTTCACCGGAACAAGACGAGCTGAGCACAGAGTGGTTCGCCCGGAACCCTGGAAAGGACGCTGGGCCACGGACTCATCATCGGATCGTCATCAACCAGAACCGTGACGACCCAATCCACCTTCAGTTGACCCACATCGCTGACGGGGTGGCAGCGCACTTGGCGTCCACTTACTCGGACAGAGACGACGGTTACACCGACAAAGTGGTCTGGTCACACCGCATGCTCTCCGAGTAAACCTGGCGCGGTATCGTGTCTGCTGAAATTCTTGACCGACACGATACCGCGTCAGCGTGTTCGCCTCTCGGCTACGACGGAACGATGCATCCGTGCCAGCTGATGTAGCTAGTACCTTGTGTACCGCATTCGTTGTGGCTCAGAGTGCTTCGCAGATTGTCCGCTTCCAGCCACTGTTCGGGAATCTCCAGCTTCTGGAGCTCGAGAACGTCAAGTACAGTCATGTCATCCTCCTCTCTTTCAAATCGTTGCCCTTGGCCGAGCATGGCCGCCTTGATCACGCGGTTCGCGAGCCAAGTCCTTGGGTTGGTTCCGGTATAGGAGGCAGAAGCCCATAGTCGCGTCGTTTCATCATGGACTCCACGTGCATCACTCCACTGGAGCCGGAGGCGAGATCCGTTGTGATACGGAAATTCGAATCTCCAGGAATAGCCCAGGTATCTGTCGACATCCGGACCGCCATACTTCGGACCATCCGATTGAGATCGGAAACGGGCCGCACGGGAAGGCCCATGACCATCTTCAAACCATTTGTACCGTAGAGTAGACCAGCATATCCATTGAACAAACTGCAATTGACGGTGAATAACGTAGAATCGACCCTGGCGAGATCCTCTAGGCTCGACGTCACTTTGCCGTCGAGCCGCTTGACATCGACATTGTTCAACGCCACACCGAATCCCGCGGATCCCGTCGCAAGATACGGTATCAGCCGCTTTCCCTGCTTGTAATGAAGTATATTTCTGTCGTCTCTCTCGTAATGGTCCAACTCAGTGAGCAGAGCATGATTCATTGCATCGACGAAGAGATCATCACCGAACCGACGGTGTGCCTCCGCGAACAACCACGCCAGCCCCAGGTGGCCGTACATCAGACCTGATGTTTGCGCGGTGAATCTATTGGTCATCACCTTGCTTTCCGGAGGAGGAAGCAACGGGACACCCGCGCAGTATCGCTGCGCAGCATCCGCCAGCTGTGCCGCCAAATCGGGAACGAGCACCGACTCGACGTCGGGGAAATGCTCCATCCGCAGAGCGGCAAGCATAATGCCCGCCTTCCCGTCGAAGATGCGCCATCCGTCCGCGCGATCCAGCAGATTCGTATCTCTCGAGAGCTTTTCCGCGGCCACGGCCTCGTTCAGTACTAGCAGGGCATAAATCGACCCGCACAATCCATCGAAGAGTCCGGACCTAGTGACCCGGCCCGCCTCGGCGACCACTTGGTGGGTGGCCGAATCACCGAACATGTCGGGCAAAGCGAGTGCGTGGCCCGCGGCGCCGAAGGCCAGGCCGAAGAGGGAGTCCTCCAGCGCCTCGGCATGGACAGGTAGTCGATTCAGCCGAGCGTGCGCCGCCCCGAGAACCGCAGGGAGATCGTCGCGAAGAGCGGCCAAAAAGTCCTTCGGAGGAGGCTTTTGTCGCAGAGTTGCCGGCAAGGACAGCGCCGCCATGATGCTGTCCCGTTTGATCACATTCTCGGCTACGCCGTCCGGCACGCGACCGTTATGTCGCTTCAGGACTTCCAGCAATCCTGGAAGCGCCCAATTGAAACGATTCGACGTGATCTCGGCGTGCTCTACTCTTGCCGTGAGCATCTGCGTGATCGTCTGCGCAAGGGCATACGAATCTATGTCCTGAGGGGCAACACCGGGCGGCGGGGCGAACCCCGGTGCGTGTATACCGCTCGACTTCCAACCGGTGATGTCCTTGGCGGTCTCGAAATCAATGATTGTGATAGCCAGCGTATCGGGATCGACAATGATGTTTCGGGGATGGAGGTCCGCGTGAACCAGACCTGCTTTTCGTATATGATTGGCCCCACGCTCCGCGTTTTCCAGAATCACGCCGCAGTCTTTCCCATACCGATCCCAATCGGCGCCGTCCGCCGAGTAGAGCGGCATATTGCCGACTATCCATGATTGCAATGTGATACCGACAGCACGGGACATCGCCATGAAGTAATGACCGCCCACCTCCCCGCTCCAGAGGACTCGCGGAAAGAGGTCCGGATCGCCTAACCGGCGGATGGTCATCACCTCATCACGTATCCTTCGGTAGCCATCGCGGCCGTCCGGCGTGTAACCTGCGTTCGGCCGTCCCTCCTTGACGACGACTTTCTCGCCATTTTCCAGCATCGTGGCGAGGTAAACTCCGCCTGCGTTGGAATGACTGATAGCAGATTCGATAGTGAAAGGAACAGTTCCACCCTCAGACCGGCCCATAACGCCCCGCAAGAATTCCGGTATTTCCAACCAGGGAGGTGGGCTGAACCAGGGCAGCCGCTGGTCCTCCTCCGGCCGTCCATCCGGGTCGATGATGCACAGCTTTCCGTCGACCTCCAGCCGCCGGAATCCACCGTACCTGACGAAAACGGGCCCACGCTTCCACCGCAGATCGGTCAGTATGTGCGGACCGTCGAAATCGGCAGTTCGATTACCCAACTCGACGACCGCCCGCTCGAGCCGATCCGAATCTGGATATACAGTCACTAGCTTTCCGGAGGATACCCGGTCGGCATTCTTGGAGTTCATCGACCGATACTGTGCGATCGATGCAGCAACCTTGAAGTGCAAGCCCATATCTCGACAAAAATCTGCGGCGATTTCTGCTACTTTTCGCTCTCTACCCAGTGCGGCGCTGAGATGGATTTTCCAACCCTGATGAGGAGCGTCCGGACCCACGTCGGGAGTCCAATATGTCCAATATGTGCCGGTCTTTGATGTATATCCTGGAATCTCCCCAGCTAAAACCCTGTCAGCATCGTCGACGCCGACGTCCGACGGTGCGCTGAAGAATTCACGGTCCCGCATGCAATACTGCTCTAAGATCATCTCGGACTCGCTGCGATCAGGAGATCGGACAAGGATTCGGATAGTTTGGATTCCGATACCAATCGCCGGAGATGCCTATACAGCACTCCGGCTCTTGGGCAATGATTTCGCATTTATCCCGGGAAGGCTGCGGAAAATACTGAGCAGCAGCCGATTCCCCTGCGCCAACGGCTGTAACGATCGCAACCAAACCGGCAGTCTTAACGAACACAGAAACCCTCCCCGGACGTTTACTCGTGCAAATCGCATGCGTAGTTGATGTCAATCTCAAGGCTAATCCAGGTGGCACTTAGCATCGCCGCTGGTAGCGATCACGGGGCCGCCCAGCATCGCGCCTGGTCCTGAAAATGCCTCTTTGTATAGGATGCGAATAGAAGTACACCGACGTACCAAACCGCGCTCGGTTCGGGTTTCTTATCAACTGCTCAAACAGTAGTTATGCCGATAATAGATCGGTGTGCAACTAGATTGAAGAACCCCTCCCAACAGATGATGCCTCCCCGGCCTCTCATGTGAGCATAGTACGCAATTAAACGTTGCGCAACAGGTCGCTTTGTAATTGTTCGCCTGAGGGACAACAGTTTTCGCCGGTTGCCACACCCGAGGCTCGACGAGCTCCTGCAGTCGCCGCAGTCCGGATTGCCGCGGTCCGGATTGCCGCGGTCGAACAGGGCGTTGGCGCTCGGCTCGAAAGTATCCATCACGCAGCCATATTCAGTCGGCAGGTGACGATCGAGGTTCGATTGTCCTGCTTCTGCGCCTGGTAGGCCGTAGCGCAACGGTTGAGCGCCGTTGTGCAGTCACCGATGCTCGCACCCCAACGCGCCAGAATGCGCGCGGCATCCGAGCACGCCAGCGACAGCCGGTCACCGAACGGCCGATAGGTCTGCCCTACCTGGGCCGGAGTCACCTGTGCGGCAGCAAATCGCGTTGCCGAGGCCAGATCCAGTACGGTCTGGGTCGAGACGACCAGATCCGTCGCGGTGCCCTGCACCGCAATCGTGTCGATGGTTACAACAGCTACTCCTGTTCCGATGGAATCGCCGCTCCGGGCATGCATGTCCCGCCCTGTCCAGTTGGGGAACAACGGATTCCACCGCCAGTCTCTCGGTTTCGGAACGATCCGCCGGTCGCGCACACCGGGCTACCGGACCGCTCCTTCCTCGATTCTTGGTCGGTCACTAGGTAGGACGCGCCGTGGTTCCCGACGGTTCCAACGAATTTCGGAATCTTCGACGCGCCACATTACGACGGAGCCGGAGACGCGGCCCGGCAGAGCTGGTCACCAGGCATGAGTGGGTACTGTCGAAGCTGGTCGACGCGGGACGCATATCGGTGGTTCGGGAACGCGGGGTCCGCCAATCAACAGCGCGATAACCCGTTCCACTCCTGTACCGCTGCCAGTGGTCCTACAACTGGCAACGTGGTGGTCCCGCGACGGTGGCAACCGACACCCAGCCCGATGTTAAGTTGCCAGGTCAGTGGCCAGTGATTTCAGCATGCTCCGCTCGGTCGCGGGGCGCACGAAGGTTCGACGTGCCGTGAGAGTACGGCGATGAAACTCGGGTGGGGTCCGGCGACACCGCAGACAGCCACCAGCCCGGCCCGACCGGGCGAGACCAGCACACGGCGTCATTCAGCACCGCCCTACATACGTAGCCCGAATTCTTGACAACTAGATGGCAATCGGCCGCACAACACACGGTACTGTCGTCCCCATGACCAGCGGCGATGCGTTCAGGGAGCACACTGGTAACTCGTCGGGCACGCCCAAACCAGCAGCGGCACTGAACGCGGGGCCTGGACGCATGTCTCGCGTCACCCGCCCGGTACGGCCTGACGACCCGGAGCGGCTGGAGTGCCTGCGGGAATTCGAGGGGCATCGACCGCGGCTGTTCGCACTCGCCTACCGGATGCTCGGCTCGGCCACCGAGGCCGAGGACGCGGTGCAGGAGACCTATCTGCGCTGGGACGGCGCCGACCGCGCCGGAATCCGTTCCGCCGAGGCATGGTTGACCACGGCGCTGGTGAATCTCTGCCGCACCTGGTTGGTTTCGGCGCGGGCCAGGCGGGAGACCTACGTCGGGCCGTGGCTGCCCGAGCCGGTGCCGACCGGCCGCGGCGAGCTCGGTCCGCTGGAGACCGTGGAAGAGCGTGAACTGGTCTCGCTGGCCCTGCTGACCGCGCTGGAGCGGCTGACCCCCGTGGAGCGCGCCGTCTTCGTGCTGCGCGAGGCATTCGGCTACGCCCACCGTGAGATCGCCGACATGCTCGACGTGACCGAGACGAACTCCCAGCAGATCTTCCGCCGAGCGAGCCAGCGCGTGCGAGAAGGCCGGGCCCGCTTCGGTATACCGGCCGGGCACGCCCACGAACTGATCGAGCGGTTCCTGAAGGCGGCGCGTGAGGGCGATATCGAGGCGCTGGAGCGGATGCTCGCCGCCGACGTGAGCGCGACCGCCGACGGCGGCGGCCAGGTCAACGCGGCCCGGCGGCCGGTGCTCGGCGCGAACCACGTGGCGCGGTACATGGCGGGTCTGTGGCGCTGGGAGGTACCCGGGATGCGGCTGCTCGTGGAAGAGGTCAACGGTGCCCCCGCCGCGGTCGTGCGGGTGGAGGGCGCGCCACTGCTCGTGGTGGGTGTCGAGGTCGCCGACGGAGCGGTCACCGCGCTGCGGTTGATCGTCAATCCGGAGAAACTGGCCTATTTGGCGCGGTCGAGCGGCCCGGACGGCGTCGTCGGTGCGCTGCCGGACGGGCGTCGACGCCCGGTGTGACGCGCTTCACGGCTCTGATTTGTCAGGTTCCGGTGGCCTGTCCGGTCTGAAGGGTGATGGCCGATCGAAAGGAGCCACATCATGACCGGACAGCATCGGATCGTCGTGCTCGGCGCGGGATACGCGGGGCTGGCGGCGGCCCGCAGGCTCGCTCGCACGGCGCGGGACGCGCGGATCACCGTGATGGATGCCCACACGTCGTTCGTCGAGCGGGTGCGGCTGCACCAGCAGGCGTCCGGCCAGCGCATTCCCGCATGGGATCTGCGGGAACTGCTGGAGAGCAAGGGAATCGAGTTCGTGAACGCACGGGCGACGGACATCGATACGGCCGGAAAGCGCGTGGTGCTCGACGCGGCGCAGGCCGTCGACTACGACACGCTGATCTACGCCCTCGGCAGCATCGCCGATGTCGAGAGCGTTCCCGGTGTTGCCGCACACGCCTACTCGGTGGCGACGCAGAAGGACGTGAACTCGCTGCCGGCGCCGGGCGGACCGGTGGCGGTTGTCGGGGCCGGGGCGACCGGCATCGAACTGGCGGCGGAACTGGCGGAATCGTATCCGGGCACCCGGGTGCTGCTGCTCGGGTCGCAGGAGCCGGGCGCCTGGCTGTCGGCGCGGGCGCAGGCGCACATCAGGCGGACACTGGAGCGTCTCGGGGTCGAGATCCGCTGCGGCGCCAAGGTGATCGAGGTCTCGTCCGATGGCCCGCGCTTGGCCGACGGTTCGCTGGTCGAAGCCGCGACGACGGTGTGGACCACGGGATTTCGCGTGCCCGACCTCGCTGCCCGGTCCGGCCTGGCGGTGGATTCCGACGGCCGGGTGCTGACCGACGCGACCTTGCGTTCGGTGTCGCACCCGGACGTCTACGCGGCGGGTGACGCGGCCGTCATCGGAGGGCCGGGCGGTCGCGATCTGCGCATGGCGTGCGCCACGGCGCTGCCCACCGGCAAGCACGCGGCCGATGCCGTCGTCGCCCGGATGCGCGGTCGCGAGCCGGAAGAGTTCGAGTTCCGGTATGTGCTCCATTGCCTCAGCCTGGGACGCCGGGACGGGGTCGTCCAGGCGGTGCACGCCGACGACGCACCGGCGCGGACGGTGCTGACCGGGCGGACGGCGGCGTGGGTGAAGGAGCGCATCGTGCGCGCCGCGGCCTGGCAGGCGCGCCCCTGAACTAAACGTCAACCAACCGTTGACGATCTGGCATCGTCAACCTATCGTTGACGCATGAGTTCACAATTCCGCCTCGACGACCTGATCGAAGGCATCAAGAAAGCCCGTCCCGACAACGTGCTCGAGCAGCTGTCCGACGCCGTGGTCGTGGCGAATCACCTCGATGAAGTGGCCGATCACCTGATCGGCCACTTCGTCGACCAGGCCCGGCGCTCCGGGGCCTCGTGGACCGACATCGGGGCCAGCATGGGCGTCACCAAGCAGGCAGCGCAGAAGCGGTTCGTGCCCAAAGTGCCCGATCCGGGCGCCGCGGCGGCCATGGACCCGAACGCGGGCTTCGCTCGTTTCACCGCGCGGGCGCGGGCGGTCGTGATGGCGGCACAGGAGGCCGCGCGCACGGCGGGCAACCGCGAAATCGCCCTCGGGCACGTGGTGCTGGGCCTGCTCACCGAACCGGAGGGGCTCGCGGTGCAGGAACTCATCTCTCGCGGTGTGGCGATCGACGTGCTCTCCGCCGCGGCCTCCGCGTCCCTGCCGCCGAGCGAAGGGGAAGTCCCCCCGCTGATCCCGTTCGGCGCGGAGGCCAAGAAGGTCCTGGAACTCACCTTCCGCGAGGCGCTTCGGCTGGGGCACAACTACATCGGCACCGAGCACATTCTGCTCGCCCTGCTCGAACAGGAGAACGGCGCGGGCCTGCTCAGTGATCTCGGCGTCGACAAGGCGAGTGTCGAAACGCATCTGGTCGAGGTGCTCGCGTCCATCACGACCGAGAAACCCTGATTGCCGATGGGCTGCGGAAGGTTCCGCGCGGGGATCGCACTCGCTTTCGCACTGTCCTTGCTGGTGATCGGGCTGCCGGGGCGATCGGCGCCGCTCCACCGGATGCGCAACGTCGTCAATGGGTTCCGCGGTGCGCGGACCGCACGGGCGCGGCGGCGGCGGGCGTTGCGCACCCGGGGCGCCGGAAACCCCGGGCCACGCCGGACCGCCGCAACCGGCCTACCGGCGAGGCGAGCGGCCTGATCACGCCCGTCCGGCCAGGCCGCCGCCCCACCGCGGCCAACGAGCCTGCGGCTTCGGCTCGGCGACCAAAGGCTCGCGGTGGATGTCGGTGACGTACAGGGGTAGTCGCGGTTCCAGTTCGGCGAGCAGCGCGAGAGCGCGGCCGCCCTGGGCCGCGCGGTATTCCCGCATGGTCAGCCCGACGATCTGCAGGAACAGCACGCGGCCGTGCGGGCTGTCGATGGCGCCCAGTTCCGGGTCGGGCGTGAAGCAGACGGCGTGATTGGTGCAGTCCGCGTGGCCCGCCGCGATCGGCCCGTTCGCTTTGATGGTGTGTCCCGGTTCGAACCACTTGCCGGACTGGAAGACGTAACGGGCGAGGTTCTGCACGAAGTTCGCAGGCCATACGGGCGGTTCGGTGTCGGCGGGCTCGCGCGCCAACCGGAAGGTGAATTCGAAACCCCAGCCGGACTCCGCCGGGTTGTCCCATTCCTTCTCGTACAGTTCGGTCATCCCGTAGCTGACGTAGTGCCAGTGCGGCACCGGGTCGGTGCGGCGGTACGCGCTGATCCCGTCGAGCGGGTCGGGCCCACCCAGGGACCACGGGTGGTCGGATGCCCAGTGGAAGGGCTCGATGTCGCCGTACAGCGGCCGCAACGCCTCATCGATGGCATCCCAGCCGGGTTTCTCACTCACCCAGTCACCATAGGCACGGCGCGTCCGGCCGCACTCGAGGGCGTCCGACGCTCGGAGCGGGTCAGGCGTCGGGCACGTTGCGAGCGAGTTCCGCCAGCCAGGCCGCCGCCGAGGCGTCACTCGGCGCGCGCCAATCGCCGCGCGGCGACAGCGAACCGCCGGAGCCGACCTTCGGCGCGTTCGGCAGCGTCGAGCGCTTGAACTGGCTGGTCTGCACGAAGCGCAGCAGGAACTCGCCGAGCCAGTGCTTGATCGTCGCGAGGTCGTAGGCGTTGCGCTGGTCGGCCGGGACGAGGTCGGGCCAGCGGCCGGTCGCGGGATCGGACCACGCGTGCCTGGCCAGGTAGGCGACGCGGCTGGGTAGATAACCGAAACGCAGCACGTAGTAGAGGTGGAAGTCCTGCAACTCGTACGGGCCGACGGTGGCCTCCGAACTCTGGGCCGGCGCCGAGGGATCGGCGTTCGGAACGAGTTCGGGGGAGATCTCGGTGCGCAGGATCGACGACAGCACCTCGCCCGCTTCGGCGCCGAGCTGTTCGGTGTCCACCGCCCAGGCGATCAGGTATTTGATCAGCGTCTTGGGCACCGAGGCGTTGACGCTGTAGTGCGCCATGTGATCGCCGACGCCGAACGTGCACCAGCCGAGCGCGAGTTCGCTGAGGTCGCCGGTGCCGACCACGAGCGCGCCGTGCAGGTTCGCCAGCCGGAACAGATGCGAGGTGCGCTCGCCCGCCTGCACGTTCTCGTAGGTGACGTCGTACACCGGTGCGCCGTCGGCGGCCGGATGGCCGAGGTCGCGCAGCATCTGGGTGGCCGAGGGGCGGATGTCGATCTCGCGCGCCGTGACGCCGAGAGCGGCCATCAGACGGTGCGCGTCGGTTCTGGTCCTGGTGCTGGTCGCGAAGCCGGGCATGGTGTAGGCCAGCACGTTCGACCGCGGCAGGCCGAGCCGATCCATCGCCTTGGCCGCCACGATCAGAGCCTGGGTGGAGTCCAGCCCGCCGGACACCCCGATCACCACCCGCTCGAGCCCGGTGGCGCGCAAACGCGTGCTCAGGCCCTCGATCTGGATGTGGTGCACCTCGGCGCAGCGCTCGTTGCGCACGGCCGGGTCGGCGGGCACGTAGGGGAAGCGCTCGATCTCGCGGCGCAGCGGGACCGCGACCTCGGGGACGGGCAGCCGGACGTCGATGCGCCGCATCGCGACCAGCCGGTCCCGGTGGTCGTGCACGTTGTCGGCGAAGCTGGTGGTGCGCAAGCGATCCGCGGCGAGGCGGCGCAGGTCCAGGTCGGCGGTGACCAGCTGGGGATGATCGCAGAACCGCTCACCCTCGGCGAGCAGGTCGCCGTTCTCGCAGATCAGTGCCTGCCCGTCCCAGGCGAGGTCGGTGGTGGACTCGCCGTGGCCCGCCGCGGAGTACAGGTAGGCCGCGAGATACCGCGCCGAATGCGAGGTGCACAGCGTTCGCCGGTAGTCGGCCTTCCCGATCACGATATTGCTCGCGGACAGGTTGACCAGCACCGTCGCCCCGGCCAGCGCGGCGAACCCGCTCGGCGGCAACGGCACCCACCCGTCCTCGCAGATCTCCAGGTGGAAGACGAAATCGTCCAGATTGTTCGCGCGGAACAGCAGATCGGACCCGAACGGCGCCCGGTGCCCGGCCACCGTGACGTGGTCCTCCAGCACCTCCCGCGCCGCCGCGAACTGGCGCGTCTCGTAGAACTCCCGATAGTTCGGCAGGTAGCTCTTCGGCGCCACGCCGAGCACGAGGCCGCGGCAGATGGCGATCGCGCAGTTGTACAACCGGCCCTGGGCCCGCACCGGGGCGCCCACCACGAGCACCGTGTCGATGTCCGTGCTCGCCGCGACAACGCGCTCGAGCGCCGCCTCGACCGCGGCGTCCAGCGCGTCCTGGTGGAACAGGTCGTCGGCGGTGTAGGAGGACAAGCCCAGCTCGGGGAACACCGTCAGCACCGCACCGGCCGCCGCGGCCTGCGCGGCCAGTTCCACGGTCTGCTCCACGTTGTAGGCGGGGTCGGCCACGCGCACCCGGGGCACCGCGACCGCCACCCGGGCGAAGCCGTGCCGGTACAGCGAATCGAACGGCAGGTCGGCCACCCTGCGTCCCCTTCCGGGATGAGGTTGATCATGGTCCAGTCGGAATCTACGCCCCGGCGGGCGCGGTGGCGCGGCGTCGAATTCCCCGCTGTCCGAGAAAAGGCCCGCTGAACTGCGGTTTTGTCGTCCGGGCAGGAGACGGCGAATCGTCCGGCCGAAGATGTGAACCCCTGGCGGCTAAGCTATAGCAATGGCGGATGAAATGGATTCCGACCTAATAGCGGGGGAACGGCGCGCAGATCTGCTGCGCGCGCTTTCGTATGTGTCCACCGAGTCCCAACCGGACGGCAGCTATGTGGTGAACGGCGACTTGCCGCCGGACGTCGCGCCGCCGTTCATTCGCGCCATCATGCGGGTGGAGGCGGAGTTGTTGCTGCACGACGCCGAACAGGTCACCGTCGAGGAGGGCGAGCCCCGCACGCCCGAGGAACGCCGCACCGACGCCTTCGTCGCGCTGGTTCTGCGCGTCGACGACCGCCATTAGCGGCGCGGCGGTGCGGCCGGACCTTGCACTCGCCACCCCTGAGTGCTAAAAATGCTCTTGGCACTCTCGACCTGTGAGTGCCAGGTCGGGACGGTGAGACCGGGTTCCGTAGACACCCTCGGTCGTCCGTCGCGGGCACCGAACCTGGCCAGCGTAACTGGGGCGACCCAACCGGCGGTCGTCCTGTGTGTCAGCCATACACATGGAGGATCTCAACAACGCCATGGCCAAGACAATTGCGTATGACGAAGAGGCCCGCCGCGGCCTCGAGCGGGGCCTCAACAGCCTCGCCGACGCGGTCAAGGTGACGCTGGGCCCCAAGGGTCGCAACGTTGTCCTGGAGAAGAAGTGGGGCGCCCCCACGATCACCAACGATGGTGTGTCCATCGCCAAGGAGATCGAGCTGGAGGACCCGTACGAGAAGATCGGCGCCGAGCTGGTCAAGGAAGTCGCCAAGAAGACCGACGACGTCGCGGGCGACGGCACCACCACCGCGACCGTGCTCGCCCAGGCGCTGGTGCGCGAGGGTCTGCGCAACGTCGCGGCCGGCGCGAACCCGCTCGGTCTGAAGCGCGGCATCGAGAAGGCCGTCGAGGCCGTCACCGCCAAGCTGCTCGACACCGCCAAGGAGGTCGAGACCAAGGAGCAGATCGCCGCCACCGCCGGTATCTCGGCCGGCGACCCGTCCATCGGTGAGCTGATCGCCGAGGCCATGGACAAGGTCGGCAAGGAAGGCGTCATCACCGTCGAGGAGAGCAACACCTTCGGCCTCCAGCTGGAGCTGACCGAGGGTATGCGCTTCGACAAGGGGTACATCTCCGGCTACTTCGTCACCGACCCGGAGCGTCAGGAAGCGGTCCTCGAGGACCCGTACATCCTGCTGGTCGGCTCGAAGGTCTCCACCGTCAAGGACCTGCTGCCGCTGCTGGAGAAGGTCATCCAGGCCGGTAAGCCGCTGCTGATCATCGCCGAGGACGTCGAGGGCGAGGCCCTGTCGACCCTGGTCGTGAACAAGATCCGCGGCACCTTCAAGTCCGTCGCGGTCAAGGCTCCCGGCTTCGGCGATCGCCGCAAGGCGCAGCTGGCCGACATCGGCATCCTGACCGGTGGCGAGGTCATCACCGAAGAGGTCGGCCTGTCGCTGGAGACCGCGGGCGTCGAGCTGCTCGGTCAGGCGCGCAAGGTCGTCGTCACCAAGGACGAGACCACCATCGTCGAGGGCGCGGGCGACCCGGAGGCCATCAAGGGCCGGGTCCAGCAGATCCGCAGCGAGATCGAGAACTCCGACTCGGACTACGACCGTGAGAAGCTGCAGGAGCGTCTGGCCAAGCTGGCCGGCGGTGTCGCGGTGATCAAGGCGGGCGCGGCCACCGAGGTGGAGCTCAAGGAGCGCAAGCACCGCATCGAGGACGCCGTTCGCAACGCGAAGGCGGCCGTCGAGGAGGGCATCGTCGCCGGTGGTGGCGTGGCCCTGCTGCAGTCGGCTCCGGCGCTGGACGAGCTGAAGCTCACCGGTGACGAGGCCACCGGCGCGAACATCGTGAGGGTCGCGCTGTCGGCTCCGCTGAAGCAGATCGCGTTCAACGCGGGCCTCGAGCCCGGCGTGGTTGCCGAGAAGGTGTCGAACCTGCCCGCGGGTCACGGCCTGAACGCCGACTCGGGCGAGTACGAGGACCTGCTGGCCGCCGGCGTCGCCGACCCGGTCAAGGTCACCCGTTCGGCGCTGCAGAACGCGGCTTCGATCGCGGCCCTGTTCCTGACCACGGAGGCCGTTGTCGCCGACAAGCCGGAGAAGGCCGCCGCTCCCGCCGGCGACCCGACCGGCGGCATGGGCGGCATGGACTTCTGAGTCCAGCCACCCGGCAGCACATTTCGAACCGGAAGCCGGTCCACCGCGAGGTGGGCCGGCTTCCGGCGTTTCGGCGTCAGATCCCGTCGAGGGTGACGACGGCGAACGGCGTCTTCGGGCTGCCCGGCGCCATCGGACCGCCCTTGTCGAACTGGGAGGAGACGATCAGGGTTCGGTCACCAGAGCGGGCCAGAGTCGTGGGAATGGCCAGGGTCTCGTCGGTGCGCTGCTGCGCGAGCGTCGCGGTGGCGCCGTCGTCGGAGATGGTCCAGCGGCTGATCGTGTTGGTGGTGTTGTGCGCGGCCCAGAGGGTGCCCTCGTGCAGCTCGAGTCCGTCGCCCTGTCGTAGATCGCCGCCGCGCAGGGTGACTTTGCCGATCGGGCTCGCTTCCTGGGTCAGGGCGATGCGGTACAGCTCGCCGCGCGGCATGTCGACCGTGAGCAGATAGCGGCCGGCCGGATCGGCGACGATGCCGTTCAACGTGAAGGCGCCCGGCTCGATCGGCGGCAGAACGGTGCGCAGGTCGAATCGCGGGGTCAATTCGCCGCGCCCGCCCTGTGCCCGCGCGGCGGCCAGTTGGTCCGGGGTGACGCGATAGACGACCGCCCGCACGCTGTCGGTCAAGTACGCGGTGCCATCCGGCGTGATGGCGAGATCGTTCACGAAGCGCGGGTCGGCGCCCGGCACGGTGAAGTCGGCGAGCAGGGCGCGAGTCGCGATGTCGTACACCGCGACTCCGGTGGTCGAGTCGGTGACCCAGAGCCGGCCTGCCGCGTCGACCTTCAAGCCGTTGGCGGTCCTGTGGCCGCCCGCGCCTTCGGGCAGGAAGACCTCGGCCCGTCGCGCGTTCGGTGTCGCGCGATAGACCGCGCCGGTGCTGTAGGAGCCGACGTAGCTGTCTCCGGTGCGCGCGTCCACCGCGATGCCCTCGGGGTAGACGCGGGCGCCAGGTAGTTCGTAGGCGGTGTGGACGGCAGTGCTGGGCGCGTCGCTCGTGCCGCAGGCGACGAGCGTGAGACAGGCGCTTCCGGCGGCCAGGCTCGACAGCAGGCGGCGGGACAGGGCGTGGGGCATCGGGCACCTCTTCGAGATCATGTAATCAAACGTGTTCACTTTGAATAACATGCCCGAATCTATGTTAGAACTCTAATTCTAGTCAAGGCTGAAACTAGTAGACGTGCGGATACCATGCGCTTATGACGTCGATGCCCGCCGCCGAACGGATCGGCTCGTATCTCAAACGGGCCGAGCAGTCCCTCAACACGGCCAAGAACGCCGCGTTGAAGCCGGCGGGCGTCACCGTCCCGCAGTACGCCGCGCTGCTCTACCTCGCCGAGAACCCCGGTATCTCGGCCGCGGCCCTGGCCCGGCTCTGTGGCGTCACCCCGCCGTCGATGAACACCGTGCTGGGCAATCTGCTGGACCGGGGTCTCATCGAGCGCACACCGCATCCGTGGCACAAGAACGTCCTGGAGACCACGCTGACCGACAAGGGCGCGGCGCTCGTGCGCGACGCGGACGAGCGCGCGATCCGCGTCGAACGCGCCTTGGCCGAGGAGTTCACCGCCGCCGAACGAGACACCCTGCTGGAGTTGCTCACTCGGTGTGCCGACCGGCTGGACTCGATCCGTCCCGCTCCGGCTGCTCGACCGCGCGACGAGTGACGCTGCCGAGGTCTCGGCGAAGCGCCACCCGGCGGGCGGAGATCAGGCAGTGGCCCAAGTCTTGTTGGGGGCCAGGCCTTCCGTGCCTGCTGTACGCCGTCGCCACCGGAGCCCGGCGCTGACCCCCGGTCGACGGAAGCGGTGTCAGCCCGGCAGGAGGAAGGCCACGAGGAACCCCGCCGCCGTGGCCATCCCGACCCACCAGCCGCCTTCACGGTAGGCCTCCGGCATCAGCGAGTCGGCCAGCACCGCGATCGTCGCGCCGCCGGCGAACGCTTGCACCGCTCCGATGTGGGTCGCGGAGAGATTGTCCGACAACGCGTTTCCGAGCACGGTGACCAGCACGAGCACCGCGCCGGTCGCCGTCCACAGCCACAGCGTGCGCCGCTGTGCCACGCCGTGCTGATCGCGCATCAACGCGGCGCCGCTGATCGCCTCGGGAACGTTGCCCACCGCTACGGCCACCAGCAGGACCAGTCCGCCGCCACCGGCCAGGGAGACGCCCAGTGCCGTGTTCTCCGGAACGCCGTCCAGCACAGTGCCGAGCATCAGCGCCCAGCCGATCGCACGGGGACCGAGCTCGTTCTCGATGAGATGGTCGGCCACCACGTAGACGCCCGCGCCCGCGAACAGCGCGAACCCGGCGATGGTCGCGTTCTGGCGGAAGGCGGGTTCGAACAACTCGTTGGATACCGCCGCGATCATCGTGCCAGCGCCGAAGGCCATCAGCGAGGCGAGCAACGCCTTCGGCAGTCGCCGGTGCAACCCGATGGCGGCGCCGAGGATCAGCGGCACGGCCGTTCCGAGGCCGTAGAGCAGCGCTTGCGGCATGGGATCACCCTAGGTCAGCCTGCCGGGCCCGCCGGTCGGTCGTACGCTGAAGCCATGCCTGACCGCGGTCGGATTCGAGGTGTGCTCTACGACATCGACGGCGTCCTGGTGACCTCCTGGCGGGAGATCGAGGGCGCCGCCACCGCGGTGCGCCGGATCGGCGAGCGCGGTCTGCGCCGAGCGTTCCTGACCAACACCACCTCGCGCACCTGCGCCGAGATCGCGGAACGCCTGTGCGACACCGGCATCGAGGTCGACTCCGCCGAGATCGTCACTGCGGCACGCCTCACCGCCGAGTTCGTACGCGGTCGCTACCCGGACGCCGCCGTCTGGGTGCTCAATCACGGCGACATCGAGGCCGACCTCACCGGTTTGACACTCGACACCGATCGTCCGGACGTGGTCGTGATCGGCGGGGCCGGACCGGAATTCACCCATTCGGCGCTGAGCCGGGTGGTGGAACTGATGCTGGAGGGTGTACCCGTCGTCGCCATGCACAGCGGGCTGACCTGGGCGACGGCGGAGGGGCTGCTCATCGACGCGGGCGTGTACCTGCCCGGACTGGAGGCGGCGGGCAATGCGCGCATCGAGGTGGTGGGCAAGCCCGCGGCACCCGGTTTCCGGACCGCCGCGGCGCTGATGCGGTTGGACCCGGCGGAGGTCCTGATGATCGGTGACGACCTGTACTCGGATGTGCTTGCGGCGCAAGACGCGGGTTTGACCGGTGTTCTGGTGCGCACCGGCAAATTCCGGCCCGCGGTGCTCGCGTCGGCCGATCGCGCGCCGGATCACGTCATCGATTCGGTGGCCGGTCTGCCGGAATTACTGGCTGAACCGACAGAGCGGGCGAACGTGCCGTAACCGACTACTCGGAATGAAAACAAAAATTCTACAGATTCCCTCTAAAATTGCCCGCAACCGCAACGCTTCTAGGTATCGTCTGTTCCGGCAAATAGCCAGTGACAAGGAATGTTCTACGGACAGATCGGAGTTGCCGGATGCTCCATTCGCTGATGAGCGTGCTTGTGCGCAAACTACTATGGTCGCCGGGCTTCGGCTCGGCGACCGATCAATGAGCTAGCAACTACTCAGCCAACTTTCGGCTAACTCGCGTTCGGCCGAGGGTTGTAACGAAGGGCCCGATCGGTGACGATGAGTTCGGGCCCTTCTGTATTGTCTGCCCCGATGTCACAGGATGCGAATACGGGTCGAATGTATGCCGGGCAACCCGTGGAGGACCGGCAGCGTCAGCGGCGTGCGCGTTTTCTGGAGTCAGGCCTGACGGTCTTCGCGCGGGACGGCTACGCCAATAGTTCGGTCGGCGCCATCTGTAAGGACGCCGGACTGTCCTCGCGGCAGTTCTACGAAGAATTCACCGGTCGCGAGTCCCTACTCCTAGAGCTCTACGAGCAGATCGACCGGGAGTCGCGCGACGCCGTGAAGAAGGCGTTGGACGCGAAGTCCGGCGCCAAGTCGCTGGAAGTCATCGACGCCGCCGTGCGCGCCTACGTCGAATCCATCGGATCCGATCCGCGCAAGGCGCGCGTCGCCTTGGTCGAGGTGGTCGGCGCGGGCCCGAAGGTGGAGAAGTTCCGCCTGGCGGTGCGCCGGGAGTGGGGTTCGCTGCTGGCCGGCGCCGCCGAAGACGCCGCGCTGCACGGTGAGATACCCACCGGCGACTACGAGATGCGGATGCTCGCCATCATCGGCGCGGTCAACTACGTGGTCGACTCGTGGAGCGGCGCGGACCCGCGCCCGCCGCTCGACGACGTGATCCGGGTACTGAGCAGGGTGATCATCGGCGCTGTCCGCGCATAGCGTTCCGGCCTGCGGGACCGTGGGCCGGGAGCGCGGTAACGTGCGGGAATGCAGACAGTTCCGATCCAGATGCCGGACGGCACCACGGTTCCGGTGCGGTTGGTCCCGGCCGAGGGCGCGCACCGGCATCCGGTCACCCCGGACGCACCGCGCCCGGTCCTGGTGATCGTGCCCGGGCTCGGCGTTCCGGCGGGTTACTACGAACTGTTCGCATCGACCCTGGCCAAGCGCGGGTTCGACGTGGCCTTAGGCGAGATGCGCGGCAACGGCGACAGCAGGCCGAAGCCGAGCTCCAGCAGCACCTTCGGTTACCACGAGCTGGTCTCGGTGGATTTCCCGGCGATCTTCGAGGTGGTGCGCGAGCAGTTCCCGGACAGCACGCCGTACCTGCTCGGTCACAGCATGGGCGGCCAGCTCGGCGTCATGTACGCCGCGCGCATCCGGGGCAGGCTGGGCGGACTGATCCTGATCGCGTCCGGCACCCCGTACTACCGTGGCTACCGCGGACTTTCGAGTCCGGGCATGCTGGTGGGCACCGCCGCGATGTCGCTGACGGCCAACCTGGCGGGCTTCTGGCCCGGCGACCGGGTCGCGATGGGTTTCGGCCGCCAGTCCAAGGTGCTGATCTCGGATTGGGCCCGGTTGGCGCGCACCGGCCGGTTCGTGCCGGTCGGCGCGGACATCGACTACGAGGAGCGCATCGCGCGGCTGCGGCTCCCGGTGCTGTCCATCACGATGACCGGCGACGACCTCACCCCGCCCAGCTCCGCCGAGCACCTGCTGGAGAAGCTGCCCAACGCCGAGGTGACGCGCTGGCGGCAACCGGAACCGCTGGGCCACAACGGCTGGATCCGGCAGTGCGGCAGCACGGTCGACCAGATCGAGAAGTGGTTGCGGGACCGCTGAGGGCGGACTACGTCCGGCTGGGTGCTGTGCTCAGGCGCGTCGCTCGATCAGCATCTGGGTGAAGAACTCGTAGATCAGTGCCGCTTGGAAGGCCGACTGCTTGTTGTCCGCCGCGCCGCCGTGGCCGCCTTCGATGTTCTCGTGGTACCAGAACTCGTGGCCCTGCTCCTCCAGCAGCGCCGCCATCTTGCGGGCATGGCCGGGATGCACCCGGTCGTCCCTGGTGGAGGTGGTGAGCAGGATCGGCGGGTAGGCGCGGTCGGTACGAGCGTTCTGGTAGGGCGAGTACTTGCCGATGTACTCCCAATCCTCCGGCGCGTCGGGGTCGCCGTACTCGGCCATCCACGACGCGCCCGCCAGCAGCAGGTGGTAGCGCTTCATGTCCAGCAGCGGCACCTGACAGACGATCGCACCGAACAATTCGGGGTAGCGGGTCAGCATCACGCCCATGAGCAGTCCACCGTTGCTGCCCCCGACCGCGCCGAGCTGGTCGGCGGTGGTGATTCCGCGCGCGACGAGATCCGCGGCGATCGAGGAGAAGTCCTCGTACACCTTGTGCCGGTTGGCTTTCTGCACCGAGGTGTGCCATTGCGGCCCGTACTCGCCGCCGCCGCGGATGTTCGTCATCACCCAGGTTCCGCCGCGCTCCAGCCAGCCCATGCCCGAGGCGCCGCTGTAGCCCGGGGTGCGCGACACTTCGAAGCCGCCGTAGCCGGACATCACCGTCGGCCCCGGACCGTCCGTGCGGTCGCGGTGGCGGATCACGAAGTACGGCACCGGCGTGCCGTCGTCGGATCGGGCGAAGAACTGCTCGGTCTCGACCCCGTCGGCGTCGAAGAACCCGGGCTCCTGCTTGAGCCGCTCGGTGCGCCGGCCGACCGCGCTGGCCAGCAACGTGGACGGAGTGGTGAAACCGCTGGTGTTCAGCATGAACTCGTCGCCGCCCTCCAGCGGGTCGAGATTCAGCACGCTGGTGGTCGCCATCGGCGGGGTGTCGGCCAGCGGCTCGCGACGCCAGCCGTCCGCGCCGGGGGTCAGCACGTAGAGCTTGGTCTGCACGTCCTCCAGGGTGACCAGCAGCAGGTGGTTCTCGGTCCAGCCGTAACCGTGCAGCGAGGTGTGCGCGTCCGGGGTGAAGATCACTTCGAAATCCCGTGCGCCGGCCAGGAATTTCTCGAAGTCGGCGGCCAGCAGCGCGCCCGCGGGGTAGCTCGCGCCGCCGACCTCCCACGGCGACTTCAGCCGCACCAGCAGCCAGTCCTTGTACCAGGATTCGCTGGCGTCGCTGGGGAGGTCGAGATGGCGCAGGGTGCCGTCGTCGGCCAGCAGATAGACCTCTTCGTTGAAGAAGTCGGTGGCCCGGCCGACGTAGTGTCGTTCGTAACCCGGGGTGCGGTCGTAGCCCGCCGAGACCGCGACGTCGCCGGGCTCGCCCTCGAAGACGGTTTCCGCCTCGTCCAAGGGGGTGGCGCGGCGCCACAGTTTCGCGATTCGCGGATATCCCGAATCGGTCAGTGAGCCGGGACCGAAGTCGGTGCCCACGTACACCGAGTCGATGTCGATCCAGCGGATCTCGGACTTCGCCTCGGGCAGGAAATAGCCGCCGTCGGCCGGGTCGAGGAACACCCTGCGTTCGAGGTCGAACTCGCGGACCACCTTCGCGTCCGCACCGCCGCGCGACAGGCTGATCAGCGCCCGGGACTGTTCCGGACGCAGCACCGCGGCCCCGCCCCACACCCAGTTCTCGTCCTCGGCGGCGGCCACCGCGTCCAGGTCGATCAGGACGTCCCAGTTCGGCGCGTCCTCGGCGTACTCGGCGAACGTGGTGCGCCGCCAGAGGCCGCGCGGGTGCCCGGCGTCCCGCCAGAAGTTGTAGAGCCAGGGGCCGCGGCGAGCCGGGTAAGCGATCTTCGTGTCGGTGTCGAGCATGTCGAGGATGCGCCGCTCCAGCTCACGGAAGCGATCGGAGTCGGCGAAGCGGGCGCGCACGACGGAATTGTGCGCGCGCGCCCAGTCCAGGGCACGCTCGTCGGACACTTCTTCGAGCCAGAGGTAGGGGTCGGTCACATTCTGCTCAACGCCGCTCATCCCCACATTGTGGCCCAGCCGCGCACGGCGGGTTCACCAGGAGTGTGCTACGTCGACAACGACGCGCGATCCGGCGCCCGGTCCATCGAGGGTGTGCACCTTGACCGGCAACCGGGCGCGCGTGCCCAAACCGACCGTGGTCTGGCCTTCGAAGGAACCGGCCCAGGCCACTTGACGGAAGGTCCGGTAGTCCCGCACGTCGGCGAGTTCGGCCCGGTTCGCGGGGTCATAGGTCGGGGTGAACGCGTCGTCGTAGGCGGGCGCGTTGATGGCGATGCTCAGGAACGCCTCGCCGCGCAGCGCAACGGGTGCGCCGGAGCCGTCCATGACCACCCGCTCGACGTAGCCGACGTGGTAACCCGGCACGGGCCCGGCGACGTCGAAGACCAGCCGGTCGAAGCAGTCGTGCCGCCCGGCGCGCACGCCGGTCAGCGGCGCGAGCGTTCGGGCTTGGCTCACCTTGGGGATCGAACCCCAACCGGAGGCGCATTCCGGAGCGGCGGACGCGGGGGCGGGCGCGATCCAGAGACCGGCGAATGTCACGAGGGAAGACAACAGCAGAAGCAAGCGACGCATGGTCGCACCGCCTTCGGGGGCACAGGGGATTGATGTATAACATGCATCGCACCCCGGGGATGCGCTGTTACGCAGGTCGGAACACCGAAAAGCATTGGCGAGCCGGACAACTCGGGTATGAGGCGAGACCTCGGCGGCTCGGAGTTTGCTGTGCGCCGACGCCCGCGCGGCCTGGACAGTAGGATCGCTGCTCCGATGCCGATCGACCAGGAGGTCCCAGGTTGCCGCCGTTTCTCTGGGAACAGCACTGCTGTCTACCGCTGTCGCCCGCCGCGCGCATCGGCGACCTCGCGCGCTATCCGGCCGGATCGTACCTGTCGGTGAACGTCGGATATTCGCGTCAGTCGACCGCGGATTCCCTGGCGCTGCTGGATCGTTTTCGCCGCGCCGCGTCGGTGGACGGCCGGTTTCGTCTCGTCCGCGGCGTCGAGGACATCGGAGCGTCCGACACCATCGCGCTCGCGTTCGATCTGGAGGACTCCGGCCCGCTCGGTGGCGACCTGGACAACGTCGCGCGGTTCTACGACCTCGGCGTGCGATCGCTGCTGCCCGCCTACAACCACGCCAACGCCGCGGGCTGTGGGTGCCTGGACACCGAGGACACCGGGCTCACCGGATACGGGCGCGATCTCGTGCACACCCTCAACGAAGTCGGGATGTTCGCCGACGGCTCCCATTGTTCCCGGCGCACCGGATTGGAGCTGGCCGAACTGAGCGTGGTCCCGATGATCTACAGCCACTCCAACTTCGCGGCACTGTGGGAGCACCCGCGCAACATCACCGACGAACAGGCGCGGGCCTGTGCGGCGACCGGCGGCGTGATCGGAATCAACGGCGTCGGAATCTTCCTGGGCCGCAATGCCGTCGGCGAGCGCGCCGAGCGGATCGAGGCGATGGCGCGGCACATCGAGTACGGCGCCGAGCTGGTCGGGATCGAGCACATCGGGATCGGGTCGGACTATTCGTTCGACGCCGAGGACTTCAACGCCGAAATGCGGAACAATCCGGGCGCTTTCTCCGAGGCATACACCAGATGGGGTCCACTCCAATGGGTCCCACCCGAGGACCTGACCGGCGCCGCCGACCAACCCGGCCTCGACGAAGTGCTGGCCCGGCGCGGTTTCACCCCAGCCGACCGAACCGCAGTATTCGGCAAAAACTTCCAACGCGTCGCCCGACAAGTCTGGCGAACCTGACCCCACGGGCCTTCCGTGAGTGGCACATCACCGAGAGGGCTACTCGCGTTCTGCCGCAGCCATGTGCCACTTGCGCTCATGGCAGGCGGACGAGCATTTTGCCGATGTTCGCGCCGGAGAGGACGCCGAGGAGGGCGGCGGGGGCTCGGTCGAGACCGTCGTAGACGGTTTCCTTGGTGTGTAGGGTGCCGTCGGCCAGCCATCCGGCGGCTTTGGCGATGTACTCGCCGAAGATCGGGAAATAGCTGCTGACCAGCATGCCGCGCAGGGAGAGTTCCTTGGTCGCGGCGAGGTACAGGTCCGGGCCGGGGTCCGCGGCGGCGCCGTTGTAGCCGCTGATGGCACCGACCAGCGCGATGCGGCCCTTGGGACGCATGGCCTCCACCGCGACGCGCAGGTGTTCGCCTCCGACGCTGTCGAGATACACATCGATGCCGTCGGGAGCGGCCGCCGTCAACTGGCCCGCGAGATCGCCTTCGCGATAGTCGATGGCGGCGTCGAAGCCGAACTCGTCGAGCAGCATCGCCGTCTTGGCCGCGCCGCCCGCCGACCCGATGACCCGTGCCGCACCGAGCGCCTTGGCGATCTGCCCCGCGACGCTGCCGACGGCGCCCGCCGCCGCGGAGATGAACACGGTGTCGCCGGGTTCGACCGGCGCCACATCGGTCAGCGCCGCGTACGCGGTCAGGCCGGTGGTGCCGAGCGCGCCGAGGTAGTGCTGCGGTGCCGCGAGCGAGGTGTCCACGGGTGCGGCGGTGGCGGCGTCGACCACCGAGTAGTCGCGCCAGCCCGCGAAATGGGTGACGGTGGTACCCACCGGAAGGGCCGCAGCGGCCGACGCGATCACCTCGCCCAGCGCCGAACCCTCCAGAGCCGCGCCCACCTGGAACGGGGGGATGTAGGACGGGCGGTCGTCCATCCGTCCGCGCATGTACGGGTCCACCGACATCCAGGTGTTGCGCACCAGGATCTGTCCTTCGGCGAGCTCGGGTATCGGCCGTTCGACCAGGGCGAAGTTCGCGGCGGTCGGTGCGCCGACCGGCCGCGCGGCGAGTTGGAACTCACGTGAGGTGATCGGGAGGGTCGAGGTGGTCTCGGTCATGACGGTGCCTTTCCGAAGCTCCGCGGAGCGACTTTCTTCGGGACTCGCACGGGTGCGATCCGGTACCGATGACGCTATGAGCGTTCCGCTTCCGCCCCCAGGTCCTGCGCCGCCACCAACCGGTCCTTTCGCGCCGAACCGCTGGCGACGTGCAAGGTCTGTCGTGGGGCGGACCGCCTGCTCCACCGCACTGGTCGCGGTTGCCGGTTTCGATGCGGACGCTATCGCCCTCTGGCCTGAGAGGGCGGCGAGCCGCTCCACCGTCGATAGGCCTTGCGCAACGCGCGGTCGTCGGTGAACCCGAGCCGCCCCGCGATCGCGGCGGTGGTCAATCGTCCCTCGGCGAGCAAGCTGCGCGCCTGCTCGTAGCGGGCGCGATCGTATTCCTCGCGCCACGTGGTGTTCTGCTCGGCCAGTTGGCGTTGCAAAGTGCGGGTGCTCACCGCCAGTCGGCGGGCAACGGCCCCGAGCGAGGCGTCGCTGTCGGCGATCGCCGACGCGAGCGCGAGCCGGAAGGACTCCAGTGGTCCCGGGATCGGTCGTGCGGTGGCCAGTACCAGGTCGGCGTGGCTGCGCAGCAGATCCGCCAGCAGGGGATCGGCGCGGACCAGCGGTGCGGTGGCGTCGGCCTCGGTGAAGGTGATCGCGTCGACCGGGGCGCCGAAGTCGATGCGGTCGGTGCCGAAGGCCTCGGCGAGGACGCGGTGGTCGGGCGGCGCGGGGCGACTGAAGGCGACCCGTTCCGGGATGACGGGGCGTCCGGTGGCTTCGCGGGCCCTGCGCAGGTAGTAGGCGAGCACGTATTCGTTGATCACCGCGACCGCCTCCGGGTCCGGCGCGGTGGTGCGGAAGCCGACGGTCAGGGCGCGGTCGTGCGTCAGGTCGAAGCCCTCCTCGGCCGCGGTGACCAGGCGGTGATACGGCTGTGCCGTGCGCAGCGAATCCGCCAGCGTCGGACCATTGGCGAGCAGGTAGTCCCAGGTGGTGAGGGTGCCGAGCGGTGCGGCGGCGGCGACGGACAAGCCGGCGCCCGGCCCGGTTCTCGTCCGGGCGAGCAAGTCCCACAGCCGCGCCAGAGAGTGCAGCGGTATCCGGTTCAGTTCGCTCGCGAGCGCCGCGTCGTCGGTACCGGGGACGGCGGCCAGCCGGTCGGCGGGGACTCCGGCGGCTCGGGCGGTGTCGCGGACCAACCGGGTCAGGTGGGTGGAAGCGGTACCGTCCAGCGGGTTCGGCGGCGATGCGCTGCCGCCGGGCGACGGCTCCGAGACCGGATCGACACGGCTGTTCACGGGGCATGCTAACCGCACAGGTGCACCCCGTTCTTCCCGCTCGCGGGAGTCAGCCGGTCGGGTGTGGCCCACGCCTCACTGTGGTGGGGGATGGGTGGGTGAACTTCCCGCTACAGAGTTAGGCTCGGTTCGTGACTTCCCACTACGATGTCGTCGTTCTCGGTGCTGGTCCCGGCGGATACGTCGCCGCGATCCGCGCCGCTCAACTCGGCCTGCGAACAGCGATCGTCGAGCAGAAATACTGGGGCGGTGTGTGCCTGAACGTCGGCTGCATCCCGTCCAAGGCGCTGCTGCGCAACGCCGAGCTCGCCCACATCTTCACCAAGGAGGCGAAGACCTTCGGCATCTCCGGTGAGGTGAACTTCGACTTCGGAATCGCCTTCGACCGCAGCCGCAAGGTCGCCGACGGCCGGGTCAAGGGCGTCCACTTCCTGATGAAGAAGAACAAGATCGACGAGTTCGACGGCAAGGGCACCTTCACCGGCCCGAACTCGCTGTCGGTCGAGCTCAGCAAGGGCGGCACCGAGACGGTCACGTTCGACAACGCGATCATCGCGGCGGGCACCGTCACCAAGCTGCTGCCCGGCACCCAGCTCAGCGCCAACGTGGTCACCTACGAGGAGCAGATCCTCACCCGTGACCTGCCCGGCTCGATCCTGATCGTCGGGGCGGGCGCGATCGGCATGGAGTTCGGCTACGTCCTGAAGAACTACGGCGTCGACGTGCGCATCGTCGAGTTCCTCGACCGTGCGCTGCCGAACGAGGACGCGGACGTCTCCAAGGAGATCACCAAGCAGTACAAGAAGCTCGGCATCACCATCACCACCGGTGCGGCCGTGCAGTCGATCGAGGACGACGGCGCCAAGGTCACCGTCTCGATCAAGGACAACAAGTCCGGCTCGGTCGAGACGGTCACCGTCGACAAGGTGCTGCAGGCCGTCGGCTTCGCGCCGCGCGTCGACGGCTACGGCCTGGAGACCACCGGCGTGCAGGTCACCGATCGCGGCGCGATCGGGATCGACGACTACATGCGCACCAACGTGCCGCACATCTACGCGATCGGCGACGTCACCGGCAAGCTGCAGCTCGCGCATGTCGCGGAGGCGCAGGGCGTGGTCGCGGCCGAGACCATCGCGGGTGCGGAGACCGTCACCCTCGGTGACTACCGGATGATGCCGCGCGCCACCTTCTGCCAGCCGCAGGTCGCCAGCTTCGGCCTGACCGAGCAGCAGGCGCGCGACGAGGGCTACGACGTGAAGGTCGCGACCTTCCCGTTCACCGCCAACGGCAAGGCGCACGGCCTCGGCGACCCGACCGGTTTCGTCAAGCTCGTCGCCGACGCCAAGTACGGCGAGCTGATCGGCGGGCACCTCATCGGCCCGGACGTCTCCGAGCTGCTGCCCGAGCTCACCCTCGCGCAGAAGTGGGACCTGACGGTCAACGAGCTGACCCGCAACGTGCACACCCACCCGACGCTCAGCGAGGCCCTCCAGGAAGCCTTCCACGGCTTGGCCGGCCACATGATCAACTTCTGATCCGGTCGCGGAGAAGGGCGTGCGATCATCGATCGCGCGCCCTTTTCGTCTGTCGGGCAATGGTTTCCGCGCCGGTAGGGCGGCCGGCGGTCGGCGCGGGCGCGGACGATCTGCTATACAGCGTGCATGTTTCGCAGGTGGCTGATCGGAAGTGTGCCGGTGCTCGTCGTGGTGGTGCTCCTGGGGACGGGCACCTTCTACCTGATGAAAGCGCGTACCTTCCAGTTGGCCGGGCACGTGGTCAGCCGGGTGCACACCGACGCGAGGGTGGTCGCGCTGACGCTGGACGACGGGCCGTCCGATCGGGCGCCGGAAGTGCTGAAAGTCCTTGCCGACGCACAGGTTCCGGCCACCTTCTACCTGAACGGCCGTGATCTCGCCGCGCACCCGGAGCACGGCAGGGCGATCGCCGCGGCGGGCCACGAGATCGGCAACCACACCTATACGCATCGACGGATGGTCTTCGTCACGCCCGGCACGGTCCGTGACGAAGTGGAGGGCACCGACGCCGAGATCAGGAAAACCGGTTACGCGGGCCCGATCACCTTCCGTCCGCCCTACGGCAAGAAGCTGTGGGTGCTGCCGCACTACCTCGCCGAGCACGACCGGGTCACCGTGACGTGGGACGTCGAGCCCGATTCGGGCCGGGCGGATGCCACCGCGGACGACATCGTGGCCGAGACCCTCGGCAAAGTCCGCCCCGGTTCGATCGTCCTGTTGCACGTCATGCACGGGCACGCCGACCCCTCGATCGCCGCCATCCCCCGCATCGTCGCCGAATTGCGGGCGGCGGGATACGAATTCGTCACCGTCTCCGATTTGATGTCGCGCTGATCAGGCCGCTCCGGTGTGCGACCCAGCGGCCGCCATGACGGGCGAGTCGGGTCAGCCGCCACGACGCCGGCGGTGGATGCGCACCCGCTGTCGCGCCGGAGTGCTCCGCGAGTTCGCCTTCCGATCCGCCTGCCGCGTCGAGCCCGGACTCGCGCAGCGGCCTGCTGCGATACGACGTCGGCCACGCCCGGTCGAGTTCATGCCGCAGGGATTGTTCAGCTAACCGGTCGGGAGCATGCCGTAGGCGTGGGTCGGCGTGAACAGCACCAGGGCGCGGCGGTCGGTGACCATCGCGTTGCGGTATTCGTCCCAGTCGGGATGCTCGCCGTTGGCGGCGCGGTAGTAGTCGACGAGCCCGTCGACCGTCGGGTCGTCGGGCGCGGCGGCCACCGGGGTGAGTTCTACCGTGCCTTCGAGCACGGCGTAGGCGAAGAAGTCCTCGCGGGTGACGTGCAGTGCCGCCCACGGGTCCCGGACCAGGTTGTGATACTTCGCACGGTCGGCGGTGACGGAGATGCGGATGCGGCCGTCGGCGCCGACGACGTGCAGCACGTTGGACAGTTGCGGGCGTCCGTTGCGGCGGATCGTGGTGAGCACGGACCTGCGGTGGTCGCGGGCGAAATCGACTGCGGCGGCGAGTTCCATGCCCGTGTAACCCGTGGTGACGCCGGTCTCTTCCCGGTCGCGGATCAGTCGCGGTGGTAGGCCGCCTGCGCCTCGCGCACACGGGGCATGTTGATCTCCAGCAGACGGATCAGCGCCTCCAGGTGTTCGGCCACCTCCGCCCCGAGTTCGGTGAGGGTGTATTCGACCCGCGGCGGAATCGTCTCCAGCACTTCCCGATGCACCATGCCATCGCGTTCCAATGCCTGCAGGGTCTGCGACAACATGCGCTCGCTCACGCCGTCGACCCGCCTGCGCAGGGCGCTGAACCGGTACGGGCCTTCGCGCAACGCGACCAGAGCCAGGGTGCCCCAGCGACCGGCGACATTCTGCAGGACCGGCCGCGAGGTGCAGTTGCGGGCGAAGACATCGGCTTCCAGCGTCGGGTCGTCGGCCTCGGCCGAGACATCGTGCTGGGTGGTCATGACAGCCATGGTACCCAACTTGACCGCAGTGGCTACGGAATGCATAGTACTTACGAATAGTTAGTGCATGCGGATTCGTACAGAGTTTTGGGAGGTAGTCATGACCGTCGCCGTGACCGGGGCCAGCGGGCAGCTGGGCCGACTAGTGGTGGAGGAACTGGTGCGCGCGGGGTCGACGCCGGTCGTCGCGATCGTGCGTGATCCGCTCAAGGCGGCGGACCTGGCCGACCGTGGCGTGGACGTCCGCCAGGCCGACTACGGCGACCCGGCCGCGCTGGAGCGCGCGCTCGACGGCGTCGACCGGCTCCTGTTGATCTCGGGCAACGAGTTCGGCGCGCGAGTAGCCCAGCACGCCAATGTCATTCGCGCGGCCGAGCGCGCGGGCATCGAGTTGCTCGCCTACACCAGCATTCCGAGCGCGACCGACAACCCGCTGATCCTCGCGCAGGAGCACCGGGCCACCGAGGCGGTGCTCGCCGAATCGGCGGTGCCGCACGTCCTGCTGCGCAACGGCTGGTACTGGGAGAACTACGCGGGCGGCCTCGCCCACGCGGTGGAGTCGGGCGTGCTGCACGGAGCGGCGGGCGAGGGGCGTGTGGCGGGAGCCGCGCGCGCGGACTATGCCGAGGCGGCCGCGCGAGTGCTCACCACCGATGGTCACGCGGGCCGGGTATACGAACTCGGGGGCGGTGCGAGCCTCACCTATGCCGACCTGGCACAGGCGATTTCGGAAGCCGCGGGCAAGCCGGTGCGCTACGAGAATCTGCCCGAAGCGGACTACGCCGCCGCGCTGATCCAGGCCGGGCTGCCGGAGCCCTACGCGAAGGCGCTCGCCGACGCCGACGCCGGCATTGCCACGGGCATTCTCGACGTGCGCTCCGGGGATCTGGAGAAACTGCTCGGCCGACCGGCTACCGCGGCCGTCGAGGTCTTCCGCGCAGCGCTCGGCTGAGTCTTCCGCTCACGCGCTGCCGCTCTTGCCGCCCAGGGCCGCCGTGGTGCCCGTCGGCATCTTCCGCCGCGGCTGCGCCCCTTGGTGGTCGGCGACCCGTCCTCCCGCGCGGGCACGGGACGTGTGGCAGATCGCGCTGGTGGTCGCGGTAAGCCATCCGCACGGCCCTGTCCGATGCTCTCCGGGCACTTTCCGGCGGCCGCCTCCGTGATGGGACCTGCTACCGAAGCCGATCGGCACAGCCGGTGCCGCGAGCTGAAGCCCGGATGCGGCGGCCTCCGCTCCATGCCGCCCAGCGCACCTCAACCCCAGGTTTCGAGCGAAGCGAGACCGAGCATGCGCCGTTCGCGGCCCGGCTCGGGGCCGAGTGGCCGCCGCGTCCGCGACGAAGTCGCAAGCGGTGGTCGCTCGGACCCGAGCCATGGAGGGGCCGCGAACACGCAGCGCCGCAGGCGCTGCAAATCGAACACAGCTCACACCCACTGCACCAGTTGGATGATGATCCCGTTGGGATCGGTCATCTGGAAATACCGCTCGCCCCATTCCTCGGTTTCGATGGGCGTCACGATCGGCACTCCCTCGCCTTGCAGCCGGGCGTATTCGGCATCGATGTCGTCGACGACGAAGACGACGAGCAGGCCCTCGCCCGCGCTGCCCGCCGCGCTCTTCGGTTTGAAGCTCGCCAATCCGGTGCGCAGATAGATGACGTTCAGTCCGGCATCGCTGCGGTCCAGCGAGACGAACCCGTCGGCGGACATCTTCTCCTCGAAGCCCAAGTGGTCGATGAGGAACTTCGCCGAGGCGACGGGGTCGGGGACATTGAGCGAGATGGCGGAAGCGGTGATGTTCATGGTCCTCCTCGGCGGGTAAACTCTGTACTCAGTACACTGTATGTTGTAGAGAGTTTGTTGACGGACTGCACTATGAGCTGGGTCACATCGATACCATCGGTGCTTCGAGGGCGTGAGGAGGCGGCGGTGGGACAGCCGAGAGAACGCAGCGGTGCGGGCGATCCGGTGCGCACGCTGGAGCTGCTATGGCGGATTTCGCCCGGCTCCGGCCGTGGCCCGAAGCAGCGCAGCAGCGTCGAAGCGGTCGTCACCGCGGCGATCGAGATCGCCGACGTGGAAGGGATCGGCGCGCTCACGATGCGCGCGGTCGCCACCCGGCTCGGTCTGACCCCGATGGCCACCTACACCTACGTGCCGGGCAAAGCCGAGTTGATCGATCTGATGCTGGACACGGTGTACGCGCGGATGGAGCGCGCCGACCTCACCGGTCTGCCCTGGCGCGAGCGGGTCACCCGGGTCGCGGCGGAGAACCGCGCCATGCTGGCGCGGCATCCCTGGGTGGCCTATCTGCCGACCACCCGGCCGCCGCTGGGCCCCGGCTCGGCCGCGAAATACGACCACGAGTTGAGGGCTTTCGCGGACCTCGGGCTCGACGACGTCACCATGGACGCCGCGTTGACCTACGTGCTCGGCTTCGTCACCTCGGTCGCCCGCATCGCCATCGACAGCGAGCGTGCGGCGTCCGACAGCGCCATGTCCGACGGGCAGTGGTGGGAACGGGCCGCACCGGTGCTGGCGCAGGTCTTCGATGCCGAGCGCTACCCGCTCGCCGCCCGCGTCGGCGCGGCCGCGGGCCAGGCGCACGACGCCGCCTACAGCGCCGATCACGCCTACGAGTTCGGTTTGGCGCTGGTGCTGGACGGATTGGCGCGCCGCATCGAGGGGCCCGCCGCCTAGACGCCGTCGCGCTGGATGCGCAGCGCGGTGATGGTGGACGCCAGCCCGTCGTATTGGTTGATCAGCAGGACGATCTCGATCAGGCTGCGCTCGTCGTAGTGGCTCGCCAACTGCGTCCAGGTGTCGTCGTCGAGATCGCGTTTCTGCACCAGCTGATCCACGGCGGCCAGCAGCGCGCGGTGTTTGTCCGACCAGCCCGCCGCCGCAGGCCCCGTGCGCAGCCGCTCGAGAATCTCGGCCGTCACCCCGGCGCGTTTGCCGAGCCGGATGTGATGGTCCATCTCGTAGTCGCAGTCGCGCAGATACGCGACGCGAATAATGACCAGCTCGGACTCGTGGCGGGGCAGCCGCCCGCCGGGCATGAGCTTGCCCGAGTAGTGCAGCCAGCCGCGGAACAGCCCGCGGGTGCGGCCGAGCGTGCTGAACAAGTGGGCGTCGCCGGTGCCCGCCGCGCGGGAAAGCACTTGCCAGACAACCCAGTTGAGCGGGCCGAGTTCCCGGAGCCGTCCGGGTGAGATGCGTGGTTGCAGCGCTGAAACCATGCTGGTTGCCACCTCCGCGTGGTCTGTGCGGCCGGCGTCGGTGCCGACCGAGAAAAGAGCCTACTTGGCAGTATCCCGCGTAGCGGCCACGATTCTTTTGCTTTCGGAGTGGTTTTCGGCCGGGTACCCCGTCATCATCAGTACCGGTGCGGGTGGCCGCAGCCGCAGTGGGCTTTCGCGGCGACAGGTGTGGACGACAGGTCGGCAGGGGAACAGATGCTGGTGAGGATCAGGCCCGGAGCGGAGCTTTCCGGCGCGGAGCAGGAATTCGTCGCGTGCCTGCGGTCGTATCCGACGACCGGCCTCGCCGTGATCGATCTCGAGGCCGACAATCGGCGCGTCGACGCGGTGGTGTGGACGCCGCGTGGCCTGACCGTGCTGGAGGTGCACGGGTTCCAGCGCAGGCAGAGCGGCATTCTGAGCACACCGGCCGAGGGGCCGTGGAAGATCAGCGACGCGCCGGTGGAACTGGACGACGCGGAATCCGGGAGCCCCGCCGACCGAGTCGAACACGGCATCTACGCGGTCAAGCACATGCTCCAGCGGGCACTGCAGGACCCGGGACACATCAGCGGCGCCGTCGTGCTCGTCCCGTTCCGCGGCGCCGTGGTGCGCCCGGCGCGCACCAATCTGCGGCCGGGCTTGGACGTCGTCGTCGGCAACGTCACCGACGCGACCGAGCTGCGCATCTACCTGGAGGGCTTCTCCGCGGGGCCGCGCAACTGGACCGCGGACCGGGTGATCGGCGCGTGCGGTGCGCTCGGTTTGGCGCAGCTCGCCCCCTCCCGCGCCGAACTGCTCGATGCGGGCTTCGAGGAGAACGTGCCGGAGCCGGTCACGACCATCCCGCGCGCACCCAAGCCGCGTGTCGAGCCGACGCCGGGCGCCGCGACGAAGAGCCAGGCCTACGCGGGTTGGTCCGTCGTCGTGATCGGCGTGATCGGAATCCTGTTCGTGCTCGGTGTGATCGCCACCGCGCTGGCACACGATTCGGCGCAGCCGGGGCCGGCGACCGATCCGACGACCAGCGTGACTCCGTCACCGCCCGCGTACCGGCCCACCGACTGCTATCCGTTCCAGCAGAACTGCTGACCCGTCAATCCCGTACGGCGCTGCCCAATTTGGTCAGGCGCAGCGCGTGCTGGGCGCGGGCCAGCACATGCGTTCGCGACGTGTCGATATGGGCGGTGAGCGTGGCCGACGCCGCGTCCACCGCCCCGGACACCAGGTGCTCGGCGACCGCGATGTGCTCGGCGGTCATCCTGGCGATGCGCTCCGGGGTCGGCATGTCCAGCGTGCGCACCGGGCGCACCCGGATGTGCACGGCGGTGAGCGCCTCGGCGAGTGCGGCGTTGCCCGCGGCCGTGAGCAAGGTGGTGTGGAACCGTTCGTCGGCGGCCACCAGCGCGGGGCCAGGCTCGGGCGGGTGGTCCCGCAGTGCGCGCCAGGCCTCGAGTTCGGCGCGCACGAGATCCAGATCGTGCGCGGGCGCCTCCCCGGCCGGACCCACCCGCCGCATGCCCCTGGCCTCCAGCACGAGCCGCAACTCGTAGAGGTGATCGAGTTCGTCCAGCCTGGGGCGGTACGGATAGAGGCCGTCGGAGAGCCGCTCGACCAATCCGTCCGCCTGCAACCGGGCCAGCGCCTCGCGCACCGGGGTGCGTGACACCCCGTAGGCCTCGGCGAGGCGCTCTTCGCCGAGCCGTTCGGTCGGCACGATGGTTCCGGTGGCCAGATCCCGGCGCAAGGAGTCGTACACCTGCTCGCGCAACGGAATCCGACCCCTGTCGCGGGTCACGGCGGCGCTCAGATCGCCATCGCCGAGCGGACGTCGCTCTCGGCGCCCGCGCCACCCGCGCCCGAGGAGCTCACCCGGCCGGATCGCAGCACGTAGTAGTGCTGCGCCGCCTGCAAGGCGAAGCCGATGTGCTGTTCGACCAGCAGCACGCTCAGTCCGCCGCGCCGGGTGAGGTCGATGATGGTGCGCTCGATCTCGGCGACCACCGACGGCTGGATGCCCTCGGTGGGCTCGTCGAGGATGAGCAGTTTCGGCTCGGTGATCAGCGCGCGCGCGATGGCGAGCTGCTGACGCTGACCGCCGGACAGCAGGCCCGCTTTGCGGCCGAGCAGCTCACGCAGCGCGGGGAACAGATCGAGCGATTCATCGATCAGCGCCTTGCCGCGCTTACGGCCGTCCGCGACCACCTGCAAATTCTCCGCTGTGGTCAGTTGCGGGAAACTCTGCTGTCCCTGCGGAACGTAGGCGATCCCGCGGCGCACCCGCCGCGACGGCGACAGTTTCGTGATGGTCTCGCCGTCGAACGCGATCCGTCCCGACTTCGTGCCGATCAGTCCGACGGCAGTGCGCAGCAGCGTGGTCTTCCCGGCGCCGTTGTGTCCCATGACGGCGACCACGCTGTCGCCCGGGACGGTCACCGAGACGCCGTGGATCACCTCGGTGCGGCCGTAACCGGAGTGGATATCGGTGAGTTCAAGCATCGCTGTCCCCTTTCTGGGGTGACTCCGGGCTCGGCGCGGTCGAGGCGTCCTCCAGCTCGGTGCCGACGGCCGCGGCGGTGCCGAGATAGACCTCCTGGACTTTCGGGTCCGCCTGCACCTGTTCGACGGTCCCCTCGCTGAGCACCGTGCCGCCCGCGAGGACGGTGACCGAGCTGGCGAAGGCGCGCATGAAGTCCATGTCGTGCTCGACCACCACGACCACCCGGTCGCCGCCGATGCGGCGCAACAGATTCCCGGTCTCCTCGCGCTCCTCGGCGCTCATCCCGGCCACCGGCTCGTCCAACAGCAGCACCGACGCGTTCTGCACCAGCAGCATGCCGATCTCGAGCCACTGCTTCTGTCCGTGCGCGAGCACCCCGGCGGGCTTGTCGCGAAGCTCGGCCAGGCCGGTGATCTCCAGCGCTTCCTCGATCGCGGGCAGCACCGATCTGCGGCGGCGCAGCATGGTGAGCGCCGAGCGGCCCGCGCCCGCGGCGATGTCGAGGTTCTGCAGCACGCTGAGTTGCTCGAACACGCTCGCGGTCTGGAACGTCCGTCCGACGCCGAGCCGGGCGATCTGGTGCACCTTCTTGCCGAGCAGCTCGACGCCGGTCTTCTGCGCCGACCCGGTCGCCGGGACCAGCCCGGTGATCGCGTCGATGAGGGTGGTCTTGCCCGCGCCGTTGGGGCCGATGAGGAAGCGCAGATCGCCCTGCAACACCGTCAGATCCACCTCGGTGACGGCCTTGAACCCGTCGAAACTCACCGACAGACCGCGGATCTCGAGATACTCGCTGGACATTCCGGCATTGCCGCCGAGCTTCGGTTCGTGCGTCGTCTCGGTCATCGCGATTCCACCTTCTCGGTCGCGGGTTCCGGCAGCGCCTCGGCCACCACGGCCGCGGGCGCGGCGGGGCGCCGCAACCGGTTGTCCCGCAGACCCTTCACCATCGGCCACAGTCCGGCCAGCCCCGCCGGGACGAAACCGACCACCGCGATGAACAGCACGCCTTGCAAATACGTCCACCCCGAGGGGAACTCCTCGGAGAACGCCGTCTGCGCCCAGGCCACGCCGATCGCGCCGAGCACCGGCCCGAGCAGGGTGGTCCGGCCGCCGATCGCGACGCCGATCAGGAACGCGATGGACGGAACCACGCCGATATCGGCGGGGGAGATGATGCCCACGATCGGGGTGAACAGCGCACCGGCGATGCCCGCGAAGAACGCGGCGACCACGTAGGCGACGATCTTCACGTTCGCCGGGTCGTATCCGAGGAAGCGCACCCGCTCCTCCTGGTCGCGCACCGCCACGAGCAGTTCGCCGTACCGGCTGTGCATCAGTTGCCGCACCAGCGCGACCACCACCAGCAGCGTGCCCGCGGCGAGGAAGAACAGCATGCGCCGGTTGACCGGGTCGGACAGCTTGAAACCGAAGAAGGCGCGGAAGTCCGACAGGCCGGTGAAACCGCCGATGGCCTGCTGGCCGGTGAGCAGAATGGCCAGCGCGGCGGCCAGCGCTTGGCTGAGGATGGCGAAGTAGGCGCCCTTCACGCGCCGCTTGAACACCCCGTAGCCGAGCACCGCGGCGACCAGCGCGGGCAGCACCAGAATGCCCAGCAGTGCCACCGGAGCCGACGCGAAAGGCTGCCAGAACGACGGCAATTCGCGGATGCCCGCGATCTCCATGAACTCCGGTACGTCGTTGCCGAGCCGCGCGGCGTCGGCCATCTGTAGATGCATGGCCATGATGTAGGCGCCGATCCCGAAGAACACGCCTTGACCGAGGGTGAGCATCCCGCCCCGCCCCCAGGCCAATCCGATGCCCACCGCCACGATCGCGAAGCACAGGAACTTCGCCAGCAGGTTGAGCCGGAAATCGCTGAGCACGGCGGGCGCGACCGCGAACAACAGCACGGCGGCGACGGCGAATCCGGCCGGCGCGCCGACCGAGGAGTGCGCGCGCCACCGTTGTACGAGCGTGGTCATGCCAGGCTCCTTGTCCGGACGGTGAACAGACCCTGCGGGCGGACCTGCAGGAAGATCACGATGACGACGAAGACGATGACCTTCGCGATGGACGCGGTGGTCGAGTATTCGATGTAGGAATTGAGCAGGCCGAGCGCGAACGCCGCGATCACCGTGCCCTTGATCTGGCCGAGCCCGCCGATGACCACCACGAGGAACGCGTCGATCAGATAGCTCTGCCCGATGGTCGGGCTGGTCGAGCCGATCAGGGTGAGCGCGACACCGGCCACGCCCGCCAGGCCCGAGCCGATGAAGAACGTGCCGATATCGGTGAAACGGCTGGACACGCCCGAAGTTTCGGCCAATCCGCGATTCTGCACCACCGCACGGATGCGGCGACCGAGCGGAGTCGCCTTGAGCACCGCGGCCAGCGCGCTCACCGCGACAATCGCCAGAACGAGGATGAAGATGCGCGTCTTCGGCACCACCGCGCCCAGGATCGTGACGCCGCCGCTGAGCCACTCCGGCGCGATGACGTTCTTGGCCGGCGCGCCGAAGATGTCGCGGGCCAGCTGTTGCAGCACCAGCCCGACACCGAAGGTGACCAGCAGGGTGTCCAGCGGCCGGTCGTACATCCACCGGATCAGGCCCATCTCCAACGCGGCGCCCAGCAGGCCGCCGACGAGGAAACCGATCAGCAGGGAGACCACGAGCGAGACGCCCGCCGACGAGATGACCTTCTGCACAACGTAGGTCGTGTAACAACCGGCCATGATGAACTCGCCGTGCGCCATGTTGATCACGCCCATCTGACCGAAGGTCAGCGAGAGCCCGAGCGCGGCGAGCAAGAGAATCGATCCCAGACTCAGCCCGGTGAAGAGCTGTCCGATCACAACGTCCATGGGAGAGAAAGCTCCTGTGTCTAATTTGCCGCGCCTTCGCGCCGCGAACGGCGCATGCTCGGTCTCGCTTCGCTCGAAACCTGGAGTTGGGGTGCGCCGGGCGCGTGGGGCGCGCGTGCGTGTGGACCAATGGTTCGCTTACCCGCGGTTCGTCCGTTGCTGTCCGCGGCCCCCCTCATTACTCGCTCCGCGTGATCGCCGTTGCGACTGTGTCGCTGGGCAGTCACCGAGAGCTGGGCCGCGGACAGCGGCGGACTACTTCAGGTCCTTGGCCCAGTCGTAGGACTTCAGGTAGGGGTCCGGCGTCACGGCCTTGCCGGAGTCCCACACCGAGTAGATGAGCCCGTCGGGACGGATCTCGCCGATCCGGGCGGTCTTGGTGATGTGGTGGTTGGAGCCGTCGATGGTGACCAGGCCCTCGGGCGCGTCGAAGCTGACGCCGCCGGCGGCGGCCTGGATGTCCTCCACCTTGAACGACTTCGCCTTCTCGACGGTGTTCTTCCACAGGTAGACCGACGCGTACGCGGCCTCCATCGGGTCCGAGGTCGGCTTGTCGGCGCCGAAGGCGGCCTTGTAGTCGGCGACGAACTTCTTGTTCACCGGGTTGTCCACGGTCTGGTAGTAGTTCCATGCGGTGAGCTGCCCGGCGATGTGCTGGGCGCCGATGCCCGCGACCTCTTCCTCGGCGATGGACACCGAAACCACCGGCATCTCGGCGGCTTTGAGGCCCGCGTTGCTGTACTCGCGGAAGAACGCGACGTTGGAGTCGCCGTTGAGGGTGTTGAACACCGCTCCCGCCTTGGCGGTGCGGACCTTGTTCACGATGGTGGAGAAATCGGTGGACCCGAGCGGGGTGTAGTCCTCGCCCTTGATCTCGATGCCGTTGGCGGCGGCGTACGCCTTGATCTCGCGATTGGCGGTCTGCGGGAAGACGTAGTCGCTGCCGACCAGGTAGAGGGAGGTGATGCCCTTCTGCTTGAGGTAGTCCAGCGCCGGGATGATCTGCTGGTTGGTGGTCGCGCCGGTGTAGAAGATGTTCTTGCTGTCCTCCAGGCCCTCGTACTGCACCGGGTAGTAGAGCAGTGAGTTCAGGCTCTCGAACTTCGGCTTCATCGCCTTGCGGCTCGACGAGGTCCAGCCGCCGAACACCGCGGCGACGCAGTCGGAGCTGATCAGCTTCTCCGCCTTCTCCGCGAAGGTCTTCGGGTCCGAGGCGCCGTCCTCGAGCACCAGATCGATCTTCTTGCCGAGCACGCCGCCCGCGGCGTTGATCTGGTCGACAGCCAGCTTGGTCGAGTTGGCGACGGTGACCTCGGAGATGGCCATCGTGCCGGACAGCGAGTGCAGTGAACCGACCTTGATCGTGTCCTTGGACGTGTCGACGCAGGAGGCGGCGTTGGAGCCGGTGGTCGAGGCGTCGTCCTTGGCGCCACATGCGGTCAGCAACAGGCCGGCGAGCGCGACCGCGGTGGGCGCCGCCACCACTCTGATCAAGCGCCTGGAGCGATGGGTGGCACGGGAATCTGGCATGGGGCGAACCCTCTCCTCATCAGGTGTTGCGGCGGCGTCGGCTGGGCGCCGCATCGAATATCGCCGTCTTCGCCCCGGTCACGGCTGTAGACGGGGCTGTATACAACGGCTGTATTCGTGATGCGAACGGTAGACAGAAGTTGTTGCGCCGGAATATCTCTCGATGACAAGTCCGTTTCGTCTGTTTCGCCTGTGTGAACCTTTTCCGTAAACGGACGGTGAACAGTTGTGAGGTTGTGGCAAACCCGCTGGCCGGGGCGGATGTGGCTACGGTTGCGTAGCGTCGCCGCGATGCGGCACGCTTCGATTCGTACGACGCCTGAACCGTCCCATGCCGCGGCGGCGGGCCGCGGACTCGAGTCGAGGAGGACCCGGTGGGCCACTACAAGGCGAACCTGAGGGATATCGAGTTCAACCTGTTCGAAGTGCTTGAGCTGGACAAACTCCTCGATACAGGGGCCTACGGCGACCTCGATTCCGGCACCGTGCGGGAGATCCTGTCCGAGGTTCAGCGCCTGGCCGAGGGCCCGGTGGCGGACTCCTTCGCGGCGGCCGATCGCGATCCGGTGGTCTACGACGCGACCACGTTCTCGATCGCTGTTCCGGAGCCGCTCCGTAGGACGATCGCCGCCGTGCGCGACGCGGAGTGGAGCAGGCTCGGCATGCCGGAGGGCATGGGCGGCACCCCGGCGCCCGCGGTACTGGTGTGGGCGGTCGCCGAGATGATCACCTGCGCCAATCCGTCGGCGTCGTTCTTCAACATGGGCCCGGTGATGGCGTCGGTGCTGTACAACGTCGGCACCGAGCAGCAGCGGCACTGGGCCACGCTCGGCTTCGAGAAGGGCTGGCAGGGCACCATGGTGCTCACCGAGCCGGACGCCGGTTCCGACGTGGGCGCGGGCCGCACGAAAGCGATCCGCCAAGAAGACGGCTCCTGGCACATCGAAGGCGTCAAGCGGTTCATCTCCGGGGCCGAGGTCGGTGACACCGCCGAGAACGTCTTCCATCTAGTGCTTGCCCGCCCGGAGGGCGCAGGACCGGGCACCAAGGGCCTGTCGCTGTTCTACGTGCCGAAATTCCTCTTCGATCCCGAGACCTTGGCACTCGGCGAGCGCAACGGCGTGTACGTCACCGGCGTCGAGCACAAGATGGGCCTGAAGTCCTCGCCCACCTGCGAGCTGACCTTCGGCGGCCACGGCGTCCCCGCCAAGGGCTGGCTGGTCGGCGAGGTGCACAACGGCATCGCGCAGATGTTCCAGGTGATCGAGAACGCGCGCATGATGGTCGGCGTCAAATCCTCGGGCACTCTGTCGACCGGCTATCTCAACGCGCTGGACTTCGCCAAGGAGCGGGTGCAGGGCGCCGACCTGACCAAGATGACCGACAAGGCCGCGCCCCGCGTCCCCATCACGCAGCATCCGGACGTTCGTCGTTCGCTGGCCATGCAGAAGGCGTACGCGGAGGGTCTGCGCGCGGTGTACCTGTACACCGCCGCGCACCAGAATGCCGATGTGGCCCAGCTCGTTTCGGGCGCCGACCCCGAGCTGGCGCACAGGGTGGACGATCTGCTGCTGCCGATCGTCAAGGGTGTCGGCTCGGAGCGGGCCTACCAGTACCTGACCGAGTCGTTGCAGACTCTGGGCGGTTCCGGCTTCCTGCAGGACTATCCGATCGAGCAGTACATCCGCGACGCGAAGATCGACTCGCTCTACGAGGGCACCACCGCCATCCAGGCGCAGGACTTCTTCTTCCGCAAGATCATCCGCGACAAAGGTGTGGCGCTCGGCCACGTCAACGCGCGGATCGCGGCGTTCCTGGACGCGAAGACCGGTCGTTTCGGCACCGAGCGCGAACTGCTGCGCACGGCGGCGGAGGACGTGCAGGCGATGGCGGCCACACTAACCGGCTTCCTGATGGCCGCCCAGCAGACGCCCGCCGAGCTCTACAAGATCGGCCTCGGTTCGGTGCGCTTCCTGCTCGCGGTAGGTGACCTGCTCATCGGCTGGCGGCTGCTGGTGCAGGCGGAGATCGCCGCCGCCGCATTGGCCACCGACGCATCGGAGAAGGATCGCCCCTTCTACGCCGGAAAAGTCGCCGCCGCCAGCTTCTTCGCCAAGAACGTGCTGCCGAACCTCACCGCATTGCGCGGCATCATCGCCGCCCTCGACAACGACATCATGAACCTGGACGAGGCGGTGTTCTAATTGCGGCGCCTGCGGCGCCGCGTGTTCGCGGCCCCTTATGGCTCGCGTCCGAGTGACCGCCGCTGGCGACTTCGTCGCGGACGCGGCGGCCGCTCGGACGCGAGCCGGGCCGCGAACGGCGCATGGTCGGTCTCGCTTCGCTCGAAACCTGGGGTTGGGGTGCGCTGGGCGCGTCGGCGTTGGAGTTTTCGGACGAAGTGCACGCGTTTGGGCGGGTGAGGGCCGGGGCGAGCGGCTACCGCCAGACCTCGACTGTGGTGCCGTGCGTTGACGGTCGAGGTCGGTGGTGCCGTAAGGGCGTGTCGGTGTACCCGGATCAGCTGCGGTCGCCCGTGGCGGGGAGCGGACGTCGTGTCAGCGCTCGGGCTGGGACAGCAGTTTGAGCACGACAGGTCGCGACAGGGTGCCCGATACCTGCCTGGCGAGCTGGTTGGCGCTCGCGCCCGCGGTGTGGGCTGCGCGTAGGGCGGTGGCGAGGTCCGTGCGGGCGGCTTCGGCGGCGGCCTGGGCGTCGCGGAGGCGCTGAGCGGCCCGGTCCACCTCGGACTGGTGGTCGCTGGCGGTCAAATCGTTGACCAGTTCGACCTCCGGGAGGCGTGCTTCCGGCTCGCCGGGGGCCCTGTCGCGGCGCATCGCCGCCCTGGCGAACTCCATCAGGAACGCGCGGGTGGCGTGCTTGTCCTCCGCGGCGGCCTCGCCGAGCAGCAGCCTGGTGGTCTGCGGTACGGCGTGCGACCAGTTGGCCAGGCCGCACAGCGCCAGCAGCAGGCGGCCGGCGTCCGCGGAGTCCACGTCGAACTGCTCTTGGGCGCGGTCGGATTTGCGCACGTAGTGCGCGGCGCGCCAGCCATCGATGTCGTGCGCGTCCGCGCCGCGGTGCAGCGCCTCCCAGAGCATCAGCCGCAACAGTTGCGGATTGTCCCGGTGGTAGTCGAACAGTTTGCCGACATAAGCCCCGGGTTCGGTGTCGGCCAACGGTTTCACCACGTCGATGAACTCGCGCAGCGTGTCGATCAGGATGACGTCGAACAGCTTGTCCTTGCTGCCGAACAGGCCGTAGATGCGCTCCTTGTTGACGCCCGCCGCCTCGGCGATCCGGTCGACCCGCGCGCCGGCCAGCCCGTACCGGGCGAATTCGTCGCGGGCGGCGCGCAACAGAGCCTGCCTGGTCGCGTCACTGCGTTTCATCGTGGCCGTCATGGCGAACACTTTACCATTCCGTTAAACCAACTATTTGGTTGACAATCGGTCCGCTCCCGGCTTACCTTCGATCCATGGCAATGCCCACCTTCCGGTCCGCGGCTCCGGCCCGGCCGCGCACCCGAGACAGCTCTTCGCGTGCCCACACCGGGCGCACCCTGCCCTTCTTCGTTCTCTCCGCACTGCTGGCCACCGGCCAGATGTACGTTCCGATTCCGCTTTTCACCGCCATGCAGGCCGACTGGGGCGTCGGTTCGGCCGCGATGACCTGGATCATCAGCGCGTTCGCCTTCGGCTACGCAGGCGGCTTCGTCCTGTTCGGGCCGCTGTCGGATCGCTACGGTCACCGGCGGGTGCTGGTCATCGGGATGCTGGCGGCCTCGGTGGTCACACTATTGACCGGTTTGGCGTTCAGTGCGCCGCTGGCCGTCGCCCTCCGGGTTGCCCAGGGCCTGGTGGTCGGCTCCATTCCGCCCGCGATCATGGCCTACGTGGCCACCCGCATCGTCCCCGCGCACCGGGCCGTGGCCACCATGTCGGTGGCCACGTCGTTCCTCGCGGCGACGGTGATCGCGCAAATCGTTTCGCAGTGGATGGTCGGCGCGTTCCCCTGGCGCACCGTGTTCGTCGCTTCCGCGATCGTCTTCGCCGTGCTCGCGCTGGTGCTGCGGTCCGCGCTGCTTTCGGACACGCCCACCGGTCGGGACCAGCCGCTGCGGCACAGCTACGCCGCGATTCCCGCGGTGCTGCGCATCCGGGCGCTGCTGCCGATGCTGATCGCGGGCGCGATGAGCATGGCGGTGATGGTCGGGGTGTACACCGGGCTCGAACTGACCGGGGTGGTGCGGGGCTCGGGCGAACTGCTCGCGCTGCGTGCGGGCGCGCTGCCGGTGATGATCGCGCTTCCGCTGCTCGCGGTGCCACTGGCCCGGCTGTCCAAGCACGGTCAGATCGTGCTCGGCGCGCTGATAGCCGCGACGGCGATGGTGATCGCGACCTTCGAGGGAACCCACCCGGCCGTACTGGCCGTCCTGCTCGCCGTTCTGGTCGGCGGGCTCGGCATCATCGCCCCGGCCGTGCTGCAGAGCGCGGGCGAGCTGGGCGGCGAATCGCGCGCCGCCGCCATGTCGGTCGCCATGTTCAGCTTCTACGTGGGCGCGACCATCGGCCCGCTGGTCGCTGCCGCCGCGGCGCCGCACGGCTTCGCGACCCTCGCTTGGACACTCGCGCTGTTGCTGGTCGCCGCGCTGGTTATGACGGTGGTCGGTCTGGGGATGCAGCGAAGGACGCAAGCCGCCTGACCGACCATGACCTCCGGCCGGTATCGGTACGCCGATACCGGCCGTCATGTTCCACCGTCGGTCCGCCGCACCGGAATGACTCGGCCGGTGCAGGTCTCCCCGGGCTGCGGACCATCCCAGGCGACGTCGATCTCCGTGCCGTGGAATTCCCGAGCCGCATCTCGCAGCATCGTGACCGCGGCGGCCCGCGCCTGCTCGGGCGTGGCATCAGCGGCGACACGCGTCAGGCGTCCGCAAAGCATCCCGCCTCGCGTGTCCAGGATGCTGTGGCTCCAACCGTTCGTGCGGCTACTTCAGCACATACGGCGACACGGAGCTGCGGTGTTCACTGATGTCGAGCACCTTGCCCAGGGGCGGGAACGCGCGCTGGGGGCAGTTGGCGCGTTCGCAGACCCGGCAGCCCGCACCGATCGGCGTCGGCTGCACTTCGTCGAGATCGATGCCGTCGGCGTAGATCACGCGGGCCGCGTGCCGCAGTTCGCACCCGAGACCGATGGCGAAGGTCTTGCTCGGCTGGCCGAAGCGGGTGGCGCGGCGTTCCACCGTGCGAGCCACCCACAGGTATTTGCGGCCGTCGGGCATCTGCGCGATCTGGGTCATGATCTTGCCGGGATAGGCGAAGGTCTCGTAGACGTTCCACAGCGGACACGTCCCGCCGCTGGCCGAGAAGTGGAAACCGGTGGCGGACTGGCGCTTGGACATATTGCCCGCCCGATCCACCCGCACGAACGAGAACGGCACGCCCCGCAGCGACGGTCGTTGCAGCGTGGACAGCCGGTGACAAATGGTCTCGTAGCTCTGGGTGAAGAACGCCGACAGCCGTTCGATGTCGTAACGGAAGTTCTCGGCGACCTCGTGGAAATGCGTATACGGCAGCACCGTCGCCGCGGCGAAGTAGTTGGCCAGGCCGAGCATGGCCAGCTTGCGCGCGTCCTCGGACGCGAAATTCCCCTCCTCGACCAGCTTTTCCAGCAGCTCGCCGCACTCGAAGTAGGCCAGCTCGGCGGCCAGCTTGAAGGTCCGCTGGCCGCCGGACAGATGCGGGGCGATCTCCAGGTTCCGGGTCTGCGGGTCGTAGCGGTGCAGCACGCCCTCGCCGAGGTCGATGCGCTCGGTGATCCGCACGTCGTGCGAACGCAGCATCCTGGCGATCTCGCTGTTGACGTCGCCGCCGTGGAAGCGGATGCGCGCGGTGAGGTCTTCGGCGGCCGTGTCCAGCTCGTGGATGTAGTTCTGCCGCTGATAGAAGTAGTCGCGCACTTCCTCGTGCGGCTTGCTGATCGCCCCGCTGCCCGCGCTGTCGGCGAACCGGTCTTCGGTGGCCGCGGCCAGCTGCGCGGAGGTGTTGCGGTAGCGGTTGTGCATATTGACCAGCGCGCGGGCCATGCTCGGATGCGCCGAGACCATGTCCGCGATCTCCTGGGCGTCGGCCTCGATGCCCAGCTCCTGGTCCATCACCACCTCTTGGAGTTCGGCGATGAGGCGAGTGTCGTCCTGGGCGGAGAAGAAGGTGGCGTCGACGCCGAATACGTCGCTGATCTTCAGCAGCACCGGGACGGTGAGCGGGCGCACGTCGTGCTCGATCTGGTTGAGGTAGCTCGCCGAGATCTCCAGCTGCTGGGCCAGGGAGACCTGGCTCAGCCCGCGTTCGGTTCGCAGCTGACGCAACCGAGCGCCGACGTAGGTCTTGGCCATGCGTCCAGTTTATGGGCGCTTTCACATCTGTGCCAATCGATGATTAACACTTGGTTCCACCACGGTGTCATACCCGGCGGCTACCGTCGGCAGGGTGTTGTTCTCGGATGTCGTCGTGGCCTCGGAGACCGTGCGCGCGACCAGGTCACGCAAGACGAAAATCGCCACGTTGGCGCAGCTGATGACCTCGGCCGCGCCCGAGGAACTCGCACCGGTGGTCGCATGGGCGTCCGGTGAGCTACCGCAGGGACGGATCGGCACGGGGTGGCGCACGCTCACCACGCTCGACAGCGCGCCCGCGCCGGTGGCGACGCTGTCGGTTCCGGCGGTGCACGCCGCGCTGAGTGATCTGGCCGGTACCTCCGGCGCCGGTTCCGCGGCCCGGCGCAAGGAACTGCTCGTGGCGCTGTGGTCCGCGGCGACGGCGGAGGAGCAGAACTTCCTGGTGCGCCTGCTCACCGGCGAACTGCGACAGGGCGCACTCACCGCCGTGGTCGCCGAAGCCGTGGCGGTCGCCGCGGGCGTGCCGCCGGATCTGGTGCGCCGGGCGTACATGTTGTCGGGCCGGTTGCCGGTCACCGCCGTCGCGGCGCTCACCGGTGGCGCTCCCGCGCTCGCGGAGTTCCGGCTCGAAGTCGGCCGTCCGATCCAGCCCATGCTCGCCTCACCCGGTGCGACGCTGGACGAGGCGCTGATCGAGTTCGAGGGCGAGGTGAGCGTCGAGCACAAACTCGACGGCGCCCGCATCCAGGTGCACCGGGACGGCGACCGGGTCCGGGTGTTCACCCGGACGCTGCGCGAGATCACCGCGGGCGTGCCGGAACTCGTCGAGCTGGTCGCGGCCCTGGATTGCACGAGCGTCGTGCTGGACGGGGAGACGCTGGCGCTCACCGACTCCGGGCGGCCGCGCCCGTTCCAGGAGACCATGAGCCGCTTCGCCGAGGTGAGTTCCACCCGGGAACTGCTGCTGCACCCGTACTTCTTCGACTGCCTGCACCTGGACGGCCGGGACCTGCTCGACGCTCCGCTGTCCGAGCGGCGCGCCGCGCTGACGAAGGTGGCCGGCGGGCATGCCATTCCCGCGCTGCTGCGGCCGGACGCCGAGACGGCCGCCGAATACTTCGACGGCGCGCTGGCCGCGGGGCACGAGGGCGTCATGATCAAGTCGCTGACCGCGCCGTACGCCGCGGGCAGACGGGGCAGGGCCTGGCAGAAGATCAAACCGACGCACACCCTCGATCTGATCGTGCTCGGGGCGGAGTGGGGTTACGGGCGCCGCACGGGCTACCTGTCGAACCTGCATCTGGGCGCGCGGGACCCGGAGACCGGCGAGCCGGTCATGGTCGGCAAGACCTTCAAGGGACTCACCGACGCGCTGCTGCAGTGGCAGACGGCCGAATTCCCGCGCCACGAGCGCTCCCGCGATCAGCACACCGTGTATCTGCGGCCTGCGCTCGTCGTCGAGATCGCCTTGGACGGCGTGCAGGTCAGCCCGCGCTATCCCGGCGGTGTCGCCCTGCGTTTCGCACGCGTGGTGCGCTACCGCCCGGACAAAGAGCCCGCCGAAGCGGACACCATCGATACCGTCCGCGCGTTGCTGCCGTAATCGTCGCCGCGATGTGAAGCGCGCTCGTTCCCGCGCCGGGCGCGTGTCGGGCGTGCGGTGCGCGTCGAGCCACTGTAAGTATGGGCAGCGCAAGGTTCCGGATGGCCGCCACAATGCACATGGTCCGGCCGGTTCGTGCTTCCGGACAAGGAATCGGCGGGCGGGTGGGATTATGCGAATTGTGCTGTGCGGGCGGTATGTCCGGCTGATAGTGGCGCTGCTGGGCGCCTTGGCGGTGAGTGCGGTCGGTACGCCCGCACAGGCGAATCCGATCGAGCAGTTCCTCACGCCATCACGCGAATACTCGGGAATTCTGCCGACGCCGCTGAACGATCCGTTCTACACGCCGCCGCCGGAATTCGAGACCTTGCCTCCGGGAACGATTCTCGCGTCCCGCCCAGGGGGCACCGGCCTGACCGTCTTCCCATTGCAGTCGACCGAACTGCTGATCCGGTCCACCGATGCCAAGGATCGTCCGGTGCCGGTGGTGGCGACGTTGCTCGTGCCGCGCGCGCCATGGACCGGGCCTGGTCCGCGTCCGGTGCTGTCGTTCAATGCCGCGATCGACTCGCTGGGGCATCGGTGCGCACCGTCCTACGAGCTCAGGACCGAGCTGTCGGCCAAGTTGTGGGCCGCCCAGATACCGCTGGCCAAGGGCTACGCGGTGCTCATCCCGGACCATCAGGGTCCGCGGCAGGCATACGGGGCGGGACTGATGGCCGGGCACGCGGTGCTCGACTCGATCCGGGCCGTGGTGGGAGCGCCGGAGTTCGGGTTGCGTCCGGACGCGCCGACGGTGGTCACCGGATATTCCGGTGGCGCGATCGCCAGCGGGTGGGCCGCCCAGCTGGCGCCGGAGTACGCGCCCGAGCTGAATCTGGTTGGCGCGGCGTTCGGCGGCGTCCCCGCCGACTTCGGCATGCTGCTGTCCACCATGAACGGCCGCAATGCCGCCTCCGGGGTCTTCTTGGCCGCGACGCTCGGGCTGGCGCGGGAGTATCCCGAGCTGCTCGACCTGATGAACGACAACGGCTGGCGACTGGCCCAGATCGGCAAGGACCTGTGCATGACCGCGGAGGAATTCGCCGGTGTCGTGGCGCCGATTCCGGTGCAGGCGCTCACCCAAGCCGCGGCGCCCACCGATTTGCCGATGGTCAGGGAGATCCTGGCCGCCAATCGGCTGGGCGCGAGCGCGCCGACGGTACCGGTCTTCCTCTACCACGCCACCCACGACCCGTGGGTGCCGCTGGCCGGCGCGGAAAACCTCTACGCGGACTGGTGCGGCGCCGGAACGCCGGTGGATTTCCAGGTCTATCTCGGCGAACATTTCCTGGTCGGCCTCAGCGGCATCCCCGGCGCGAACTCCTGGATCGATGATCGGTTCGCCGGGCGTCCGGTGGCCGCGCACTGCACCCGATCCGGCTGACACAGGGCGAACCAGACTAGTCCATGCCGGTCGATGGAACTTTCGCTCACCGGCATAGCTGTGGAAATCAAGGGTGCAGCACACTGGAGGCGTGACCGTCGAATTACTGGTTCTGCTGATCGTCATCGTCACGGCGCTCGCATTCGATTTCACGAACGGCTTCCACGACACCGCAAACGCGATGGCGACCTCCATCGCCACCGGAGCGCTCCGGCCGCGCGTGGCGGTCGCGCTCTCGGCGGTGCTGAACCTCGTCGGCGCGTTCCTGTCGGTCGCCGTGGCGGCCACCGTGGCGAAGGGGATCGTGCAGCTCGATGCCGTCGGAGGCCACGACCTGCTCGTGATCGTGTTCGCCGGTTTGGTCGGTGGGATCCTGTGGAACCTGCTCACCTGGCTGTTGGGGCTGCCGTCGAGTTCCTCGCACGCGCTGTTCGGCGGTCTGATCGGCGCGACGCTGGCCGCGCTCGGCTGGAGCGGGGTGATCTGGGCCTCCGGGTCGGACGGCGTGCTCACCAAGATCGTTCTTCCCGCCGTGCTCGCGCCCATCGTCGCCGCACTGGTCTCGGCGATCGGCACCTGGCTGGTGTATCGGATCACCCGCGCCGCCGAAGAGGACAAGGTCACCGAGGGGTTCCGCTGGGGTCAGATCGGCTCCGCCTCGCTGGTCTCGCTCGCGCACGGCACGAACGACGCGCAGAAGACGATGGGCGTGATCTTCCTCGCGCTCGTGGCGCACGGCACGCTCACCAAGGACGACGACCTGCCGCTGTGGGTGATGGCCGCATGCGCCGTCGCCATCGCGGCGGGCACCTACCTCGGCGGCTGGCGGATCATCCGGACACTGGGCAAGGGCCTGGTCGAGATCGACTCCCCGCAGGGGCTGGCGGCGGAATCAGCCTCGGCCGCGATCATTCTGACCTCGGCCCATTTCGGGTTGCCGCTGTCCACCACACAGACCGCGACCGGCTCGATCCTCGGCACCGGCCTCGGCAAGGGCGCCGAGGTGCGCTGGGGCGTGATGGGCCGGATGGTCGTCGCGTGGCTGCTCACGCTGCCGCTGGCCGCGGTGGCCGGGGCGATCTGCTGGGCCATCGCTCACGTCATCGGCGGACTGGCCGGGGTGCTCGTGGTCTTCGGCATCCTGCTCGGACTGTCGGCGCTGATGTACCTGCGGTCGCGGCGCGATCCGGTGCACACGGGCAACGTCAACGAGTGGCCGGGCGACGGGACCGATCCGCCCTCCGCGCCGCCGCCCGCCGCGGGCGACCGGACCACGCCGGCGGACTCGAACCACTCGGCCCAGGTGTAGGAGGATCACGCGTGCACACACTCGTCACGAATCTGAACGCGCTGTGGAAAGTCACCGTGGCCGGGCTGATACTCGGAGCGGGGCTGCCGATGATCTTCGCGATCGGAGTGCGGTTCTGGTCGATGACCGTGACGACCGACGCGGGTACGGGCACGGTGCGGCGCAACTACCCCGCGCTCGCGATCGCGCTGACATGCTTCGTGCTGGTCGTCGTGGCCATCGTCGGCGGAATCCTGTACACGGCGAAGGCGTTCCTCGCCGCCAGATTCGGCATCCATCTGTTCGGACAGGCCTGAGGAGTGCCAGCGTGACCGATCCAGTGAAACCCGCCCCGACCCGGCCGAAGCTGCTCGGGAAGGTGGTGGGCTGGCTGCGCGCGGGCTACCCGCAAGGTGTGCCGCAGTCGGATTACGTCGCCCTGTTCGCTGTTCTGCACCGGCATCTCACCGATTACGAAGTGGTCGCCATCGCGGAGGAACTGGTGGTGTCGAATCCGGACAGCCAGATCAGCCGCGCCGAGATCGTGCAGGCCATCGCTCGGTTCGCCCTGGAGCAGCCGGACGAGCGGGACGTCGCCCGCGTCGCCTCCCATCTGGCCGCGGGCGGCTGGCCGCTGGCCGATCCGCCCGCCGATTCCGATTGACCGAGCCGCCGCCGATGCCTCCCTTCCTGAACGCGATCATCGGCTGGCTGCGGGTGGGATATCCGGACGGCGTCCCGGAGTCCGACTACATCCCGCTGCTCGCGCTACTGCGCCGCCGCCTCTCCGACGAGGAGGTGGCCCGGATTGCCGCCGCGCTCACCGGCTCCGCCAAGGCGGACATCGATGCGACCGACATCCAGGTGATGATCACCAAGATCACCAACGACATGCCGTCCGAAGCCGACGTGGCCCGGGTGCGCGCCCGGGTCGAGGCCACTGCCTGGCCGGATCCTGGGGAGGGTTGAGGTGCGGTTGCTTGTGGGGGTCGAGGTCGATGCGTGGCCGGGCCCTGGGGAGGGTTGAGGTGCGCGGTTGCTTGTGGGGGTCGAGGTCGATGCGTGGCCGGGCCCTGGGGAGGGTTGAGGTGTGCGGTTGCTTGTGGGGGTCGAGGTCGATGCATGGCCGGGCCCCGAGGAGGGGAGGCGCGGTTGCTTGCGGGGGTCGAGGTCGATGTGTGGGCGGTGGGGGTGTGGCTCGAGTCGGGGCGTCCGTGTGGTCGAGGCCAGTGCTCGGCCGAACCCGGACGAGGCGTGTGGCGCGATTGTTCGCGGCGTCGATGTGGTCTGGGCGGGCCGGGCTCGAGTCACGGCTGCTCGTGGGGCCAGGGGCCAACGCCTGGCCGGGCCCGGACGTGGACTGGTCACGGCTGCTTGCGTGGGCCGCTGAGGTAGGGCAGGCGGCGCAGGCCTGCCGCAACCTCGTAAGCGAGATCCTCGTAGCCGAGCGCGAGTTCCGAGAGGCGTTCCCAGGCGTTGTGCACCGCCCATTCCGGTGCACCGGAGAGGATTTCGTACGCGCAGGCGGAGAACTGGGCGAGACGGTCGACCACCATGCCCACGGTTTCGGTGTGCATGTGCGCGCCGCCGTGCGGCGGTGGCGCCTCGGTGGCGACCCAGCGGTCGATGGCGAGGACGAGCCGGGCGCGATGCCGGTCGATGTCGTTGGCCCCGTCCAGTTCACAGCGCAGGCGGCGCTTGTGTAATCCCGCGAGTAAGTGGGCGGACGCCAGTACCGGGTGGTCGAGGCGTGGCACGGTGCGGCAGGCGTGCAGGACGAGTTCTTTCGTCGGCAGTGGTTCCACTGCGATAACCCCCTGGATCGAATGGTCGCGCCGGGCGTCACGTGAGACGCGAAGATCATCGACGATGCCGCCCGCCCGGGCGCGGCAATCGGTGCCGATCGGCAATCGGCCCGGTGTCCCACGGCGATTCGAGGACGACGAGGCCGACCGCCTCCAGCGCCGTCAGCCCGATCCGGCGCACCAGCTCCTCCGTCAGCGAAACCATCTCCGCCGCTTGGATCGCCGCCGTCGCCTGTTCCGTGGTCACCATCCGGCCGCGTAGATAGGACACCACCCACGCGTCGTCGTCGACCCGCCGCGCCTGATGCGGCGTCCGATCGCTCACGATCCAATTCCGGTCGACGACATGCACGGACATCAGAACCCCCTCCATCCCACCGAGCGGGGCCGGTGCACAGCCCCCGCCTGTGATGCACAACACAGGCAGCCTAAGTGTCGGACGCTGGATAAGTCAAGTTGACCAGTCAATTTGACAAACTCGGTCCGCCGTGGATGCAGGTACGGTCATCTGCACGAACAGCCGGAGCCGGAAGGATTCATCGGACGATGGCACCACTCTCGCCCACGGTCGCGCGCTGGGAGCTCATGCTCCGAATCAAGCGCCGCCGCACCGAGTTCGACGTCTCCGCGTCGGTCATCGCCAAGGAGCTCGGCTTCACGCTGTCGTACTGGTCGAAGGTGGAGAAGGAACGAATCCTGGCCGAGGACAAGCTCCGAAAACTGATGAGCCTGCTCGAATTCGACCCGGACGAGCGTGCGGAGATGCTGCGTCTGCGTGAGATCGCGAAGCGGCGCGGGTGGTGGTCGGAGTACGCGGGGTTGCTGTCGGAAGAGGTGACGCGCCTTTACGGACTGGAGCACGGGGCCAAGCACATCCGCACTTACGAAAGCGTCCTGATCCCTGGGTTGTTGCAAACACGGGAGTACGCACGCGCAGTCTTCACCAATGACCTCGCTCGGGTTCGTAGGGTCGAGATCGACCGGTGGGTCGAGGTCCGCATGCGCCGCCAGGAAAGATTGACCGAGCCCGATCCGCTGCGCCTCGTCGCCGTGATCGGTGAAGCGGCGATCACACAGCGCACCGGTGGCGTCGAGGTCCTCCGGGGGCAACTTCGCCATCTCACATCACTGATCCAGCGCTACCCGGAAACCGTGGACATCAGGGTCGTCCCGTTCGACGCTCCGGGCGGAGTCCTACTCGGCGGGGCGACCTTTCACGTGCTCGGCTTCGAGAGCGCACTGCTGCCGGACGTCGCGTGGAGTGAGACTCTCGCCCAACTCGGGCTGATCGAGGACACCGAGCCGGTGCGGCATCTCAACACGATGTTCGACAACGCGCTTGCCGAGCACGCCATGTCCAGGACCGATTCGCTCGCCTTGATCGAGGCCAAGACGGACGGCTTGTAAGCTCGAGATTGTGGATAGCTCGAATTTCCCTGTGCCGGGCTGGTTCAAGTCGTCCTACTCCAGTGACAGCCAGGCGTGCGTAGAGGTGTGCTTCACCGCTGGCCGAGTGCTGGTCCGAGACAGCAAGTTCCAGGGTTCACCCGACGCATCACCCACGCTGGCGTTCACGCCCACCCAGTGGGCAGCATTCACCACCGCGATCCGCGCCCCCGAACAAGCCTGACCACCGGCGAGCGCGTCTCCCAGCCGACTCTCAGCTCCACAACACCCAGCCCCCAGCTTCACCCGCAAGAGTGTCCCCGTCGATACAAAGCGATCCATCGACAACCCAACCGGTGGACAACTGCCCTGCCCACCCCAACCGGCCGGCGGCGCCCAACCCCTCGCCCGCGCCGCCGGCCCCCGCCCTTCCGCGAGTGGCACATGGCTGCGGCGAAACGCGAGTAGACCTCTCGGTGGTGTGCCACTCGTCAGATATCGGCGCCGTGGCGGCGGAGGGCTTGGTGGGTTCGGGTGATGATGGTGTGGGGGCGGTGGGTGAGGAGGGCGGCGCTTACTCGGATGAGGGTCCAGCCGAGGGCTTCGAGGGCGGCGGTGCGGTCGATGTCCCAGGCGCGCTGGTCACGGTTGGTCCAGTGGTGGGCTCCGTCGTACTCGACGCCGACTCGCCATTCGCGCCAGCCCATGTCCAGGCGCGCGAAGGCCATTCCATCCGGGCCCGCAACACGGATTTGTGTTTCCGGCGCGGGTAGTCCGGCCTGCCGGAGCAACAGACGCGTGCGCGTCTCCTGGAGGGATTCGGCGCCACCGTCGATATAGGGCAGAACTCGGCGCAGGCTCTTGGCGCCGCGTGCGCGCGGGTGACGATCGGCCAGCCGCTCGATGTCTCCGGTAGTCAGCCGGGTCGCGTTGCACAGGGCGTCGACTATCTCCACCGCCTCGCCGAAGTCGAGGCGTCGAGCCAGGTCGAACGCGGTCCGAGCCGGTGTGGTGCAACGGAACCCGCCGATCGTGCACACTTCGTCGGTCGGAATGGTGGCCCGACAGACCGATACGTGCCGTGGCGGCCGGGCACGAGTGGGCAGTGCGATCTCGGCGGGCTTGTCGTCCAGCCACAGCGTCCCGTGCAGAGCCGCAGCGGAGAATCCGACCAGGATCCCATCGCCCTTGGCCCAATGCCCCGCCGCTTGTGCCCTGCCCCGCGCATCCAAGCGAACCCCTTTCCGGACATACACATCCGGATGCACCCGCTCGAAATCTTGCCGCAACTCCCAAGCACTCACCGCCCCCGCGCGAACCGCCCAACTCCCAGGAAAAACCTCCCCAATCTCCCCCATACCCCCATCCTCCCCACCACCCCCGACAAATTCCGCGAGTGGCACATGGCTGCGGCGAAACGCGAGTAGACCTCTCGGTGGTGTGCCACTCGTGGAGGGTCAGCGGCTGCGTTCGATGCAGAATTCGTTGCCTTCGGGGTCGCGGAGGGTGGTCCAGCCGAGGCCGTCGGGGGTTCGGTGGTCTTCGTGGAGGGTTGCGCCGAGGGTGATGACTCGGTTGACTTCTTCGTTGTGGGGTTGGGTGGGTATCCAGTCGAGGTGGACGCGGTTCTTCACCGTCTTTGCCTCGGGTACTCGGATGAACAGCAGGCCGGGTGTTCCTTCCGGGGCCTCGAGGCGGGCCCAGGAGTCGTCGGAACCTCCTGATTCCGCCACCGGCCATCCGGTGACGGCGCTCCAGAACGACGCGAGGGCGAAGGGGTCGGAACAGTCGACCGTCACGTGCCGAAGAATCATCGCATCACTTAATCACTCGGTGAGCGCGTCGTGGCGAAACGCCTCGCGGCTTGTCAGGTGAGGAGGTGGAGGAAGTGTTCGACTTCCGATTGGATGGCGACGCGGGCGGGGATGAGGTATTTGCGTGGATCGGAGAGGTGCGAGTCGTAGGTGAGGCAGGCGCGGATGGCTTTTGTCATCCGGATGTTGAGGCGGGTCGCGATGTTGATCTTCGTCATTCCGTGCTCGACGGCGGCGCGGAGGCCTTGATCGGAGACGCCGGAGGAGCCGTGCAGGACAAGGGGGACGGGGACTTTCGCGGCCAAGTGGGCGATCAGGTCGTTGTCGAGTTCGGCGGTGCGGGTGTGCATGGCGTGTGAAGAACCGACCGCCACCGCAAGTGCGTCGACGCCGGTGACACGCACGAACTCGACTGCCTCGTCGGGATCGGTGCGCGTGCCGGGTGCGTGCGCGCCGTCCTTGCCGCCCACCTCACCCAGCTCCGCTTCGATGTGCACGCCGCGCTCGTGGCACCAAGCGGTGATCGCGGCGGTGCCGGCGAGGTTGTCGGCGTAATCGAGGGCGGAGCCGTCGTACATGACCGACTGGATACCGAGATCGACTGCGGCATGAATCAATTCGGCGCTCGTGGCGTGGTCGAGATGGACCGCGACGGCGGCGTCGCTGTCGGCGGCGATGCGCAGGCAGGCGAGGGCGAGAGGGGCGATGCCCCGGTGATAGATCGCGGTGTTCTCCGACAGTTGCAGGACCACCGGCCGGTTCGCTGATTCCGCGGCCGCCACGATCGCCTCGGCGTGCTCGAGGGTGATCACGTTGAATGCGCCGAGTCCGCCCGGGCGGGCCGCGGCTATCAGTTCCGGAATCGACGTCAGCGGCATAGTGCGTGCTTTCGCGAGGCCGTAATGTGGCTGTTGCGCAGGGGCTTTCCGGCTTCGGCGGCGTCGGGCGAGACTCGGTCGAGTGGCGCTTCGGTCTTCGCGCTCACCGGCCCGGTACGCGTCATCGACCAGAACCGCAGCGGCACCTGTGCGGACTTGCCTTCCGTGAGCGGCTCGCCACATGGGGTGACCGGGGCCGTCGGAATGTCGCCGCTGCGCCGGGTTCGCCAACCAGGCGATGCTCGGGACCAGGGCGCCAGGAATCCGCGGCCGGGCCGCGACATCCGGGCATCCCGCCCGCCCGCGCGCTGTGTCCTCGGGCTACATGGTGGACCGCAACGGCGGCCGACCGACACGGTGTGGTGGGCGACATTCATGGGGAAGCCTTCTGAGCTGTAGGTAAACCCAGTTCTCGAACCCGGACCGTGGGGGTGAGGCGGGTGCGCAGACAGCGGTCGATCTCGCCGGCCACCGGGACCACCACGGCGGCCGCGGACGTCGCGACCGCGTCGGCGAGCAGGGCGGGCCAGTCCGCGCGCGGTTCGGAGGAGAGGGCCGCGATCACCGCCGCCACCGCGGCATCGCCCGCGCCGGTGGGATTCCCGGCGAGCGGTTCGGGCAGCGCCGCCGACCACGCGCCGTCGGCGGTCACCGCGGTGATTCCCTCGTGGCCACGCGTCGCGATCACGGCGCGCGCCCCGTTCTCGATGACCGAATTCGCGGCGGCGACGATCTCGTCGGCGGTCGCGGGTTCCGCGCCGGTGAGGCGCTGGAATTCGGCCTCGTTCGGCATGAGCACGATGCCCGGCACCTGGGCGGCCAACCGCAGCGCCTCGCCGTCGATGTCGCAGATGGTCGGCACGTCGGCCGCGATGGCGGTGCGCGCGATCTCGGCGGGCAGCGAGGGTTCGATGCCGCCCGGTAGCGAACCGGAGATGACCAGACCGGCGATATCGGGCAGCATGCCCGCCACCCGCACCGCCAATTGCTCGGCGGCATGCGGATTGGAGACGCGGGCGCCAGGCTCCCACAATGCGGTGGCCGTGCCGTCCTCGGATTCGCTGATCACCACCGTGCGGCGCACCCAGGGCAGTGCGTGCACGAAGTCGACCGGCATCTCCAGTTCGGCGGCGGCCGCGAAGGCGTGGTCGGAGAACCCGGTGGCCCTGGCGTATTTGCCGAGTTGATTCAGCACCCGGGTCACGTTGATGCCCTTGCCGCCGATGCGCTGCTCCACCGACCGGACCCGGTGAGCCTGCCCGCGTTCGAAGCGTTCGACGCGATAGGTCATGTCGTACGCGGGATTCATTGTCACGGTGAGGATCACCTCAACCACTGTCCACGTCTGAGCACCCCGCGCAAGTGGAGATTGTCACTGACTGTCAATATGTCGGCGAAATGACCGGGCCGCAGGTCACCGACGCCGGTGAGCCCGAGCGCGGCGGACGGAACCGAGGTGGCGGCGAGCACCGCGTCCCGCAGCGGGACACCGGATACGCGCACGGCGCGCGCGAGGCACTCCAGCAGGGTGCTGACGCCGCCGGCGATCGACCCATCGGCGATCCGCGCCACCCCGTCGCGCACCGTCACCGGCTGGGGGCCGAGCTGGTATTCGCCGTCTCCGAGCCCCGCCGCCTGCATGGCATCGGTGACCAGCGCGACGCGGCCCGGTGCGGTCGCGAACACCAGCGCGGCGAAGCCCGGATCCACGTGCACGCCGTCGCCGATCAGCTCCACGATCGCGTCCCCGGCAGCGGCGGCCACCAGCGCCGCGGCGACCGGGCCCGGGTGCCGGTGGTGCAGCGGCGGCATGCCGTTCGCCAAGTGCGTCACCAGGCTGCCCGATCCCTGAGGTAGCAGGGACTTCCGGAAGGACGCGTAGTCGGCGTCGCTGTGGCCGAGCGCGACCACCACGCCGTTGTCGACCAGCCGCCGCGCGACGGCCGCGTAACCGGGACGCTCCGGCGCGAGCGTCATTGCGCGCAGGTGCGCGCCTCCCGCGGTCAGCAGCTCGTCGGTCAGCCCGAGATCGGGGTCGCGCAGGAATCGTGGGTCCTGCGCCCCGCATCGCGCCGGCGAGAGGAACGGCCCCTCGATATGGATGCCGCCGAGCACGCCTTCCTCGGCGAGTTCGCGCAGGGCAGCCGTCTGCGCCACCATCTCCGCGGTGGGACCGGTGACCACGCTCGCCACGACCGTGGTCGAGCCGTGCGCATGATGCGATTGCGCCGCCTTCCGGGCCTGTGCGCCGTGCACGCTGTCGAACCGATACCCGAACCCGCCGTGATTGTGAATATCCACAAGCCCCGGCAGCACGGTTCCAGAAAATGGCGGCTCAGGTAAACCGGGATGCGCCGCGCGCCATTGCGGGAACGACCGAACCGCCTCGATCCGGTCCCCGGAGACCATCACCACGCCGTCGTCCAACGCGACGCTCGCGGAGACGATGCGGCCCCGGATCATCAGTTCGATGTGTGCTGTCATGTCAGTGCCTCCCGGCCCGAGATTTGGGTGCGCGCCGTGCGGGACCGGTCGGCGAGTAGGGGGTCCGGCTGCGACGTCGGAGGACGCGTCCACCATGCGCGACGATCGGTGAACTGGAGTGCGGCGGCTGCGAGGGGCCCGAGGCGGTGCGTCGCCGGGTGCAAGTTCGCACCGGCCGGATTCGAGTCGCGGAAGTCGTCACCACGTCGTCGAGCGTCACACGCGCGGACGGGAGGTGTCCCCGGATCGTCGGTTTCACACGCGCTGTTCACGCCGGGTCCTCCCTGTGTGCAGAAGAGGTGCTGCCGGACGGGCGGGTCCAGGTCCGGCGGGAGCGCGGTTCGGCTGTGCCGCAGGCGGGCCGCCGGGTTGATGGTCGCACGTCATCGAGCCGGTCCCGAATATCGGCGCCCAGCCATTGTCGAAGGTGGCGCATGTGTCCCCGGATCGGCGGTTTCGCAGGCGACGTCATGTCAGTGCCCCCTGGCGCGCGAACAGGGCGGCGCCAGCTAGGCCAGCGCGGGCGCCGAATCGGCCGAGCACCACTCGTGGCGGGGGGACCAGGCGGAGGCGGGCAGCCAGGGCTCGGTGCAGTGGGTCGGTGAGTGCCGCGCCCGCTCCGGCTAGTCCGCCGCCGAGGACGACCAGTTCCGGACAGGCCGCGTGCACGATGCCGACCAGCCCGTCGGCGAGTGCGTCCACCGCGTCCTCGACCACGGCCGCCGCGTCGGGGTCTGTGGATACCAGAGCGAAAACGTCTGCGGCGCCCGCGATCTCGCGCCCCGTGCGGCGGGTGTAGGCTCGCGCGATGGCCGCTCCCGACGCGACCGTTTCGACGCACCCGGTATTGCCGCAGGGGCAGGGCAACCCGCCCGCACCACGCACCGGCACGTGCCCGTACTCGCCGACCTGCCCGTAGCTGCTGCGCACCAACCGTCCGCCGACCGACAGGGTCCCCGAGATGCCGGTGCCCAGAATGACGACGCACACATTGTCGTAGCCCTGACCTGCGCCGTACCGCCACTCCGCCCACCCGGCCACGGCGACGTCGTGTTCGATCAGCGTCGGCAGACCCCAGCGGTGGGTGAAGCGGTCGCCGACGTGCACGTCCCGCCAGCCGACATTGCTGCTGAACACCGCGATCGATCGGGCGGTGTCGACGATGCCGGGCAGCACGACGGCCGCGCGGCGGACGCGACGCCGGTCGGATTCCGGCAGTTCTGCGAGCAATCGCTCACCCAGCTCGCCCATCGCGTCGAAGGCGGCCGGACCGTACGGCGTGGCGACCGCGCCCACGGTCAGCGCCGCGCCCATAGTGTCGGTGACCTCGCCTTTGATGGTGGTTCCGCCGACATCCAAGCCGAGGACGAGCGCGTCGCCAGGCAGCGCCGAGGTGCCCGCCGCTGTGCCGATCATGGGCTGCCCGGTCGAACCCCGGCGCGCGGCCGGGCGGTCGTCGCGGAACGCGCCGTCCGTTCCCCCGGTGCGCGGTCCGGACACGCCGGAGCCCGGCGGCGTCCGCGGCTGTTCGCTTCCCATTCTCGGCACAGTAGTTCGTGGAAACTCCCGCGCCGGTGCACGCGCGGCCCGCGGTGATGTCGTGCCACCGACCGACGAGACCAGGCCCCGGCCGGTATTCACCGCACGCCTTCGATCACGACTTCAGGACCACCGAGCGATTCAGGCCGCGTGGGTGGTCGGGGTCGAGGCCCAGGTCGGCGGAACGCAGGAGGCAGAGCCGGTGCACTCGGAGCAGGTCCGCCATCGGGTCGATGTCGCGGTGCTCCAGATGCGCTCCCGTGGCGGCGACGTCGTCGGCGAAGTCCGGCTCCAGTGGCCCGAAGGCCCAGACCGCGCGGCCGGGCGCCGAGATGGCGATCGGCCCGTGGCGGTACTCGGTCGCCGGGTACGCCTCGGTCCAGGACTGGCAGGATTCGCGCAGCTTGAGCGCGGCCTCCTCGGCGATGGCCGCCGCGAATCCCGTGCCGACGAAGCTGATCTGCTCGGCGCCGCGTACCGCGGCCAGTGACTCGGCGGGATCCTCGGCGAGCACCGCGCGCGCCTGGGCGATCACCGGCGCCAGTTCTTCGCCCAGGTGACTGCGCAGGATGGCCAGGGTGGTCGTCGCGAAGCGGGTCTGCACCACCGATCGCTCGTCGACCCGGTCGATGAGGATCGGATCGCCCAGTTCGAGGACGGGTGTGCCGGGGCTGGAACAGATCACCGCGCGCGGCGTGCGCGCCGGGATGTCCCGCATGGCACGCACCACTTCGGTGGTCGTGCCGGAGCGGCAGATCACCAGGTAGCGGTCGTATCCGCGATCGCGAACCGCGCTGGCGGGCCAGGCGTCGGTGACCCCCAGGCCGGCGCCCTCGCGCAGCGCCGCGATCGCGCGGGACATGAAATACGAAGTACCGCAGCCGATCAGGGCTACCTTCTCGCCCGGTCTCGGCAGTGCGGCGTGGTGGTCGGCGGCGACGGTCGCGGCGTGCGTCCAGTCGTCCGGTTGGGTGGCTACCTCGGTGGCCAGATGCGGTTCCGGCGTGTGGTCGGCAGGCGTTGGCACCGGAACAGCTTCACTCCATGTGATCGTTCATGTCAAATTTACGATCAAATCGGTCACATATGATCACAATTCGAGCTACATTCAGCTGCACGGACGGTGCGTCCTCCCATCATCGGCGCCTGCGCTGGCGCGGGGTGGGTAAATCTGAAAGGTTCTGCTCGTGAAAAGACCATTCCACCGCGTGCTTGCCGGAGTCGCGATGGTCACCGGCGTCGCGCTGGCCCTCTCGTCCTGCGGGTTCGGTTCGAAAGACGCCGCGGACTCCGATACCACGATCAATTTCCTCGCCCCGGTCTACAGCGACGGCGCCACGGGCACCAAGGCGCTGTGGGAAGGCATCGTCGCCGAGTTCCAGAAGCAGAATCCGGGAATCACCGTCAATGTGCAGATGGAGTCGTGGAACTCGATCAACGACGTCGTACGCACCAAACTGCAGTCCCAGTCGACCACCCCGGAAATCCTCAACATCGACGCCTACGCCGGCTTCGCGAGCGACGGCCTGCTCTACCCGGCCACCGAGATCGTCTCCGCGCCGGTGCTGGCCGACATCCAGCCCGCCTTCGCGCAGAACGCGGCGCTGAACGGCACGCAATACGCGCTGCCGCTGTTCGCCTCCACCCGCACCCTGTTCTACAACACCGAGTTGTTCGAGAAGGCGGGCATCGTCCGGCCGCCGAAGAACTGGGCCGAGCTGACCGACGCGGCGAAGAAGATCCAGGCGCTCGGCGGCGGCGTCTCCGGGTACGGCCTGCCGCTGGGCAGCGAGGAGGCGCAGGGCGAAACCTCCATCTGGACCTTCGGCGCGGGCGGCTCCTGGGCCGACGGCGACCGGATCACGGTGGATACCCCGCAGAACCTGGAGGGGGTGCGCGCCATGCGCGAGATCATCGACGCCGGTGCGACCCAGCCGAATCCGGGCGCGACCGACCGCAAGGACGTGATCAACGCCTTCATCCAGGGCAAGATCGGCATGATCGAGGCGCTGCCGCCCACCATCGGCCAGATCACCGCGAAGAACCCCGGTCTGCGGTACGCGACCGCGCCCTCGCCGACCAAGACCGGCACGCCGGTCACCCTCGGCGTGGCCGATCACCTGATGGCGTTCAAGAAGGACGGCAGGAAGGCGGAGTCGATCAAGAAGTTCCTCGACTACTTCTACTCGGCCGCGGTCTACGCCGACTTCGTCAAGCACGAGGGCTTCATCCCGATCACCCACAGCGCGGCGACGGCGCTCGCCGACGACCCGGTCACCAAGGCATTCGCCGCCACGCTGCCGGTGGCGCGGTTCTACCCGAGCAACAACCCGAAGTGGGCCGCGGCGCAGGGCGCCATCCGCCAGCAGATGGGCACCATCGGGCAGGGCGCGGATCCGGCGCAGGTATTGCGCCGGATCCAGGAAGCCGCGAATTGACGTGCGGCGCAGAGGAATACTGGCGGCATTGCCCTGGATCGGGCCGTCGCTGGTCCTGATCGCGGCCATCGTCGCCTTCCCGGCCTGCTACATGGTGTGGACCAGCACCAGGGACCTCAGCGCCTACGGCCAGGACCGGGGCAGCGCCGGACTGGCCAACTACCGCACCCTGTTCGGGATCTCCGAACTCGGCTCGGTGCTGGTCCACACCGTGGTCTGGGTGGTCGGCGTCGTGCTGCTCACCCTGGTGCTGTCCGCGGCGCTGGCGCAGTTCCTGAACAAGGACTTCCCCGGCCGCACCGCGGTGCGGATGGCGATCCTGGTGCCGTGGGCGGCGTCGGTGGTGATGACGACGACGATCTTCTACTACATGCTCGATCCGGACGTGGGCATCGCCAACCGGTTCCTGGTCGACATCGGCCTGCTCGACCGCGGCTACGGCTTCACCAAACAGCCCACGCCGGCGTTCCTCGTGGCGATGGGCGTCGCGGTGTTCGTCTCGGTGCCCTTCACGACCTACACGATTCTGGCGGGACTGCAATCCATTCCGGCCGAGATCGATGAGGCGGGTCGCGTCGACGGAGCGGGCCCGTGGCAGCGCTACCGCTATCTCACCCTGCCGCAGCTGCGTCCGGCCATCGCGGTGGCGACCATCATCAACATCATCAACGTGTTCAACTCGCTGCCGATCCTGCAGGTGATCACCGGCAGCATCGCCGGATTCTCGGCGGACACCACCACGACGCTCACGTTCAAGCTCATCCGGCAGAACCAGCAGATCGACACCGCCGCCGCGATGAGCGTGCTGAACTTCGCGCTGATCGTCGTCATCATCGCGATCTACGTTCGGCTGGTCCGTCCGACCAGGGAGGTCGACCGATGACCGCGCGGCCCGAGGTACTCGAGCAGGGCGCCCCGGCCGTCGCGCCGTCGTCCGAACGCGCCGGACGGCGGCGCTGGGAACTCACCGCGGTCGGCGTGGTGCTCGCCGCGGTGTTCCTGCTGCCGTTCGTCGTGATGGTGCTCGGTTCGCTGAAGAGCAGGGCCGAGATTTTGCGCATCCCGCCGACGTATCTGCCGCAGACCTGGCACCCGGACAACTACGCGACGATGTGGGACACCCCGGAGACGCCGCTGCCGTTCAATCTGACCAGCACGATCATCATCGCGGTCTGCGCCACCGCGCTGGTGCTGGTCGTGGCGATTCCGGCGGGGTACTACACGGCGCGGCACCGCTTTCCGGGGCGCGGGGTGTTTCTCGGAGTGGTGTTGGTGACCCAGATGTTGCAACCCACGGTGCTGGTCACCGGGTTGATCCGGGAGTTCTTCGTGCTCGGCATCAACGACACCTGGCTGGCGATGATCCTGGTGAACGCCGCGTTCAACCTGTCCTTCGCGGTGTGGATCCTGCACAGCTTCTTCGCCGCGATCCCGGTGGAGATCGAAGAGGCCGCGATGCTCGACGGACTCGGCCGCTGGCAGACGCTGACCCGGGTGAGCCTGCCGCTGGTCTGGCCCGGCATCGTCACCGCCACGATCTTCGTCGTGGTGGCGTGCTGGAACGAATTCGCCGCGAGCCTGGTCGTGCTGACCACCCCGGAGAATCAGCCGCTGTCGGTGGCGCTGACCAAGTTCGTCGGCCAGTACGACACGGCATGGCAGTACGTGTTCGCGATCTCCGCCGTCGGCATCATTCCGGTGGTGCTGCTGTTCGCTGTCATCGAGAAGCGTCTGGTGGCGGGTCTGACGGCGGGCAGTGTGAAATAGCTCGCACACGATCGAATCCATTGCCGCGCATGACACGAGCGCCGGAGGCCCGAGGCGATCGAATCGTCCGTTCGGCGCGCTGCCGGAAGGTAGCCGCGCGGTAGCATCGAACGGTGACACTGCGGGATCACGGACCCAAGGACGGTCGCAGCTACGGCGGGCTGTCCAAGGAACAGCGGGTGGCCCAGCGGCAGACCCGGTTGATCGATGCCGCCCTCGAACTATTCGGCACCCAGGGTTACGCGGCCACCTCCATCGAACGCCTCTGCACCCTGGCGAATGTCTCCACACGCAGCTTCTACGAGGACATGGGCAGCCGCGAGGCGCTGCTCATCGCCTTGGCCAATCGCATCACCTCTCGCGCCCTGGAGTGCGCGCTCGCGGCGCTGGCGGCCACCGAGAACGAGCCGCTGCCCACGCGCGTGGTGGCGAGTTTTCGCGCGTATCTGGGCGTCACGTGTGCCGACGCCCGGTGCGCGCGAGTGTGCTACGTCGAGGTGGTCGGCGTGAGCGCCGCGGTGGAGGAGTGGCGCAGGCAGCAGCGCCGCTTGCTGTCGGCGTTGCTGATCAGCGAGGCCGAACGCGCCGTCGGCCGCGGCGAGACCGGCCCCCGGCGCTTCGATCTCTTCGCGCTGGCCGTGATCGGCGCGGTCACCTCCCTCGCCCAGGAAATGGTGCAGAGCACAGCGCCGGATGCGGCGGTGGGGCTGGACGAAATCTGCGAGGAAATCGCGTATTTCGTGAATTCCGGTCTGTCCCAGACGCGCGTCGACCTGGGCACGGAGGAAGCGGCCGGGCGCGGACCAGAGACACCGCGGCTGCTGCTCAGACCGACAGCAGAGGCCGATGTGTCCTGACCCGGCCCGGCTTGGCATCGGACGTGGAGAATCTCTACGGTCGGCGGGTGCGTGTGTTCATATTGTTCGCGTGCTCGCCGAAACAGCAGGTTTCCCGCACGACGTCCGCCGTGTGCGGCGAACGGGCGGTGTGAGATGACCGGACCCACGGATCGTCCGCAGCGATGGAACCGGTTGCTGGAGCTGCTCGCCGAATCCGGGCGGCTCTCGGTGGAGGAGGCCGCCGAGCGGCTCGGCGTGTCCGCCGCGACGGTGCGCCGCGATTTCACCGCCCTCGCCGAACAGCAGTTGGCGACCAGGACGCACGGCGGCGTGGTGGCCACCGCGGTGGCCTACGACCTGCCCGCGCGGTACCGGCAGTCCGCGGGCGAGGCCAAGCAGCGCATCGCCGAACACGCCGCGTCGCTGGTCGATCCGCACGCGGTGGTGGGAATGAACGGCGGCACCACCACCACGGCCGTGGCCAGGGCGCTGGCCCGGCGCACCGACCTCGGGCCTGCCGGTGACGAGCAGCTGACCATCGTCACCAACGCGCTGAACATCGCGGGCGAGATGGTGTTGCGGCCGCACATGCGCACCATCGTCCTCGGTGGGGTGGCGCGGCGGGAGTCCTACGAGTTGCACGGGCCACTGGCCGAACGGGCGCTGGCGCAATTGCGGCTGGACGATCTCGTGCTCGGCGTGAACGCGATCTCCGCCGAGGGCGGCGCTCAGTGCAGGCACATCGATGAGGCCGGGGTGACCACCGAGATGGTGCGGCGTTCCGGGCGGGTGCTGGTGGTGGCCACGGGGGACAAGCTCGAGCGCACGGCGCTGGCCCGCATCTGCGGCATCGAGCAGGTGCAGGTGCTGGTCACCGACACCGAAGCCGATCCGGCCGCAGTGGAGAAGATTCGAGCCGCGGGCGTGCGGGTCGACGTGGTGTAGACACGCCGGACCGATTCACTCCACGGCGGCCGGTTCCAGTGGCGGCGTGGTCTGCGCGTCCGGCCGCATGCTGCGGGTCCACACCAGGAATCCCCAGGCCACGAAGCCCGCGTAGACGAGATACAAAGCGGCCGACGGGTAATACTCCGCCCGCACCAGCAGGGGGATGCCGACCAGGTCGACGGCGATCCAGATCAACCAGAACTCGGCCAGCCCCCGGGCCATGCCGTAGGTCGCCAGCACCGATCCGGTGAAGATCCACGCCTCGGCCCACGGACCGTAGGAGCCGAGCCACGCGAACAGCTGAGCGAACACCGCCGTGCCCGCGAGCATCGCCACCACGAGAACGACGCGTTCGCGCGGGCCGGCCCAGCGCGGGTCGACGCCGCGGTGCTCGAGCCCGGTCTCGCGTGCGGAGTGGCGATACCAGCTCCACCACCCGTACACGCTGACCGCGACGAACATCAGTTGGCGTCCGGCCTGTCCGGCCATGTTCAGCTGCTGTGGGGTGTGGAACACGCCGCCGACGAACACGGTGAACAGCAGCGCGTTCCCGGCGATGCCGACCGGCCAGGCCCAGACGCGCCGCCGCATGCCGCCGATCGCGGAGGCCAGGCCGAAGCCGTTGCCGATCACTTCGCGCCAGAGGATCTCCGAGCCCGCGATGTGCAGCTTGGCGTCGAGCAGCGTGAGGATCGGGTTCACCTGTCGTGTAACCCGCGGTGGGGGGTATCTCATCCGATCGGCTCGCCGCGATTCGAAATCCACGCTGCCGCCGCGGTGCGGACCGTAACGATTGCGCAATCTGGCGGCACGATTCGCAATGTCGGTGCAATGGGGTGCTCTTATCGTGGCCGTCATGAGGACGGACAGCGGTACCGCCGGGGGGACCGGAATTCAGCTCAGCGGATTGACCAAGACCTTCCGGGTCGGACGGAAGACCGTGCAGGCGTTGGCGAGCGTCGACCTGCACACCGAGCAGGGCGCGTTCCTGTCGCTGCTCGGCCCGTCCGGTTGCGGCAAGTCGACGGTGCTGCGCATCCTCGCCGGCTTGGAGACCCCGACCGCCGGTACGGCGCTGATCGATGGTGCCACGCCCGCCGAACTGCGCGGCCACCACGCGCTGGGCATCGCGTTCCAGGATTCGGCGCTGCTGCCGTGGCGATCGGTGGAGTCGAATATCAAGCTGCCGTTGCAAGTCGCGGGCATCGCCCCGGAACCGGGCCAGATCGATGACCTGATCCGGTTGGTCGGGCTGGAGGGTTTCGAGAAGGCCAAGCCCGCCCAGCTGTCCGGCGGTATGCGCCAGCGCGTCTCGATCGCGCGGGCGCTGGTGGTGAAGCCGACCGTGCTGCTGCTGGACGAACCTTTCGGCGCGCTCGACGACATGACCAGGCAGCGGCTCAATCTGGAGTTGCTGCGGATCTGGACCGAGAAGCCCGCGACCACGCTGATGGTGACCCACGGCATCGCGGAGGCGGTGTTCCTGTCCGACGTGGTGGCCGTGCTGAGCCCGCGGCCGGGGCGGGTGCTCGAGCTGGTCGAGATCGACCTGCCGCGCCCGCGGCTGCCGGAGATGATGCGAACGCCGGAGTTCCACAAGTTGCACGACTACCTGTCGGAGCTGCTGTTCGGGACTTCGGGGAAGGGAGGCGTCGCATGAACGGGTCGCACTCGGAACGCTGCCCCAGTAAGCCGGGCAGGCAGCGGTCGAGCGCGTGGACCGGGCCGGTGCGGTGGCACCCGCTCGCGTGCCGGCTCCGTCGGGCCGGAGGTGGGGAGTGAAGCGCTTCGGCGGCGTGCTCGGCGTGCTCGGGCTGGTCGCGGTGTGGTGGGCGCTCGCGGCGTTCGAGGTGGCGGGCGGCACCATACCGAGTCCCTGGCAGGTGCTGCACACCATGTACACCGACGGATGGGATCTCTACGGCCCCAATTTCCGGATCACCGCGCTCGGCGCGCTGCAGGGATTCGTCTGGGGCAACGGCCTCGCCATCGCGCTGGCCGTGCTGATCATGCTGGTCCCGCCGATCGAGTCACTGGCCACCCAGCTGGCGATCCTGAGCTATTGCACGCCGCTGCTGGCGCTGGGCCCGATCATCCTGGTGGTCTTCGGCGGACGCACGCCGACGGTGTTCCTGGCCGCGATGTACTGCTTCTTCACCACGATGGTCGGCACCGTCGCCGGGTTGCGCTCGGCCGACCGGACCAGCCTGGACCTGGTGCGCGCCTACGGCGGCGGACGCTGGCAGCAGTTGTACCGGGTGCAGGCGATCTCGGCGCTGCCGAGCACCTTCGCGGCCTTGAAGATCGCCGCGCCGTCGGCGGTGCTGGGCGCGATCATCGGTGAATACCTCGGTGGCGTGGACAGCGGGATCGGCGTGGCCCTGACCGCCGCGCAGACCTCCTACAACGTGCCGCGCACCTGGGGTATGGCGCTGGTCGCGGCGGCGCTGGCCGGACTCGGATACGCACTGGTGGCGCTGGCCGCGCGCTTGGCAGCTCCATGGACCGCGCGGGAGGCGCGATGAAAAGCTCCATCGCGAAGCGGGTTCCGCGCGACCAGGTCGAGGAGGCCCGATGAAGCTCCTGCGACGGATCGGGATCTTCCTGCTCCCGCTGGCCACCTCGCTGCTACTGATGCTGGTGATCTGGTACGTCTTCCTGAAGGCGTTCCCGCAGGTCGGTCCGCGGGTCGGCAAGACACCCGGCGATATCTGGACCTACTTGGTCACGGCGCCGAACGCCGCCGCCGCACGGCAGGCGATCCTGGACGACCTGCAGATCACGCTGCGCGACGCGGCCATCGGATTCGGCGCGGGCATGCTGGCCGCGCTGGCGGTGGCGGCGCTGTTCGTGTCGTTCGCCGCGGTCGAGCAGACCTTCCTGCCGGTGGCGATGCTGCTGCGCTCGGTGCCGCTGGTCGCGCTCACGCCGATCATCGTGCTGGTGTTCGGCCGTGGCCTGGCGGGGGTCGCGGTGCTCGCGGGGATCGTGGTGTTCTTCCCCGCCCTGGTCATGATCACGGCGGGACTGCGCGACGCGCCGCGGCAGGCGCTGGAGCTGGTGGCCGCCTACGGCGGGTCCCGGTGGACCGGGTTGCGCATGGTGGCCGTGCCCGCGGCTCTGCCTTCGGTGTTCGCCGCCGCGCGGATCTCGGTGCCGGGCGCGCTGATCGGCGCGTTGCTCGGCGAGTGGCTGGGCAGCGGAACGGGACTGGGAGCCAGCTTGATCCGGGCCATCCCCACATTCCAATACAGCAAGCTGTGGGCCTCGATCGTGATCGTCACGCTGGTCTCCGTGGTGCTGTACGCGATCGTCGGCGTCATCGAGAACCTGGTGCTCGCCCGGTTCGGGCCGGAAGCCGGACGACTTTGATTCAACGGTCACCCCGGCGAAATTTGCGCGAATCCGCGCTCGGAACGTCAAAGTAAAGAAAATGAAACGCGCTACACCTAGATTCGGCCCATGACACCCGTGCAACGCTCCACGTTCGGGCACCTGAACCGACGCTCGTTTTTCCGTTACTCCGCGCTCGCCGGCGCCGCGCTGGGCGGCGCGGGAGCGCTGGCCGCCTGCGGCGGAAACTCCGGCGACTCCTCGGGCGGCACCACCGCGGACGGTTCGAAATACGGCAGCGTCGCGGTGCAGCTGTCCTGGCTGAAGAACATCGAGTTCGCGGGCGAATACTTCGCCGACGCGAAAGGGTATTTCCGGGAAGCCGGCTTCGGCTCGGTCGACCTGATCGCAGGTGGCGCGGCCAGCACGTCGGTGGAGGCCGGATTGGACACCGGGAAGGTGTGGCTGGGGCTGTCCGCTCCGCAGACCACCGCACCGGCGATCCTGGAGGGGCTCCCGGCCAAGATCGTCGCCACCACGTATCAGAAGAATCCGTTCGCGATCGTCTCCTCCGCGGCGAGACCGATCAATTCGCCCGAGGACATGAAGGGCCGCAAGATCGGCGTGCAGGACACCAACCAGTTGATCTTCAACGCGCTGCTCACGGCCAACGGGATGAAGCCGGGCGATGTCACCGTCGTGCCCGCGCAATTCGACCCGACCCCACTGGCCAACGGCGAGGTCGACGGGTGGGTGAGCTATGTGACGAACGAGCCGATCACGCTGGCGGCAAAGGGCTTCCAGAACACGCACTTCCTGTTCGCCGACTTCGACCTGCCGCTGGTCGCGGAGACGCTCACGGTGGCGCAGTCCACCATCGACAAGGAGCGCGACAAATTGAAGGCGTTCCTGGCCGCCGAGATCAAGGGATGGAAAGACGCGGTGGCGGACCCGGCCGAGTCGGCCCGGCTCGCCGTGGAGGTGTACGGCAAGGACCAGAAGCTCGATCTCGCCGAACAGACGAAAGAAGCGATCGCGCAGAACGATCTGGTGGTTTCGGCGGACACGGCCGCGAATGGCTTGCTCTCGATGACCGATGCGCTGATCGAGCAGAACATCGCCGCGTTGCGCACCGCGAAGATAGATATCAAGGCCGCGCAGCTGTTCGACCTGTCCGTGCTGCGCGAGGTGTATGCCGAGAACCCCGGCCTGAAGTGACTAGATGCCGACAGCGGTTTTCGGAGTGATCGGGATTTCACCGCTGTACGGGTCGGCCGCTCGCGCCGGTTGCGCGGCGCGGACGGCCAGCAGTTCCGCCGCGATCGCGACCGCCATCTCGGGCGCGGTGCGTGCGCCGATGTCGAATCCCGCGGGCGAATGCAGCCGCGCGAGTGTCTCCGCGCTGAAACCGCCGGCCTGGAGATCCTCCATGCGCCGGATGTGCACCTGACGTGAGCCCATGGCGCCGAGATAGCCGAGCTCGGGTAGTCGCAGCGCCACGGTGAGCAGCGGGATCTCGAACATGGGATCGTGCGATAGGAGGACTATGGCTGTGCTGCTGTCGATTTCACCGGCCGCGGAGAGCGTGTTGAGATAGCGGTGCGGCCAGTCGACCACGACCTCGGCGCCGGGAAACGATTCCGGGATGGCGAAATTGGGGCGCGAGTCGCAGATCGTCACCCGGTAGCCGAGCAACTCGGCCTGCACGGTCAGTGCGGCGGCGAAAGAATTGGCGCCGAAGATGATCAGGCGCGGCGGCGGGGCGAAGGAGGAGACGAAGACGTCCGAATCCGGTAGCGCGACCAGTTCGGTGGCGTGCTTCTTGTCGGTGATCAGGTGCTGGCCGATCAGGTCGGCATCGGAGTTCCAAACCACCGTGAAGACGGTGACCCTGCGGTGTGCCGCGATCTCGGCGGCGACATCCGGGAACTCCGGGAAGTGTCTTCGAGAGAACGGTTCGGTGAAGACGTCCATCATCCCCTCGCCGTTGGCGCCCGACTCCAGGCCGGTGGCCACGCCGAAGCGGTGCATCGCGCGGCGGCCGGTGCGCGCTGCCTGGAGCACCGCCTCGTACGCGATCTCCTCCAGCCCGCCCGCGGCGACCGAACCGTAGACGCCCCCGTCCGGGTCGACCAGCATCGCCGAGCCCACCGGTAAGGGGGCGGCGCCCACGGTGCGCACAACGGTGCCGAGTCCGCCGGTCCGGCCCGAGTGCCACACCCGCAACAGGTCGTCGACGATGTCCCGCATCAGCTAGCTCCGATCACCGTGCGGTCGTGGCCGGGAAGTCACGATCGACGCCCGTCGCCAAATCGTCGCACGTGACGCACACCATATCGTTTCTGCCGGTCAAATAGGCGCGGGCTCCGGAATCTCCTGATGCCGACCCAGAAATCGCATTCCAGTGCTTGTGGGTTATAACAACGGGGTGCCCAGGTGTGTTGTGGAACACAGCGCGCGCCAGGCCGCTCGGGGCCGCGAGCGCGGCGGTGAGCACCCGGGCCACCACGTCGGCGCCGACATCGGGGGTGTCCACCGGCATGATCGCGGCGTAGCGGGCCGGGGTGCTCGCCGCCGCGATCAGACCCGCCCGCAGTGAGGCGCTCAGCCCGGTAGCCCAGTCGGCCGCCCACACGTGGCGCACGTTCGGCGGCAGGTCGACGATCTCTGGTTTCGGGCCGGTCGCGCCGAGGACCACGATGACCGGATCGCACCCCCCGTCGCGCAGCGCGGTGACCGTCGCGCGCAGCCAGGCGCCGCCCTCGGCGAGCACTTTGGGTTTGCCGTAGCGGGTCCCGGCGCCTGCGGCGAGCACGATGCCCGCGCACGGTGCGACGACCGGGCGATCAGGGTCAGCCATAGCTAAGAAGGTAATACCGGGCGGTCTGCGCCGCACGATGGAAATCCGGTGCTCAGACGTATTCCCGTCGTGTCGGTGTGCGCGACACGCCGATGGTGATCCATCCCGTTCCGGTGGCGGCTCACCGGGTCGTATTCGATGCTGGTCCGATGACGGATCAGCGAGCCGGAATCGCGGCGTTCGACGCGCTGTCCGACGAGGCGGCCTACCGGGCGGTGCTCGGCTGCTGCTCGTCGCCGGGCTTCGCGCGGTCGCTGGTCGAGGGCCGTCCGTACCGCAGCGTGGCGGCGCTGCTCGACGCGGCGGACGCGGCGTCGGCGCGACTGCCGGAGGCCGAACTCGACTCGGCGCTCGCGGGGCATCCCAGGATCGGGGAGCGGCCGCACTCCGCCGCGTCGGCCCGGGAGCAGGCAGGGGTGGCGGGAGCGGCCGACGCGGTACGCGCGGCACTCGCCGCGGGCAACCGTGCCTATGAGGAACGGTTCGGGCATATCTACCTGGTGTGCGCGAGCGGAAGATCGGCCGAGGAGTTGCTCGCACTGCTCAACGCCCGGCTGCGCAATGATCCCGAGACCGAAAGGCGTGTCGTGCGAACAGAACTGGGGAAGATCAACCGCATCCGGCTGCGCGCGCTGCTGGAGCAGCGGTCATGAATGCGCCCGTGGTCATGACGGAGCCGAGCGCCGGCGAGGCGCGGTCATGAGCACACTGAGCACCCACGTGCTGGACGCGATGCTCGGTGCGCCCGCCGCGGGCGTCACGGTGACGTTGTACCGGCAGGATCGGCGACTCGATTCGGGCGAAACGGATGTCGACGGACGGGTCGGGGCACTGGGCGAAGCGCTCGCACCCGGAACCTATCGCCTGGTGTTCGACACCGGCGCCTACTTCGCGGGCCGTGACGTCGAAACCTTCTTTCCCGAGGTGGCCGTCGCGTTCGTCGTCACCGAGGAGCGGCACTATCACGTCCCGTTGCTGTTGTCGCCGTTCGCCTTTTCCACCTATCGAGGGAGCTGAGCCGAGCATGGAACTGACCGGGCCGATCGTGCTGACCGACCACCGATACGGCAAGGCGGAGAACCGGATCGTCCGGATCTACCGGGAGGGCGCACGGCACGAAATCCGGGACGTGAACGTCTCCACCGTGCTGCGCGGCGACTTCGCCGACGCGTACATCGCGGGTGACCAGGCGAAGGTCCTGCCCACCGACTCGCAGAAGCACACCGCCTACGCCTTCGCGAAGCGGGCGGGGCTGCGGACCATCGAGGACTACGCGCTGGCGCTGGCCGACCATTTCGTCGCCGAGATCGAGCCGGTGCGCAGCGCACGCGTCGAGGTCGACGAATACGCCTGGGAGCGGGTTTCGGTCGGTGGCGTCGAGCACGACCACACCTGGGTGCGCCGGGGGACCGAGGTGCGCACCGCGGCGGTCACCGTGACCGGTAGCGGCGCCGATCGGCGGGCCTGGGTGGTCGGCGGGGTGAAGGACCTCACCATCCTGAAGTCGACCGGCTCGGAATTCGCGGACTTCCTGACCGACGACTTCACCGTGCTCGCGCCGACCAACGATCGAATGCTGGCCACCTCGCTGGTCGCCGAGTGGCGCTTCGCGGGCAGCGAAGGCGTCGACTGGGACGAGGTCTACACCGGAGTGCGGGCGCGGTTGGTGGAGACCTTCGCGACGCTGCACTCCAAGGCGCTACAGCAGACGCTGTTCGAGATGGGCAAGGCCGCGCTGACGGCGTACCCGGTGCTGGCCGAGATCCGGCTCGCGGCGCCGAACAAACACCACTTCGACTACGACCTCGCCCGCTTCGGCCTCGAGAACCGCGGCGAGGTCTACCACGCCGACGACCGCCCCTACGGGCTGATCCACGCCACCGTGGCACGTGCCGACGCGCCGGAAGCGGGCCCCGCGTGGACCAGGTGACCGTCATCGCGGACTGTGCCGTCGCGACCGTCGACGCGCACGGGACCGAGTACGACCGCGGCTACGTCGTGGTGCGGGGCAACCGGATCGACGCGGTCGGCGCGGGCGACGCGCCGGACCTCGACCCGGATGCGCGGCGCGTGGACGGGCACGGCTGCCTGCTGACGCCAGGGCTGGTGAACACCCACCACCATCTCTATCAATGGATCACCCGCGGCCTGGCCACCGACCACACGCTGTTCGAATGGCTCACCACGCTCTACCCGGCCTGGGCGGGCATCGATGAGGACGGGGTGCGCGTGGCCGCCACGGGTGCGCTCGCCGCGCTCGCGCGCACCGGGTGCACCACCACCACCGATCACCACTACGTGTTCCCGCGCGACGGCGGTGACCCGCTCGCCGCCGAGATCGCCGCGGCGGCGCAGGTGGGCCTGCGCTTCCACCCCTGTCGTGGATCGATGGACCTGGGGGTGAGCGCGGGCGGGTTGCCGCCCGATCACTTGGTGGAGCGTCTCGACGACATCCTCGCCGCGAGCGCGGAGGCCGTCGCACGCTGGCACGACCCGTCGTTCGACGCCATGGTGCGGATCGCGCTGGCGCCCTGCTCGCCGTTCTCGGTCACGCCGGAACTGCTGCGCGAGTCGGCCGCGCTGGCCCGCGCCACCGGAGTCCGGCTGCACACCCACCTCGCCGAGACCGTCGACGAGCAGGACTACTGCGCGGCGACTTTCGGCTGCACGCCCGCGCAATACCTGGAGCGGCTCGGCTGGTTCGGTCCGGACGTCTGGTACGCGCACGCCGTCCACCTGGACGACGGCGCGATCGACGCGCTGGCGCGAACCGGTACCGGCGTGGCGCATTGCCCCACCTCGAACGCGCGGCTGGGCGCGGGCGTCGCCCGCACCGCCGATCTGGTGCGCGCGGGCGTCCCGGTGGGGCTCGGCGTAGACGGAGCGGCGAGCAACGAGGCCGGTTCGATGATCGAAGAGCCACGCCACGCGCTGCTGTGGGCGCGCAACCGGGGCGGACCGCGGGCGATGACCGTACGCACCGCGCTGGAACTGGCCACCATGGGCGGCGCGCGAGTGCTGGGCAGGGCGGCCGAGATCGGTTCGATCGAGGTGGGCAAGCTGGCGGATCTGGCGCTGTGGCGGCTGGACACGGCCGCGCACGCCGGGATCGCGGATCCGGTGACCGCCCTGGTGCTCGGCTCGGCCCCGCCGCTGGCCGCGCTGCTGGTCAACGGGCGTGAGGTGGTGCGCGAGGGCGAGGTGCGGACGGTAGACACGGACGTGATCGCCGTCGAGGTGGCGCGAGCCCAGGCGGCGTTGCTCGCGAAAGCGGGGTGAGCGACTCGACCGGGGGCGGCGTGCTCGAAGTCGATCGTGGACCGGACGGCCGGGTACATCGACTGCGGTGCCGCGACACCCGCGCATTCGAGCGCGGACCGGAATGCTGGGTGCACCGCGCCCCTGAAGGCGCTGCCGCGTGGCCGAAGTTCCCTCGCGACTGGTGGGCGAGGTGTCGTGCCTGGTCAGGCCGGACGCGCAATACTGAAGCAGTGTCGGCTCGTACGGCCTGTCGAGGCGGGCGGGAGCCGTGGTGTGTGGACGGCACGCCCGCAGAACGCTCGGCCGGGACGGTTCCCGGGCCGCGGGTGGTCGTCGTGCGGCGAGGTAACGGCCGCGCAATCTGACATGCGTCGCGCGCAATACAGCGGCAACCGACTGGCTCTACGGTGACGGAGAGGCAGGAACGAGGTGAGACGTGGACCTGGACACGATTCGCGAGGTGGTCCTCGCGCGCGAGCGCGACGACCTGGCGGTGCTCGGCCCTTCGACCGCGGTGCTCGCCGGAGGGACCTTCCTGTTCTCCGAACCGCAGGAGCAGCTGGTGCGCCTGGTCGACATCACCGGCCTGGGGTGGCCCGCGTTCGAGATCGTGGACGACGGACTGGAGATCGCCGCGACCTGCACCCTGGCCGAGTTCGCCGGAGCCGGACCGGGACGTGAGCTGGGGACGCCGGTGTTGCGCGAGCTGTGGCCGGGGACCGCGCTGTTCGCGCAGTCCTGCCGGGCACTGCTGGCCTCGCACAAGATCTGGCGCACCGCCACCGTCGGCGGCAACGTCTGTCTCGCGTTGCCCGCGGGCGCGGTGCTCGGCGCGCTGGTGGCGCTGGACGGGATGGCGGTGGTGTGGGCAGCGGGCGGAGGCGATCGGCATATCCCGCTGCGCGAGTTCGTCATCGGTCCCGGCCGCACGGTGCTGCGACCCGGGGAGGTGTTGCGATCGATTCGCCTGCCGCGGTCGAGCCTGTTGGCGCGCACCAGCTTCCGGAAGATCGCGCTCGCGCCGCTCGGCCGGTCCGGCGCCGTGGTGATGGGGCGGCGCGAACCCGGCGGCCGCAGCGCGGTTACCATCACGGCCGCCACCACGAGGCCCGTTGTGCTGGACTTCGCCACGCCGCCGAGCGAGGGTGCGCTGCGCGACGCCCTGGTCACGATCGATTCCGCGCTCTGGTTCGACGATCCGCACGGGTCGCCGCAGTGGCGCAGGCACGTCGCGGGGCGGCTCGCCGGTGAGGTCGCCGGGGAACTGCGGGGGCCGTGATGCGATTCGAGGTGGACGGCAGGTCCGTCGAGATCGACGCGCGGCCGGGCCAATGCCTGCGTTCCGTGCTGCGGGACAGCGGCGCCACGGCGGTGAAGAAGGGGTGCGATACGGGCGATTGCGGGGCCTGCTCGGTGCTGGTGGACGGAATGACAGTGCACTCCTGCGTCGTCCCCGCCTATCGCGCCGCCGGACGTTCCGTCACCACCGCGGCCGGGCTGGGCACCCCCGAGCACCCGCACCCGGTGCAGCGCCGATTCGTCGACAAGGCCGCGTTCCAATGTGGGTTCTGCACCGCGGGCATGGTGGTCACGGCGGCAGGGCTGGGATGCGCCGCCGGTGAACAGGCCGGCATGTCCGGCGACGAGCTCGCCGAACTCATGAAGGGAAATCTCTGCCGCTGCACGGGGTACCGCGCCATCCGCGCCGCGCTGGGTGAGCCGCTCACCCCGGACGATCCTGCCGCCGTCGCCCCCGATCGAACCGAGACGTCCGCCGCGGGCGCCGGTGTCGGCGCTCCGGCCGGGCCGCGCATCGTCTGCGGTAGCGAGCCGTTCACCCTGGATCTGCCGCCGGTCGAATCCCGGGAGGAGGGCGGACCGCGAACGGGCGATGTCTCTGCTCCGCCGACCGCCCCGCTGCACCTCGCGGTGCTGACGAGTCCGCACCCCCACGCGCGCATCCGCGCGATCGGCACCGCCGCCGCCGAGGCGCTGCCCGGCGTGCACGCGGTATTCACCTATGCCGACGCACCGGACGTGCCGTTCTCCACCGCGCGGCATGAACTTCGCACCGACGACCCGGACGACACCTACGTGCTCGACCGGACCGTCCGATTCGCCGGGCAGCGGGTGGCCGCGGTGGTGGCCGACAGCGTCGCGATCGCGCGCGAAGCGTGCCGTCTGCTGGTCGTCGACTACGAGACCATGCCCGCGGTGTTCGATCCGCGGGACGCGCTGCGCGCCGACGCGCCGAAACTGCACGGCGACAAACCGGCCTCGGCTCGGATCACCGATCCCGGCCGCAACCTGGTCGCCGAGCTGCACGGCGAGGTGGGCGACGTCGCGGCCGGTCTGGCCGCCGCCGCCCACGTGGTGCGCGGTGTCTGGTATTCGCCGCGCGCACAGCACGTGCACCTGGAGACGCACGGCGGAGTCGGATGGCTGGACGACGCCGGACGGCTGGTCATCCGGTGCAGCACCCAGGTGCCGTTCCTGGTGCGCGACGAACTGTGCCGCCTGTTCGGATTGACCTCGGCTCAGGTGCGGGTGTTCGCGGCCAGGGTCGGCGGCGGATTCGGCGCGAAGCAGGAGATGCTGGCCGAGGACCTGATCGCGCTGGCCGTGCTGCGGACCGGCCGTCCGGTGCAGTACGAGTTCTCTCGCTCCGACGAGTTCACCTCCGCGACGTGCAGGCATCCGATGCGGGTCGCGGTGACGGTGGGAGCCGACGCCCACGGTGTGCTGACCGCCTTGGCCGTCGACGTGCTCGCCGACACCGGCGCCTACGGCAATCACAGCGGCGGGGTGATGTACCACGGCGTCGGTGAGTCCGTCGAGCTGTACCGCTGTGCCAACAAGCGGGTCGACGCGCAGGCGGTCTACACCAACAACGTTCCCTCCGGGGCGTTCCGCGGTTACGGCCTCGGCCAGGTGATCTTCGGAGTCGAGTCGGCCTTGGACGAGCTCGCGCACGCGATCGGCATGGATCCGTTCGAACTGCGCCGCCGCAACGTCGTGGCGCCCGGTGACCGGTTCGTCGGCGCCGCGGTGAACGAAGGCGACCTGATCTTCGGCAGCTACGGCCTGGACCAATGTCTCGATCTCGCCGAACGGGCGCTGCTGCGCGGCAACGACGTGCACGCGCCCGGCCCGGAGTGGCGGGTCGGCACCGGCATGGCCGCCGCGATGATCGCGACCGTCCCGCCGCGTGGGCACCGGTCCGCGGCGGCGGTGTCGCTGCTGCCCGACGGCCGCTACGAGATCCGGGTGGGCACGGCGGAATTCGGCAACGGCACGACGACGGTGCACGCCCAGCTCGCGGCCACCGCGCTGGACACCGAGGTCGCCCGCATCGTGATCCGGCACGCCGACACCGACCTGGTGGACTACGACACCGGCGCCTTCGGCTCCACCGGCATCGTGGTCGCGGGCAAAGCCGTGTACGCGGCGGCGTGCGCGTTGCGCGGGCTCGTGCTGGCCAGAGCGGCGGAGCTGACGGGCGTCCCGGAGCGGGACTGCGTGCCCGGTCCGGGCGGCGTGTTCTGCGGTGACCGGCTGCTCGGCGCGGAGGAACTGTTGACCGGCGGCGAGCTCACCGCCCACGCCGAGCACGGGGGCAGCCCCAGGTCGGTGAGCTTCAACGTGCACGCCTTCCGCGTCGCCGTGCACCCCGGCACCGGCTCGGTGCGCATCCTCCAGTCGATCCAGGCCGCCGACGCGGGCACGGTGCTCAACCCGGTGCAGTGTCGCGGGCAGGTGGAAGGCGGTGCCGCGCAGGCCATCGGCACGGCGCTGTACGAGGACATGCGCAGTGCGCACGGTGTGGTCGGTGCGCGAATTCTGCGGCACTACCACGTGCCGCAATTCGCCGACGTGCCGCGCACGGAGGTGTACTTCGCCGAGACGGCCGACGCGCTCGGCCCGCTGGGCGCCAAGTCGATGAGCGAGTCGCCGTACAACCCGGTCGCACCCGCCTTGGCCAACGCGATCCGCGACGCGGTGGGCGTGCGGCTGGACCGCTTGCCGATGACCGCGGACCGGGTCTGGGCCGCCCTGCGGGAGAAGGGGTCACGATGAAGGTTCCGGAGAACGTTCGCGCGCGGATCGAGTCGACGCTCGACGCGGTCGACGCCGAGCTGCGCCGCAGATATCCCGGATCGAATGGCCGGTCGCAGCCGATCCATACGGTGTACGTCCCGGCCGACCGGGTCGCCGAGGAGACGCCAGGGGAATGGGGCGCGACCGCGGTCGAACTGCTCGACCGCCACCACGATCTGCTGGCCACGCTGGACGAGACCGGCTCGCTGCCCGACGTGCGCAAGCGGCTGGAAGCGGACCCGGTGCAGGACTTGCGTATCGACTTCGAGGACGGCTACGGCATGCGCGCCGACGCCGAGGAGGACCGCGCGGCTTCGGCGGCGGGCGCCGTGCTCGCGGCCTGGGCGCGGCGCTGCGAAGGCCCGGCCCGCAGTGGCATCCGGATGAAGGGATTGGCCGGCGACGAGCGTCGTCGTGCGCTGCGCACGCTCGACCTCGTGTTGGAGAGCGCGGGCGGAGTGCCGGAAGGGTTCGTCTTCACCGTGCCGAAAATTCGTGCCGTGCAACAGGTTACAGCTCTGGTTCAGCTGTGCGTAGGGCTGGAACGCGCGTACGGCATAGCGGAGGGCAGCCTGCGCTTCGAATTGCAGATCGAGAGTCCGCAGGCGATCCTCGCGGCGGACGGCACCGCCCCGGTGGCCCCCATGCTCACTGTTTCCGAAGGCCGCTGTAGTGCCTTGCATTTCGGTACCTACGACTACACCGCCGCCTGTGGCGTCGCCGCGCCGGACCAAGCGCTCGACCACCCGGCCGCCGATTACGCGAAGGCGGTCATGCAGGTGGCGGCCGCGCAGACCGGGGTGTGGCTGTGTGACGGTTCCACCCAGATCGTGCCCGGCGCAGACCCGGAGGCGGCGCTGCGCAACCACCACCGGCTGGTCGCCCGGGCATTGCGGCGGGGGTACTACCAGGGCTGGGACATGCATCCGGGTCACTTGGTCACACGCTGGCTGGCCACCTACGACTTCTTCCGCCGGGCGATCGATGTGGCGGTGCCGCGCTTGCGCGACTATCTGGCCCGGCGTGGCGGCGATGTCGTGGACGAGCCCGCCACCGCGGAAGCGCTGGCCGTCACCGTGCTGCGCGGGATCGATTGCGGTGCCCGCCCGGACGCAGGGGCTCCGGAATTGACCGAGGCGGTCCTGCGCGCGCTGGCGGCACGCGCGCCGATCCCGACGGAGGTGACGTGATCGGTCATCCGAACGGGGTGGTTCCGAAAGACACAGGAGGCGCGATGCGCGACCGGGGCGACGACGAGGAGTTCACGCTGCTGCCGGATCTGGCGGTCCGGCCGCTCGGCGGCTCGGTGATCTGGGCGAACGACGAATTCTTCGCGGAGAAGGAGAATTTGATCAACCCTGGTCCCGCCCTGTACCAGCCGTCCAGCTTCGGGCACAAGGGCCAGATCTACGACGGCTGGGAGACACGCAGGCACCGCGGGCAGCCCGGCGACGACTCCGCGATCGTGCGGCTCGGTGTGCCGGGCGTGATCCGCGGGATCGTCGTGGACACGGCATGGTTCACGGGCAACTACCCACCGGCCGTCTCGGTGTCCGCGCTGGAGATCGAGGACTATCCGCCTGCGGAAACGATTGCCGCGCGGGACGATTGGGTGATGCTGGTCGATCGCTCTCCGGTGACCGGCGACAGCCGCAACCAGTTCGCCGTCGAGAACGAGAAGCGCTGGACGCACGTGAAGCTCACCATGCACCCGGACGGTGGCGTGGCCAGGCTGCGAGTGCACGGCGAGGGGCGACCGGATCCGCGGCTGCTCGGCCTGGGCCCGCTCGATCTGGCCGCGCTGGAGAACGGCGCGCTGGTGCTGGACTGCTCCAACCGCTTCTACAGCTCGCCCAACCAGCTGCTCTATCCCGGCCGGGCCCGGTCCATGGGCGAGGGCTGGGAGACCGCCCGGCGCAGGGACGACGGCAACGACTGGGTGCGCGTCCGCCTGGCCGGACCGGGACTGATCCGGCTCGCCGAACTCGACACCTCCTACTTCCTGGGCAACAGCCCGGGCGCGGCCCGGCTCACCGGACGCACCAACGACGGCACCGAACTGGAGCTGTTACCGCGCACCGCGCTACAACCCGATACCAGGCACCGGTTCCCGATCGCGCCGATGGCCGCGTCGGTGGAAGAGGTCCGCCTGGACATCTACCCCGACGGCGGGCTGGCGCGGCTGCGACTGTACGGCGAGCTCGGCGCATGAGCGGGGGCGCCGGGCGAAAGTCGATATCGCGCATCGCGGCTGCCGGAGCCGGGCGTCGACCAGGCGCAGTCGTGAGGCAGGCCCAAGGGTCGGTGGGGGAGCGCCTCCGATGCACAGTCGTGAAGCGGGCTCATGGGCTGGTGGCGGAGTGTCCGCGAGGTGCCGTTGTGAAGCGGGCTCATGGGCTGGTGGCGGAGAGGGTCGGAGCCGGGCGTGGACCAGGCGCAGTCGTGAGGCAGGCCCATGGGCTGGTGGCGGAGGGGCGGGGAGGCGCAGTCGTGTGCAGCCGGGCGCGAGGACGGCGGCGGAGCGTCGGCGAGGACCAGTCGTGACCGGCGGGGCGCGAAGGCGGCGGCGGAGCGTGGATGAGGCGCAGTCGTGAGCGGCCAGGACCGAGGGTGGCAGCGGGGCGTAAGAGTCGAGGGTGCGAGGGATTTCGTCGGTTACGGCCCGAACCCACCGGACCCTCGGTGGCCGGGTGAGGCGCGGATCGCGGTCCAGTTCGTGCTCAACTACGAAGAGGGCGGCGAGAGCAGCGTCCTCGACGGCGACGAATACTCCGAGACGTTCTTGTCGGAGATGACGCCCGCGGAAGCGTTCCCGAACCGCCATATGAGCATGGAGTCGCTCTACGAATACGGCTCCCGCGCCGGGCTGTGGCGAGTACTGCGCGTCTTCGAGCGACGCGGGTTGCCGCTGACGATCTTCGCCGTCGCCCGCGCCCTGCAACGAAACCCGGAGGCGGTGGCGGCCTTCGGGGAACTGGGTCACGAGATCGCCTGCCATGGCCTGCGCTGGAAGTCCTATCAGCTCACCGACCGCGACACCGAACGCGCGCACATGACCGAGGCGGTGCGCATCCTGACCGAGCTGACCGGCGACGCGCCCCTGGGCTGGTACACCGGCCGCGATTCGCCGCACACCAGGGAATTGGTGGTCGAGCACGGCGGCTTCGTCTACGACGCGGATTCCTACGCCGACGACCTGCCCTATTGGGTGCGCGTCCACGGCCACGACCATTTGGTGGTCCCCTACACCCTGGACACCAACGACATGCGCTTCGCCTCGCCCGCCGGTTTCCCGACCGGCGAGCAGTTCTTCGCCCACGTACGCGACGCCTTCGACGTCCTCTACCGCGAAGGCGCGGAAGGCAGCCCGAAAATGCTGTCCATCGGCCTGCACTGCCGCCTCATCGGCCGCCCAGCCCGCACCGCCGCCCTGGAACGCCTACTCGACCACATCCAGTCCTACGACCAGGTCTGGCTCACCCGCCGCATCGACATCGCCGAACACTGGCGCACGTTCCACCCCCCACCCAACTCGCCCTGAACCGACAACCAGCCCGACCGGATGCGCTCCTCCAAACGGCGCCGAATCCCCCGTACTCACCCACGAGTGGCACATGCCTGTGGCGAAATGCGAGTACGGCTCTCGCTGATGTGCCACCCGTCAGCAGGTAGTTGGCGCGTACGCCTGCGATGAGAGTGTTTACGCCTCGAGTTTCCTTGCGAGTCGCGCGTGTGGAGTCGTTATGCGGGCGGGCGGAGCTCCCCTGATTGCACCCCCGCGGTGAAGGCGTCCCATCCTGCGGGCGGCCGGATATGCGGCGCCGGTGTGTGGGGTGCTCGGTGAACCGGAGTGCTCCCGCTAGCCGCGTGGTTCTCGGCGCTTCCCTGCCGGGGCTCGCGTGGAGTCGACCGCTCGGGCGCCGCCCAGGGTGGCGTGGCCCACACGAAGGGCGCCTGCCAGGACTTGTGAAGGTGCTCACAGTTGGGAATGGCCGGGCGGGCCGGAACCGGACCGCCCGTCGATCGCTAACAGTACAAGCGTTACGCTAAAACCGCACGTCAGCACTACCGGCCAGTAGATTGCACCTTTGCAATTCGGTGGCAAATTTTGCAGGGTTAGCAAAGAGGGCGGAAAACCTAGCTTAGATTCACATTAACAACAGGTAGACGGCTATTTCTTCGTGTGCCATCGTGTGGAAGTACACCCCAAGGGCCTAGCAAGCCTGCAAATTGCCGCTCCAGCAGTACGAGCTGCCTCGTAGCTCGACCGGGCGGCATGGACCGAACGAAGAAGTGGAGTCACAGATGTCGACCACCGGCACCCCGAGGACCGCCGCGGAAATCCAGCAGGATTGGGACACCAACCCCCGCTGGAAGGGCGTCACCCGTAACTACACCGCGGAGCAGGTGTCGAAGCTCCAAGGCACCGTCGTCGAGGAGGCCACCCTCGCTCGCCGCGGCTCGGAGATCCTGTGGGATCTCGTCAACAACGAGGACTACATCAACTCCCTCGGCGCCCTCACCGGCAACCAGGCGGTCCAGCAGGTCCGCGCCGGGCTGAAGGCCATCTACCTGTCGGGTTGGCAGGTCGCAGGTGACGCGAACCTGTCCGGCCACACCTACCCCGACCAGTCGCTGTACCCGGCCAACTCGGTTCCGGCCGTGGTCCGCCGCATCAACAACGCGCTGCTGCGCGCCGACGAGATCGCCAAGGTCGAGGGCGACACCGCCGTTTCCAACTGGCTGGCCCCGATCGTCGCCGACGCCGAAGCCGGCTTCGGTGGCGCGCTGAACGCCTACGAGCTGCAGAAGGCCATGATCCAGGCCGGCGCCGCGGGCGTGCACTGGGAGGACCAGCTGGCCTCCGAGAAGAAGTGCGGCCACCTGGGCGGCAAGGTGCTGATCCCGACCCAGCAGCACATCCGCACCCTGACCTCCGCGCGTCTCGCGTCCGACGTCGCCGACGTGCCGTCGGTGATCATCGCCCGCACCGACGCCGAGGCCGCCACCCTGATCACCTCGGACGTGGACGAGCGCGACCGTGAGTTCCTGGACGGCACCCGCACCCCCGAGGGCTTCTTCGGTGTGAAGAACGGCATCGAGCCCTGCATCGCGCGTGCCAAGGCCTACGCCCCCTACGCCGACCTCATCTGGATGGAGACCGGCGTGCCGGACCTCGAGGTCGCGCGCAAGTTCGCCGAGGCCGTCCGTGGCGAGTTCCCGGATCAGCTGCTGGCCTACAACTGCTCGCCGTCCTTCAACTGGAAGGCCCACCTGGACGACGCGACCATCGCGAAGTTCCAGCGTGAGCTCGGCGCGATGGGCTTCAAGTTCCAGTTCATCACCCTGGCCGGCTTCCACTCGCTCAACTACGGCATGTTCGACCTGGCCTACGGCTACGCCCGCGAGGGCATGACCGCCTTCGTCGACCTGCAGGAGCGCGAGTTCAAGGCCGCCGCCGAGCGTGGCTTCACCGCCATCAAGCACCAGCGTGAGGTCGGCGCAGGCTACTTCGACACCATCGCCACCACCGTGGACCCGAACACCTCGACGGCCGCGCTGAAGGGCTCGACCGAAGAGGGGCAGTTCCACTGAGTTGAAATGCCGCGCCTCGGTCGCGGCTGGTCGAATGCCTCGCGCGTCGCGGGTCGCGATGCGCGGGCATTCGAAAACCACATCAGGTGCTTGCCGAGGGAAGTGAGGTTCCCGACGTGAAAACCGACATTCCTCTACTCCGGTAGGGGTGTACTGCCCTCCCCGCTGAACAGCCCCGGCGGGGAGGGCATCCCTATACCTTGGACCATCGAAGGGCACGCTCACACCGGAGCGACACCTTTGCAGACCAGCCACCCCAGAGCCAGACAACCCAGCAGGAGCGGGACGTGAGCAGCGAAAAGATCCAACGCGTCGGTGTTATCGGCGCCGGCCAGATGGGCGCCGGAATCGCGGAGGTGTGTGCCAGGGCGCACATCGACGTGCTGGTGTTCGAGCAGACCCGTGAACTGGCCGCTGCGGGCCGCGCCCGCATCCTCCGGTCCCTCGATCGCGGCGTGAGCAGCGGGAAGATCACCGAGCGCGAACGCGAACAGGCCGCGTGGCGTCTGCGGTTCACCTCCGATCTCGGCGACTTCGCCGACCGCCAGCTGGTGGTCGAGGCGGTGCTCGAGGACGAGAAGGTGAAGACGAGCATCTTCGCCGAGCTCGACAAGGTCGTCACCGACCCCTCGGCCGTGCTGGCCTCCAACACCTCGTCCATCCCGATCATGAAGATCGCGGTCGCCACGGCGAACCCCGAGCGCGTGGTCGGCATGCACTTCTTCAACCCCGTCCCGGTGCTGCCGCTGGTCGAGCTGGTCACCACGCTCAAGACCAGCGAGTCGGTCTCCGTGCGGGCCGAGGCCTTCGCGGGCGACGTGCTCGGCAAGCAGGTCGTGCGGTCGGCGGACCGTTCCGGCTTCGTGGTCAACGCGCTGCTGGTGCCGTATCTGCTGTCGGCGATCCGCATGGTCGAGTCCGGCTTCGCGACCAAGGAGGACGTGGACAAGGCGATGGTGCTCGGTTGCGCCCACCCGATGGGCCCGCTGGCGCTGACCGACCTGGTCGGCCTGGACACCGTGAAGTCCATCGCCGACTCGATGTACGGCGAGTTCAAGGAGCCGTTGTACTCGGCGCCGCCGCTGCTCATGCGCATGGTCGAGGCGGGTCTGCTCGGCAAGAAGACCGGAGCGGGCTTCTACCAGTACAGGGCCTGATCTACAGCGCCTGCGGCGCTACGGGTGCGGTGCCCCTGGGAGTCTCGCGTCCGAGCGTCCGCTGCTCGCGCCTGCGGCGCATGCGCAACGGACACTCGGACGCGAGACGGGCCGCGAACGGTGCTCGTAAGACTCGCACCCGATGGGACTGGGTAGGACGAGCACCTGACGATCGCTATCAAAGGTGCGCCGAGGCAATGGCTCGCTCGCGGTGACCGGCGGCGCTGCCCGGCCTCGATGCGGAGAATCGACCAGAAGTTGGTGTTGCCGAGCCGGTGACGGCAGTCGGCATAAGCTGCACAACAGCCGGGCCATGTCGACGGCGCGGCTGGGTATCCAGAGCGCAGCCGGATCGACCCGTCGATCTCGGCGGGCCGCGCAGGTGATCGAAAGAAGGTAATCCGCTCATGGTGAACGTGACCGACGGCTACGGCTCGAGCATTCTCGGCTATCCCAGAATCGGACCGCACCGCGAGCTCAAGCGGGCGTTGGAGGCCTACTGGCACGGTTCGCTCGACCGCGAGGAGCTGCTGGCGGTCGGTCGCGAGATCCAGGAGACCCAGTTCAACGAGCTGGCCGCCACCGGCCTGACCCAGGTGCCCGGCAACACCTTCTCGTTCTACGACCACGTCCTGGACAACGCGCTGCTGTTCGGCGCGGTGCCCCGGCGGTTCGAGCCCTACCGCGACGACCTGCACCCGCTGGACTTCTACTTCCTGATGGCGCGCGGCCGCCCGGATCTGCCGCCGCTCGAGCTGGTGCGGTTCTTCGGCACGAACTACCACTACCGCCAGCCGGAAGTGGACGCCGCCACCGAGTTCTCGCTGCATCCGGAGGCCCTGCTCGACGAGTTCGATCGCGCGAAGGCGGCCGACATCGAACTGCGTCCGGTCGTCCTCGGGCCGGTGTCGCTGCTGCTGCTGTCCAAGGCCGGGCACATCCCCGGTGATTCGGGCGGATTCGACACGCTGAGCCTGCTGGACAAGCTGCTACCGGTCTACGAGGAACTGTTCGAGATCCTCGCCAAGCGCGGCGCCACCTGCGTGCAGCTGGACGAGCCCGCGTTCACCAGTGAGCGCACGCCCGCCGAGCTGGCCGCGTTCGAGGCCGCCTACCAGCGCCTGGCCAAGGCCCCGCTGCGCCCGCGCATCCTGGTCACCGGCCAGTACGGTGATTTCGGGGAGGCGCTGACCATCCTGGCGGGCACCAACGTCGAGGCGATCGGCCTGGACCTCGCGAGCCATCGGATCCGGCCGGAGGATCTGGCGAAGATTCCCGGCATCCGCCGCAAGCGCCTGTACGCGGGCGTGATCAGCGGCCGCAACGTGTGGCGCGCGGACCGCTACGTCACGCTGGAATACCTCAACGAACTGGCCAAGGTGTGCCCGGACCTGGTCGTCTCGACCGGGACCACGCTGCTGCACGTGCCATACGACCTGCTGATCGAATACGACATCGAGGGGCACGTCGCCGATCGGCTCGCCTTCGCGAAGCAGAAGGTGGGCGAGGTGGTCTCGCTCGCCACGGCGCTCACCGAGGGTCCGTCGGACAAGTGGCGCAAGCGGCCGACCGAGGTGCATTTCAAGCAGAAGCACGCGGTGCGGCAGCGGGTCTACGCGATCACCCCGGACATGCGCTCGCGAGAGCCCTACGAGGTGCGCCGGGAAGCTCAGCAGCGCAAGCTGAACCTGCCGCCGGTGCCCGCGACCACGCTCGGGTCCTTCCCACAGACCGCCGGGATCCGCCAGGCGCGCTACGAACTCGGTGAGGGCCGGTTGTCCTACGAGGAGTACCGCAAGCGGATCGAGGCCGAGATCGAGGCGACGATCCGGCTGCAGGAGGACATCGGCCTGGACGTGCTGGTGCACGGCGAGCACGAGCGCAACGACATGATCCAGTACTTCGCCGAGCTGCTCGACGGCTTCGCGACCACCCACTTCGGCTGGGTGCAGGTGTACGGATCCCGTTGTGTGCGACCGCCGATCATCTACGGCGACGTGTCGCGCCCGGCGCCGATGTCGGTGGAGTGGATCAGCTACGCGCAGTCGCTCACCGACAAACCGGTCAAAGGCATGGTCACCGGGCCGGTCACCATGATCGCCCGGTCCTTCGTCCGGCAGGACCAGCCGCTGTACGAGACCGCCGACCAGGTGGCGCTGGCGATCCGTGACGAGGTGGTGGACCTGGAGAAGGCGGGCATCTCGATCATCCAGGTCGACGAGCCCGCGATCCGGGAAATGCTGCCGCTGCGCCCGGAGGGCCGCGCGGAGTACCTGCGCTGGGCGATCGGCGCGTTCCGGCTGGCCACCTCGGGGGTGCAGGCCGAGACGCAGATCCACACGCACATCGGTTATTCCGGCCGCGCCGAGGTGGTCGAGGCGATCGAGCAACTCGACGCCGACGTCACCGCCATCGTGGCGACCCGCTCCATCGAGTGGGTGCTGCGGGCGCTGAAGGAGGACTGCGCCTCCGGGCACGGCCTGAGCCACGGCGTCGGCCCCGGTGTGTACGAGAGCCGGTCCGCACGCATCCCGGACATCGACGAGCTGGACGAATTGCTCACCGCGGCCGCGGAAGCGGTGACGCCGCAGCGGTTGTGGGCCAATCCGGACGGCGGCCTGAAGACTCGCCACTATTGGCAGCTCGAGCCGTCGCTGCGCAACTTGGTCGCCGCGGCTCGCCGCATCCGCAGGCGGGTGGAGTCCGCCGAGTGAGGTAGGGCGGATCAGCGCACCGAGGGCCGCCTTCGTTCGACCGAACGGGGGCGGCCCGCGGTCTGTCCACCGCCGATTTCGGTACAGTACGTACTGTATCGTTGGGTTATGGACATCGACAACGCCTGGCCGGACTCGCTGCGCGTCGCGCAGGTCCGGATCGCTCGCCCGACCGACCGGCTCGACGAGGTGGTGCGGTTCTATGTCGAAGGGCTGGGCCTGCGCGAGCTCTACCGTTTCCACGACCATGAGGGATACGACGGGGTGATGCTCGGATTGCCCGGCGCCGGATACCACTTGGAGTTCACCACGCACGTGGACGGCAGCCCCGGCGAGGCGCCGAGCGCGGAGAACCTGTTGGTGCTCTACTTCGAGGGCGAGTCGCACATGTACGACGTGGCGCAGCGGCTCGGTGAGTTCGGCGTCGAACCGGTGGCCGCCGAGAATCCGTTCTGGGCGGCCAACGGCGGCCTGACCTTTCCCGACCCGGACGGCTGGCGAGTCGTCCTGATGCCGCGGCCGGTCTTCTGATGGCGGGACGTACCCGCGACGACCGCATAGACGCCGCGGTGCTTGGCGCCGCACGTGAACTACTCGACGAGGTCGGCTACGCCGACCTGTCCATCGGCCGGGTCGCCACCAGGGCGGGCCTGCATCGTCCCGCCATCTACCGCCGATGGCCGTCCAAACGGCACTTGGTGGTCGACGTCGTCGCCGACCTGCTCGGCCTGCACCCGACCCCGGACACCGGCGACCTGCGCGCCGACCTGATCCGCGCGATGCGCGAACTCGTTGCCGCACTGCGCGATACCTCGCTGCACCGGGTGCTGCCCGCGCTGGTCGCGGACCTGGCCGGCGACGAGCAGTTGCGCGCACACTTCCTGGCCACCGTGTTCGAACCGCGGAGGCGGACCACGGCCGCGGCGCTGCGATCGGCCATCGCGCGCGGTGAAGTGGATCCCGGCATAGATCTCGATTTCGTCCTGGACTCGATTGCCGCGCCGATCTACTACCGGGCCCTGTTCGGGCACCTGCCGCTGTCGGAGGAACTCGCCGAGCAGTCGGTCGCGGCGGTGCTGCGCGCGATCACTCGGTGACGGCGGCCAAGGTGCTGAGCGTCGCGAGCACCTCGGTGGCAGCGTCGGCGACCGAGTCGACCTCGGCCATCGCCAGCGCGGCGGACGTGGCGGCACGCACATGCGGCACCAGCGCCAAGCAGGCCGCCGTGGCGGCACGATCGGCCGGGGTGAGTTCCGCGTCGTTCTGCGCGGCGGATTGCCATGCGGCGGTGGCGATCACCTCGTGCAGCCAGTTCAGCAGTTCCAAGCGCAGCGGTTGCGGCTCGCGCACCCAGGCGCGGGCATAGGTCACGTCGGTGCGCTCGTGCAACAGAGCGCCGAGCACGACCTCGGCGGCGGGTGCGGTGACGGAGTAGATCGATCCCTGGTGCAGGACCGAGGAGAACAGGAAGACGACGCCGCGTACCTGATCTTCGACGGTGGCGCTGATCAGGTCGGCGAGCATCGCGGGAGCGTCGCCCGCGGATCCGTCGGCGTGCGCCAGCCCCGCCCAGTCCGTCTCGCGCAGCACGGTGGCGGCGCGCTCGTGGTAGATCGGGGCGAGGGCGGCCGCCGCTCGCGTGCGGGCTTCGGCGTCGATCGAATCGAGCGCACGCTGGAAGGCGGTCAGCGCCACCTCCGGCTCGCCTAGTCGGTCGCTGAACACCCCGACGTCGAAACTGGCGCGAGCGGCGACCGCGGGATCGTCCGATTCGGCCATGGACCGGCTGACCTCCCTGGCCCCCGCCAGATCACCGGCCTCGCTGAGATGCTGGACCAGATCGCCCGCGGCGACCAGGGACTGCTCCCCGGGCCAGCCGTCGATGACGGCGCGGTAGGCGGCTTTCACGCCGTCCAGGTCGCCCTCGGCGCGCAGGAGGTAAGCCATGTTGGACAGGGCGAGCCGAGCGATGTCGCCGGGACCGGAGCCGATCGCGTGCTCGTAAGCCGCGCGCGCCGCGTCCGAGTCGCCGCGCTTGGCTCGGGAGTAGCCGAGATTGATCCAGGCCCTGGGCGCGGCATCGGAATGCCCGGACTCGGCGGCGCGCTCGTACATCGCCTCGGCCGCCGCGGTGTCGCCGCGCTCGGCCAGCAGCAGGCCGAGATTGTAGGCGGCGCGTGGCGCGGCGTCCTCGTGGCCGGAATCGACCGCCACGTGGTAGGCGCCTTCCGCGGCCGGCTTGTCACCGGCCGCGCTGAGCAGTCCGCCCAGCTCGGCGGCGGCCAGCGGCGCCCAGTTCGGATGACCGGAGGCGATGGCGATCTGGAACGCCTCGCGCGCGGCTACCACGTCGTTTCGCCTGCGGTGCATCTTGCCGAGGTCGAAGGCCAGGTCCGGCGGCCGCTTCAGCATTGTTCCCATCCAGCCTCGGCACCGAGTGGTGCGAATCGTTTTCCGAGAGTTCTACATCGGCGGGCGACCCATGGCTACCCATACCGTGGGATAGGCCGGGTCGCGGGTCGGTGCAAGGAACGGGAATCCGGACTCGGGCGCCGCGGGTTCACCCCCGTGGCGGGTGGTGGCGGCGTGCCAGCCGAAGGGTCAACTGCCTGGCGAACCGCCGGCGGCGCTTGGGCTGGCCGGTGCGGTCGAGGTCGTGTTCGACGTCGTAGCGGCGGATGTAGGCGCCCGAGAACGCCTGCACCGTCGCGGTCACCGGAATGGCGAGCAGCGCGCCGGTCGGGCCGACCATCGCGGCGCCGGCCAGCACAGCGCCGAAGGCGACGGCCGGATGCATGTCCAGGGTGGTCGCGGTGATCCGCGGTTGCAGCACATAATTCTCGAACTGCTGGTAGAGCAGGATGAAGCCGAGAATCCACAGCGCCGTGCTCGGGCCGTGCACCAACCCGACGATCACCGGGAGCGCACCGGCGAGGTAGGTGCCGACCGTGGGGATGAACTGGGAGACCACGCCGACCCACAGCGCGAGGGCGAACGCCGACGGCACGTCCAGGATCCGCAGGACCACGTAGTGGGCCAGGGTCGAGGCGAGCGCGAGCAGTCCGCGCGAATAGATGTAGCCGCCGGTCTTTTCCACCGCGATGTCCCAGGCGCGCAATATATGTCGCTGGCGCCGCGGCGGCAGCAGCGAGCAGACGGCGGTACGGATCCGCGGGCCGTCGGCGGCGAAGTAATAGGTGAACAGCAGGATGCCGAGACCTTGGAAGAGCGCGCCGAGCGCGGCCGTGCCGATGCCCCAGACGTTGCCCGCCAATCCGGTGAGGTAGCCCTCCAGGGTCGAACTCCAGTCGGTGGCGTACTTCTGGATGTCGGTGCTGGACAGGTCCTGGCGAAAGGTGTTGTTGATCCACTCCACGCCTCGGTCGGCGTATTGCGGAGCGTTCTTGACCAACGTGGTGACCTGCTCGACCAGCAGCGCGCCGAGCGTCCACAGGAAGGCGACGACCAGAGCGGTCAGGATGAGGAAGACCAATCCGGTCGCCGGACCGCGCCGCATACCGCGCCGCGCCAGCCAGTTCACCGCGGGCTCGATCGCGAAGGCGAGGAACAGGGAGACCAGCAGAACTGTCAGCAGGCCCTGCAGGCGCTCGAGCACCCAGAAGGCCGCCAGCAACCCGGTGATCGTCGCCGCGGCGAGCAGGAACGCGCGCGGCAGCCACTGTGGCATGCCGTGCGCGGCGCCGGCCGGGCCCGCCGTCTCGTCTTCGTCCTCCGCTGACACAAGGTCAAGGTACCCACGCCACGACCGGTTAGCGGACGGACACCGCGCGACCGCGCCGGTGCGGCGAGCAGGCTCACATGGTGGAGACGTCGATGACGAACCGGTAGCGCACGTCGCTGGCCACGACCCGGTCGTAGGCGCCGTCGATCTCGTCGGCGGCGATCAGCTCGATCTCGGCGCCGATGCCGTGCTCGGCGCAGAAGTTCAGCATCTCCTGGGTCTGCGCGATGCCGCCGATCATCGAACCCGCCAGCGAGCGGCGGTACCCGGCGAGGTTGAACGACCTGACGCTCAACGGTTTCTCGGGAATGCCGAGGATCACCAAAGTGCCGTCCAAATCCAGCAGGCGCAGATAGTCGTCCATCGGCAGGTTCGCCGACACCGTGTTGAGGATCAGATCGAACCGGCCGCGCAGCTCGCGGAAAGTCTGCTTGTCACTGGTCGCGTGGTAGCCGACGGCGCCGAAGAGCCTGCCGTCCTCCTGCTTGCTCAGCGAGTGGCTCAGCACGGTGACCTCGGCGCCCATGGCGGCCGCGAGCTTCACCCCCACGTGGCCGAGCCCGCCCATGCCGATGATCGCGACCTTCTTGCCCGGCCCGGCGCCCCAGTGCCGCAGCGGCGAGTACAGCGTGACGCCCGCGCACAGCAGCGGCGCGGCCACGTCCAGGCCGATCCCCTCGGGAATGGCGACCACGAAGTTCTCGGTCACCACGATTTGCGTGGAGTAACCGCCGAGGGTGTGGCCGCCGGGCTGCACCGCCGGGTCGACCACGGTGTTGTAGGTCATGGTCGCGCCCGCGGTGCAGTACTGCTCCTCGTCGGCCAGGCACGGCGCGCACACCCCGCAGGAACCGACCATGCAGCCGACACCGACCTGGTCGCCGACCCGAAACCTGCTCACCGCGGGCCCGACCGCGGCGACCACGCCCGCGATCTCGTGCCCCGGCACGCAGGGGTAGCTGGTCATGCCCCACTCGTTGCGCGCGGTGTGGATATCGGAGTGGCAGATACCCGCGAACTTGATGTCGATCAGCACGTCGCGCGGCCCCAGCTCCCTGCGCTGGATCGTGACCTTCTCGAACGAGCCATCGGAGGCGGACAGGGCGTAGGCGGCGGCGGTGCTCATGAGGACATGCCTACCGTCGCATAGGTGCCATTGCCAACTGCGACACGAAAAAGACATGCTCACAGGCTGTTTTTCCGGCACGGTCGCCGGTTCGATGATCTTCGGCCGCGTTCTTGGCGACAATGGAGTGGGTGAGCGGTTCGGCCGAGGCGGGAGAGCCATGGACGAAGAACGGCAGCAGTGGACCGGGGTGCGACGCAGGCCGCGGCGCGGCCGGGCGTTCATCCTGGTCGTCACCTTCGTGCTCGCGACGGCCGCTTTCCTCGGCTACCGCGGCGACCTACCGGCCCCGAACCGGCCCCATCCCGCCCAGCCCGTGGCCTCGGTCGCGTTCGCTCCGCCCGCGCCGCTCGATCCCGGCCTGGTCACCGCGGCGGTGCGCCCCGCACTGGTCAACATCAACGCCTCGGCCGAGCGATCCGGGCCCGGCGCGGCCGGGTCCGGCATCGTCCTGACCGCGGACGGCGAGGTGCTCACCAGCCATCACGTGGTCAAGGGCGCGGACACCGTGACGGTCACCGACGTCGGCAACGGCAAGGTCTACAACGCGGTGGTGCTCGGCTACGACTCCGAGGCCGACATCGCGCTGCTGGACCTGCCCGCGGCCGCCGAGTTGCCGATCGCGACCATCGGCACTTCGACCGGATTGCGCCTGCGGGAGGAGGTCCTGGCGATCGGCAACGCGGGCGGGACCGGCGGTACACCGACCGCCGTGCACGGCCCCCTCACCGACCTGGACAGCGCGATCGTGGCGGTCAACGCCGCCGATCTGTCCCGCAAGGCGCTCAGCGGCATGCTGGAGGTCGCGGCGGCGGTCACGCCGGGACAGTCCGGCGGGGCGCTGGTGGACCGGAACGCGTCCGTGGTCGGTGTCATCGCCGCGGCCTCGGGCGACGGGGCGCGGACGGCCGACCAGCCCGCGAACGGCTACGCCGTGCCGATCGACGCGGCGATGCGGGTGGTGCAGCAGATACGCTCCGGCACTCCGACCGACACGGTGCACGTCGGCCCGACGGCCACGCTGGGTGTGCTCATCTCCAACGCCCTGCCCGTCGGCACGGGCGCCCGCGTGGACGTGGCGCTGCACGGCATGCCCGCCTATGCCGCCGGGCTGGCCGCGGGCGACGTGATCACCTCGCTCGACGACCACGTCGTCACCAGCGCGCAGTCGCTGCGGGCGGCGTTGAACACGCGCAAGCCGAACGACACCGTCCGATTGGGCATCACCGGCGCGGCCGGCGAGCGAACGGTGCGGGTGGTGCTGGTCGCAGGTCCGCCGAACTGATCCGAGCGGGGATCAGACCAGCGACAGCCAGTAGTCCTGGAAGCGCAGGAACACCAGCAGCAGCACCACCGCGAAGAACAGCGCGACGATCGTCCAGCGCCACTCGGCGAGCACACCGAGCGGGCCTCGGGAGCGCCCCCACAGCTGGTCGGTGCTCACCGCGAGCAGCGGCGTGATGATCGCCCAGACCACCAAGCAATACGGGCACAGCGCGTTGATCCGGTACAGGCTTTCGAAGATCAGCCAGCAGACGAAGCCGACGCCGAGCAGGGAGCCCAGCCATACTCCGCCCCAGACCCAGCGCGGGAACCCGACCCCGGCCACCGAGAGCACCCCGAGGGTGACGACGACGGAGAACCCGACGACGCCCATCAGCGGGTTCGGGAACCCGAAGACCGAGGCCTGGTCGGTCACCATCACCGACCCGCAGGACAGGATCGGGTTGATGCTGCACGACGGGGTGTAGCCCGGATCGGTGAACAGCTTGAACCGTTCCACGGTCAGTGCCACCGCGGCCAGCCAGCCGGCCAGCCCGCCGATCAACAGGACCCAGGCGGCCCGGGGCCCTGCGGTGATCACTGGCCCGCGGCGGCGCTGATCACGGGTGCGAGGCCGCCGGGGCCGAAGATCTCCTGGCTGGACTCGACCTTCTTGCCGTCGACGAACACCGAGGGGGTCGACTGGATGCCGCTGTCCAGCACTTCCTTGGTGCGGGCCTGGATGTACTTGTCGTACTTGTGGTCGGTGATGCACTGGGCGACCGCGTCGTCGGTGTAGCCGGCGCTCTTGGCGATCTGGATCAGCTGGTCGTCGGACAGACCGGCGCCGCCCTCCGGCGGCTGCTGCGCGAACATCGTATTCAGCCAGTCCTGGTACTTCGACGGGTCGGCCTCGGCGACGCAGTAGGAGGCGCTGCCCGCGCGCGAGGAGTACCGCGTGGTGGACGCTTTGTCCAAGAACGCGATCACGTTGTACTCGACCACCGCGGTGCCGTTGTTCACCGCTTCTTCGAGCACCTGGCCGTTGGCGGCCTCGAAGGCCTTGCAGGCGGGGCACTGGAGGTCGGCGACCACGCGCACGCTGACCTTCGCGTCCGGCTTGCCGATCCGCACGGCGCCGCTGTCGGTGATCGAGGCGGGCACGGCGCCCGGGTTCGTGGTCGCGGCGATGGACGGGGCGGCGCCGGGATCGTCCTTGCGGGCCTTCTTCACCGCGATGCCGATGCCGATGGCCGCGATCAACGCGACGAGCACGGCGGCGACGGCCACCTGGATCAAGATCTTGCGGTTGCGGTCGGCGCGTTCCGCCGCCAGCAGCGGGTTCGACTTCCCACCCTGGTTTTTGCTCACCGTGCGTTCACCACGCCTTTCGCTCGCCGGACATTCCTGCCGCCACGATCGTAGATCCGCCGACCACGTCCCCGCGTGATCGGGCCACACCGGTCATCATGGTCGGCCTACCTGAGAGATTCCGAAACATCCGGCGGCCGCCGCTGTTTTCGGCCGGGTCGCAGGCGACGGCGGCGCGTTCAGCGCGCCGTGATGCCGGTGAGGACCAGATCGACGGCGTCGCGGGCCAGGCCGGGCGGCAGCTCCGCGCCCAGTTGCGTGACGTGCAGGTGGACCAAGCCGCCCAGCGTCAGCATGGTCAGCCGGGGATCCACCGTCGCCGCCACGTCGCCGCGGGCGATGGCGCGCCGGACGATCTCTTCCGACGACGACAGCCGCCGCACCCAGAATTCGCGCCGGATCGCCTCGACCTCGGGGTCGGACTCGGCGATCACGGTGCCGCGGATCAGGGCCCGGCCGGACGGGGTCCCGGCGAAACGGATGAGATCGGTCATGAAGCGCTCCAGATCGCCGCGCAACGACCCGGTGTCCGGTAGCGGGATCTCCTCGGCCACCCGGGACAGCAATGCGTCCAGCAGCAATCGGGGCAGTGTCTTCCACCGCCGATAGATCGAGGTCTCGTGCACACCGGCGTCCGCGGCGACATCGGCGACCCGCACGGTGGCGATGCCCGCCGACTCGATGCGGGCCAGGGTCGCGTCGAGTACGGCTTTGCGCAGACGTGCGCCGCGGATCTGTGCGGGGGAGTCACCCATCGGGCGATTATCGCAAGTCCTCTTGCGTTGTGTCGGCATGGCCTCTAGCGTGGCACTATCGCAAGTCGACTTGCGATAGGAGGTGGAGTGGCATGGAGTACGTGGTCTCCGGGCGCTGGCGGGGCGAAGCCCGTGGCGAGGTCGCGGTATTTCGCGGGATTCCTTACGCGCGGGCGGAGCGATTCGCCGCGCCGGAGCCCGTCGCGGCGCTCGACGGGGTGTACGACGCGACGCGCCGGTACGCGATGGCGCCGCAGTTGCCCGGGCGGCTGGAGAGCGTGATGGGGCGGGCGGAGCCGCTGGAGCAGTCGGAGGACTGCCTCGCGCTCACCGTCACCGCCCCCGTGGGCGCGCAGCCGGGCAACCGTCCGGTACTGGTGTGGTTGCACGGCGGCGCCTATCTGGCGGGCAGTGGGCAGTGGAATCTGTACGACGCGGACCGGCTCGCCGGCGAGACCGGCGTGGTCGTGGTTTCGGTGAGCTATCGGCTGGGCCTGTTCGGATACCTGCGCGCGCCGGGCGTCTCGGCGGGCAATCTCGGCCTGCGCGACCAGATCGCGGCGCTGCGCTGGGTGCGCGAGCACATCGCCGAGTTCGGCGGCGATCCCGAGCGCGTCACCGTGTCGGGGCAGTCGGCCGGCGCGCAGTCGGTCGTCGCGCTGCTGGGGATCGCGGAGGCGCGGCCGCTGTTCGCCGGGGCGATCGTGCAGAGCGCGCCGTTCGGCGTCGGATTCCACAGCCACCGGCAGGCCGAGCGGGTGGGCGCGATGTTCCTCGCCGAACTCGACGCCGATCCGTTCACCGCGCCGGTACCCGAACTGCTCGCGGCGCAGGGCCGCACCGTGCGGCGGTGCGCCGGACCCGGCGCGGTGAACCCGGCGCCACCCTTCTTGCCCGTGGCCGACGCCGGACCGCTGCCCGACGAGCACGCGTGGCGGTCAGCGGTGCGGGACGCGGCCGGCGATCTGCCGGTGCTGCTCGGGTGCACGGCCGAGGAGGCGCGGGCGTTCTACGGCGGCCCGCATCCGGTCTTCGGCAGGCTACGGCGGCTGCCGGTGATCGGCGCCCGGCTCGACATGGCGGTGCAGCGCCTGATCGGGCGAAAGGCGTTCGAGCACGGGCTGTTCCGCTTCGCCGACGAACTGGTCGATGCCGGGGCGCGCGTGTACTGCTACCGGATGGGGCAGCTCCACCCGGCGAATCCGTACGGCGCCTGCCACTGCATCGATCTGCCGCTGCTGTTCGCCGACGGCGACACCTGGCACACCGCCCCGATGCTCGCGCCACTCACGGTGGCGGAAATCGACGCGCTCGGCCACCGAACCCGCGGCTACTGGGGCGAATTCGTGCGCACCGGGCGGATCGCCGACACCGGTTGGACGCCGCACCGACCGGGTTCGCGTTCCGTGCGGCAGCTGCCCTGAGCGCGCTCACGGCTCCGTCGGCCCGGTTCGTCGGCGCGGGCCGTCTCGTAGGAGGCGGGCGAACTGTGCGGAACCGGCCGACTACCGGGGTGGCACCGGACGTCCTCGCGCGATAGATCCGCATCCGCCGAGCGCAGCGGGTAGGAAAGTGGGATGACTGTTCTCGGTGCCGTGTTCCGTCCGCAGAATCCGCCCGAACTGCTGCGTGCGGCGGCCGACATGGCCGAAGCGACGGGACTGGAGGAGCTGTGGCTGTGGGAGGACTGCTTTCTGGAGAGCGGGATCGCCTGCGCGGCGGCCGCGCTCGCCTGGACCGACCGGGTACGCGTCGGTATCGGGCTGCTACCCGTGCCGCTGCGCAATGTCGCGCTCACCGCCATGGAGGCGGCGACGCTGCATCGTCTGTTTCCCGACCGGCTGATTCTCGGCGTCGGGCACGGCGTGCAGAGCTGGATGGCACAGGTCGGCGCACGCGTCGAGTCGCCGGTGACCTTGCTGAGCGAGCACCTTGCCGCGTTGCGCGCTCTGCTGGCCGGTGAGCAGGTCACCGTGGCGGGCCGCTACGTGCATCTCGACGCCGTCGCGCTGGACTGGCCGCCCACGACACCGCCGAAGGTCTACGCGGGCGCGCGCGGTCCGCGCTCGATCCGGCTGTCCGGCGAGCACGCCGACGGCACGCTGCTCGACTCGATCACCGATGCCAACGGCGTCCGGGCCGCACGCACCCTGATCGACGAGGGGCGCGCCGCGGCCGGGCGCACCGACCGCCACCACGTGGTGGCGAACCTGCTCGCGGTCACCGGCCCGGATGCCGAAGCCCGCCTGGCCGCCGAACGCACCTCCGCGCATGCGCCGGGTGCGGGCGTGGCGGGTGACGCGCACGCGATCGCGGCGGCCGCCACCATGCTGGCCGAAGCGGGCGCCGACACCGTCGTACTACAGACCACCGCCGACGATCCGGATCCCGCCGCCTATCTCCGGTTCGTCGCCGAGCAGGTCCGGCCTTTGATCCCGTGAGCCTGCGGCGCTCGGCCGCGGCCATCGCGCCGGATTCACCCGTTCCAGTGCACCGCGGTTCGGTACCGGCGCGGCGCTCGGCGGCCCCGTCACCGGGAACGCGCCGACCCGCGCCGACCTAGGCTCGTGCCAACCGCCGCTTCTGCTGCTCGACGTCGAACCGCGGCGGGGGCCAGTCGAGTTCGAGCCGCTCCAGCGCCGTGATCAGCAATTCGGTGACCGCGAGGCGGGCGAACCACTTGCGGTCGGCGGGCACGACGTGCCAGGGGGCGTACTCGGTGGACGTGCGGTCCAGCATCGCCTGGTACGCCTCCTGGTAGGCGGGCCAGAACGCGCGCTCGTCGATGTCGGACGGGTTGAACTTCCAGAATTTGTCCGGTCGTTCCAGTCGCTCGGCAAGGCGCCTCTTCTGTTCGTCGAGCGAGACGAACATGGCCACCTTCACCAGCGTGGTGCCCTCGTCCACCAATTCGCGCTCGAACGCGTTGATCTCCTCGTAGCGCGGTTCCCACACCGTCGGCGCCACGAGGTTGTGCACCCGCACCACCAGTACGTCCTCGTAGTGCGAGCGATCGAAGACACCGAGCTGACCGGCGCGCGGCAGTGCCTTGCGGATGCGCCACAGGAAGTGATGGCGTCGTTCCTCCGGTGTCGGCACGCCGAACGCGGCATGGTCGACGCCTTGCGGGTCGACCGAGCCGATGACGTGCCGGACGATGCCGCCCTTGCCCGCCGTGTCCATGCCCTGCAGCACCAGCAGGACGCTGCGCCGATCACCGCCGGAGCGGCCGTTGGCGTACAGCTTCTCCTGGAGATCCGACAGCACCAGGCTGCGTTCGGCGAGCAGCGCGGCCCCGGCCTTCTTGGCGCCGGTGAATCCCGGCATCGCGGAGGTGTCCAGCTCGGCGACCCGCAGGCCGTCGGCTCTCAGTGCCTCGGTAGGCGGGACCGTCCAGTGCTTCGGCATGCCGTAAACCTAACCCCGCGAACTTCCCGGTGGTCAGACTTGTGCGAGGCGTAGTAGGTGGGCGGCGAACTCCTCGTCCGACACGGGGGCGAGGGTGAGATCGTGCGCGGTGGTGAGCAGGTAGCGCCCGTCGCCGGTGAAGTCCAGCCAAGTGCGGTGGCGGGTGGGCGGGGACATCGGATTCTCCGGCTCCACCGTGACGGTGATGAAGCCGCGTCCGTCCACCGGCTTGCGCAGGGTTTGACGGAATTTCGCCGCGCCGCGGTGACCATTGGTGACGAACGGCTCGGTGCGGTCCGGACTCAGCACGGCATCCTGCGGCTCGCGCATCGGGGCGAGCTTGCCCGGCCGCGCGGACCCGATGATGTGCACCAGGCGTTCGCCCACGGCGCGGGCGTGGCACATCTGCACGGTCACCCGGTCGGGGGTGGCCACCAGGATGCCCGCGTGATTGTGCACCACCGCGGCGAAAGCCAGAATTCGTTCGGTTTCCGCGTCGCTGCCGTTGCGCGGGAGCGCGGTGCGTTCGCCGGAGACGGTGATGGTGGTGGCGTCGTTGCGCGCGCACAGCATCAGCGCGGCGGCCAGGTCCGGATCAGCCTGCCGGGCGAAGCGCTGCGGCAGACCGAGGGCGTGGTACTCCGATTCGGTGCGCACCGTGGCCGAGGGGACCATATTGACCGGGTAGGGCCTGCGGTCCAGGCTCGTTTCGTTCGTCCAGACATGCGTGAACTCGTCCGGGCTGAGCACCCATTTCACCGCGCGCCGCCTCCGCGGACGGCGTCCGGGTCGGCCGGTGTGGCATTGTCGGCCGCCGAACCTTCGTGCGGCCGAGGGAACTGGGGAACGTGGTCGCCGGTGGCGGGCATCGTCGGGGTGTAGACGTAAGTCATCGTGTCCCGGACATCCGCCTCGATGTCTGCCGCCGCACTGTCGTGTTCCATCCTACGTTTTCCACCGTAAACCGCTTCGGCGGCCGGGTCAGCGAGCGGCCGATACCGCTGCGGCGGCGCGATAGCGCCCCGGACCGTTTGCGCGGCATCGCTATTCAACTCCATCAGCCGCGCGACCGCCCGGCACACGTCCTGCGCGTCCCCGCCCGCGCGGACGAACTGCCTGGTCGCGCCCACGGCGGCGTCGGCTGCCCGGCCGGACCAGCGGGCGAATTCCCGGTTGGTGGCATCGGAGAAGGCTTGGAACGCTTCGGCCACCGCGGTGGCGTTGGCCTGCCATGCCTCGGCGATCCGGCCGAGTGCCGCCGGATCGAGGGTCTCGTGCACCAGGTCCCAGATCTGCTGATGGGTATAAGCCCCGAACAGCTCCCGGTCCGGTGCGTAAGCGGGATCGGTCGCCCCGTCGGTGAATCCGGCCAGCTCCTGCCGGATGCCATCGGCGGCTGCGCGTGCCGCGGAGTCTGCCATCCTCGCCCCCTCAGTCGGTCCCGGCGCGCCGGCATGTGCTCACCGGGGCTCCAGGTACTCGGTGATCAGCCGCAGCGCGGCCTGATTGGCCGCCTCGGCGTCGGCCAGCCGGTTGGCCGCGGCGAGATACGCGGCCTTGAACAGCAGCGCGGTCTCCTGGAACGCCGTGAGGGTGTCCAGGTATTGCCGCCCTTTGTCGGCGAATCCGCGGGTGAGCCCGTGGCCGGTGGGTAGGTCGGGAAAGCCGGTCACGTCGGTGACGAGATGTTCGCCGGTCATCGCGCGACGCAGATCGTCGACCAGTTTGTCGCAGGCGGCGGCGAGGTTCTCCGCGACCGCGGTGTCCAGCTCGAACGGTTCGCCCCCGCCCGCTCCGACGGCCGCCGCGTACAGCTCTCGTGCCGTCCCCTGTCCGGTATCCGGTACCGCCACGTGGAAGCCCCCTTCCGCTCGGTCCTGTTCGTACCGCGCTGTACTGGACTCGCACTTTACCGCTCGGTACAAGACGGCGGACCGCGTCGGCGCAGGCTTGTGTGGCATCCCCGGTGACCCGATCCGCCGTTGTTACACTGGCCAGCGGTCCGAGGGGCGGTGTCCGCAGGGGAAGGGGACCGGTGGCCGAAATCCGTGGCGCAGTGCCGAAATACCTGCAGATCTCGGGACATCTGCGCGAGCTGATCGAGCGTGGCGAGCTGGCACCCGGCGCCGAGGTGCCGTCCGAGCGCGAACTCGCCGCACGCTGGAAGGTGGCCCGCCCTACGGCGGCCAAGGCGCTGAACGCATTGCGCCAGGAGGGAATCGTGCGATCGCGTCGTGGATCGGGCACCTATGTGGCCGAACGCTCGGCGCTGATACGGGAGCACGCCCCGCGATACGGAGCGCCCTCTGCCGCAGGTGAATCGGTGACCGTGCTGCGAGCGGAGGTGCTCGAAGGACCGCAGGAGGTGACCGACGCGCTCGGCCTGCCCAAGGCGAGCACGGTGATCGTGCGAAAGGCGCTGTGCGCGGCGGGTTCCCGGTCGGCAAGGCTCATCACCTGCTGGTTCCCCGGCGCGTTCGCTGATGCCGCCGCTCCCTTGCTCCGCTCGGAGCCAGTACCCGGTGGCGTCTCGAGATACGTGGAAGCCGCGATCGGACGCGTCACCGCGGTCGTGCGCGAGAGCGTCGGCGCTCGGCTGGCCACCGACGACGAGCGTCGCCATCTCGAGCTCTCGGGTCCGTCGGCGGTGCTGGTCGTGCACCGCATCGGGTTGGATGCCCGCGACGTCGCGCTCGAGTACCGCGAAATCATCCACCCACCCGGCCACGGAATCATCCAGCAGGAGTATTTCACCAGCTCAGCGGCCGATTTCCGCCGTTGACACCGCTCGGCCGCAACTGGCATAGTCCACTTGTCGGAAGTGTCGAAGGGGTGGGGAGTGGCGATGTCCGATCAGTTGACCATCGGCGGCTGGTTGATCGTGGGGGAGCACTGCTCGGTCCGCCGGGCCCCGCTACCGCATAACGACTACCTCGCCTTCGTCTTCGAAAGCAGCGGTACGGAATTCGAATTGGCCCTGGCCCCCGCCATCCTCCATCGCATGGTCGACCTCGGCTCAGCCCCACCCACCCCTTGACGTTCCGAATGCTGTCTCGCCATGTGCCCGTGCGGACATGCGGGAGCCGATGCGAACCCAAGCGCCATGGTCCGAGGGATGCTCCAACTGGTCCTGCTCAAAATGAGCAACACGGTGGCGTAGCGGGGCTGTTGCGGTTGAACGGATCTCAGTCGGCGAGATAGCGCAGCATCACCGCGGTATTGAAGTGCCTCGTCTCGGCCAGTCGGAGCCCGATGCGCTTGTCCAGCGGCGGGAACAGCGGTGTGCCGCCGCCGAGCGCCACGGGCAAGAGGAACAGCTGGTACTCGTCGATGAGCCCGTGTGGCAGCAGCGAGGCCGCGAGGCTCGCGCCGCCGACCTCCATGACGCCATCGCCTGCGGCCTTGAGCCTGCGGACCTCCTCGACCGCGTTCTCACTGATCAGCGTGCTGTTCCAGTGGACTTCGGTGAGCGTGCGGGAGAAGACGACCTTCGGCTTCTCGGTCCAGAGCCTGCTGAACTCACGCTCGATGCGCGGCGCGTCCTCGGGCACGTGCGGCCAGTACTCGGCCATCAGCTCGTACAGGCGACGGCCGTGCAGCGAGATCTCGATCTCGCGGTAGCGGTCGTTGTGGAATTGGTGCAGCTCCTCGTCCGGGTCGGTCCAGTCGATCCTGCCGTCGCGGTCGTTGATGTAGCCGTCCAGGGACACGCTGAACCCGTAGATCAGTTTCCTCATAACCGGGTAGACCTCCTACTCCCTCGAAACTCATCGGAGTGCCTCCACGATCCACCTCACGGTGCCCAGGCGCGGAGGAACTACAGCTCACGCATCAGCGCGTTGTCCCTTCGCCAAGGCGGCAAGCTCCGCGAAGCGAACCACGTTCCCGGCCGCGCCCCAGGTGCCTTCGGGCTGTTCGTGGACGAGCACCCACACGCGCAAGCCTTCGGTGTCGCCCAGTCCCGCCGCGGCCGAGACGTCCGCGGTCACCTCCTGGATCAGCCCCGCTTTGCGGCGATCGGACAGCGCGCCCGCGGGTACGGTGACGTCGACCCGGAATCGCGGCAACTCGTCCTCGGCGCTGCCGAAAGCGTCCGCCGGGACCTCATCGATGCGGGTCCACGCCAGCGCGCGGAAGAAGGCCGTGTCGGGCGCTCCCTCCCACCTCAGCAAGGTGGCCGCGAGTGTCTCGCGCAGTGCGGCGCGGGTACCGGCGGGCAGGACTCCGGCGGGCAGGGTCAGCTGGATCATCGGCATGTCGAACTCCATTCGGAACGGAAGCCGTCGTCTATAACGACCGTTATAACACCTGCACGGTACGCTATGACAGTCGTCATGGACAGGGGAGGAGAAGCGATGGCAGAGACGCCGCAGGCGCGCGAGCGGATGGTGGCAGGCGCGGCCGACATGATCCGCCGCCGCGGCCTGAACGCGACCAGTGTGCGGGAGTTGGCCAAGCACGCCCAGGCGCCGCTGGGCTCCACCTACCACTACTTTCCGGGCGGCAAAGCGCAGCTGGCCGCCGAAGCCGTGCGGTTCGCCGACGCGCTGGCCGCCCGCAAACTCGCCAAGGGCCTGTCGGCCGGGCCGGTCGCCGGGCTGCGGTCGTTCGCGGACATGTGGCGAAAGGTCGTGCTGGACAGCGATTTCCAGGCGGGTTGCCCGGTGCTCGCCGTGGCGGTCGAAGACCCGGGTGACGACGACCGGCCCCAGCGGGCCGCCGCGGCCGCGTTCGAGAACTGGACCGGGCTGCTGGCGCGGTCGCTGCGCGAGCACGGCGCCGGCGACATCGATGCCGAGCAGACCGCCACCCTGATCGTGGCCGCGGTGGAGGGCACGGTGGCGATGTGCCGCGCCGAACGCAGCACCCGCCCGCTCGATCAGACCGTGGACAGGCTCGAATTCCTGATCCGGGCGGTCACCGCGGGATGATCATCCCCCGGTTCGGGTGCGCAGCCAGCGCACTGATCGCGTGTAACAGCTCAGTGCCCGGCCGCGGCAGCGGGTTTCGTCGCACTGAGGTACTGGAGCAGGCGATGGACCCGCTGGTCGATCTCCACCAAGCCGTGTTCGGCGAAGAGGGCCGGGAAAGTCCGGGTGCCGAACACCCGCAGTCCGCTCCAACCGCCGACCACGCGGCTCACGTCGCCGAACGGGTTGGCGGCCCGGTGGCTGGTGGTGATCGCGATGCGGCCACCGGGGGCGAGCACGCGGATCATCTCGCGGGCGGCGACGAGCGGGTCGGGAATGAGGTAGAGCGCGCCGAAACAGCAGACCGCGTCGAAGGTGCCGTCCGCGAACGGGAGGGCGCGCGCGTCGCCGCGCAGGTACCCGACGCGCGGTCCGGCGTTGTCGGCGACGGCGCGCGCCAGCATCGGCTCGGAATAGTCCAGGCCGATCGCGTAGCCGTCGCCGGACAGCGCTTCGCTCAGGTGCCTGGTGAAATTTCCCGGCCCGCAGGCGATGTCGAGCACCTTCTGCGCGCCGCCGAGCCGCAGGGTGGCGACCGCGTCGCGCCGGTCCGCCGCGGTGGTGCGGCCGCTGGCGAGATAGAACAGCGTCGGCCGCCAGGCTCGTTCGTACACCGCGGCGAGCGCCGGGGCGTTCATCGTCTTCCGTGCGAGGTTCACCGCCATCGCGTTCCTCAGGCGCGCTCGACCGTGATGGTCATGCCCGCCGCGCGCAGCCGGTCGGTGAGCGCGTCGCCCATCGCCGCGGCCGGTGTGAGCACGCCCGCGAGTTCGGGTTGCTTGTCGGTGTCGAATGCCAGGCACAGGCCGCTCTCGCCGAGCAGCACCGCGGTGGCCTGGTAGCCCGGGTCGCCGGTGCCCGCGAAGGTGGCCACGTACTTCGCGCCCGAGGTGGTGTGGGCGAAGGTCTTCATGCTGAACCAACCACTGGTGCGGGCCTTCTCATCGGGCCCGGTGCCCGGCTTGGGCAGCACGCGGTCCAGCAGCTTGCGGCCCGCCGACGCCCGCGACAGCAGCGCGCCCGCGGTCAGGCCCACCACGATGCCGCCCGCCACGCCCGCCGCGACCAGCGGAGCCACCCGCGACCTCCCGGCGCTCATCACTTCGCGGTAGCGGAAGTTCTTGCCGTACACCCAACCGAGCAGCCCGTTGGTGCGGCGCACGATCTTGGTGTTGTGCGCGGCCATGACGAACGTGCTCACCCACCCGTCCAGGCTCGGGTCGATGGCACTCGCCCGGGACAGCGCCTGATCGGACTGGCGGCCGACGTCGGGATCCATCGACTTGTCGGGGCTCAGCGAATACGGGTGCGCCAGCACCGCGCCCTTGGCCGGGTCGGCGGCGACCGCCTCCATCATGGCGCGGCCGGAATCGATGGTGCCGCCGCTGACGCCGCCCTTGAGCGAAGCCACCAGCGTGGTGTCGACGAGCTCACCGGTGTTGTCCTCCACCGTGCGGCGGTAGAGCCGGTAAACGCTCAGATCGGACGGAATCGAGTCGTAGCCGCAGGAATTCACGATCTTCGCGCCGGTCGCGGCGGCCTGTTCGTGATGGGCGTCGATGGCCTCCCGGATGAACAGCGGCTCACCGGTGAGGTCGGCGTAGTGGGTTCCGTTCGCGGCGCAGGCCGCCACCAGCGGCATCCCGTAGCGCAGGTACGGGCCGACGGTGGTGACGACGACCTTGGTGCGCGCGGCCAGCTCGTCCAGCGCGGTCCGGTCGGTCGAATCGGCTACCACCAGGCCCCAATTCGCCGCCTTCGGCCCGAGACCGTCACGCACGGCGGTCAGTTTGTCCAGCGACCGCCCCGCCAGCGCGATCCGGGCGGATTCCGGTGCGGCTCCGGCGAGATACTGTGCGGTCAGCTTGCCGACGAAGCCGGTGGCGCCGAAGAGGACTAGGTCGAATTCCCGAGTGTCTGCCATGGTCTTCCGTTCTGCGGTCGTGTCGCCGGTCGTCGGCTACTTCGTGGTCTTCTTGCGCGCCCGGTGCGGCGCGGCTTGCGGCCGCTCGGCGAGCCATGCGTGATGCGCGCGGCCGAGCTCGGTCACCGGCGGTTCGTCGTAGAGCCATTCCCGCGAGATGCGATGCCAGTTCGCGGTGCACCCGAGCTGGCCGAGCATGCCGAAGGTGAGGAAATCGGCGCGGCGGGAGAAGAGGTGCTCGGGCGGCAGATTCTGCTGCTTCATGCCGGTGAACTCGCTGGCCCTCGGGTCTACGGCGAGCAGGAACGCGCCGCTGGCCAGCTCGGGGGTGATGGTCAGTTCCTCGTCCACCAGGCACCACTCGGAGGCGGCCAGCACGTATTCCAGGCACTCCTCGGCGCCGATCTCCTGCGGCGAATCGATCACGCCGCGCTGGATCATCAACTCGCGCAGATCCTCCGCCCGTTCTTCCGCGGCGGCGCGCAGGCAGACCAGCTCGAACTGCACGTGCTCGGGGTCCATCCGGTTGAACAATCCGAAATCCAGGAAACCCACCCGGCCGTCCGCGGCCAGCAGCACGTTGCCGGGGTGCGGGTCGCCGCAGAACTCGTTGAAGGTGAACAGCGACCCCACGTAGAACCGGTAGATGATCTCGCCGATCCGGTCGCGCTGCTCTGGGGGCAACTGCCGGATCTCCTCGAAGCCCTTGCCCTCCACGTACTCGGTGACCAGCACCCGCGTGGTGGACAACTCCGGCAGCGAGCGCGGCACGATGACGAACGGGTGCGCGGCGTAGATCTCGGCGATCTGCAACTGGGTGGCCGCCTCGGCCCGGTAGTCGAGTTCGGCCTCCATGTTCAGCCGCAGTTCGTCCAGCACCGCGGGCGTCACCCACGGCATCGCGGACTGCAGCACGCGCCGGAACATGGCGAGGTTCTTCAGGTCCGCGCGCACGGCGACGTCGATGCCCGGGTACTGCACCTTCACCGCGACCTGGCGGCCGTCGTGCAGCCGCGCCCGATAGACCTGGCCGATCGAGGCGGCGGCGACCGGCTCGGCGTCGAACTCGGCGAAGATCGCGTCCAGCGGTTTGCCGAAATCCTCCTCGATCACCTGGCGCATGGCCGCGAAGGAGACCGTCGGCGCCGCGTTGCGCAGCACCGCCAGGCGTTTCTGGAAACGCTCCCGGTGGTCCTCGGGAACCAGATCCAGGTCGAGCACCGACATCATCTGGCCGAGCTTCATGGCGACGCCCTTCATGGTGCCCAGCACCATGACCACCTGTTCGGTGGTGCGAATCATGGATTCCTCGGCCATCTTCGCCCGGACGGCCTCGGATCTGCCCCGCATGGTCAACCGCGTGCGCTGGGTGCGGAGCACCGAACTGGCTGCTACCGCACCCAGCTTGGTGCCACGAGCAAGCCGAGAGGTCGGTACTTGCTTCGCCATCGAGGTACCTCCGTTGGTGCCGCGGTCGGAGCGACGGACGCGCGGGCGGTGGCCGGGACCGTGAGGTCCGGCGCGGACCGCCGTCACGTACGGCGCCGGCGGTGACGCAGCGCACTCGGCGCACCGCTCGGATTCAGACTAACCAACGTTTCGGCAAAGTCGAGAGCGCGCGTGAACTTCAGCAAGCAGTCCAGCTAGCACCCGTGCCCGCGGCCAGGATCAGCCTTGCGCGGGCGTCTCGGGGCCGGGCAGCACATGCGTCTGCGCGTTGAACACCGCGGGGGAACCGCCTGCGCGGGCCATGCCCTCGATGGCGCTCCAGGCGAGCATGGTGAGGTAGTCGATCACGTGCTCGCGCGACAAAGACTTGTTCGTGGTCCACCAGTGCGTCGCCAGCTGGATGCCGCCGACCAGCACGTACGAGGCCAGCGCCGCACCCTCGGTCTCGACGCCCCGCTCCTTGGCGCGCTCGGTGATCACCGCGCACACCACCTCGGCGAAGAGTTTCTCGAACTCCGCGAGCGAGGACTGGTCCGCCGAGCCGTTGCCCATGATGAACCGGTAGACCTCCGGGTCCTCGTCCACCGTGCCGACGTACTCGGCCAGCGCCGAGCGGACCAGCTGGTACTCGTCGGCGTCCAGGCTGATCGCGCCGTACACCCGGGGCATCAGCGTGGTCTCGATGTACCGCTGCATCGTCGCGTGGACCAGGTCGTTCTTGTCGGAGAAGTAGCGGTAGAGCACGGTCTTGGACACGCCGATCTCCGCGGCGATCTCGTCCATGCCCGCGTTGCTGCCCCGGGCGCGCACCGCGGCCAGGGTGCCGTCGACGAGTTCTTCGCGCCGATCGATCTTGTGTTGCCGCCACCGGCGCTTGCGGCCGTCCATCCGGCCGCCGCGCACCGCCGACGGTCGCTCGCCGATATCGACAAGGTCTTCGGTGGACAGCGTGGGCTCCCTCGTTCGTATGTTTTTCTCCGGTGGCTACCAGCTTAGGTCCCCGCTACCGGTGATATACGCGTTTGAGCCCGGATGCGGTAGGAACCACAGTGCCGGGCGCGTCGGTTGTGTTCATATCCACTCGTCCGCTCGCCCACTTCGCCGCGCACAGCAGAATGGGAGGTATGGAGAAAGCTCCCGGCAACACCGCGGTGCTGGACGCCCCGGCCGCGCCTGCCGCCGCGCCCTTCGGCTTGGCCGCCGTGCTCGACGAGGCGGCCAAGCGTCGTGACCTCTGGCGGATGAAGGCGCTCGCCACCGGCCTGCTCGGCCTCGCGACCCTGATCTACCTGTTCTGCCGCTGGACCGAATCGCGCGGCGCGGGCGGCGACTGGGTCGGCTACCTGCGCGCCGCCTCCGAGGCGGGCATGGTGGGCGCGCTGGCGGACTGGTTCGCGGTGACCGCCCTGTTCCGTCACCCGCTCGGCCTGCCGATTCCGCACACGGCGATCATCCGCCGCAAGAAAGACCAGCTCGGCGCCAGTCTCGGCAGCTTCGTCGGCACGAACTTCCTCGCGCCGGAAGTGGTGTCGGCCAAGGTGAACTCCGCGCAGGTCTCCTGGCGGGTCGGGCGGTGGATGGCCGATCCCGGTCATGCCGCCCGGGTGGCGCAGGAGAGTTCGACGATCCTGCGGGCCGTCGTCGGTGTGCTGCGCGACGAGGACGTCGAGCAGGTCATCGACAACACCATCGTCAAGCGGATCGCCGAGCCGCTGTGGGGCCCGCCCATCGGGCGGGTGCTGGCGGAACTGCTCGCCGACAACCGGCAGCTGGCGCTGCTGGATCTGCTGGCCGAGCGCGCGCACCAGTGGGCGCTCGGCTCACAGGAGACCATCGATCGGATCGTGCTGCGGGACGCGCCGCAGTGGGCGCCGAAATTCGTCAACATTCTGCTTTCCGAACGCATCTACCGGGAACTTGTCGAGTTCACCTGGAAAGTCCGGTCCGATCCGGAGCACGAGGTTCGCCTCGCCGCGAATCGGTTCCTGGAGGAATTCGCCGCGGACCTGCAATTCGACGACGCCATGATCAAGAAGGCCGAGCGCATCAAAGCGCAGATCATGGGTCGCGAGGAGATCACCGGACTGGCTTCGGCGACCTGGCGTGCGGCGAAGCGGCTGATCCTGGAATCCGCCGACGACCCGAACAGCACGCTGCGGCGCAAGGTCGCCGAGAACGTTCAGCAGCTCGGCGAGCGATTGCGCGACGACGCGGACATGCGCGCCAACGTCGACGGCTGGATCGACCGCGGCGCTCGCTACCTGGTGGAGAACTACGCGGGCGAGATCAGCACCCTGGTCACCGACACGGTTGCCCGGTGGGATGCCGAGGAAGCAAGCAAGAAGATCGAATTGCAAGTGGGCCGCGATCTGCAATTCATCCGGATCAACGGAACCGTTGTCGGTTCGCTTGCCGGACTGGCGATCTACACGATTTCCCATCTCATGTTCGGCGGCTGATCCCCGGCACGCGGAACGTTTGCCGAAACACTGCTAGCAGACTGCTTGCAATAGCTAGCACCCTGACCTAGACTCGAACCCGTACAACCGCCAGAAGGTGAGTGATGGCAGACCAGCCCGAGGTTTCCGCCGAGTACACCGACAGACCGGACGAGCACTCGCCCGGAGTCGGCGAACGAGGGGGTCGCGTCGTCAGCGCGGCGCACGACATCGGAGGCTTCATCAGGGCGCAGCGAGAAGCCGCGCAAGTCTCGTTGCGTCAACTCGCCCAGCTGGCGGGGGTGAGCAATCCGTACCTCAGTCAGATCGAGCGCGGACTGCGCAATCCGTCCGCCGAAGTGCTCACGCAGATCGCGAAAGCGCTGCGGGTCTCCTCGGAGGTCTTGTACGTACGGGCTGGCTATCTCGAGCAGCGGCCGCACAGTCCGGTCCGGGACGCCCTGCTTGCCGACACATCGATCAGTGAGCGGCAGAAGCAGGTGCTGCTGGACATCTATGAATCGTTTCGCCGGGAAAACGGAGGAAACGAGGCAGGGGGGGACGTATGGGACAGCGACGTTCCGCGCACGACAACCGAAACTCCGCCACGCCAGGAGAACGAAACACCATGACCGAGAAGAACGCCACCGTCACCAAGCCCTTGCTCGCCACCGTCGGCGCGGGTGACGCTCTCTACACCGCCGTGAACGACGTCGTCGCGCAGGTGCGCGAGCGTGCCGCCACGACCGAGGTGCAGACCAGGGTGGAGGAGGCGCGCGAGCGCTTCGCCAACGTTCCCGCCGACGTCCAGGCCCAGTTCGAGTCGCTGCGCGAGCGGCTGGCCGGGCTGCCGTCGGAGCTTCCGGACGACCTCGCCGAGCTGCGCGAGAAGTTCACCGCCGAGGAGCTGCGGACGCTGGCCGAGAAGTACTACCGCCAGGCGCTCGACATCTACGCCGACCTCGCCGTACGCGGTGAGGAGGCCATCGAGCGGCTGCGCGCCAACCACCTCGTCGAGGATCGGATCGGCAAGGTCGAGACCATCTACGGCGACGCGGTGAGCCGCGCCGAGGACGTGTTCGAGCGCGTCAACGGGCTGCTCGGCCGTCCGGCCAAGGTCGAGACCGAGATCGAGGCCGAGGCGCAGGTCGTCCCGGCGCCGGTCGTCGAGGCCGAGGTCGTCGAGGTGACCACCGAGTCCACCCCGGCTCCCGACACGAACGGCGCGGCGAAGAAGGCTCCGGCCAAGAAGGCCGCCCCCACCGCCGCCAAGAAGGCTCCCGCGAAGAAGGCCGCTCCCAAGAAGGCCTGAACCGCCCGCGGCTGACGCCGCCCGACGCCCCCGTACACCCCTGGTGTACGGGGGCGTTGCTTCTATGATGGGTGGCGTGAACATGGTGCACGGATTGACCGGGATGATCCTGCTGGTGCTGTGGCTGGCGGCGCTCGGTGCGACGATTTTCGCGCTGATCCACGCCGTGCGTCAGCGTCCGGACGCGTTCACCGCGGTGGACAAGCTGACCAAGCCGATCTGGCTGGGGATTCTCGGGGCGGCTGTGCTCGTGCTCGTCCTCTTCCCGGCGGGTCTCGGACTGCTCTCCTTCGCGGCCATCATCGCGACGGGCATCTACCTGGCCGACGTTCGGCCGAAGGTGGATGAGGTGCAGCGGGGTCCGCGCTGGTGAGGGGGCAGTTCGTCGTCTGGTAAGGGTGCTTGCACTAGCAAGCGGCGCGAATCGGGGTTACTGTATCTAGCAGTAACACAAAGGAGTGTCCGATGCGTGCCCTGCTGCCGACCGCGTTGACGAGCTTCCCGGGACTGCTCCGGAGCTTGCGCGACGCGCACAGCGCCGACCTGCGTTCGCGTACCTACCGGACCGCGGCGTTCAACCCCCCGACCGCGCCGCGCGAGGTGATCCCGGTCCGGACCGGTGACGGCGCCCAGCTGCGCGTACACGCCTACGGGCCGTCCGATCGCCCGGTCATCGTGCTCGTCCACGGCTGGACCTGCTGCCTCGAATACTGGCATCCGCAGATCAACGCGTTCGCCGGCGACTACCGGGTGATCGCCTACGATCAGCGCGGCCACGGTGAGAGCGAATACGGGTCGAGCAGGTTGACCACGGACCTGCTGGCCGACGACTTGGCCGCGGTGCTCGACGCCGCGCTCGCGCCCGGACAGCGGGCCGTGCTGGTCGGCCACAGTCTCGGCGGCATGACCTTGCAGGCGTGGGCCGGACGCTATCCCGAGCGGGTCGCGCGGCAGGCGCTCGCGGTGCTGCTCACCAATACCGCGGCCGACCGGCTGATCCTGGAGACCACCGTGGTCCCGCTGCTGAACCGGCCGTGGCGGTTGCTGCAGCTGAAGGTGCCGCTGCCGTTCCTGTTCGGCAGGCTGGGGCTCGGCGCACCGATCGTCTTCCCGCCCATCGCGCCGGTGCGCTGGTTGTTCGCGCGCCAGATCCTCAGCACCGCGGCCAAAGGCGAGCTGCTGGAATTCAGCATGGCCATCGTGCGGTCGTGCCCGGCCTGGGTGCGCTCCAAGTTCGGTTTCCTGCTCGCCGCGATGGATGTGGGGGAGTCGGCGCGCAACCTCGTAGTGCCAACGACGGTGCTGTCGGGACAATTCGACGACATGACGCCGCCGGTCCACTCCGAGCGGATCGTCGAGATGCTCCGGCGGACCGGCAGTCTCATGCGCTACCAGGTGCTGCCGACCGGCCATCTCGGCAATGTCGAGGCCTACGAGCGGTTCAACGAGGAACTCGGGCGCCTGCTCGCCGCGGTGGGCAAGCGCGCCCGCGCCGACCTCGCGGGCTGACCGGCCGACGCCGCGTTCGCGCGTCGGTCAGGAGAAGACGACCGTCCGGCGGCCGTGCACCAGGACGCGGCCCTCCAGGTGCCAGCGCAGCCCGCGCGCCAGGACCACCCGCTCGATGTCGCGGCCCTGGCGGACCATGTCGCGCACTTCGTCCGCGTGATCGATGCGGATCACGTCCTGCTCGATGATCGGGCCCGCGTCCAGCTCCGCGGTCACGTAGTGGCAGGTGGCCCCGATCAGTTTCACGCCGCGGGCGAACGCCTGGTGGTACGGGCGAGCGCCGACGAACGAGGGCAGGAAGCTGTGGTGGATGTTGATCGCCTTGCCCGCCCAGTGCTCGCACAGTTCGGCGGGCAGCACCTGCATGAACCGCGCCAGCACCACCGCGTCGGGGTCGTGCGCGTCCACCAGGGCGCGGACCTCCTCGAAAGCGGGACCGCGCTCGGCCGGGTCCTTCGGGAACGGCACGTGATGGAACTTCACCCCGTGCGCCTCCGTCATCGCCGCCAGATCCGGGTGGTTGCCGATCACCGCCTCGATGGTGGCGGGCAGCTCACCGCTGGCGGCCCGTCCGAGCAGGTCGTGCAGGCAGTGACCGTCCTTGCTGACCAGCAGGACCGCGCGGCGGCGCGCCCCGGAGTCCAGCAGCTGCCATTCGGTCGCCGGACCGAGGCCGGCCGCCACCGCGGCGAACCGGTCGCGCAGTTCCGCGAGCCCGAACGGCACCGTGCCCGCCTTGATCGCCTGGCGAGTGAAGAACCAGCCGGTATCCGGGTCCGAGTGATACCCCGCCTCCACGATCGAGCCGCCGAACTCGGCGATGAACGACGTGATCCCGGCGATGATGCCGGGACGGTCCGGGCAGCCGAGAGTCAGCACGTAGCGGCGGTCGTCCTGAACGGGTGGAGCGGAACTCATGAGTTCATCCTCCCAGGTGCGCCGCGCGGCGTTTGCCGCACCTTCGCCCAGCGATCGGCAGGTGCCGAGGGGACGCCAGGTCGGGCCGTTCGCAACGCCGGTCGGCTAGGCGGCACACGATCCGTGCCCGGCGGTGGCGCTCAGAGGTGATAGAACGGCTCCGCGTAATGGAATTCGCCGGCGATCTGGGAGTCGTAGGCCGACAGGGACCGGACCTGGAAGTGGCTGATCCAGGCGGGATCGTCCGGTGTGATGCCCAGGCGGGCGGCGGGGACGAAACCGAAGCGCGGGTAATACTCCAGGCTGCCGAGCAGGCCGATCAGCGGTTCGTCGAGCGCGTCGGCGGCGCCGAGGGCCGCGTGCATGAGAGCCGAGCCCACTCCGGCGCCCTGATGGTCGGCGAGGACGCCGATCGGGCCGAGCGCCAGCACGGGGAACGGGCCGACCGTGGCTCGGGTCAGGCACAGGTGGCCGACCACGCTGTCGTGCTCGATCGCCACCAGCGACAGCGTCGGTATCCAGCCCTCGTCACTGCGCAACTGCGTTATGAGACCCACCTCCGGCGGATCCGCGCTGCCCCGGTCGCCGGACAGGCCGGCGCCATCGGGGTGGTCGGCACGGGCATAGTGCGGTGCGAATGCGCTGCGATGCACCGCCGCGATCGCAGCGATGTCGTCGGCGCGTTCGCGACGGATCAGCACTGTCGTCTCCTCCCGAACGAAGTAGGCCCATCCGCACACGTCGGTCGGTCGGTCGACCGTGGCGTCACGTTCTCCGATGCGCCATCAGTTACGAGTGTGCGGGAAGTGCAGCCAGGCGCGCAACGGAATTCGCGTCCGGTGTGCCAGACTCTCACCCCATGGCAAGTTCCACGTCGCTGACCAGGGCCGAAGTGGCCGCCATGATCGATCACACCCTGCTCGCCCCGGAGGCGTCGCGCGCCGACGTCGACACGCTGATCGAAGACGCGCGCGCGATGGGCGTGCTCGCGATCTGTGTGTCGCCGTCCATGCTGCCGGTGCGCGCGCCCGGGCTCGTGGTCGCGACGGTCGCCGGATTCCCCTCGGGGAAACACCATTCGCTGGTGAAGGGCGCGGAGGCGCGGCTCGCGGTGGACCAGGGCGCCGCCGAGGTGGACATGGTCATCGACGTCGGAGCGGCGCGCGCGGGCGATTACACAGCGGTGCTCGCCGACATCGTCACGGTGCGCGAAGCGATCGGCGACCGGGCGCTGTTGAAAGTGATCATCGAATCCGCCGCGCTGCCGGACGACGCGATCGTGCAGGTGTGCCGGGTCGCCGAACGCGCGGGAGCCGATTTCGTGAAGACCTCCACGGGATTTCATCCCACGGGCGGAGCGAGCGCGCACGCGGTGCGGCTGATGGCCGAGACGGTGGGTCCCCGGCTCGGCGTCAAGGCCAGCGGTGGCATCCGGACCGCCGAGACCGCGGCGGAGATGATCGCCGCGGGCGCGACCCGGCTCGGCCTGTCGAAATCCCGCGAGGTGCTCGACGGCTTCCCGCCCTGACCGGCAGCCGAAACCCGTTGACGGGCATCCGGTTCGCCCCGGAGCGCCTGCGCGAGGTTCGAAGACGTTGCGCTGGCGCGCGTTCAGCAGCGTGCGTCGGAGTTGTCGCTCGCGGGCTCGAGCTGGGTACGTCCACCCGCCAGCTGCACCGCGACGCCGGAGTCGGTGACCTCGAGCTCGGTCGCCGTCATGCCGAGGGGGTAGCTCTGCAGGCTCTCGGTGAAGATGTCGACGATGCTCTGCACCAGGTCGGAGGGCAGGCCGATGCCGAGCAACTCGGCCGACATCGTCTCCACCTGCACCGCCCCGTTCATGATCTGCGGCTTCAGCTGGAGCTCGGCGAGGCCGCCGAGCACCGACAGGGTGAGCATGCCCGAGCTCGCCGAGGAGCTCACGCTGCTGACCATGCCACCGAGGGTCTCCTTGATGCCTTCGTTGCTCCACGTGACGTCGGCGGAGGAACTGTCGATCACGGTGCCGTTCGAGTCGGCGACGTCGACGTCATGGAAGACGGCGTGCACCACCATGCCGACGGCAGGGCCGAACTTGGTGTCGTTGCTGTTCACCTTCACCGAGGGCACCTTGCCATCGATCCAGGTGATCAGCATCGGCTTGGGACCGAAGCTCACGTCGATCTTCGACCCCATCTCTTTCTCGAACTGCGAGCTGATGCAGCTCGACACCGTGTGTCTGGCGTATGCCTCGCCGCCGACCAGGACCGTGGCGAGCAGAATCGCTACCACGGTCAGGGCGATCAGCAGGGGCCGGCGTTTGATCGTCGAGGTGGAGGGTGCGTTCGTACTCATGGCGAAAATTCTTCCCGACCTTTCTGAGCCGTCTCTGTGGAGGCGGTGAGGGGTTCGAATGTGACATGAGGCACAAAAACCGAGCGTAGCCTGATGCCCATGGCTGGCGATGTGGCAAGCCGCGCGATCGGATCCGCGGAACAAGGATGGCGCGTTCTGCGCCGCTGGGCCGGTCGGCACGCCGGTTTCTTCACAACTCGGCAGGTGCTGCGCACGGGGTGTGGGGCGCGAGTTCGGGCGGCCCTCGGTGACGGTTCGGTGACCAGGGCGGGGGTCGGCATGCTGCGGTTCGCCGGGTGGCCGGAAGGTCCGCTCGACGAATACGCGATGTGGGCGGCCTGGTTCGACGGCGCGTCGGTGGTCTCCCACCACAGCGCGGCGGAACTGCACGGGCTCGGCAGCCTGTGCCCGCGCTTCCTGCACCTGTCGGTGCGTTCGGGACGTCCGCCGGTGACGCCGCGGCTGGTAATCGTGCGCCGCGCGCTGGCAGGCGCCGAGGTGGAGTCGGCGGGCCCCTTCCTGGTGACGACACCGGTGCGTACGGTGCTCGACCTGGCAGAGGGCGACATCGGGCAGGCCGCTTTGAACGAGGTGGTCGCCGACGCGGTCGCCATCCACCGGTGTGCGGGCGCGGAGATCACCGACGCGGGGGCGCGCTTGTCGCCGCGTGCGGCGAAACGGGTGTACCGAGCGCTTGCCGTAGCGTGACGAAACGCGCGGAGGCGTGCCGGTCAGCTCGTGCCGAGTGGCGCGACGGCCGGCCACGGCACCGAGAGCACATTGTCGCGCAGCCGGCGACGATAGTGGCGGATCGGGAAACCTTCCGCGCGCAGCGCCTGCGCCGTCGCGCGCCAGCGGACGCGCGGACCGAAAGGCGCCATCGGCGCGGCGTGGGCCCAGGCACGATCCGCGGCGGCGAGCAGTGCGTGGATCGGTTCACCGGGAACGTTGCGGTGGATCAGCGCTTTCGGCAGGCGTTCGGCGAGATCGGAGGGGCGCTCGACGGTGAACGGGTCCCAGGCCAGCGTGAGCGAGCGCGGTCCGTTCCGGTCGAGCAGCACCCACGCGCTGCGTCTGCCCAATTCGTCACAGGTGCCGTCGACCAGCAGGCCGTCCGGCGCCAGCCCGGCCAGAACGGTCGACCACGCCTCCGGGACCGCTGATTCGGGATACTGCCGCAGCACGTTGAAGGCACGCACCAGCACAGGCCGCAGCCCGGCCAGTTCGAATCCGCCGCGTGCGAAGGTGACGCCGTCGCGGCCGGGGACCACGCGCTGCGGGTCGATCTCGAGTCCGACCACCCGCACGTCCGCGCGAACCGTGCGCAGCCGCGCGGCCAGCTCGAACGTGGTCCACGGGCTGGCGCCGTACCCGAGGTCGACCACCAGCGGATCGGGCGCGCCGCCCAGCCGGTCGGCGACGAGTTCGTCGTTGATCAGCCAGCGGTCGCTGCGGCGGAGGCGGTTGACGGCGGTGGTGCCACGGGTGATGGTGCCGACCGGTTTGGTCAGCGGGTGGGGTGCTGTTCTTCCAGCCACTTGACCGTGAACTCGGCCTCGCCGCGGAACAGGTCGACCAGGTTCACCAGCATCAGCTGTTCCAGGCGCGGTCCGACCATGGGGATGAACACCTTCGCCTCCGAGGAGAAGCGCATGGTGCAGCCGGTCTCGGTGGGGAACAGGCGGATGGTGCCGCCGAGGCTGCCCGGCCCGGCGGGAATGGACGCGGAGTACTTCCCGGTGATCTCGTCCGGGGCGAACGGGCTGTAGGTCTCCTTGCGGGTGATCACCATGTCCTTGCGCATGACCGTCTGGGCGATCTCCGGCAGCATGTCGCGGGGAAGGATGTGGTGCAGTTCGACGTCGATGCCGCCGTCGCCCGCCTCCAGCCGGACCACCTGGTTGCCGGGGGAGTACTTCCGCATCTCTTCCATCCGCGCATCCCAGTAGTCGCGGTTCGACAGCGCCGCGTACAGCTCTTTTGTGGTGTGCAGCGGATAGCGGGCGGAGTAGTCCAATCGACGTGCCATGGGCTCACACGTTACTGGGTCCGGTGGCGCCGACCTCGACGGGCGGGTGGAGTGCGGACGGGACACGAACGCGCGGACCGCGCAGTGTGACGTCGCACAGTGCGCGTCCGCGCGGCCCGGATCAGTGCGAGGCGAGCCAGTTGCCGGTGAATTCCGCCTCGTTCTTCAGCAACTCGGTGAGGTGCTCGGCGATCGCCTTTTCGATCTTGCTGCCGAACAGCGGGATCTTCACCTCGATGGTGCCGTCGGTCGTGGCGACGGTGCCGGAGCCGTCGGCGGTCAGCGTGATGGTCCCGCGGACCTCGGCGGGCGCGCCGTCGACGCGGGCTTCGAAGGTGGCGTGATCCCCGGTCCAGTCCTCGACGCGCGGGATGGTCAGATCACCGGGGCGCACCGCGGTGATCGCGGGCGGCAGCTTCTCGGCGGCGATGGCCTGCACCATCTCGACACGCACCTGGTCGCCGCTGACGGTGATCGACTCGAGCCGGGCGCCGGGGCCGCCGACCTCCGCGATCCGATCCTTCCAGAACTGCTCGTCGGCGAATGCCGCGCGTACCGCGGCGGGCGGATGGGAGTAGCGGGCCGTGTACGCCAGCGGTGTAGCCATGGCTCCACACGCTACCGTGCGCCGCACGAATTGCACGAGCGGCCAGCAGCCGTCCTCGTGCAGTGCACTGCACGCTACCGTGTGGCGTGCGAACTTCACGAGTGGTGCCGTCGGACCTCCTCGCCGGCACCGGTGCGCGGCTGCGCGCCGACGTGCGGCTGGCGGAGCTGACCACGCTGCGAGTGGGCGGCCCCGCCCTGCTCGCCGAGTGCGCGACCACCGAAGCGCTGGTCGCGACAGTGCGCGCGCTGGACGCGGCGGGCGTCCCGGTGCTGCTGCTCGCGGGCGGCTCCAATCTGCTCGTCGGTGACGACGGCTTCGACGGCGTGGTGGTGCGGGTAGCCACCGCCGGCGTCGAGATCGGCGACGGTGGTGTGGTCGCGGAGGCGGGCGCGAACTGGGACGACGTGGTGGGTGCGACGGTCGCCGCCGGACTCGGCGGGCTGGAGTGCCTGTCCGGCATTCCCGGCTCCGCGGGCGCGACGCCGGTGCAGAACGTGGGCGCCTACGGCGCGGAGGTGGCGAACCTGCTGCGCCGGGTGCGCCTGCTGGACCGGGCGAGTGGGGAGATCCGCTGGGTGGAGCCCGGCGAACTCGGGTTCGGCTACCGCACCAGCGTGCTCAAGCACCGCGACGACGCCGTCGTGCTCGCGGTCGACTTCGCGCTGCGCGCCGACGGTTCCAGCGTGCCGCTGCGGTACGGCGAACTCGCCACGGCGGTGGGCGCGGCGGACGGCGAGTCCCGGCCTGCCGCACAGGTCAGGGACGCGGTGCTGCGGTTGCGCGCGGGCAAGGGCATGGTGCTCGATCCCACCGACCACGACACCTGGAGCGCGGGCTCGTTCTTCACCAACCCGGTGGTCGCGCCGGATCGGGTGGCGCAGGTGCGCGCCGCGATCGCCGCACACGTAGGCGATGCCACGGTACCGACCTATCCGGCGCCGGACGGCGTGAAGTTCTCCGCGGGCTGGCTCATCGAGCGGGCGGGTTTCGCCAAGGGCTTCCCCGGCGCCGAGGCGCCCGCCCGGCTGTCGACGAAACACACACTGGCGCTGACCAATCGCGGCCACGCCACCGCGGACGACTTGGTGGCGCTGGCCAGGACGGTGCGCGACGGCGTGGCCGAGCGTTTCGGGATCACACTGGAGCCGGAACCGGTCACCGTCGGTGTCACGCTCTGACGCGCTGAGGTCGACACCACACGCTGCGGCGACGGATCGGACCGCGCGCCGCGCGTAGATTCGACGAAGTGAACCACCGCCCGATGATCCACCGATCGGTTGCCGTGGTGTCGGCTGTCCTCCTGGTGGTCGTCGCCCTGGCGGCCGGCTGCACGATCGACCACGACGCGGACCGGTCGGGCTCCGACGCCGGTCCGATCGCCGAGGTGACGCTGACCCCGGCCGACGACGCCGAGAACGTCAACCCGACCGCGCCGGTCTCCGTAGCGATCAGCGACGGCACGATCGATCAGGTCGCGCTGACCAACGCCGCGGGCAAGCAGGTGCGTGGCGAGCTCGCACCGGACAAACGCGGCTACACCATCACCGAGCCGCTCGGCTACGACGCCACATACACCTGGTCGGGCACCGCGGTCGGCACCGACGGCAAGCCGATACCGATCGACGGTTCGTTCCAGACGCTCGCGCCCAAGAGCACCGTTCCCGCGACCCTGAACATCGGCGACAACCAGGAGGTCGGCATCGCGGCGCCGATCATCCTGCAATTCAAGTCCGCCGTCACGAACAAGGCGGCGGTGGAGAAGGCGCTCACCATCACCACCGACCCGCCGACCGAGGGCGCGTGGGCCTGGTTTCCGGACGACAACGGCTCGCGGCTGCACTGGCGTCCGAAGAACTACTGGACGCCGGGCACCAGCGTGCACGTGTCGGCCCGGCTCTACGGACTCGATCTGGGCGGCGGCAACTACGGCGATTCCGATCTGACCACGGATTTCCGCATCGGGCGCAGTCAGATCGTCAAGGCGAACGCCCCGAGCCACCGCATGCAGGTGGTCCGCGACGGGCGGACGGTGTTCGATTTCGCGGTCAGCTACGGCGAGGGCAACGAGCCGCGCAACGTCACCCGGTCCGGCATCCACGTGGTCACCGAGAAGTACGAGGACTTCATGATGTCGAATCCGCCGTACTACACCAACGTTCGCGAACGCTGGGCGGTACGCATCTCCAACAACGGCGAATTCATCCACGCCAACCCGGAATCACTGTCGGCGCAAGGCTCGGCGAACGTCACCAACGGGTGCATCAACCTGTCTCCCGGCGACGCCCAGGCGTACTTCCCCACGGCCCTGTACGGCGATCCGGTCGAGGTGACCGGAACCTCGATCCCGCTTTCGGCCGCCGACGGCGACCTCTACGACTGGACCATCGACTGGAACAGCTGGAAAACCATGTCGGCGTTGCGGGGTGCGCCCTCTGCCGTGGTCTCCGCCACCCCGCTGCCTCCGCAGCCGGCCGGCGCGCGCTGAGCGGTTCTAGCGGACCTTCGCGTCCTCTTTCGCGGCTTGTTCGACCTCGCGGTCGGCCGAGCGTTCGGCGCGGACCGCCGCGTGCCGCTCGGCGAGCAGGTCGCGGATCTCGGTCAGCAGCTCGATCTCGGTGGGCTCGGCGGCCTTGGGGGTGCCGAAGCGGTTCTTGATCGTCTTCATCGGCAGCATCAGCACGAAGTACAGCACCGCGGCGACCATCACGAAATCGACGACCGCCGTGATGATCGGGCCGACGGCGATGAAGGTGGCGGGTTTGGAGGAGATCAGCTGCACGCCGAGGCCCAGTTCGTGGGTGCTGCCGAAGACCGCGAGCAGCGGATTCACCACGCCTTTCGTCACCGAGGTCACCACGGCGGTGAACGCGGTGCCCATCACCACGGCGACCGCGAGATCGATGACGTTCCCGCGCATCAGGAACTCTTTGAAACCCTTGAACATGAGCCTAACCACTCCCATCCGATGTCCTTACCCTTACGGCTGCTCGGATGCTAACGGTTCGAATCGAATAGCGAAGTCGCAGCAATTCGCGGCCGGAACGACCACGAAAGCTGATTGATTCGCTTCGGCTATGAAATGGTCAGCCGCGACGAGCGAATCGGCCCGCGTCCGCCTGATCCCTCGGCTTGATGACGATCTGGTCCAGGTTGACGTGCGCGGGCCGCGACGCGACGAAGCCGATGACCTCCGCGATGTCCTGGGCGACCAGCGGGTCGATGCCCTCGTACACCTTCGCGGCCCGGTCCGCGTCGCCGTCGAAGCGAACCAGCGAGAATTCGGTTTCCACGGCGCCGGGGGCGATCTCGGTCAGCCGCACCGGCTGCCCGAGCAGCTCCCCGCGCAGCGTGCGGTGCAACACGGCCTGCGCGTGCTTGGCGGAGGTGTAGCCGGAACCGTTGTCGTAGGCGGTGAACGCGGCCACCGACGTGACGGTGACGATCAACCCGTCGCCGGAGGCGATCAGCTTGGGCAGCAGGGCTTTGGTGACGCGCAGCGTGCCGAGCACGTTGGTCTCCCACATCCAGCGCCAGTCGTCCAGGTCGGCCTCGGCGACCGGGGCCATGCCCTTGGCGCCGCCCGCGTTGTTGACCAGCACGTCGGCCCGCTCGACCGCCTCGGTGAACGTGCGCACCGACTCGTCCGAGGTGACGTCGAGTTCCAGTGCGGTGCCGCCGATCTCGTCGGCGAGGCGGCGCAGGCGATCCAGCCTGCGGGCGCCGACGTAGACGTGGAAGCCCTGCTTCGCCAGCTCGCGGGCGGTGGCCTCGCCGATCCCCGAGCTGGCTCCGGTGACGACGGCGGTGCGAGTGCTCATGCCGGTAGATCTTAGGTGCGCGAGGTTTGCCGGGCCCGGTGCGGTCACCGGGATCGCCGTTAGCCTGAGTGGCATGGCTATTCGGGACGTGGTGAGCGCGGACGGAACGAACATCGTCTACCGGGTGAGCGGTCCGGCGCACGCCCGCCCGCTGGTGCTGCTGCACGGTTGGTCGGCGAACCTGCGCTGCTGGGGCGCGGCCGCCGACGACCTCGCCGCGCGTTTGCGGGTGATCGCCGTCGACCTGCGCGGCCACGGCTACTCCGACGCACCCGCGACGGGCTACGACGATCCGAAGAACTGGGCGGCCGACGTCGCGGCCGTGCTCGCCGTCGAGGGCATCGACTCCGGCGCGGTGCTGCTCGGCTGGTCCTACGGCGGGATCGTCCTCTCGGACTATGTGACCGCGTACGGCACCGACGCCGTCGCGGGTCTCGTCTACACCGGCTCGATGGCGAACATCGGCCCCGGCGTGCCGGGTGCGGCCACCGGCAGCATGATGCGGGAGGCGATGCCGGGCGTCTTCGAGGAGAGCGCGGGGCGGGCCCTGCGCGCTTTCGGTGCGTTCGGCAATGCCAACACCGGACCGGGCGCGGACAAGGGCCCGGACGCGCAGCGCCTGTTCGGGGCCAGTCTCGCCACCCCGCCCGCGGTGCGCAAAGCACTGTTCTACCGCACCGTCGACAACACCGGGACACTGCGCGCGCTGGACGTTCCGGTGCTCGTCCTGCACGGGACCGCCGATCAGGTCGTGCCGATCGAGAACGGGCGCTTCATCGCCGACACCGTCCCGAACGCCCGTGCGTCGTTCTGGGAAGACGCCCAGCACGGCCTGTTCATCGAGGACCGTTCGCGGTTCGTCGCCGAGGTGAGCGCGTTCGCCGAGAGCTTGTGATCGGTGTCATGTCCGGTCTGTGATAGCTCTCACTTGCCGCGGATAGCGCGTCTGGGCCGGGGAACGCAACGTGCACTATGGATAGTGTGAGTCAGCGCCTGGACCTACGGCCGAACCGTATCGCCGTGTTATCGGTGCACACCTCACCACTCGCTCAGCCAGGGACCGGCGACGCCGGCGGCATGAACGTCTATGTCCTGCAAACAGCCGTCGAGCTGGCCCGGCGCGGCACCGAGGTGGAGATCTTCACCCGGGCGACCGCGTCCAACCTCCCGCCCGTGCAGGAGGCGGCGCCCGGCGTGCTGGTGCGCAACGTGGTGGCAGGCCCGTTCGAGGGGCTGGACAAACACGATCTGCCCACTCAGCTGTGCCCCTTCACCGCGGAGGTGTTGCGCCAGGAGGCTCGGCATCTGCCCGGCTATTACGATCTGGTCCACTCGCATTACTGGCTGTCCGGCCAGGTCGGCTGGCTGGCCAGGGACCGGTGGCGGGTGCCGCTGGTGCACACCGCGCACACGCTGGCCGCGGTGAAGAACGCGGCGCTGGCCGAGGGCGACTGCCCCGAACCGGCGACCCGCGAGATCGGCGAGAAGCAGGTGATCGCCGAATCCGATCGGCTCGTCGCCAATACCGCCGAGGAAGCCCGCCAGCTGGTCGAGCTCTATGGGGCCGACCCGCAGCGCATCGATGTCGTACCGCCCGGCGCGGACCTGACCCGCTACCGCCCCGGTGACAAGGCCGCCGCCCGCACGGCGCTCGGCCTGGCCGCCGACGAGCAGATCGTCGCGTTCGTCGGCCGGATCCAGCCGCTGAAGGCGCCCGATGTGCTGGTGCGCGCCGCGGCGGAGGTGTTGCGCGCCGAGCCCGAGCGCCCGCTGCGCGTGCTGATCGTGGGTGGGCCCTCCGGCAGCGGCTTGGACCGCCCCGACGCGCTGATCGAGCTGGCCGCCGAACTGGGCATCGCCGCGCGGGTCAGCTTCCTGCCCCCGCAGCCGCCGCAGCGGCTGGTGCTGGTCTATCGCGCCGCCGACCTGGTGGCGGTGCCCAGCTACAACGAGTCCTTCGGCTTGGTCGCGATCGAGGCGCAGGCCAGCGGCACTCCCGTGCTGGCCGCCGATGTGGGTGGTCTCGGCACGGCCGTGCGGCACGACGTGTCCGGCCTGCTGGTCCCGGGACATCGCACCTCCGACTGGGCGAACGCGCTGCGGCACCTGCTGAACGACCCCGGTCGGCTGCGCCGGATGGGCGAGCGGGCCGTCGCGCACGCCGCCAATTTCTCCTGGGCGCACACGGCAGACGGCCTACTCGCCAGCTACGCCGCGGCCCTGGCCGGTTTCCGCGACGAGCGCTCCGCGCTCGGCGGCCGCGGCCTGGCGCACAGCGCCGTGCGCGCCGACGCCTACGACCCGGCGGCCGCCGACCGCACTAGCCTGGCCGGAGAACGGACGGCGGCTCTGCTCGCCGAGAGCAGCCAGGCCAGATCGCGGGCGCTGTGGCGGCGCCGGATGGGAGTACGCCGGTGAACGAGGTGCAGGCGACCGCGCAGCTGATCGACGAGGCGCTGCGCGACCGGGAGATCGAGTACACCCGGCCGGGCGAGGAGACTTTCGTCGTCGTCCTGCCCGGCGAGCGCAAGCTCGAGACCACCGTGATGCTCACGGTGGGCAAGCACGGGATTCGTGTCGAAGCGTTCGTCTGCCGTAAGCCGGACGAGAACTTCGAAGGCGTATACAAGTTCCTGCTGCGCCGCAATCGCAGGCTCTACGCCGTCGCCTACACCCTCGACCGGGTCGGCGACATCTACCTGGTCGGCCGGATGTCCGCGCACGCCGTAACCCCGGACGAATTGGACCGGGTGTTCGGGCAGATCCTCGAGGCCGTGGACGCCGACTTCAACGTGCTGCTGGAACTCGGCTTCGCCGAATCCATTCGGCGGGAATGGAAGTGGCGCGTCTCGCGCGGCGAGTCGCTGCAGAATCTGCGCGCGTTCGAGCATCTGGTCGACTCCGCCGACAGGCCCTAGCCGGTCGCCGGCTCCGGGTAACAATCGTGGGTGGCTCGGATCGGCGAAGGAGACACGGCGTTGGCGATTCTCGCTCTGGACATCGGCGCGACGAAGTTCGCGGCCGGGGTGGTGTACCCCGGTCCCGAGGTGCGCGACGTACGTCAGGTGAAGGTGCCGGCCACGAGCGTGTGGGACGCCTGTCGCGGACTGCTGCTCGAGGTAGCTGGTCCGGCACCGGTCAGCGCCGTGGGGATCGGTGCGGCCGGGCCGGTGGACGTGCGAACCGGCGTCACCGGTCCGTTGAACATTCCCGAATGGAAATCGGGATTCCCGGTCGTCGCCGCCGTGCGGGAGCTGTTTCCCGCTGCCGCGATTCGCTTCGCCATCGACGGCGCCTGCCTCGCGCTGGCCGAACACCGCCTCGGCGCCTTGCGCGGGGTGCCCGACGCGCTGGCGATGACCGTGTCGTCGGGGATCGGCGGCGGGATCGTGGCAGGCGGCTCGGTGCTGCTCGGGCGCACCGGCAATGCCGGGCACGTCGGGCACATCGTCGTGCCGGGCTGGGACACCCCCTGTGGCTGCGGCGGCCGCGGCTGCGTCGAAGCGGTCGCCAGTGGCATGTCGTCGGTGCGCTGGGCGCGGGAGCAGGGCTGGTCCGGCGGCACGGGCGTGCGGCTGGCCGCGGACGCGCGCGCGGGCGACGAGATCGCGCTCGCCGCGCTGCACCGGGCGGGTACCGCTCTCGGCGCGGCGATCGCCTCGGCCGCCGCCCTGCTGGACGTCGACCGGGTGGTCGTCGGCGGCGGATTCGCGCGATCCGGTGCGCCGCTGTGGGATCCGCTGCGCGCCGCGGTGGCCGAGCACGCCGGGCTGACGTTCCTGCGCGGACTGCGTGTGGAGCTCTCCGCGATCACCCACGGCGCGACGCTGGCGGGCGCGGGTGTGCTCGCCGCCGAGCACGCCGCGGACGAACCGGTCTGACTGCGCGCTTTCCCCGTGCCGGCCGTGGCGGCGTGGCGGGAACCGATGCGACCCGGTCGAGCGCGCATGGGAGGATGACCGCATGACGTACTCCCTCGTGCTGCTGCGCCACGGCGAAAGCGAATGGAACGCCCTGAACCTGTTCACCGGCTGGGTGGACGTGCATCTGACCGACAAGGGCATCGCCGAGGGCAAGCGTGCCGGGGAACTGCTGGCCGAGCACGGCATCCTGCCGGACGTCGTCTACACCTCGCTGCTGCGCCGGGCCATCTCCACCGCGAACATCGCGCTGGACGCCGCCGACCGGCACTGGATTCCGGTGATCCGCGACTGGCGGCTCAACGAGCGGCACTACGGCGAACTGCAAGGTAAGAACAAGGCGCAGATCCGGGACAAGTACGGCGACGAGCAGTTCATGCTGTGGCGCCGCAGCTACGACACCCCGCCCCCGCCGATCGACACGGCCAACGAGTACAGCCAGGAGGGCGATCCGCGCTACGCGGGCATCGAGGTCCCGAAGACCGAGTGCCTGCTCGACGTGGTCAACCGGATGGTTCCGTACTGGGAGTCGACCATCTCCAAGGACCTGCTGTCCGGCAAGACCGTGCTGGTCGCCGCGCACGGCAACTCGCTGCGGGCGCTGGTCAAGCACCTCGACCAGATCTCGGACGAGGACATCGCGGGCCTGAACATCCCCACCGGCATCCCGCTGGTCTATCACCTCGACCAGGACCTGCGCCCGGTGCGTCCGCGCGAGTACCTCGACCCGGAGGCCGCCGCCGCGGGCGCGGCCGCCGTCGCGGGCCAGGGCGGGAAGTAAGCTCCGAACGCGAATCCCGACGCGCTGTCACTCCTCAGGGGTGGCAGCGCGTCGTCGTGTTCGGCCACGAGTGGCGAGCGTCGCGTGTTCGTCGAGGCGGGGGGCGACACGCCGGACGGCGGAACGCCGGTCTACGACCGGTCGGTGAGCCATGATTCCGATGCTGTAAACGGGTCCAGACGGGTGTGGCCAGCGAAGACTCGGGAGAATCTGCTGCTCGATCGGCATATGTGAACCGATGTTCCGAGGGTCAGTGTATGTTACCGGTAGTTCCTACCGGCGGGTAGGAAAGTTACACTTGGTCGCTTGACCAGCACGAGAGGTGGAACACGTCCGATGAAGTACGCGTTGCGGGTCACAGTGGCGGTCGTCGCCGCCGCGGTGCTCGCCCCCTTTCTCACGAGTGGCGCGGCGGCCGCGCCATTGCCGGCCGGTCCCGACGGTGGGGCAGCCGGAGCGGAGTGGACGGCCAACCAGGACGCCGCACAGCAGTTCCCGAACATCCACATCCAGTGGGACGTCCCCATCACGATGAGCGACGGCACCGTCCTGAAGGGGAACGTCTACCGCCCCGCGGACGCCTCCGGGCGGCCCATCGACACGCCTACGCCGACGATCGTGAACCTCACGCCGTACACCAAGCTGGTGTCGAACCTGGCCGATCACGCACAGTCGATTCCCGGCCTGTCCGACGCGCTGATCGAGCTGTTCCGGCAGATCGACATGAGCGGCACCCCGCTGTCCGGAGTCACCGACCTGACCAAGGCGTTCGGCGGCGGCGAACTGCGCAACTTCACCGTCGACCGGCAACTGATCAAGAGCGGCTACTCCCAGCTGGTCGTGGACGTGCGGGGCACCGGTTTCTCCCAGGGCGTCTGGGACATGCTGCGCGGACGCGAACAGCAGGACACGCTCGAGGTGATCGACTGGGCGTCCCGGCAGCCGTGGTCCAACGGGCGGATCGGCATGAACGGCATCTCCTATTCGGGGATCAACCAGGTGCAGGCCGCCGAGCAGCGCCCACCCGCCTTGCAGGCGATCTTCCCGGTCGTGCCGGGCAGCGACCTGGTCAACGACGTGCTGGCGCCCGGCGGCGGCTTCGGCTTCAACTTCATCCCGCTGTGGCTGACCGCGATCAACGGCCTCAAGCTGATTCCCGACCTGGCCTCGGTACTCAACGGGCAGCTGGACACCAGGTGGCTGGCCGACCGCGCCCGGGATCCGTTGACTTTCATGGACGTCCTGCTCAACGTCTACACCACCGCGCGCATCGAGGATCTCGACCCCCGCGCCAAGGAACTGCTGACCGACGGTTCCCGGCCGCGGGAGGACTGGCTCGGTGATCCGGGCGGGATCCGGACGCCGACCTTCGTCACCGGCGGCTGGCACGACCTGTTCGCCTACTCGGAACCCAAGATCTACAACGAGATTCCGCTGCCGCCCGGCCAGAAGCAATTGCTGATGGGCAACACCTATCACCTCAACTCGGGCAACGAGTACGGCAAGCCGGGCCTGCCGCCGCGGCTGGACGTGCTGCAGCGCGCGTGGTTCGACAAGTGGCTCAAGGGCATCGACAACGGCATCGACCAGTACGGTCCGATCACCTTGCGTCAGCAGGGCGGCGGCTGGATCACCACCGACTCCTTCGCCGCGCCGACCGCTGCGGCGGATGCGCAGCAGGCGGTGCACCGCAGGATGTACCTGTCCGCCGCGCCGAGCGGCACCGCGGGCAGCCTCTACGACGGTTCGCTCGACTCGCAGGGTAGCGGCGAGCCCGCGCGCCTGACTGTCGCGCCCGGCCTGACCAGTCTGTGCTCCAACGACGCCGCCCAGGGCACCGCGGGCGTGCTGTCGGTCATCGACGGCTGCGCGAAGGACTCCAGAGTGCAGGAACTGAACGGGCTGACCTTCACCAGCGCCCCGGTCGCCGAGCCGACCTCGATCTCGGGGCGGATCGCGGTGCGGCTCAATACGGTTCAGGACTCCGCCGACGGGTACTGGGTGGTCACCGTGAACGACGTCGCGCCGGACGGGCAGTCGAGCGTGTTGTCCTCGGGGCAGCTCATGGCGTCGCTGCGGGCGATCGACGAGGCGAACAGCAGCAAGTCGGCCAACGGCGACTACACCGACCCGCGACCGTTCACCTCGCTGGAGCAGCGGCAGCCGACGGTCCCGGGCGAGGTGACCACGCTGGACATCGCGTTGCCCGCCACCGAGGCGCTCCTGCAACCGGGCCACCGCCTGCGCGTCGACGTGTACGCGGGCAACTTCCCCAAGGGCCTGCCCATCCTGCCGATGCTGATCGACACCGGTCTGCGGCCACAGCACCTGGAGCTGGATCCCGCCCGTCCGAGCTTCGTCAACATCCCGGTCCGCGGGAATCCGGGCTGGTAGAGCTGGGGCGCGGTCCGAGCGTGCACCCGTCGCGCATCATGGTCGACGCCGCGGGGTATGGGCGAGGGTGCACGCTCCGATCGGCGGCTCCGAAGTGGGTCGAAAAAAATTTCGGCGCGTGTGTCGATCTTCGAGATCCCCCGTTCGACCTATGGGTGAGAGGGTCCAGAGAGGGATCCGAACAACCAGGGAGACAACCATGAAGTACATGCTCATCATGCGCGCCACCGACGAGGCCTTCGCGGGAATGGCGAACATCGACTTCGACCAGATGCTCGAAACGATGGGTAAGTACAACGACGAGCTGATCCGGGCGGGCGTGCTGGTCGCGGCGGAGGGATTGGAGGACGCCGCCGAGGGTGTGGTGGTCGATTACTCCTCCGAGACCCCCGTCGTCACCGACGGCCCGTACGGCGAGACCAAAGAGCTGTTCGGCGGGTTCTACATCCTCAATGTGGCGTCGAAGGAAGAAGCGATCGAGTGGGCCAAGCGGATGCCGATGACCGGCCCCGGGTTCAAGACCGAGATCCGCCGGGTCCCGACGATCGACGAGTTTCCGCAGGACAACGAGTGGATCCAGAAGGAGCGGGCGTGGCGCGAGGCCACCGGTCAGCTCTGAACGGATCGAGGGGCGATGGCCGACCACACCGGCCGTGAAGCCGTAGCCGCGGTCTGGCGGATCGAGTCCGCACGGATCGTCGGTGCGCTCGCGCGGTACACCGGCGACTTCGCGCTGGCCGAGGACTTGGCGCAGGAGGCGCTGGCCGAGGCGCTCGTGACGTGGCCGCGCGAGGGCGTGCCGCGCAATCCGGCGGGGTGGTTGCTCACCGTCGGCCGCCGTCGCGCGATCGACGCTTTCCGTCGGCGCTCCGCCCTCGACGAGAGATACGCCGCCCTCGCCCGAGACCTGGGCGAGGGTGGCGCCGTCTTGGGAGGCGCGCCGGCCGATCCGGCCCGGGACGCCGAGGACCTGCTGTGGGACCCGGACCGGATCGATGACGATCTGCTCGCGGCGATGTTCATCTCCTGCCATCCCGTGCTGTCGCGGGAGGCGAGAGTGGCGCTCACTTTGCGGGTGGTCGGCGGTCTCACCAGCGACGAGATCGCCAAGGCGTTCCTCGTTCCGGCCGCTACCGTGCAGGCTCGGATCACGCGGGCGAAGAAGACCCTCGCCGCGGCCCGGGTGCCGTTCGAGGTGCCACCGGCCGAGGAACGGACCAAGCGCCTCGGTTCGGTGCTCAGTGTGGTCTACCTGATCTTCACCGAAGGGTCGTCGGCCAGCTCCGGGGCGGATCTGATCCGGCTCGACCTCGCCAGCGGTGCACTGCGCCTGGCGCGGGTACTCACCAGGCTCGTGCCGGACGAGCCCGAGACACACGGCCTGCTGGCGCTGCTCGAATTGACCGCGGCGCGCTTTCCCGCCCGCACCGGGCCCGACGGCGAGCCGGTGCTCCTGGAGCACCAGGACCGCCGCCGTTGGGACCTCGCCGCGATCCGCCGGGGACAAGCCGCCTTGGCCCGCGCCGAGCAGGTCGGCCGGGGCCTCGGCGCCTACGGGTTGCAGGCGGCGATCGCCGAGTGTCATGCCGTCGCCCACTCGGTCGAGGCGACGAACTGGGAGCGCGTCGTGCTGATCTACGAGGCGCTCGGCCGGCTCGCGCCGTCGCCGGTGGTCGACCTCAACCGTGCGGTGGCGGTCTCCATGGCGCAGGGTCCGGCGGCGGCGCTGCCGATCGTGGACGAGCTGGTGGCCGCCGGGACGCTGTCGAATTCGCACCTGCTGCCGAGCGTTCGAGGCGAGCTGCTGATCCGGCTCGGGCGCATCCAGCAGGCCCGCGGCGAACTGGAGCGCGCCATCGGCATGTGCGGCAACCAGCGCGAACGGCAGGTGCTGGAGCGCAAGCTCGCCGCGCTCGACCCGGCCTGATGCCTTTGTGGTCAGTCGGCGACGGCGAACGCGGCCTCCAAAGGCGGGAACATCGCGCGGGCATCGTGTCCGGCGAACCAGAGACCGACGGTGAACACCGACAGTGCCTCCAGGTAGCGGGCCCGGTGCAGCCCGCCCGCCGGGATCGGTTGCAGCCCGAGGTCTTCGGCCAGCGCCGCGACCGCCCGCACCGCGGCTTCGTCGTCACCGCACAGCGGCACCGCCAAGCGGCGGTCCTCGAAGATCCGCCCGTTCGCCTCCCACACCTCGGCGGCACACAGATTGAACGCCTTCACCACGTGCGCTCCGGGCGCTTGCACCGCGATCCGTTCCGCGACAGCGTCCTCGGCGAGCACGAACGCGGTGACTCCCTGCGGCGCCGAAGCGTCCGGGGCGAAGGCGTTCGTGCAGTCCACGATCGTGCGTCCGACCAGCAATTTCCCGGCGGCGCGCAGCACCTGCGACAACGCCGCGACCGGCACCGCGAGCACCACGACATCGCCGAAACCCGCCGCGTCGGTGATCGTTCCGGCCCGCGCGCCGATCGCGGCGGCCAGTTCCCCTGCGGCGTCGGCGGATCGGGCGCCGACGAGTACCTCGTGACCCGCCGCGCTCCAGCCGCCGCCGAGTGCCCGCGCCATCGCGCCCGCACCGATGATTCCGATTCGCATCCCAACTCCTGACTCGAAAGTGTTCGCCCACGACGCTAGGAATCCCGATGGGCACTCCGGGGTGCGCAACGCGCTGGCAAGCTGGAACCGTGAGCACGGCACCGATCGAACCGGTCTCGGCGGAGCGGGTGGATTACGCGCCGTACGGCGACTTCGAATCCGACTGTCCCGCCCGGATGGGTGTGGACATCTTCGGCAACTCCTGGTTGCCGGTGATCGTGTACATGCTGCGCGAGGGGCCCATGCGTCCCGGCGAGCTGCGTACGGCCATCGGCGGGATCAGCCAGAAGATGCTGACGCAGACGCTGCGCCGGATGGAACGGATGACGCTGGTGCGCCGTCGTCGCTACGCCGAGGCCCCGCCCCGGGTCGAATACGAGCTGACCGCCGCGGGCGCGGACCTGTTGCTTCCCATCTACGCCCTCGGCGAGTGGGTGGACAAACACGGCCGCGCGGTGAACGAGGCGCTCGCCGGAGCCGACGAAGCGGACTGACCGCCCGGTGAATACGCTGCGAGTACGCCATGTCGAACAGTGCGTAAACTCGGGGCTAACGGGGCCGGAAGGGCCTGTGACCTGCGCGAAACTTCGCGTACCCGGCGTTGGCCAACTGGTCGGCGACCGTACGATTCAAGTGTGAGTGTTCCCCAGGCCGTGCTGCTGGCAGTCTTGGCGGCTGTCGTCGGTCTGGCAGTCGGCGGGCTACTTATCCCGTATGTGAATGCCAGGCAGGCCGCACGCAGGCAGGCCGAGTCCGGTCTCACCATGTCCCAGGTTCTCGATTTGATCGTGCTCGCCTCCGAGAGCGGCATCGCGGTGGTGGACGAGTACCGCGACGTGGTGCTGGTCAATCCGCGCGCGGAGGAACTCGGACTGGTCCGCAATCGCCTGCTCGACGAGCGCGCCTGGGCTGCGGTGGAGAAGGTGCTGGCCACCGGCGAATCGTCGGAGTTCGACCTCACCGCGAAGAATCCGGTCCCCGGCCGCGGACGTATCGCGGTGCGCGGCGTCGCCAGGCAACTGTCACGGGAAGAGACCACCTTCACCGTCCTGTTCGCCGACGACGATTCCGAACAGGCCCGGATGGAAGCCACCCGCCGCGACTTCGTCGCGAACGTCAGCCACGAGCTCAAGACTCCGGTCGGCGCGATGAGTTTGCTCGCCGAAGCTCTCCTGGAATCCGCCGACGACCCGGAGGCCGTGCGACACTTCGGTCAGCGCGTGCTCGGTGAATCGCGCCGCCTCGGCAAGATGGTCACCGAGCTCATCGCGCTCTCCCGTCTGCAGGGCGCGGAGAAATTGCCCGAACTCGAGGTGGTGGACGTGGACACCGTGGTGATGCAGGCGGTCGATCGTTCCCGCACCGCCGCCGAAGCCGCCGGGATCACGGTGAGCACCGACCGCCCGAGCGGGCTCGAGGTGCTCGGCGACGAAACCCTGCTGGTCACGGCACTGTCGAACCTGGTCGAGAACGCGATCGCCTACTCGCCCGCCGGTTCGCACGTGTCGGTGAGCCGCTCACTGCGCGGCGATCACGTGGCGATGGCGGTGACCGACCGCGGCATCGGCATCGCCAAGGAAGACCAGGAGCGGGTGTTCGAGCGATTCTTCCGGTCCGACAAGGCGCGTTCGCGCTCGACGGGCGGCACCGGACTGGGCCTGGCTATCGTCAAACACGTGGCCGCCAACCACAACGGGGAGATCACCCTGTGGAGCAAGTTGGGCACCGGATCGACGTTCACCTTGCGCATACCCGCCCACCACGAAGCAGGCGCCGACGACGACCACGACGGCGCCGTGGTGAGCATGAAAGAAACAAGCCCGCGTCCCACCGGACCGGGCCGACCGAATGGTGTGGAGGCACGCAGATGACGAGTGTTCTGATCGTCGAGGATGAGGAGTCGCTGGCCGATCCGCTCGCGTTCCTGCTGCGCAAGGAGGGTTTCGAGGTCACCGTGGTCGGTGACGGGCCGTCCGCGCTCGCCGAGTTCGACCGGTCCGGTGCGGACATCGTGCTGCTCGACCTCATGCTGCCCGGCATGAGCGGCACCGATGTGTGCAAGCAGTTGCGCACCCGCAGCGGCGTCCCGGTGATCATGGTCACCGCGCGCGACAGCGAGATCGACAAGGTGGTCGGCCTGGAACTGGGCGCCGACGACTACGTCACCAAGCCGTATTCCGCTCGCGAGCTCATCGCGCGCATCCGCGCCGTGCTGCGCCGCGGCGCGGGCGACGAGCTGGACGGCTCCAACGAGAGCGGCGTGCTGGAAGCCGGTCCGGTCCGGATGGACGTCGACCGGCACACCGTGATGGTGAACGCCAAGCCGGTCACGCTGCCGCTCAAGGAGTTCGACCTGCTCGAATACCTGCTGCGCAATTCCGGGCGGGTGCTCACCCGCGGGCAGCTGATCGACCGGGTGTGGGGCGCCGATTACGTCGGCGACACCAAGACCCTGGACGTGCACGTCAAGCGGCTGCGCTCGAAGATCGAGGCGGACCCGGCCAAGCCGGAACACCTGGTCACCGTGCGCGGGCTGGGCTACAAACTGGAGGCATGACCGCCCGCGCGTCGCGGCGAACACGAACGGCCGAGAGCACTGCGGTGCTCTCGGCCGTTCTGTCGGCGTACGTCAGGGGAAGTAGATCCAGGTGGTGCCGAGCGGGGTCTCGGTCTTCTGCAGGGTGATCCAGCCCAGATCGTCTTCCTGCATGCAGTCGTAGAGGTCCGCGGTGTTGGTGCCACGGCAGGCGATGGTGTGCGAGGTGCCGTACGGGCTCGCGATCAGGAGCTTGCCTGCGGCCTTGGCGTTGACCGCGGCCGGATCGGTGGCCGCGACGAACTCCGTGGTGAAGTCGTAGAACTTGTGCGGGTCGCCGTTCGGCTCGGCGTGGGCTACTCCGGTCAGCGAGAGGGCAGCGCCCAGTGCGATGGTCGCCGCGGTGAGAACTTTCTTGGACATAACGGCACATCAAACCCGATCCGGGTGAAGCTCGCATGGCGAGCGGGTGAACCCCCGCTCGGCCGGATGGCGAGCGGCGACCGGACTGGGCGCTCGACCAGCAAACGGTCAGGCGACCGGATCCGCGGAATCCCGCATCCGGTCGGCGTGCACCGTCGCCGGGTGGACTGCGATCAGGCCGAGGCCCTCGCGGCGTTTGCAGTGCCGGGCCAGCTCCGCGTAGGCGGGCGCGCCGATCAGCTCGGTCAGCTCGGGACCGTAGGACTGCCAGACCGGCTTGCTGCCGACGTGGGCGTCCGGGGAACCGGAGCAGTACCAGTCCAGATCGGCTCCGCCCGGCCCCCAGCCGCGGCGGTCGTATTCGGTGATCACGGTGCGCAGGATCTGCACGCCGTCGGGCCGGTCCACCCAGTCCTGGGTGCGGCGGATCGGCAGCTGCCAGCACACATCCGGCTTCACCTCCAGCGGCTCGATACCGCGCCGCAGGGCCATCGTGTGCAGGGCGCAGCCGACGCCACCCGCGAAACCGGGACGGTTGAGGAAGATGCACGCCCCCTCGAACCGGCGCGTGCGCAGGGCAGGCTCGTCGTCCAGCTCGTCGAGCTCCAGATAGCCGCTCTTGGTGAGCTTGCCCTGCTCGTTGACGGCCTCGCCGCGCAGCTGCCAATCCTGGGGTGTGAGCATTTTCACAGCGCGGCCCAGTCGTTTGCGGTCGTCGTCGTCGGAGAGGAACGCGCCGTGCGAGCAGCAGCCGTCATCCGGCCGGTCGGACAGGATGCCCTGACAGGCGGGCGTGCCGAACACGCACGTCCATCGGGACAGCAGCCAGGTCAGATCCGCGACGATCAGATGCTCGTCGTTTGCCGGATCGACGAACTCGATCCACTCGCGGGGAAAGTCGGGATCCACTTCCGGGGCCGGGTCGATCTTCGCCGCTGGTCGGGGCCGGGTCGGGCTGCTCGGGGATGCGCCTACCGTCACGGAATAGGACGCTAACAGTTCAGTCGCCTGGGCTGAAGTGCCGCATCACCCAGTACCGTGTTCATGTGCGGCTTGGGGTACTCGATGTCGGAAGCAATACCGTTCACCTGCTCGTGGTGGACGCGCATCGTGGCGGTCACCCCTTGCCGATGAGCTCGACGAAAGCCACCTTGCGCTTGGCGGAGAACATCGACGAGGCGGGCTGCATCACCGAGGCGGGCGCGCAGAAGCTGATCGATACGGTGGCCGAGTTCGCCAGCATCGCCGAGACGTCCAAGTGCGTCGAGCTGATGCCGTTCGCCACCTCGGCCCTGCGCGAGGCGGCCAACTCCGAAGAGGTCCTCGGCCGCGTGCGCGCGTCGACCGGCGTCGACCTGCGGGTGCTGACCGGCGTCGACGAGGCGCGGCTGACCTTCCTCGCGGTGCGCCGCTGGTACGGCTGGAGCGCCGGGCGCATTCTCAATCTGGACATCGGCGGCGGATCGCTGGAGATGACCAACGGCGGCGACGAGGAGCCCGATGTCGCGCTGTCCTTGCAGCTGGGCGCGGGCCGGTTGACCAGGGAGTGGCTGCGCGAGGACCCGCCGGGCAAGCGCCGGGTCGCCGTGCTGCGCGACTGGCTCGACGCCGAGCTGGTGGTTCCGGCGAAGAAGCTGCTCGAGCCGGGCAAGCCCGATCTGGCCGTCGGCACATCCAAGACATTCCGATCCCTGGCCCGGCTGACCGGAGCGGCGCCCTCTGGGGCCGGTCCGCGGGTGCGCCGTACACTTACGGGCTCGGGTCTGCGCCAACTGATTGCGTTCATCTCGCGGATGACGGCGTCGGACCGTGCAGAATTGGAAGGCGTAAGTTCCGATCGGTCACAGCAATTGGTGGCCGGCGCATTGGTCGCGGAGGCGAGTATGCGGGCACTTTCGCTGGAATCCTTGGAGATTTGTCCATGGGCGCTGCGCGAAGGGCTGATCCTGCGCAAACTGGATACCGATATGAATGGTGGACCCGAAGCAACGTACTCAGCGGGCGCGGCGACCGGAGACGGTAGGCCCGCGCCCGGCGGTGGCGCGCCGCTGCCTGGCTCGATCGGGACGGTGTCGTCATGAGTGAGGACTCCAAACAGCTGTCGGTCGCGGAACTGCTGGCGCGTAACGGCCAGCAGAGCGGCTCCTCCGGTGGCGGCAGGCGCCGCCGCGGTGGCAGGGGCATCTCCGTCGCCGAACTGACCGGCGACCTGCCGGTCATCCGGGAGGGTGGTGGCCATTCCGCGCACGCAGCGCCCGATTCCGGCGCGGAGGAGCAGGCCTACGCGCCGCCCTCGTTCGATCCTCCGGCCCCGGAGCCGGTTTCCTACGCGCCGGAGCCGCAGCCCGACCCGTCGTCGTATTCGCCCATGTCGGGCCCGATCTCGATGTACGACCCGCTGGCCGGTTACGCGCAGCCCGACCCGCCGCGGGCCGATCCGCCGCCCGGGCGATCCAGCCGCGTCATGCCCGGCCGGGAGATGCCCTCCTCGCGGCACGGCACCTACGATCCGCTCTCGCCGGACACCCCGGTGTCGGACCTGTTTTCGGCCGCGCCCGGCCCGTATGTGCCGGACCCGCTGGGTGGCGGCGTCGCGGAGACGCCCCCGCGTTCGGGACGCAGGCGCAGGCGGGAGGAGCCCGACGAGGAGGCCACCGAGGTACGGTCCTGGCACGAAATCCAGCCCGAGCCGTTCGGCCGGGACGCGCTGTCCGATCGCCGGGTCGCCGAACCGGGCCGCAACGGCCACGCGGAACTCGACGAGCCCGCCTTCGGCCACTCGCCCCTTCCCGAGCGCAACGGCGCCCGAGGCGGTCGCGCGGCCAGGCGCAGGGCGGCGGAGGCCGCGGAAGCGGCCGAGGATCTCGGCCCGTCCACCGCGGCCTGGTCACCGTCCACCGGCGGTTTCGCTCCGGAGTCGGCCCCGCTTCCACTCCCGCCGCCGCCGGATCCGAGACCGAAACCCGGCAGGCCCGTTCCACCCGAGCCCCAGCCGGAGGCGCAGCGCAGACCAGCCCGGCGCAACGGCACGGGCGAGAACGGTCTGCCCGCTTGGTCGGCCCGGCGGCACAAGACGCAGGCCGATCCGGCGCCGGAATCCGGCGGCATCCCGACCTCCGCGTGGTCGCTGGCCAGCCAGGACCAGCAGTTGCTCTCCGGCCAGACGGTCGCGGGCGACCTGCTGCGCGACGGCGTCGACCGTGCCGAGCGCGGGGCAGCGCAGCGCGGCGGGCGCCGTGGGCGCGGTGGGCGGGCTGCCGCCGACGTCGCCGACCTGGACGGCGTCACCGACGTCTACGAGCCGATCGCGCTGGACGACGATGACGACATCGACGACGAGCCGCGCGCCGCGACCAGGGCCACCGCGCCGCGCCGGTCTCGGGCGGCGAAGAAGACGGAGGACGACGCCAACCGGCGCCAGTGGATGATCCTCGGCGGTCAGAGCACCGGCGCCGCCGTCGCGGGCATGTTGCTGTTCAAGGGCTTCGAGCGCATGTGGGAGATGCTCCCCTGGGTGGCGCTGGCGCTGGCGATGATAGTGATTCTGGGCTTGGTGGCCCTCGTGCGGATTCTGCGCAGGACCGACGACATCCTCAGCACTGTGATCGCCGTCGTCGTGGGCATCTTCGTCACGCTGGGGCCACTAGCCTTTCTTCTCAGTACGAACTGAGTAGGGAGCGGCTGTGGGGAACATCGGGCAGGCGAACGAGACCGGAGTGCGGCACACGCCGGAGGTGGGGTCGCGCACGGGCGCGGGCTCGCCGGGAGACCAGGGGAGCGCGCCCGATCCGAAACCCATCAAGGTCGGCCTCTCGACGGCCTCGGTGTATCCGCAGAACACGGAGGCGGCGTTCCGCTATGCCGCCGAGCTCGGCTACGACGGCATCGAACTGATGGTCTGGGCCGAGCCGGCCAGTCAGAGCATCGCCACCGTGCAGGCATACTCCCGCAGGTACGACGTCCCGGTGCTCGCCGTGCACGCGCCGTGTCTGTTGATCTCGCAGCGGGTGTGGGGCTCGGACCCGGTGGCCAAACTCGCGCGCAGTGTGCGCACCGCCGAGGCGTTCGGCGCGAGCACGGTGGTGGTGCATCCGCCGTTCCGCTGGCAGCGCCGCTACGCGGCGGGGTTCGCCGAGCAGGTGGCCGAACTGGAAGAGAACAGCCCCGTGATCGTCGCGGTGGAGAACATGTTCCCGATGCGTGCGGACACGCTGTTCGGCCGGCGCGAAGGCGCGGTGAAACGGCTGGAGCGCCGGGGTGGCCCCGGTCCGGCGCTCACGGCGTTCAGCCCCTCCTACGACCCGACCGAGACGGGTTTCCGCCACTACACCCTCGACCTGTCGCACACCGCGACCGCGGGCGCCGATCCGCTGGCCCTGGCTGCCCGCATGGGCCCGGGCCTGGCCCATCTGCACCTTGCCGACGGCCGGGGCGCCGCGCACGACGAACATCTCGTTCCCGGCGAGGGCACCCAGCCGTGCGTGGAAGTGTGCGCGAACCTGGTGGACACCGGCTTCTCCGGCCAGGCCGTCGCCGAGATCAATACGCAGAACGCGCGCACCACCAAGGACCGGGCCGCGATGCTGCACCGCACGCTGGCCTTCGCCCGCAGGCATCTGACCGTCGCTGCCGCGCCCACGCCCAGCGGCGCGCACCGCGGGTCGTCCGAGCCGCCGATGTGACGCTGGTCGCTCCTCCGCTACGGCGCGATGCGTTTGTCCGCGCGGTGCGTTGTACGCTGTACGAACGCCGCTCGGCAGCTGCGCGCTACATCGCCGCGAACGACGCCATCGGGTGCGGCCGACGAAGGACAGGAGTGAGGATGACGACGGAGCTGACCGACCTCGGCCGGGCCGCCACGACCGACGCACCGTTCAGCAAGGTCTGCGCGCTGACCGAAGCCCGCCCCTCGACCCAGGGAACCGGCCGCTACCTCGGCGTCATCGATGACATCTGGACCATCGGCCCGAAGGTGCACGGCGGGACGATGGTCGCGGCCAGCGCGGCGGCGGCGACCAATTGGCTGCGCACGTCCGATCCCGCCCTGGTCGGCATGGCCCCGATCGCCGCGAGTTCCGATTTCCTCGGCGCCCCCAACCCCGGCGAGGTCGAATACGAGGTGCGTGTCCGCAAGATCGGCCGCCAGATCTGCCTGGCCGACGCCGACCTCGTCCAGGACGGCCGCGTCCTGGTGCGCACGGCGCTGACCTTCAGCCGCCTCGACGACGCCGACCCGATCTACGCGCCGGAGCACGCCGATATGCCGGCGCAGCCGCCCGCCGACGCGATCGGCTACGAGCCCGGCTCCTCGATGGGCGACATCGTGCACGTGGGCCGAGGCGCCGAGATCTATCTCGACCGCGAGTGGGCCCGCTTCCTCGACGGCGCGAAGGATGAACCGCGCCTGCGGCTGTGGATGCGTCCGCGCCCGGGTGACGAGCAGGATCCCGACGTCGCGATGTACTTCGCCATGATGAGCGCCGACATGAGTCCGCCGGTGCCGATGAACCTCGGCCACTTCGGCTGGGCGCCCACCGTGCAGATGACCACCTACCTGCGCCGCAGGCCCGCGCCGGGCTGGCTGCGGATCATCGCCACCACCCACGAGGTGGGCGGGCGGATGTTCGACGAGGATCAACTGGTGCTCGACTCGACCGGCGCGGTCGTCGCGCAGAGTCGTCAGCTGGCGCTCGTTCCCCAGCGCTGAGCGTCGGCGCGCGCCGTCTAGCCTTGAGCCCCATGACGAGAATTGCGGTGATCGGTGGCGGGCGCATCGGGGAGGCGCTGGTCGCCGGGTTGCTGGAGTCGGGGCGGCTGACCAAGGACTTGGTCGTCGTGGAGACCCATCGGGAACGGGCCCATCAGATCGCCGATCGCTTCGGCATCCGGGTCACCGACGACGTGGCGGATGCCGCGGTCGGCGCCGATCTGCTGGTGATCGCGGTGAAACCGGGTGACGTGGACGCCGTGCTGGCACCGCTGGGTAAGGCGGAGATCGGCAGCGATCGCGATCAGGTGCTGGTCTCGCTGGCGGCCGGTGTGCCGACCGCGCGGCTGGAGGGCAAGTTGCCCGCCGGATTCCCGGTGGTCCGGGTGATGCCGAATACGCCCATGCTGGTGGGGCAGGGGATGAGCGTCATCGCGCCGGGCCGCTACGCGCGCCAGCAGCATCTGGAACTGGTGACCGAGGTGCTCGACGCGGTCGGCAAGGTGGTCACCGTGGCGGAGAGCCAGATGGACGCCGTCACCGCGGTGTCCGGCTCCGGCCCCGCCTACTTCTTCCTGGTAGTCGAGGCCATGGTGGACGCGGGGGTCGGGCTCGGGCTCACCAGGGACGTGGCCACCCGGCTCGTCGTGCAGACCATGGTCGGCTCGGCCGCCCTGCTGGACGGCTCCAGCCAGACCCCCGCGGAACTGCGCGCCGCGGTCACCTCGCCCGCGGGCACCACCGCGGCCGCGATCCGCGAGCTGGAGCGCGGAGGACTACGCTCGGCGTTCTGGGAGGGCCTCTTCGCAGCGAAGCAAAGGTCCGCCGAACAGGGCGCGTCAGCGGAGTGACCGGTCTGTTTCAAATCGGAAAACCCGATTTCTCACTCCCGTCGCAGTAACACCACTGGTCCCGCTAAGCTTCAAGGAGCACGTGCGTGTCTGTTCCGCCGGTGGGGAAGCCGGCGGCGCGGACGTGCCGGAGGTCAATGGTGCAATGATGTCTTCGAACAAGATGTCTGCGAATTCCGGAGCGTCCGGCGGCTCCGGTCCCGCAGGCAATCGGGGGAATTCCCGTGTACAGCGTGAGGCCGCGACGCAGGGGCAACCTGTGCTCGGCGGCGGCACCCAGTTTCTCACCGTCGCCGAAGTGGCGAATCTGATGCGGGTGTCCAAGATGACGGTCTACCGGCTCGTGCACTCGGGCGAGCTGCCCGCGGTGCGCGTCGGCCGATCGTTCCGGGTACACGCCAAGGCGGTACACGACTATCTGGAAACGTCTTATTTCGACGCTGGATGAGGCGGTTTCGAGACCGCAGGGGCGTGCCGGTACGATAGACCCTCGGTTCGTGTTCGCCCGCCGGTGGCATCGCTGTTGGGTGCCCCGTGGTATCCGGCGGCGCGAGCACGGGACGTGAGGCCAGCCGAGCGACCCCGGCCGGTCGGCCGGGGTACCGGCCGACGGGCGTCCGGCAATCGCGCACGGGCAGCGTGCGCGCCGAGTAGAGAGAACGCGAGGACAACCCTATGGGTTCTGTGATCAAGAAGCGCCGCAAGCGCATGTCGAAGAAGAAGCACCGCAAGCTGCTTCGCCGCACGCGTGTCCAGCGGCGCAAACTCGGCAAGTAAGGCATCGCTGCGTGTTAGCTGCGGAGGCCCGTCACCAATAGGTGACGGGCCTTTTGTTTGAAACTTGAAATTTTGAAAATCTTCATTTGTATCGCGTGACTGAAGTCATCGTTAGATCCTGGTTAATACTCTCGGTGAGCGGGTAGGTACCCGCTACGCTGGGCACTGGGAATAATCACAAAGGCGGCTGGCAAGGGAAGCGGGTGCCGGTGGGTTCTGAGGGTCGGGAAGGTCACACACCGAGAGTCGTGCTGGTCACCGGGGCCAGCCGCTTCTTCGGTGGCACGGTCGTCGCCCGGCTCGCTCAGGAGCCCGGGATCGAGCGCATTCTCGCCGTCGACACGATGACGCCGGGGCGAGAGTTGCAGCGGCGCATGGGCCGCGCGGAGTTCGTGCGAGCGGATATCCGAAACCCGTTGATCCGTAAGGTGATCGATGGTGGCGAGGTGGATACCGTGGTGCACACCGCCGTGCTGGCGCGTCCACCCGCGGGCGGCGGGCGCCCCGCGATGAAGGATCACAACGTCCTCGGCGCCATGCAGCTGTTCGCGGTGTGTCAGAAGGTGTCCTCGGTGCGCCGGGTCGTGCTGCGCTCCTCCTCGGCGGTGTACGGTTGCAGTGCGAAGGACCCCGCGAAATTCAGTGAGGAAATGAGCGCGCGCACACCACCGCGCGGTGGGTTTGCGCGGGACATGATCGATATAGAGGGTTACGTTCGGAGCCTCGCCCGGCGACGTCCCGATATCGCCACTTCAATTCTGCGATTCGCGCCGATCGTGGGCCCCCGGCTGGCCGCGCGCGGCGTGCAATATCTGCGTTCGCCGGTAACCCCTACCGTATTCGGCCGGGACGCCAGGATGCAGCTGCTGCACGAAGAGGACGCGGTGGCCGCGCTGACGCACGCTGCACGAACCGCGGCGAGCGGCACCTACAACATCGCGGGTGACGGCGCGCTGTCGTTGTCGCAGGCGGTCCGGCGGGCAGGCCGGATCGAGCTGCCGGTTCCCTTCACGGTGTTCCGCACCGCGGGGCGCCTGCTCATGGGCCCCGTCATGCGGGAGTTCTCCGCCGAACAGCTCGACTATTTCCACTTCGGATGTGGCCTGGACACCACGCGCATGCGCACCGAGCTCGGGTTCGAGCCGCGCTGGACGACGGTACAGGCGTTCGACGACTTCATAGGGGGCGCAGCGTTGCGGCCCGTGGTCGATCCAGCGTGGATCGACGCCGCAGAACACAAACTGCTCGGCCTGCTCGGGGCCGATACGGGAGCACACCAATGAACGACGTAGCGAAAGTCATCCAACTCCACGATCTGCAGATCGAGGCGCGCCAGCGGCCGGTGCCACGCCGCCTGGCCGTCCCGAGTCCGGTGACCTCGCTGACGGAACGGCGCGCGGCGGCAGCGCCCGCCCCGCCGCAGTCGCTGTCGGGAATGCTGCGCGGCGCGCTGGGCAAGCAGATCACCAAGACCGCGGATTTCGCGCGCCGCAGGCTCACCGGCGACTACCAGGTCGACGAATTCGGTTTCGACGAGCATCTGCTCGAGTCGGTCATCCTGCCCGCGCTGCGCCCGCTGTCGGAGCTGTGGTTCCGGGCGGAGGTCAGCGGGATGGACAACATCCCCGAGGCGGGCGGCGCGCTGATCGTGGCCAACCACGCGGGCACCGTGCCGCTGGACGGGCTGATGCTGCAGCTGGCCGTGCACGACCGGCACCCCAAACAGCGCGCGCTGCGCTTGCTCGCCGCCGATCTGATCTTCGAGACGCCGGTGCTCGGTGTGCTCGCGCGCCGCGCGGGCCACACGCTGGCCTGCCGGGAAGACGCCGAACGGCTGCTGCGCTCCGGCGAACTGACCGGCGTGTTCCCGGAAGGATTCAAGGGCGTCGGCAAGCAGTACACCGATCGCTACAAGCTGCAGCGCTTCGGTCGCGGCGGTTTCGTCGCCGCCGCGGTGCGCACCGGCGTGCCGATCATCCCGTGCTCCATCGTCGGCTCCGAGGAGATCTACCCGAAGCTGGCCGATCTGAAGCCGCTGGCCCGGCTGCTCGGCCTCCCGTACTTCCCGGTGACGCCGCTGTTCCCGCACCTCGGCGTGCTCGGCGCGGTACCGCTGCCGTCCAAGTGGTACATCGAATTCGGCACCCCGATCCCCACCACGCCCTATGAGCCCGAGGCCGCCGACGACCCGATGACCATGTTCGAGATCACGGATCAGGTGCGCGAGACGATCCAGCAGACGCTCTACAAGCTGCTCACCAAACGCCGCAACGTCTTCACGGGCTGAGTTGTCGGCCGCGCGGCCGCGAACGGCCGCGCGTGCTCGGTTGCTGGGGCCGTCGGTCAGTGGCCGTCGCGGCGGCGGGTGACCGCCGCTGCGACCGCGCCGCCTGCCGCGCCCAGGGCTAGGGCGGTGGGCACGCCGATCTTGGCGGCTTTGCGGCCGGTTCGGAAGTCGCGGATTTCCCAGCCGCGGTTCTTGGCGACTTCGCGTAGGTCCGAGTCCGGGTTGATCGCCACGGCGGTGCCGACCAGCGAGAGCATCGGCACGTCGTTGTGGCTGTCGGAGTACGCGGTGCATCGCTTGAGGTTCAGGCCCTCACGGATCGCCAGTGTGCGCACGGCGTGCGCTTTGCCGAGTCCGTGCAGGATGTCGCCCACCAGCCGCCCGGTGAACGTGCCGTCCACGCTCTCGGCCACGGTGCCCAGCGCGCCGGTGAGGCCGAGGCGCTTCGCGATCACCTGAGCCAACTCCACCGGGGTGGCGGTCACCAGCCACACCTGCTGGCCCGCGTCCAGATGCATCTGCGCGAGCGCGCGGGTGCCGGGCCAGATCTTGTCGGCGATGATCTCGTCGTAGATCTCCTCGCCCAGCGCGGCAAGCTCGGCGGTCGAGCGCCCGGCGATGAAGGCCAACGCCTTCTCCTTGCCGCTGGCCATATCGGTGCTGCTCTCCTTGCCGGTGACCCGGAATTTCACCTGTTTCCAGGCGACGTCCACCAGATCGGAGGTCTTGAAGTACTTGCGCGCCGCCAGACCGCGGGCGAAATGCACGATCGACGCGCCCTGCACCATCGTGTTGTCGACGTCGAAGAACGCGGCGGCGGTCAAGTCGCGCGGCGCCTCCGGGCCCGGCGGCGCCGCCTCACCCGCGGCGAGTTCCGCGTCGTGCAGGGTCAGCGCCGCGTCCGCGCTCGCCTCACCGGCGAGATTGGCCCGCAATTCCTCTTCACTCGGGCCGAAGGGGCTGCGCGAGATACGGGCGAGCTGGTCCTGCAGACCCTGGCCCATCTGGCTCAGATTCCATCGCGCCGGAAACTCACCGAATCGTCCCGCGATGAATCCGGCCCTCGCCACCTTCGATCGTTCCGGCACCAGTACCTCCGCCCGTCGCGCGAACCATGTCAACAGTAGCCGGATCGGGTGACAGTCACGGCAGAAGGCGGCGCGCGACACATTCGCGTGGCGCGCACCGAGGCGGTGTGATCTCCGCGGCCCGGATTAAATATCGGTCATGACCAATCCCACACATTCGGTGACATTGCTGACTCGCGCGGGCTGCGGACTGTGTGCGACGGCACTGGAACGGCTGCGCGTGATCTGCGCCGAATTCGGTATCGAACCGGGGACCGTCGACGTCGACGAAGCCGCCGCCACCGACCCTGGCCTGCGCGCCGAGTACGGCGACCGGCTTCCCGTCGTCCTGCTCGACGGCCGCGAACACAGCTATTTCGATGTCGACGAGACCCGATTGCGGGTGGACCTGACGCGCTGAGGTACGGCGTTTTCCGTCCGATTCGGCCGCTGTGCTGGTCGCAGCGGAAAATGAGGCCAATTTCACCGACTTTGTGCAGGGCTTCACAAGCAGTTACGGTGGTGGCACGCGACCCGCATGCCGAGGCTGCGGAGCCGCCCCGAAATCCGAAACTTCGACACCATGGCACCGGACCGCCCGCGGGTCAGAGGGGTCGAACGACGAACCGGTGCCCGAGGCCCGGAACGAGGAGCCGACGACGTGACAGAGCAGCATGAGGCGCCAGGCGGCGTCTCCGGCAGGGCTCTGCAGAAGGACATCCCGCAGGCCACCGTCGCGCGGCTGGCTACCTACCTTCGGGTTCTCGCCATGTTGGCCGACGACGGTGTTGCCATCGTATCTAGTGAGGAACTGGCTGTCGCGGCGGGTGTCAATTCGGCCAAATTGCGCAAGGACCTTTCCTTCCTCGGCCCCAACGGCGTTCGCGGCGTCGGCTACGACGTGGCCAAGCTCCGCTCCCGGATCGAAGACGTGCTCGGCCTGTCGCAGGGGCACCGTGTCGTGCTGGTCGGCGCGGGGAATCTGGGCCGGGCCCTGGTCGGCTACGGCGGGTTCCGGCGGCGCGGCTTCTCCGTGGTCGGCATGTTCGACAGCCACCCCGAGGTGATCGGCATGCCGGTCGCCGGTCTCGTGGTGCGCGACGTCGCCGAGCTGGCGGACGCGGTCGCCGAGCTGGAGCCGACCATCGCGGTCATCACCGTGCCCGACGACGCGGCCCAGGACGTCTGCGACCGGCTCGTCGCGTCCGGGCTCCAGTCGATCCTGAGCTTCGCCCCCGTTGAGCTGGTCGCACCGGCGACGGTCGAGGTCCGTCGCGTCGACCTGGCCGTGGAGATGCAGATGCTGTCGTTCGAGCGGGTGCGCAACGCGGAGCAGGCCCCGCTGCCGGAAGTCGCGCACGCCGGCTCGGGTCGTATCGCGCACCGGCTGCCGACGCCGCACGCCGCGCCCGCGCATCCGGCACTCCAGCACTCGACAACCCCGCACACGGCAACGGAGCCAAGCAGCAAGGGATCGGTGGTCACACCATGAGCGTTCTCCTCGTCGGCATCTCGCACCGCAGCGCGCCGGTACCGGTGCTGGAGAAGGTGGCCGTCACCGATGCCGACCGGCCCAAGCTGATCGACCGCCTGCTCGCTTCCAGCCACGTGTCCGAGGCGATGATCGTCTCCACGTGCAACCGGGTGGAGGTCTACGCGGTGGTGGACGCCTTCCACGGCGGTCTCGCCGAAATCGGTGACCTGCTCAGCAAGCACTCCGGGCTGCCGATGCCCGACCTGACCAAGCACGCCTACGTCCGCTACTCCGAGGCCGCCGCCGAGCACCTGTTCGCGGTGGCGAGCGGGCTGGACTCGATGGTGATCGGCGAGCAGCAGGTGCTCAGCCAGATCCGCGGCGCCTACGCCTCCGCCGACGCGCAGCAGGCGGTCGGGCGGACCTTGCACGAACTGGCGCAGCACGCGCTGCGGGTCGGCAAGCGGGTGCACGCCGAAACCGGCATCGACCGCGCGGGCGCGTCGGTGGTGTCGGTCGCGCTGGATCGCGCGCAGCACGTGCTCGGCCCGCTGGCCGGCCGCACCGCCGCGGTGGTCGGTGCGGGCGCGATGGGCGGTCTCGCCGTCGCGCATCTGTCGCGCGCCGGGATCGGCCGGATCATCGTGGTGAACCGCACCATAGGGCGGGCGCGCAGACTCGCGGAGACCGCGCGGACGCACGGCGTCGAGGCCGAGGCCATGGAGCTGTCGCGGCTCACCGAGGCGATGTCCGCCTCCGACGTGGTGGTCACCTGTACCGGCGCGGTCGGCGCGGTCGTGACGCTGGCCGACACCCACCGCGCACTCACCGAGCGGGAGCGGGGCGAGGAGTTCGCCACCGTGGAGCGGCCACTGGTGTTCTGCGATCTCGGCTTGCCGCGCGATGTCGAGCACGCCGTGGCCGGGCTGCCCGGCGTCACGCTCATCGACATCGAGACGTTGCAGCGGGATCCGGCGGCGGGCGCCGCCGCCGACGACACCGCGGCCGCCCGGACGATCGTCGCCGACGAACTCGCCAAATACCTTGCCGGACAGCGGATGGCCGAGGTCACCCCGACGGTGGCCGCGCTGCGCCAGCGCGCCGCGGAGGTGGTGGAGGCCGAACTGCTGCGGCTCGATTCGCGGCTGCCCGGCTTGGCCGACCCGGAACGCGACGAGGTCGCGCGCACCGTGCGCCGGGTGGTCGACAAGTTGCTGCACGCGCCGACGGTGCGGGTCAAGCAGCTCGCGTCGACGCCGGGCGGCGACAGCTACGCCGAGGCGCTGCGCGAATTGTTCGAACTCAAACCCGGTGCGGCCCAAGCGGTCGCCGCGCCGATGGAGATCACCGCGCTCGCGGGCGATCGCGCCGAGATCACATTGGCCGACGGAGAGATCGCGCTGGCCGACGACTTCACCGCGGGCCATCGCGGCGAGGAACAGGGGCAGACGGCATGACCATGGTGCACCAGGAAGACAACGCGACCGCGGACGGCACCCGTACGCCGTGGCGGATCGGCACCCGGGGGAGCCTGCTCGCGCTCACCCAGGCGGGTACGGTGCGCGACGCGTTGATCGCGGCCGGGCAACCTGCCGAGCTGGTGGTGATCAAGACCGCGGGCGACCTGTCGTCGGACCCGGTGCAGACGATCGGCGTCGGCGTGTTCACCTCCGCGCTACGCGACGAGCTCGCGGCGGGCGCGATCGACATCGCCGTGCACTCCTACAAAGATCTGCCCACCGCGCAGGACCCGCGCTTCACCATCGCCGCCATCCCGCCCAGGGAGGACCCGCGCGACGCGCTGGTGGCGCGCGACGGGCTGGTGCTCGGCGAACTGCCCGCGGGCTCGAAGGTCGGCACCTCGGCGCCGCGCCGCGCGGCCCAGCTGCGGGCACTCGGGCTCGGCCTGGACGTCGTCCCGCTGCGCGGCAACCTGGACACCCGGTTGCGCAAGGTCAGCGAGGGCGAACTGGATGCCGTCGTGGTGGCCAGAGCCGGCTTGGCCCGCATCGACCGCTTGGACGCGGTCACCGAGTCGCTGGAGCCGGTGCAGATGCTCTCGGCGCCCGCCCAGGGCGCTCTCGCGGTGGAATGCCGCAGCGACCACACCGCGCTGGTGGAGATCCTGTCCGGCCTGGACGACGAGGCCACCCGCTCGTCGGTCATCGCCGAGCGGTCGCTGCTGGCCGAACTGGAGGCGGGCTGCACCGCGCCGATCGGTGCGCTCGCCGAGGTGGTCGAATCACTCGACGACGAAGGGCGGATCGTGGACGAGCTGTCGCTGCGCGCGTGCGCGGCGGCGGTCGACGGATCCGACGTGCTGCGGGCATCGGTGGTCGGCGCCCCGGCCGACGCCGCGGAGCTCGGCCGTGCGCTTGCCCGCGAGTTGCTCGATATGGGTGCGCGCGAGTTGCTCGCCGCCGAACCGGACGACGGTTCCCCCACCCGGGCGGTGAGTTCGCCCGCCACAGACTTGCCCAACCCCAGCCCAATGGAGAACAGCCGATGAGCGGAAGCACAGGCACCGTGCCCTCGGGTATGCCGGAGCCGAGCGCAAGCGAGGTGCAGGCATGAGCCGAGTGACGAAGAAGCACCCCGGTCGCATCCTTTTCGTCGGATCGGGTCCGGGTGACCCGGCACTGCTCACGGTCCGGGCCCGTGAAGTGATCGGACGGGCGACGCTGGCGTTCACCGATCCGGACGTCGACAAGGGCGTGCTCGCCCTGATCGGCACCGCGGTCGAGCCGGGGCCCGACGGGGAGCGCCCCGTCGACGTGCGCCCGGCGCTCGGCGAGCCCGCCGAGGTAGCCAAGACACTGATCGCCGAGGCGCGTGCCGGGCACGACGTGGTGCGCGTGGTCGCGGGCGACCCGCTGACCACCGACTCGGTGATCGCCGAGGTGAACGCCGTCACCCGGTCGCACATGGTCTTCGAGGTGCTGCCCGGCCTGCCCAACGGCTCCACGGTGCCCAGCTACGCGGGCATCGCGCTGGGTTCCGGGCACACCGAGGCGGACGTGCGCGGCGAGGTCGACTGGGCGGCGCTGGCGGCCGCCCCCGGCCCGCTCGTCTTGCACGCGACCTCGGGGCATCTCGCCGAGACCGCGAGCGCCCTGGTCGAGCACGGCATGGCGCCGCAGACCCCGGTCGCGGTGACGGTGCGCGGCACCACCCGTCAGCAGCGCACCATCGAGGCCACCTTGGCCACGCTGAACAGCGCGGCCTCCGAGCTGGTCGGCCCGCTGGTGGTGACCATCGGCAAGGTGGTCGCGCAGCGCTCGAAGATGTCCTGGTGGGAGTCGCGCGCACTGTACGGCTGGACCGTGCTGGTGCCGCGCACCAAGGACCAGGCCGCCGAGATGAGCGAGCGACTGGTCACGCACGGCGCCATCCCGATGGAGGTGCCGACCATCGCGGTCGAGCCGCCGCGCAGCCCCGCTCAGATGGAGCGCGCGGTCAAGGGTCTGGTCGACGGGCGCTACCAGTGGGTGGTGTTCACCTCCACCAACGCGGTGCGCGCGGTGTGGGAGAAGTTCGCCGAGTTCGGTCTGGACGCGCGGGCCTTCTCCGGCGTGAAGATCGCCTGCGTCGGCGAGGCCACCGCGGACAAGGTGCGCTCGTTCGGCATCAACCCCGAACTGGTGCCGAGCGGTGAGCAGTCCTCCGAAGGCCTGCTGGCCGACTTCCCGCCCTACGACGACGTGTTCGACCCGGTGAACCGGGTGCTGCTGCCGCGCGCCGACATCGCCACCGAGACGCTGGCCGAGGGGCTGCGCGACCGCGGCTGGGAGATCGATGACGTCACGGCCTACCGCACGGTGCGCGCCTCGCCGCCGCCCGCGGAGACCCGCGAGATGATCAAGACCGGCGGCTTCGACGCGGTCCTGTTCACCTCGTCCTCCACGGTGCGCAACCTGGTCGGCATCGCGGGCAAGCCGCACGCGCGCACCATCGTGGCGTGCATCGGCCCCAAGACCGCCGAGACCGCCATCGAATTCGGCCTGCGCGTGGACGTGCAGCCCGAGGTGGCCCAAGTCGGTCCGCTGGTCGAGGCACTGGCCGAGCACGCGGCCCGGCTGCGCGCCGAAGGTCTTCTGCCGCCGCCGCGCAAGAAGAGCCGCCGCAGCCGGTAATTCCGGGACGCCCCGGACAGAGCCGCCGACCAGGTGTCGGCGGCTCTGTCCGCGTTCGGGTGGCACGCGGCGAGCGCGACCCATCGGCTCTCAGTACCGCTTACGCATCAATGTGCGGACCATGGTGCAGGTGGCGTCGGAGGGCGGCCGGATGCCGATCACCTCGGCGGTGTGCCTGATCCGCTTGTTCGTGGCGTAGCTCGGTGCGTAGACGCCCGAGTCGAGCAGTGCGATCGCCAGGCGCATCGCCTTGAGCCGCCGGTTGTGCAAGACGTACCACGCCCGGGGACGGCCCGCGGGCAGCGGGCGCCTCTGCAGCGGGGCGTAGGGGCGGTCGATGAGAACGGTTTGCGGTGTGCGCATTGGCATCCCTCCCGTGGCGATCGGGGGCGGGCGAGCCCCCTCGAACGTATCTTCGATTCTACTCGGGGGCACCGACAATTCGGCTGGCCACAAAGGTTTTCACCTGCCCTGCGGCCGTCGGTTCACAGATCGTGCAGTAGCCGCAGCGACTGCGGATGCCCGAGTGCGGCGGCGCGTTCGAGCCACTGCCTGGCCTCCCGCTGCGCGGGCGTACGGCCGGTCGCGATGGCGGCCGCGGTGCGCAGCACCTCGGGGTCGGCCAAATCGCCTGCCACGTAGGGCGTGTTCGTCGCGCGCAGCAACAGCGCGAGGTGGAACATCGAGTCCGGGTCGCCGGCTTCGGCGCCCGTGCGCAGCCACCGCTCACCCTCGGCCTGCTCGCCGCGGTCCAGATGCAGCGCGCCGAGCACCGCCATCGCGTCCGTTCTTCCACGGCGCGCGGCCTCGGTGAGCAGGTCGATCGCCCGGTCGAATTCGCCGCGCCGCGCCAGATGCAGGCCGAGACTGCGCATGGCCGTGGGGTTTCCGGCGCGGGCCGCGCGCTCGTACCACTGCTCGGCCTCCTCGTCGCGGCCGCGCCGATTGGCGAGAACGCCCATGTTGCAGAGGGCTTCGGGCAACCCCTGCTCGGCGGCGGGCCGCAGCCAGCGCTCCGCCTCGTCGAGATTGCCGCGCTCGACGTGCAGCAGGCCCAGCTGCACACCCGCAGGCTCGTTGCCCCGCGCGGCGGCCGTCTCCAGCCAGCGGATCCCTTCACCGACCCGGCCGTCGGCTCCCAGCAGTGCTCCGAGCATCCCCATGGCGGGCACGCTGCCGCCCGCCGCAGCCCGGCGCAGCCAGTGTTCGGCGCCCGCCGCGTCGCCCGCGTCCCACAGCGCTTCGGCGCGCCGCTGCATGGCGAGCAGTTCCACCTCGCTCGGCGGCTCGGTCATGTCAGCACCCCACCTCGCGACTCTCCGCGACAATCACGCTGCCCATCATCGCGCCTGCTCGACCGGGGCGCGGTACCCGTACTCGTGCGCGTAGTCGGTCAGCTGCGCGTCGTAGTTGCGGAGGCTGTCCAGCAGCCAGGTGTGTCCGGTGTCCTTGACGACCACGATCGGCCCACGGCTGCCCGGCGGAAGCGTGGGAACGGAGCCGTCGAGATACCAGGTGGTGGTCGACCACGGGAAGATGAAGGCCCAGCCGATGTCGGCGACCCGCTGCGGCGGCCCGAGCTGCAAGGGGTCCGCGGGGGTGGCATGCCGGGCGCTGTGCTGGGCGAGCAGATGCCGTGCGCTGTTGCGGGCCACCCGCACGTCCAAGGGGCCCGAGGTGGTGTTCGGGAACGGCACGCTGATCTGCGCCCCGCCGCGCAGCCGCAGGCCCGCCTCTTCGGTCACCTGGCACGGCCTGCTGTGCAGGCGGACGAAGACGGTGCGGGCGGTGTCGGAGTACCGCAGTTGGACGACGGCGTCCTCGGTGCCGCCGACCAGGTGCGTGCCCCGGCTGCGCACCCATTCCGGCTCGTCGGGACGGATGCCGAGCGTGGCGAAGGCGACGTGCGCGCTGGGCATCACGTCGGGCTCGGCAGATTGCCGGGCGAGGAACTCCACACTGAAGTTCCTCCCGGTGGTGTCGGTGGCGCGCCACGCGCGCAGCGCGGCCGCGGGCGGGGGCACACCGGCGGTCAGCACCGGCCACCAGCCCGCCAGCAGTACCGCCACCCACGACTCGAAGTCGGCGGCTCTGGCCAGCGAGATATCGATCTGTGGATCGGTCATGCTGTCCCCCAGCGGGTCTCGCCCCTAATCGGAGTATGCGCCTTCGGGGCGGGGGACCAAGTGAGATTTCACACACCGTTATCACTCGGATGACATGGCCGATCGACGACGGCGGCTTGCGTGTCGAGGCGCACCCGGCCGATAACGACAGCGTCCGGTTGAACAAAGGCGCGAGCGAGATATCTGCGAGCGCGATATTTTCGCCGCCGCACGGTAGCTGTCCCAGAGGGTCGGGGCGGGGGCTCCGGCGCGGGCCCCGGGTGCTCGCGACAGCCGAGCGGACCGGGCGTATCGTGCGATTCATGACCGGAATGGACCGCCCGCGGCGGTTGCGCCGTAGCCCGGCTTTGCGTCGTCTCGTGGCCGAAACCACACTGGAACCCCGGCAATTGGTGCTGCCGATGTTCGTGGCCGACGGCTTGGCGGAGCCGCGCCCGATCGGCTCCATGCCAGGCGTGGCGCAGCACTCGCTGGACTCGCTGCGCAAGGCGGCTGTCGAGGCGGTCACGGCGGGCGTCGGCGGCATCATGCTGTTCGGCGTGCCGCGTCCGGAGGACAAGGACGCCGTCGGCAGCGCCGCGTCCGATCCGCACGGCATCCTCAACCGCGGCCTGCGCGCGCTCGCCGAAGAGGTGGGCGACTCGACGGTGGTCATGGCCGACACCTGCCTGGACGAGTTCACCGACCACGGCCACTGCGGCGTACTCGCCGCCGACGGCGCGGTCGACAACGACGCGACGCTGGACCGCTATGTCGAGATGGCGCTGGCCCAGGCCGAGGCGGGCGCCGACCTGCTCGGCACCAGCGGCATGATGGACGGCCAGGTCGGCGCGATCCGGCAGGGCCTGGACGCGGCCGGGCGCATCGACACCGGCATCCTGGCCTACTCCGCCAAATACGCCTCGGCGTTCTACGGCCCGTTCCGGGAGGCCGTCGGTTCCTCGCTGGAGGGCGACCGGCGCACCTACCAGCAGGACCCGGCCAATCGCCGGGAGGCGCTCCGCGAGCTGGAGCTTGACCTGGCCCAGGGCGCGGACATCGTGATGGTCAAGCCGGCCATGTCGTATCTGGACATCCTGCGGGAGGTCGCCGATCACTCGACGGTCCCGGTCGCCGCTTACCAGATCTCCGGCGAGTACGCGATGATCACCGCCGCCGCCGAGCGCGGCTGGATCGATCGCCGTGGCGCCATTCTCGAATCGCTGCTGGGTATCCGCCGGGCGGGCGCGGACATCGTGCTCACCTACTGGGCGACCGAGGCCGCACACTGGCTGTCGTGACGAATATGGCGGGACCGTTCGCCGCGGGCCCGGTTCGGCCTCCGATGCCGGAGGACGTGGGTACCGCGCGGCAGCTGTGGTGGGGTGTGATCGGGTTCGGCGTCGTGCAGTTGATCGCCTCGATCGTCGCCGCGCTGGATCGGCGGCGCACGTTCGCCGAGGAGGTCTTCGAGCAGGCCAGGGCGCAGGATCCGCAGGTCACCTTGGCCAGCGCCGAGCTGATGGTGTCGCTGGTCTACGTGGTGGTCGTGCTGATCGGGCTGGGCGTCGCGGCGCTCGCGCTGGTCGTGGTGTACCAGTTCGGGCGCGGCAAGCCATGGGCGCGCACCGTGCTCACGGTGGTCGGCGCGTGGGTCCTGGTGATCGGCGTCGGTGCGCTGTTCGCCATCGACGCGGTGACCGGAACGGCTTCGCTCGTCGCGGGCGGTGCCTCGATCGTGCAGGCCGTGCTCGCGGTCGGCGCCATCTTTCTGTCCCACCGGCCGGAGGCCACCAAGTACTTCCAGCCGGGCAGGCTCTGAGCCGCGGATGGAACATGTTCTCAGTTTGTCCGAGACAGTCCGGCATGTATGGTGAGGGTTGTCACAGTGGACGTGGGAACCGGTAGTCGTTTGTCATGCGTTGTCTTGCATTACGTGCGGGAACTCGGCAGATGGCTCCGGAGGATCGGAGGCATCGATGCGAGTGGTGATCCAGCAGCCGCACAGCATTCGGCGGGATCTGGCCGTCTTGAGCCTGCTGATTCTGTTCGCCGTGCTGACCGTCGCCGTGCTGTTGCTGCCCGGCTTGACTCGCTGATCTCGCTTTCCGTCGTGCTGCCGCCCGCTGTCGCGAAGGGGCCGGCGTGACCGTCTTGTTCACCGAACCGGGCGCCCGCTGGCGCGCGGTCGCCTACGGCCCGATTCTGTGCCTGGCCGTTCTCGCTCTCGAACTCGTCACGGGTGGCGCCATGCACTGGTTCGCCCTGCTGTTCTGTGCCGCGCTGATCGCGGGTTTCGTCGCGCTGCAGGTGGTGGCTGGCAAGCGGCACGTCAGCGTCGAGCTGACGCCGGAGACGCTGCGTTCGGGCACCGAGTCGCTGCCGCTGAGCTCGATCGCCGACGTCCTTCCCGAACGCGACGAGGACTCCTGGGACGACGAAGAGTGGGAGTCGGCGCGGGCGCTCGGGGAGCTGACCGGCGTGCCGCGCCGCCGCACCGGAATCGGGCTGCGACTGGCCGACGGCAGCCTGGTGCAGGCATGGGCGAAAGACCACCGGGCGCTGCGCGCGGCGTTGACCGAAGCCCTCGAGCGCAGTGCGGACGGAGTGGACCGTTGAGACGCTGGATAGTCGCGATTTTCGTGGAACTGGATCTGATCGTGCTCGCGCTCGTGGGGGCGGTACTCAGCGCGCGCGCCGGCGTGCGCACCACCGACTTCCCACCGTTGGGCGACGCGCCTGGTTTCACCGCCACCCGCTACGTCGCGCCCTGGTGGCTGCTGGCCGCCGTGCTCGTCGCGGTGGCCGGGGTGCTGGCCATCGACGCAGCGGCCCGGCTCGTGCGCGGTCTGCGTGGCGCCCGGGTTGCCGCCTGATCGGCGGGAGTCCAGTCGGTGCGCGAGTCCGCCTGTGGCCGTTTGATCCAGCGGATCGCGGGAACGCCGATCACATGAAACCAACTGTCCAGCGAACACTTTTCGGCGCGGTGGCGGCCGGTGTGGTCGTCGCGACAGCGCTCGCACCCGCCACCGCCTCCGCCGAAGCCGTTGCGGCAGAGCCCGTCCCGGTGACATCGGTCTTCGCCGCCACACCGCCCGCACCGTTGCTGCACGCGCTGCCCACGCCGCTGGCGTGCCTGGTGACCACCGGGTTCGCCATGTTCTGCCTGGGCATCACGTAGCCACGGATTGCCTGCGAACCGCTGCGTCCGGCGCGCCGACGGGTTACCGTGCAACCGCGCGCCGTCCGGTGCCCGACGCCCGTCGACCGCGCGCTTTGGCTGGAATGGCCCTGTGGCCGTTAGTATTTCGGCCGTAGTTGGAACGTGCGTCGATGAAGGAAAGTGTTTGATGAACCGGTTCGCCGTGAAGATCTGTGCCGCGTTTGCCGTGGCCGCCGCCCTCGGGATCGGGGCCGGGCCCGCCGGCGCGAGCCCGGGACTGCCACTGGAAGGCGCGAGCCCGGTCGACGCGCCGATCTTCGTGCCGGATTCCGGTTCCGCAGGCCCCTACAACGGGTTCATGTGCTTCCTGCACACCATGTCGGCGCAGGTCCCTTGCATGTACGCCTGACGGTGGCGCGGCGCCCGCTCAGTTCCAGTGCTGGTAGATGTCCAGCACGCGGCCGTTGCGGGCGCCGGGCGCGTTCAGATAGACGGTGACCGTCCCGTCGGGATGGTTGGCCGCTTCGAGGACCACTTGGCGCAATGTGGCGTGCACCGCTCCGCGCTCGTCGCGGTGGATCACGGAATCGCTCTTCAGCCCGGCGCCGATCCGGTTGGGCGGGATCACCATGGTGACCAGCGCCGGAATGGGTCCGCCTGCCAGCGCGGTGGTCGCCGTGTGGTCCAGCGGGATGGCCAGCCGCGCCTGATCGACTTGATCGAACGGCTGCGCGGCGGCGGACCCGGCGCCGAGTGCCGCGATGGCCCCCGCGACGACGGTGAGCACACCCGCGCTGACGATGGCAATCCGCATGCAGACCCTCCCGAACGATGGACGAATGTGTGCTGAGACTACGCACCGGCAACCGTTCAGCGATCGAAATTCGCGCGAACCTCACCTCGGCGTGTTGCCGGTCGGCTGCGGCCTGCGTCACTGCACTACACCCTGTCGTCGAATCGATTTCCAGGTGCTGCGAGACTGGAACGCGTGAGTTCTTCTCCGCGCGTGACCAGTGCAGCGGTGCCGGTTTCCGCTCAGCTCTTCGACCGGGCGAGCTCGGTGATTCCGGGCGGCGTCAACTCTCCGGTGCGGGCGTTTCGATCCGTCGGCGGCACACCGCGATTCATCGCCTCGGCCGACGGCTGCACGCTCGTCGACGCCGACGGCAACGAGTACGTCGACCTGGTCTGCTCCTGGGGGCCGATGATCCTCGGCCACGCGCACCCAGCGGTCGTGGAGGCGGTGCGCCGCGCGGCGGGCGGCGGCCTGTCCTTCGGCGCGCCGACCGAGGCCGAGATCGAACTCGCCGAGGCGATCGTGCGGCGGGTCGCGCCGGTGGAACGGGTACGGCTGGTGAACTCCGGTACCGAGGCCACCATGAGCGCGGTCCGGCTGGCCCGCGGCTACACCGGCCGCACCAAGATCATCAAGTTCGCCGGGTGCTATCACGGCCACGTCGACGCGCTGCTCGCCGACGCGGGCTCCGGTGTCGCCACGCTCGGACTGCCCACCTCACCCGGCGTGACGGGCGCGCAGGCGGCCGACACCATCGTGCTGCCCTACAACGACCTGGACGCCGTCGCCGCCGCGTTCGCCGCGAACCCCGGTGCGATCGCCTGCGTGATCACCGAGGCGGCGGCGGGGAACATGGGTGCGGTCGCGCCGCTGCCCGGATTCAACGCGGGCCTGCGCGCGCTCACCGCCGAGCACGGTGCGCTGCTCATCATGGACGAGGTGATGACCGGCTTCCGCGTCAGCAGTGCGGGCTGGTTCGGCCGGGAAGGCGTCGCGGGCGATCTCTACACCTTCGGCAAGGTGATGAGCGGCGGCCTGCCCGCCGCGGCGTTCGGCGGACGCGCCGAGATCATGAACCACCTCGCGCCGCTCGGCCCCGTCTACCAGGCCGGCACGCTGTCCGGTAACCCGGTGGCGGTGGCCGCGGGCCTCGCCACTCTGCGCGCGGCCGACGACGCGGTCTACGCGGCGCTGGATCGCAACGCGCAGCGGCTCGGCGATCTGTTCACCTCCGCCCTGACCACGGCAGGGGTCGGGCACCAGGTCCAGTTCGCGGGCAATATGGTGAGCGTGTTCTTCGCCGAACGCCCGGTCACCGACTACGCCGCCGCCAAGGCGAGCGAGACCTGGCGCTACCCAGCGTTCTTCCACGCCCTGCTCGACGGCGGCGTGTACGCGCCGCCGAGCGCGTTCGAAGCATGGTTCGTCTCCGCGGCGCTCGACGAGGACGCGTTCGACCGTATCGCTGCCGCCTTGCCCGCCGCCGCGCACGCGGCGGCGGCCGCCACCCCCGAAGGATCCCGCGCGTGACCTCCGACCTCGATCAGCCCGATGCCGCCCGGCGCGAGCTAGCCAAGCCGTCCGCCGAGCCGGATGCGCCCGTGACGAACGGCGCGACCGCCGTGGCCGCCGCGCCGGCCGTCGATCCCGGCGCGGAAGCCACCGTGATCGACGCGGGCGAGCAATTCGCCGCCGCGGGCGCCGGGGCTCAGACCGCGACCGCCGAGCCCGCGGAATCGAGCCTGGTCGACGCGGGCGCGCAGTTCGCCGCGGCCGCCGCGTCGTCGGACGCGCAGGTCGTCGCGGCACGCAAGGGGGATAAGGGAGACAAGACCGCTTCGGCCGGTAACGAGGCCAACGGGACCGAGCCGGTCGAACGCGCCGACGGCCGGACCCACACCACCGAGCGTGTGCACGACGGCGGCACCGCACCGGTCGAGACCATCGTGCACGTGCTGCGGCACGGCGAGGTGCACAACCCGAACGGAATCCTCTACGGCCGCCTGCCCGGCTTCAGCCTCTCGGTGGCCGGGCGGGCGCAGGCCGCCGCGGTGGCGCGGACCCTGGCCGATCACGACATCGCGCTGGTCATCGCCTCCCCGCTGCAGCGCGCCCAGGAGACCGCCGAGCCGATCGCCGCCCAGCACGACGTGCTCGTGCGCACCGACGAGAACCTCATCGAGGCGGGCAACACCTTCGAGGGCCTGCGCGTCTCCGTCGGCGACGGCGCGCTGCGCAAGCCACGGCACTGGTGGAAGCTGCGCGACCCCTTCACCCCGTCCTGGGGCGAGCCCTATCTGCAGATCGCGCATCGCATGCTGGCGGCGGTGAACAAAGCCCGCGTCGAAGCGGCCGGGCGCGAGGCGGTGCTGGTGTCGCATCAGCTGCCGGTGTGGACGCTGCGGCGGTTCCTCCAGGGGCAGCGCCTCTGGCACGACCCGCGCCAGCGGCAGTGCTCGCTCGCGTCGCTGACCTCGCTGGTCTACCAGGGCGACACCCTCGTCGACATCGTCTACTCCGAGCCCGCCGGCGGCTCGGACCCCTCGGTACACGGCGCATGATCCGCTCCACCGCGTTCTGTGACCCGCCCTCGAAGCGCACCGGGCGGGTGCTGCCGGTGCTGCTCGCGTGCGTGGCGCTCGTCGCCGCGCTCGCGGGTTGTTCGACCGGTTCGGACGCGGTGGCCTCGGGCGGCACCTTCGAATTCGTCTCGCCCGGCGGCAAGACCGATATCCGCTACGATCCGCCCGCCGCGCGCGGCACCATCGGCGAACTGGCCGGTCCGGACCTGATGACGGCCGGTAAGACGATTTCGGTCGCGGACTACCCGGGCAAGGTCGTCGTCCTCAACCTGTGGGGCCAGTGGTGCGGTCCGTGCCGCGCGGAGGCGCCCGCCCTGGAGAAGGTCTACGAGGCGACCAAGGACAAGGGTGTCGCCTTCCTCGGGATCAACGTCCGCGATCCGCAACAGGACAAGGCCCAAGACTTCGTGGTCGACAACAAGGTCGGCTACCCGTCCATCTACGACCCGTCGATGCGCACGCTCTTGGCGCTCGGCGGGAACTTCCCGACCAGTGTCATCCCCACCACGCTCGTCCTCGACCGGCAACACCGGGTCGCCGCGGTCTTCCTGCGGTCCCTGCTCGCCGAGGATCTACAACCGGTAATCGAAAGCATCGCCGCGGAGGAATCACAGTGAATCGCGACCGCCGTACCCGCCACCTGCGCGCCTGTCGGCCACGGCAGGGCGCCCGACGTATCGGCGGCGGATGGGCCGTCGACGACCGGTGGGCGGGTATCGCCACCGTGCCGCGCAGCGTCGCCGCCGACTCCCTGCTGGACTTCGCCGTGTTCGACGGGGCCGAGGAACCCGCCGCGACCGAGCGGAAGGTCTCGTTGCGTCGCGCCGCCCGATCGTCGGAGGACACGCGGGAGGAATCGGTGTGACCTCCGAGCACACCGCGCCGGGTACCGGTGAGGACCTGTGATGGTGCTCGCCGGAGTCGGTGATTCGTTCCAGCAGACGGCGGCCTCCGGGCCGCTGCTGCTGGCGCTCGGCGCGTGCCTGCTCGCGGGGCTGGTGTCGTTCGCCTCGCCGTGTGTGGTGCCGCTCGTGCCCGGATACCTATCCTACCTGGCCGGATTGGTCGGCGCCGAGGCGCCGCCCGTCACCGTCGCCGAGGCCACCGCACCCGGCTCCGCGCGGGCGGGTGCGGTGACCGTTGCCGCCCCATCGCTGCGCACCGGACGGATGCGGGTCGCGGGTGCGGCCGGGCTGTTCGTCGCCGGTTTCACCGTGGTCTTCGTGCTCGCCACCGCGACGGTGTTCGGCGTCATCCAGACCCTCAACGTGAATCGGGAACTGCTGCAACGCATCGGCGGCGTGGTGACGATCCTGATGGGATTGGTCTTCATCGGCCTGGTGCCCGCCTTGCAGCGCGACACCCGGATGGAGCCGCGCAGGCTCACCAGCCTCGTGGGCGCGCCGCTGCTGGGCGGGGTGTTCGCGCTGGGCTGGACACCCTGTCTCGGCCCGACCCTGTCGGGCGTCATGGCGGTGGCCGCCGGCACCGATGGGACGACGGCCGTGCGCGGGGTCGCCCTGATCGTCGCCTACTGCCTCGGTCTCGGTCTGCCGTTCGTCGTGCTCGCGTTCGGGTCGGCGAGCGCGCTGCGTGGGGTCGGCTGGCTGCGCCGCAATTCCCGCACCATCCAGATCATCGGGGGCATGTTGCTCGTCGCGGTCGGCGCCGCGCTGGTCACCGGGGCATGGGACCAGTTCGTCGCCTGGGTGCGCGATGCGTTCGTCTCCGAGGTGACCTTGCCGATATGACCGTGACCGACCAGCCGACGATCGACACGCCCGCCCGGCCCCCGCGCCCATCACTTGCCCGACGGGCCTGGGCGTTCCTGCGCAACACATGGCGCGGGCTCACCAGCATGCGCACCGCTTTGGTGCTGCTGTTCCTGCTCGCCCTGGCCGCGATTCCCGGCGCGCTGTTGCCGCAGCGGAACCTCAACGAGCAGAAGGTCGAGCAGTACATCGCCGACCGGCCCACGCTCGGCCCGTGGATGGACCGCTTCGAACTGTTCGACGTGTTCTCCAGTTTCTGGTTCACGGCTGTCTACGTGCTGCTGTTCATCTCCCTGGTCGGTTGCATCCTGCCGCGCACGGTCGACCATTACCGCGCCCTGCGCACGCCGCCGGTGCGGGCGCCGCGCAATCTGACCAGGCTGCCGCACCACTACTCGGGCCGCGTCGAGCAGCCGCCCGGGGCCGTGATCGATCACGCTCGCGCGCAGCTGCGTGGCTGGCGCACCGAGGTCCGTCCCGGCTCCCGCGAGGGTGAAGTGGCGCTGTCGGCGGAGAAGGGCTACACCCGCGAACTCGGTAACCTGGTGTTCCACCTCGCACTGGTCGGACTGCTGGTCGCCATCGCGGCGGGCAAGCTGTTCGGCTACGAGGGCAGCGTCATCGTGCTGGCGAACAACGGACCCGGCTTCTGCACCACGTCACCCGCGGTGTTCGACTCGTTCAAGGCGGGCAACGTCAACGACGGCACCGGCATGACGCCGATCTGCGTACGAGTCAAGGATTTCCAGGCCGATTACCTGCCCAACGGGCAAGCCGAGATGTTCACCGCGAACCTCGCCTACCAGGCGGGCGACGACCTGCGCAACAACACCTGGCGCGACACCCGGGTACAGGTCAACCACCCGCTGCGCGTCGCGGGCGACCGGCTCTACCTGCAAGGCCACGGCTACGCACCGACCTTCACGGTCACCTTCCCGAACGGCCAGACCCGCACCGAGTCCATCCAGTGGCGTCCCGACGACGCGTCGACGTTCCTGTCCAGTGGCGTGCTGCGGATCGACCCGCCCGGCGGCATGTACGCCACCGACGAGGAGCGCCGCAAGAACCAGATCGCGATCGAGGGGCTGTTCGCGCCCACCGCGTTGTTCCACGGATCTCTGCTGACCTCGGCGTTTCCCGCGATGAACGATCCGGCCGTCGCGGTCGACATCTATCGCGGTGACACCGGCTTGGATACCGGGAAGCCGCAGTCGTTGTTCGCCCTCGACCCGGAACAGGTCAAACAGGGGCGCCTGGCCAAGGAGGCCAGGGTCAATCTGCGTCCGGGCGAGTCGACCACACTGCCGAACGGCACCAAGGTCACCTTCGACGGCGCGCAAGAGTTCGTGAATCTCCAGGTCTCGCACGACCCTGCCCAGCAGTGGGTGCTGGTGAGCGCGTTGCTGATGATGGCGGGCCTGCTGGTCTCGCTGCTGGTCAAGCGCCGCCGGATCTGGGTGCGGGTGTACCCGGCCGAGGACGCAGCCGGTACCGTTGACCAACGACGCACTGTAGTAGAGATGGGTGGGCTCGCCAGGACCGACCAGGCGGGCTGGGGCGGCGAGTTCGACCGGCTGCGCGCCCGCCTGCTCGACACCGGCGCCGAGACCACCGGGGCGCGGGGCGCCGAGACCACCGCGGCGCGGGGCGCCGAGACCACGGGAGAGTGACCATGCCGATCGACGAGACCATCGCCAGGTACAGCGATTTCGCGTTCAAAACGGCGATCGTGGTGTACGCGCTGGTGCTGGTGCTGCTGATCTGGCAGTACGCGACGGCGCGCAGCCGCCAGGTCGCCGAGCGCGAGCTGGTGACGGTCGGCGGCGGATCGACACCGCAGGGGCCGGGACGCATCGTCGAGCCCGCGCGGCGGCCGCTGTCGGAGCGGCTGGGCAACATGGCGTTCTCGGTGCTGATCGTCGCCATCGCGCTGCACGTGGGCGCGATCGTGTTGCGCGGCTTCGCGACCGACCGCTTCCCGCTGGGCAACATGTACGAGTTCGTCACCATGGCCACGGCCGCCGCCGTGCTGGTGGGGGTGGTGTTCCTGCGCGATCAGCGCTACCGGGGTATCTGGGCGTTCGTGCTGGTGCCGGTGCTGCTCCTGCTGTTCCTCGCCGGCACCGTGCTCTACGCGGACGCCGCGCCCGTGGTGCCCGCGTTGCGGTCGTTCTGGCTGCCGCTGCACGTCACCATCGTCGCTATCGGCAGCGGCGTGTTCCTGTTCGCGGGCGTGGCGAGCATGCTCTTCCTGTACCGCCTGCGCCAGCCCGACGGCCAGGAGTCCGACAACGTCCTCGGCGCCATCGCCCGCCGCCTGCCCGACGCCCGCACCCTGGACCGGTTGGCCTACAAGACCACCATCATCGGTTTCCCGCTGTTCGGCGCCGGCGTCATCCTCGGCGCCATCTGGGCCGAGGCCGCCTGGGGCCGCTTCTGGGGCTGGGACCCGAAGGAAACCTGCTCCTTCATCGCCTGGGTCCTCTACGCCGCCTACCTGCACGCCCGCGCCACCTCCGGCTGGCGCGACACCAAGGCCGCCTGGATCAACATCGCCGCCTTCGTCGCCATGCTGTTCAACTTGTTCATCATCAACATGGTGATCAGCGGGTTGCACTCGTACGCGGGGTTGAACTGACCCGCTCTGACCCTTGCGTTCGCCTCGGAGGGGAGCTGTTCGCCCGGACCGCTCGGGTTTGTACCTCTTCGTGGTCTGGCCGAGAAACAAGCAGCCGTATGGGCGGTGTCGGCTACTACCATTGCGGCATGTCGCTTCCGCACTTCGAACGGCCGGACCTTCCCCAGTCGATGACGTGGGAGGAGCTGGAGCGGCTCCCCGAGGAGATCGCGGAGCAGATCGAGTTGTGGGACGGTCATGTGGTCTGGGTACGGCGTGGGCCCGGCGAACACCAGGTCTTCACACGCCGGCTGACGAATTCGATCGAACGTTGTGCACGAAAGTCGATGTCGGACGAGCCGGAACACTGCTGGCGTGTCAACTTCGAAACCAACGTATTCCTGGGTCGCACCGGGAAATCGAACTTCCTGACGCCGGACTTCCTGGTTCACCGCTGCCTGGATTCCCCCTATCAGGACGTGCGGGGGAGTGATGTCCTGCTGGTCGGCGAAGTGTTGTCCCCGTCCAACACGCAAACTGACATCGAAGCGAAGAAGGGGCGCTACGCCGGCGCGGGCATCCCGTGGTACTGGGAGGTGACGTTGGCCCGCGAGATCAGCGCGATCGCCACCGTTCGCGCTTACGGCCTCGACATCGGCCATGCTCAGCTCCCGGACGGGGTCCACCCACTCCGCGCCGCCAACTACATCCTCGCCGCCGAGTGGACCCACCAGAACCCGGATGGAATCGAGTTCGACTTCCCGTTCCCGATTACCATCCCCTGGACCGAACTCGAATATTGATGGAGCCGGGCTCCGTCCCCTCCGGGCAGCTTCCGTGAACGTCGATCAGCGTTGCCCGATCGGGCAGAGATCGTTGTCCAGCCGAATCGAGAGGAGGACGCCGCCTATTCCGCCGTAGGGCCTACTCGTCGCCGATGTTCATGCCTGAACCCGTGCTGATAGGTCTTTCCTCATCCTGAATTCTCCTGGCTCAGCGCTTCTCCGGGGACGGAGGGGGCCGCGATGGGATCGCGGTCGAAGCGTTGGTGGGATTGTTCGGTGCGGGTGGAAGCCTCGTCGCCACCGAAACCGAGCCTCGGCTACGCGACCTCAGCTCAATTGCGTACCCGGAAACCGCTTCCGGAACCGCTCGACTTCGCCCTCGTCCAGCTTGCCCGATGAACTCGCCCACGGAATCGATTCCGGATTCCCGGACTCAGGCCGCCCACCGTCGCGAAAGAACTCTTCGAGCACGGCGTCGATCGTCCTCTCGACGAACCGATTCGGCTCCCCGTCCACTGCCGGCCGGAAAACGCAACTGATCTCCAGCACCTTCCGTCCCTCCGGGAGATCATCGGTCGTCAGCTCTTCGTTGTATTCCAACCATTGCGCGACAAGTCGGAACGAGTCGAACCAATCCTCATCGACCGCGAAATATGTCGGCTCGTCGCCGATTTGCAGCGCCATCCGCTTGGCATAGATCCCGACGATCCGAATCGCGTCGCTCATCGTGCCGTAGATGTACACACTCCCCCGAAACATGGCCATGATCAGTGTCTAACACCGACGCCGCAACGGTGAGCTGTGGGACGGGTACTCATGGGTTCGCCCCTGAACGCCGCGATCCCACTTTTGTCAGCGGCTCAGTATTCGACAGGAGCGCCGGGTGACTGCGTCGTTGGGTCGGGTCGTGACCGTGTCCAGAGTTCGGCCAGCAACACCAGCGCTGTCACCACTACGACGTGTGCTCCGAAGAGTGTCAGCATCGGCAGCGCGAAGCCCTCGTCGGTGATCGCGCCGCGTTCACTCACGCAGTACAGGGTGTAATTGACCGACCTGCCCTCCGAATCGTGCATGGTGTCCGAGACGACCATCGGCTCCGTCGCGGGCGAACAGAAAAGTGGTGCGGTCAATGTGGCTTCGCCGGGCCAGATCGCTAACGGAACCATGGTGAGGAGGCCGGCGGCGACACCGGTCGAGGCTGCGGTCACCAGGAATCGGGCCATCGACTACACCTGCTGGATTCGCAGGAAGGCGCCGGTGCGGTCGAACTCGGCGAGCATCTCCGACCGTGGTGACACCACATTGGTGACTATCCGGATCTCGCCGCCGAAACGGCTCACCACAATCGCGTTCACCTGCCCGTCGGGTAGTCCGCTCCGGGTGCGGGCGGTGTCGACGATGTCCTCGATCTGTGCCAGGCCGGTCACCTCGCTGAGGCTGAAAATTTCGCTGTCGAGGTCGTCGAATGCCGAAACCCGCACCGGCTGTGCGGAGCCGAGTGCGCCGAGGGTGAACGAATAGTCGTCGAGTTGCCGGGAGCGGTCCGGGTGGCGGATGCGCAGGCGGGCCGTTGGTTCGCGAGTGGCCAGGTCGTCGCGTTCGGTGAGGAACCGGGTCACTTGATTCGGCTGGTTGTTCAGGACCAGCCGGAACTGGGTCGAGTTCGGTGCGGTGAGGAGGATGACGTTCGCTTGCGGGTCGGCGGTGCCCAGTCGCTTGCTGAGTGCGGCGATGGCATCGCGTGGCAGTGTGTTGACGAGACCGCCGCCGCGCGTGCGTATCTGCTGCTCGAAGTCCGCGCGATCAACCGCGCCGAAACATCCGCTGGTGCCGAGCACGGCCAGGCACATCAGGATCGGAAGCCAACAGCTGCGGCGCATGCCCCGAATGCTAGAGGCTGGGCTCGAGAGCTGCTCACCGCAGCGCAGCGGCCCGCGACCGAAGCGGAATTCCAGCGGCTCATCAACGACGACGAGCGAATACTGACGGAGGTCGAGTCGTCCGCAGCACGGCGGCACTCGCAAGCGTCGAGCAGCGAATCGCCGCAAGCACCGGCGTGCCACAACCATCTCCATACTGATGCCACGATCTGGCTCAGGGCAGGGCGGCTCGACACGTGTTTGTCGGTCCCCGCTGATAGAAACAGATTGCCTCGGTCCCCGATCAGAGAGCGAGGTGTGTGTGCATAATGAGCGGAGATGGTCGACGAAGCAGGGAGGGTAATTCGCCGATGACCGTCACGGTTGAACGCAGCACGTCCGAGGAACTTCGACACCGCCACAGCGAGGTCTTGCGTCGCGTAGGGATGACGCGAGAGGAGATCGGTGAGTTCGCCGCTCAATAAACCTTGACGCCAGAGGAATTGGCGGCATGGGATGAGCTGCGATCCATCGAGTTCCTTCTCGAGGATGCGTGAGCGACGACACCGACCTCGAGGAACAGGCCCGGCAGTTCGCCTTGGATGTCTCGTAGCGATCGAGGATTTGCGGCGGCTCGGGCTCACTGTCACGGGTGCGCCGGATTCGGCCAGGCCGCCGGCACGGGACCGGTACTAGGGACTCGTTAGTCCTGATTGCACCCCCTGTGCCCGTGCACGACACCACCGGGATCGGGTGCATCCGGGTAAGTGGCGGCACGGGCAAGGGCGGGCTGGTCAGGATTCGAGGTAGAGCCGTTCGTTGGGTAGGCGGGGGAGGCCGGTCGGGTTGCCGGGTAGGACGGTTACCGCGCCGGGGCGGTGGTGGGCGTTCCAGTCCTGGACGAATACGAGTGCGGCGGTTAGGCATGCTGCGAAGTCCATTCGCTGGTCGTGCAGGTAGACCGACAGGTGTACGTCGGGTTCCTCTGGGTGCGGTGATCGGGTATTGCCGCTCATGACACCGCGATTCGGGCGGGTGCTGGTGTGACCGGAGCGATGCCGGGGCGGTGGCCGGAACCGTGGCGGCGATAGCTGTCGAGAGCCGCGCGCCGGTTCATCGGCTTGTCCTGACCGCTCGTGCGAGCAGGCACGCGCGTAGCGCTTCCACCACCAGCCGCCCCGAGGGTCGGTACGTGTCGCGGGGCGCCTCGAGCCATGTCCGGTATCCGGTGTTGCGGTCGGCCGGGGACGGGAGCGCGATCAATCCGCCGTCGCGGATCACTTTCACCCGATCCCGGAACAAGCCCGCGAAGATCCGAGGTTCGTCGGGCAGGTCGGGCCGCACGAGAAAGGTCCAGGTTCGTGAATGCGGGTGCGAGATGGTCGGTCCGAGGCTGTGCCCGCCGCTGCGGAGCCGGTCCGTCACTGCACGGCCCAATGGCTCGGGCATCGACACGCCCCAGACCATCGAACCCGCCCGTACGACGATTCTGCCGAGGGCTTCGGGCTCGACCTCGGCGGGAAGTTGGCAGACCATCTTGTAGAACGCGCACTGTCCGTGCGGGGTCGTCAGATCGAAGCCGCACGCGCTCATCCCTGTGCCTCCGCATCCGTGTTGTCGCCGGACGTTAATGGGGTCGGGTACAAAGTGCGGCCGAGCATCACATGCCCCGGCATGATCACACTGCACACTCGCGTGAACTCGACCGGGACCGAACCGCCCAGATGCGCCATCCCCGGAACGATCACCGCACCCGCGCGGGTCACGTGCACCATTTCCAACACACTCGCTGTCACGACCAACGGCACCGTGTGCGGGGCAACCGCATACGTAGAAGCCAGCGTGTACCCGTGCCGCCGCGTCAACTTCTCGATCGTCGCCTGATCGCCCACCGCGTCGGCATCCGCGACCGCCACACACCGCAACCCGATCGCCAGCGGACCTTGCGCATCTGTCAACTTCCCGCGCAAGGGTGTCGACTGGTCTTTCAGGAACGCCGCCATCCGCTCCAGCTCGGCCATCCCTGCCGAATACATTCCTTGCCCCCTGTCGGCATTCATTCCCCTGCGCCTCCCTGCCATCCGATTGGAAAGCACCCGACGCCGAGGGCATCAACCCCAGCCAGCGGTCGTTACCGCGCTGGCGCGGCCGAGATGAGGAATCGGCCCGCTCACCCCGGCGTCGGGGCCGGGGGAGACGTTATGAGCAGGGACACAACGGATTTGTCCTGAAAGGACAGGCTAAGGAAGTCCGGTCAGGTCCTCGGTGCCAAGTCGGGAGCGATCCCCAATCGCCATGCCAAGCCGCGTAGATTCCGCCCTCCGGCGTCACGTCGCGCGGTGCGCAGTTGATCGGCGATCGCTTCGCGGACGAAGAAGTCGGTGCGAACTTGTTGCGGGGCTATACCTTCGGCCTTCATGAGCAGAGCTAGGCCGTTGTCTCGGTGTTTCGGCTCGGCGAGCAGTGTCCGCCCCGCCTCGGCGTAGTAGTTCGCACGGCGGGAGGGGGACGGGATGGCATCGACGGGTACGTTCCGCGTCAACTCCACAGCCTGTACCCCGTCGCCGAGTTCCATGCCGATAGACGAGCGCCATATCCCGACATTGGTCCGGCCGAACCACAGTCGGCCGAAGTTGCCGATTTCCTCGTCCATCCGCGCCGCGACTGATTCGGCCTCGGCCAGGTGAGTGTTCGCTGTGTCCCGGTCGGACTGCACCGCGCCCGCGAGCGCTGCGGACAGATGGAGCATCCCGTATGCCTGCAAGGCGGAGAAATCATCGAGATGCGGCGTGAGCCGATCGGCCGTCTGAACAGCGCGGGTGTACTGCTGCGTACGCGATATCGAGCCTGCGATGGTGCCGCGCAGCCAAACCGCGAACCCGATCCATGCGGGTGAATCGAGTTCTTCCGCACATGTGCTCGCAGCCTTGACGATCATGATCGGCAAGCCTCGGACACCGAGGCGTTTGGTTGTATTCGCCAACGCGTAATAGCAGCGAATGATGCCTACCAGAACTTCTCGTCTCCGCTGCGGGAGTCGGACATACGCCGCGTGCAACTCCATGAGCAGCCGCGGAGCCAGCGCGCAAGCGGCCGCGTAGTCGGTGGACTCACGAACGGCTTCCAGAGTGGCCAGGTCGGCGGCGATCGCAGACCATTCGCGTATCTCGACTCCAGGGTCAGTGCCGAGTTCGCAGACTTCCAGAGCGTTTTCGACCGCGATCAGTCCGGCGTGCGCTTCGGCACTCGGGCCGTCGGTGGTCTCCCACGGTTGACCATTGAACTCCGACGGCGACACCTTCAACGCCCGCGCCAGCGCCTCGAGCGTGGCGCGATTGGATAGCGGTTGCTCGCCGCGTTCCAGCCGTCCGAGGTATCCGAAGCTGATACCGGCCAGTCCCGCGACCACCTCGAGACTTTGCCCGCGCCAAGCGCGGATTTCACGCAGCCTGCGTCCGACTTCGTTAGGGGGAATGTCGTTCATGGCGTACTCCTCCGCCGATGGCTACCCACTTGCGACGGTACCTGGTGATTTCCGCCGTGCAGGTGGCAAGCGAGAAGAAGATCGAGGACGCGCGGCGTGTCTTCGTGCGGCGGCCGACGGTTACGGCGCGCGCCATTCGGTGGAGAGCTGCTGGAGCAGGTCGCTGCGGGCTCGGCGGGCTTGCACGAGCCGGAATCGGTATGCCTCGGGCACCTGATCGACCTGAGCCTCGAGCAATGTGACCGCTTCCTGAACGGCGGTGAGCCCGTGCTGTAGCTGCTCTTCGGCTCTGATCGTGTTCTCGGCGAAGAACAGAAGTGATTCGGCGAGTTCTGGCAGGTGAGTGGCCGGGTTGGCCTCGGCCAGGCGTCTGTTGAGGGAGACGGCTTCCTGCGCGGTCTCGAGTGCGTCGTAGTGACGGCCCAGCCGGCTCAACCGGACTCCGAGGTTGGTCAGCGACTTGGCCAGTTCGAATAGGTGAGTGTCCGGGTTGGCCTCGGCCAGGCGTCTGTTGATGGAGACGGCTTCCTGTGTGGCTTCGAGTGCCTCGTGGTGGTGGCCGAGCTCGCCCAACCGGATTCCGAGATTGTTCAGTGACCTGGCGAAATTCTGCGAGTAGGTGTCGGGGTCGGCCGCGACCAGTTGTCGGTAGTGGGCGACGGCATCCCGGACGGCTTCGAGTGCCTCATGGCGGCGGCCGAGCTCGCCCAACCGGATTCCGAGGTTGTTGAGCGCGCTGGTCAGATCCGCCAGGTGGGTGTCGGGGCCGGATTCCGCCAGGCGTCGGTAGATAACGACCCCTTCCTGCGCGGTCTCGAGCGCTTCGTGATGGCGGCCCAGCCGTCCCAACCCCAAGCTGTGCTCTGTCAGGGCTTCCGCGAGTTTGGCGAGGTGGGTGTCCGGGTTGGCTTTCGCCAGGCGCCGGTGCAGACCGACGCCTTCCTGCGAGGCTTCGAGCCCCTCGTGGTGGCGGCCCAGCCGGCTCAAACGGATTCCGAGTTGCATCAACGCCTCTGCGAGGTCGGGCAGGTGGGCGTCGAAATCGGATTCGACCAGCTGCCGGTAGAGGGAAACGGCTTCTTGTGCCGCGTCGAGTGCCTCCTGTTGGCGGCCCAGTTCGCCCAACCGGATCCCGAGGTTGTTCAGCGACCTGGCGAAATTGAGCAAGTAGGCGTCGGGGTCGGCCTCGGCGAGTTGCCGGTAGAGGGTGGTGGCTTCCTGAACCGCGTCGAGCGCCTCGTACTGGCGGCCGAGCGCACCCAACCGGCTGGCGAGGTTGTTCAGGGGGCTGGCGAGGTGGGGCAGGTGGCGTGCGGGGTCGGCCTCGGCCAAGCGTCGGTAGAGGTCGACGCCTTCCTGTGCGGCACCCAGTGCTTGGTAGTTGCGCCCCAGCCGACCCAAACGGTTCCCGAGTTGGGTCAGCGCGTTCCCGAGTTCGGGCAGGTAGGTCTCGGCACGGGTTTCCGCCAGGTGCCGGTAAAGGGCGACAGCTTCCTGCGCCGGGCCGAGTGCCTCATGCTGGCGACCCACATCACCCAGTCGGGTCCCGAGAATTGCGAGCGCTGCGGCGAGGGACGGCGCGTAGTGGTCGGGGTCGGTGTCGTTCAGCGATCGGTAGAGCTCGGCGGCCTGCTCAGCGGCGCTGAGTGCCTCGTGGTATCGATGGGCGGCGCGCAGCTGCCAGGAGTACCGCCGGTAGAGGTCGGCTCGCTCGGCCGGGTCGGTGGTCGCGGTGATGCGGTGTGGAAGCAGCGCGATTTCGAGTGCTCGTGCGGCGGTGGTGGTGTCGAGGCCGGGGTTGTCATCGAGGTGTTGCTGGATGGCGGTCAGGATGTCGGGTGCGATGCCGGGGAGGTCGGCCAGCCGCGTCAGCGTCGCGCCTCCGGTCGTGGCGGCGAGGGTGGGGTCTCGGTGCAGGCTCGGGTACAGCAGTGTGGGTGCGAGGTGGGGCCAGCGGCCCGCGGCTTCGACCAGTCGAACGATCGCGGCGCTCACCCAGGGTGAGTCGGTGCGGCGGATGAGCTTGTGCGCGGCGTCGACGGTCCAGGGGTCGGCCGGTAGTGCGTCGCCGGTGCGGTCCGGCTTACCCGGGGTGTTGAGCGCGAGGAAGTCTTCGCCGAGCCGGTCGGGTTGCAGCGGGGTGAGCACGCTGGTCGTCGTCGGGGGATAGCAGAGGCTGTGGTCGTCGACGATCCGTCCGGCGTGTGCTTCATCGATCGCCAGCCCGACCGAGGTGAGCAGGGCGCGGGCCTCGGAGTGGGACATACCGCCGGTGATGGTCGCCAGATGAACCACGCGGCGCATGACCTCGGGGCTGGTGGTGATGAGTTTTCGCTCGAACCGGTCGGCCCAGTCGGTGTATTCCAGACCCAGCAGGTAGGCCGACACCGCTGCGGGGTCGTGGCCAGGGGAGACGTTGCGGATACGGGAATGGATGGCCGCCAGACCCGCCATATGGATGGACAACACCGAATCGAACCGGGGGTCGCCGAGATCGATGCCGACCCGGTAGCGATTGGCGGGCAAGTCGCGCAGCTGCAACGCTCGGGAGAATCCGGTGACCGCGCTGTCGAAGACCGACGCGCGGTCGAACCGTAACCCCAAGGGCGCGAGTGCCGTCACGCTGGTGGCGACGCCGAGTTCGAGCAAGCGAGAAGACAGGGTCGACCACCAGTACCCGGTGGCGCGTGCCAGCAGCAGCACCCGCGCCTTCACACCGCCGGTGGCGGTGACCGCGCGCAAATTGGTGACCAGCGAGTCCAGGTGGGCGACCGGCCAGCGGTGTGCGTCATCGACCACCAGGAGCACCGCGTTGCGGTGGGTCAACGCGATGGTGCCGGGCAGGCCGCTCGCTTCGGTGGTGTGGATCGCCCGCCACGCGGCCCACCCGGTGGCGGTGGCGTTCTCGCAGAATCGACCGGCCAGCCGGGACTTTCCCTCCCCGCCCGCGGCGTGCACCAGATGCACCGCGATGGGCTCGGGTGCGGCCAGCCAGTGGTCGAGCTCGGTGAGTTCGCTGTCGCGGCCGAGAAACCGGACCACGCTGTAGCGCGGCTGCAACAGCAGCGACGGCTGGGCGCGCGCCTGGTCGAGCGGCAGCTTCTCCGCACGGGGAAACGGCTCACACCAGTACCGGTGACCGGAGTCGACGGCACGATCGGTGACGGTGACATCACCGACGACGTGCCGGATGGCGATGACGCTGCCGCCGACGCTGCTGTTGGCGAGCTGTGGCCCCGGGTGACGATCGCGCCACCAGCGCAGCTTCATTCGTCTATTTCGACCGAACCCGCACCACGGATACGGTCGACCCGTCCAGCCACCGTGCTGTCGGTGATCGTCAGAGCGGTAGCCGGTTGCCTCCTCGGGCGACCTGGTGCGCCGGGAGCAGGCGGCGGTACGGCTCCGGACGGAGGTGTGCGTCGGCGGATGGTGACCGGCCCGGCGACGTCGCTGATCGTGGAAACGCCGCCCCCGATGACGGACCCGGTGATGGAGGTCCCGCCGGTCGACGGGGCTGCCCCTCCGCCGGTACCGCGGCGTGCCAGGACCACGCCGTAGATCGAAAGACCCAGCGCCGCGATCCCGACGAACATTCCGACGACGCTGGCCAGCTTGTCACCCTGGTCCAAGCCGAGCGACAAGAACAGCCAGATCCCCAGCCCGATCCCGGTGACTCCGAGAACGAGCAGAACCCCACCCCACAGCTTGTTCCGCACGCTCCCAGTATCGACCAACTCACCCGGCGACACGACCGGAAACGGACAGCTGGTGCCGCCTCGGCACGCGCCCGGGCGTTATTTCGCGGAACTATATGGTTTTTATTAGCGGGATGTCGTCAAAAGCGATCGGCGCGAACGTTATCGGGCTACGCTTCGAAATTCGGCCGCGGTAGCGCCATCGATCCGCGCCGTGATCGGACACGCAATGATCACCCTGATTACCCGCCGAAAAACCCTGCGGCCGAGACGCTGTCGCGCGGGCCCTGGGCGGGCGCGGGCTTCGCAAGTCTGTTAAGGGCGTCGTACGGACCCCGCTTCCATGGCTGGAAACGGCGGGTGCGAACGAGTCCGCGAGAAGGGTCAGAGCCGAGCGACGCAGACGACGAAATGGCGCTGTTGGTAGACGATCCCGCTGTCGGCCGAGCCGCAGGCGTTGACGTCGACGGTGTTCTGCTTGACGTCGATCACCCGAACCGCGCCGGGGGCGGGGGCCGCACAGTCCAGCCGCTTGGGATTGTCGGGGGTCAGCTCCATGCAACCGCCCACCACCCAGTCGATATCCAGGCACAGCGCTGCCTGCACCGCGCCGTGCAAGGTTTCGTTGTAGGTGCGGTCGGCGTCGGTGGGACACGTGCTGTTCGCCGGCGCCTTCTCGATGACCTTGTAAACGGAGTTCCCGCTGCCACAAGCGGTTTTGTCGATCCCGCCCGCGCCGCCGAGCGACACGCAGTCACCGATGTTCACCTGCAGGCTGGTGGCGCTCTTGTTCGACGCGCCGCGCATCGCCGAGGTGGTCGGCAGCGCCTCCGTGGTGGTCGGCAGCGGCTCCTCGGTGGTCGACGGGGGCGACGATGTGATCGGCGCGTCGGCGGTCTGGGCGGCTTTGGCCGGCTCGTCGGCGGGGCCGCTCATCGATACCGCGGCGAAGACCACGAGGGCGGCCGCCAGTCCGGTCCCGACCATGAAGGCGGCCAGGGTGATACCGGCACGGACACGTTGGCGCGACACGTCACGTCCTCCAGAGCTGTAACCCTTCGAACCCACCTAGCGACCCGAAGTTGTGAATCTTGCGGATTGAAGACCACGCCATGCATACACTACGGGGCGCGTCCGCGTCGAGTTCTCCTTCCTGGAACCGGAGATCCGCCCCGGGAATTCACCTGCGTGGCCCAGCCATCCGCAGAAGTGATCACAATTGGATAACGAACCTTCTCGATCATGTGTGCCGGTCGCCAGGTCTGGAAACAAGTCACGGGCGCTGTACAGTCACACGCCATCCGGCCTCCGGAGCCGGGGGTCTGCTGAGAAGGAATTCCAGAATGAAGTTCGGCACTATTGCCGCCATTACGCTCGGTGCGGTTGCCGCAGTGGGCATCACCGCGGGCGCCGTGAACGCGCAACCCGTAGAACCGGATCGAGAGATCACCACAGTTGGTGTCGAGCAAGGAGTCGACTACCGCACCACGGTCTCCCGTGAGACCGGGGCGATCAGCACCGCCGTCGAGCACGGCAGCTTCGCGGTGGTCGACGACGGCACCAAGATCAAGCTGACCTCCGACACCGGAGCCGTGGTCGCGGAAGTGCCGCTGACCTTCGAGGTTTCCGGCAGCAAGCTGTCGGTCGCGCACGAAATCAGCGACAGCGGACGGCGTCTCGCGCTCACCCCGGTGGCCGACGCCAAGGAGATCGGCGAGATGCAGCCGATCAGCTCGATGAACCGGCTGATCGCCGAACTGAACAAGAACGTCGTCGGCGTGGTCGGCGGCGCGCTGCTCGGCGGTCTGCTGGGCGCTCTGATCGGTCTGGGCTTCTTCAGCATCATCACCGGCCCGATCGGCTTGGTCGTCGGCGGTATCGCGGGTGGAGCCATCCAGGGCGGGCAGCCGTTCATGGACGCGCTGATGGCGGTCGTCAACGGCGAGCCCTGATCGATAGCTCGCGGATCGTGTGGGGCAGGCGCACCGCAGCGCGCCTGCCCCACACGTACCGGGTTGTCGATCGCCGTGCCGCCAGGGCGCCACGGCTGATGCTCGGCACCACGTGCTGAGCAGCGAGAAACGCGCGAGCGCCCGATGCCGCTGGGCGCGTGCTTTCGCGCGGTAATGCCGAACGATCAGCGCTCGGCGGAACCGGACTCGCCGTCTCGGTGCTGGCGAGATAGTCGCCAGAGGAACTCCGGGTCGTCGTCGGGTCCGATGACGCGCTTGCGCTGTGGTGAACGCGTTTGCGGGGCAGTGGGTCCAGTCCGCTCGGGGCCGAACGCCTTCCAGCACAACACCGCTATTGCCACCACCGCGATGAGTGCCAACAGGTACGTCACGTCGCTCACCTCCTGGTTACGAGGGTAGTCGCGGACGTGACTCCAGCACACCGCAGACGCGAAAATGGTCTGCGGGCGAGCGCGGACCCGAGCATGACGGGCCCGCGCGGCCTGCGATCAGCGTGCGGTCGCTTCGGTGGTCAGCGACTTGAGCAGCTGGAGTACTTCCGATTCGCGGAACCGGCGATGTCCGCCCGGTGTGCGCAGCGACCCGAGGCGCCCGGCATGAGCCCAGCGCGTCACGGTCTTGGGGTCGACGTGGAACAGGGCAGCAACCTGGCCCGGAGTCAGCAGGGTGTCCTGGCCGCCGACGGTGATCGCAGTCATAGCAAACCTCTCCGTTCTCGACAGTTCCCTCATCAGATGGCGCCATCGTCGCACTGAAACCCCTAGGTACTCGAACCACCTACAGTTGGTAAAGGGGAGGTAATAGACAAAACGGATGTGCGCCCCACCCTCGGCTATGGGCGTGCACCGGGGGCGGGCAACAGCTTCGCATAGGCTGAGGGATGTGCGTGACGCAACTCCACCAAAAGGTGCTTCCGGACAGCAAACCCCTGGCGCAGGACGCAGGCTGGCCCGCAATCTAGCGCTGTACACCGTCGCCAGGTTGGGTCTCGTGGTAGTGCTCACCGCGGTGATCGTGCTGGCCGCGCGGCTGGTGTCGGTGGACATCCCGCTGGTGGTCGCCGCCCTGTTCGCTCTGATCATCGCGATGCCGCTGTCGTTGACCCTGTTCAAGCGGCTGCGGGTCAAGGTCAACGAGGACATCGCCCTGGTCGACGAGCGCAGACGGCGCGACAAGGCCGAGCTGCGCGCGCGGCTGCGCGGTGATCAGCCGCCCACCCCGCCCGGCTCGGGCACGCCTTCGTGAAATTCTGCGATCACGCCGCTCCGCGCGACTGGGTCGACAACGCGGTGCGGCTGATCGACGCCGACGCCCAGCGCAGCGCCGATACGCACCTGCTGCGCTACCCGCTGCCCACCGAGTGGAACGTTCAGCTGTATCTCAAGGACGAGTCCACCCACATCACCGGCAGCCTCAAGCACCGCTTGGCCCGCTCGCTGTTCCTCTACGCGATCTGCAACGGCTGGGTCACCGAGGGGACGACCGTGGTGGAGGCGTCCTCCGGTTCCACCGCGGTCAGCGAGGCCTATTTCGCGAAGCTGCTCGGCCTCGACTTCGTCGCGGTGATGCCCGCGAGCACCTCCCCGCAGAAGATCGCGCTGATCGAGGCGCAGGGCGGACGCTGCCACTTCGTGCGGCGCCCGCCGGACATGTACACCGAGGCGGCGCGGCTGGCGGCCGAATGCGGCGGCCACTACATGGACCAGTTCACCCACGCCGAGCGCGCCACCGACTGGCGCGGCAACAACAACATCGCCGAATCGATCTTCCAGCAGATGGCGTTGGAGAACGATCCGGTGCCGGAGTGGATCGTGGTCGGGGCGGGCACCGGCGGCACCAGCGCCACCATCGGCCGCTACATCCGCTACCGCAGGCACGCGACGAAGCTGGCTGTGGTCGATCCGGAGAATTCCGCCTTCTTCGGCGGATACGAGACCGGGGACGCGGCCTACCAGACCGGAATGCCCTCCCGGATCGAGGGCATCGGCCGCCCGCGGGTGGAGCCGTCGTTCGTCGGCCAGGTGGTGGACCGCATGCTCGAGGTGCCCGACGCGGCGTCGATCGCCGCCGCCAGGTTCGCCAGCACGCGGCTCGGCCGGCGGGTAGGCGGATCGACCGGAACCAACCTGTGGGGTGTGTTCGCCCTGATCGCCGAGATGATCGCCGAAGGCCGCAGCGGCAGCGTGGTCACGCTGCTGTGCGATGGCGGCGATCGGTATGCCGGAACGTATTTCGATGACGCGTGGGTCGCCTCGCAAGGGCTGAACCTCGCCGGGCCGACGGCGATCTTGGAGAAGTTCCTGGCGACCGGCGTCTGGGACGGCTGATCTGCCGCGCGCAAGCGCGTCTTCTTTGTTCGCGGATCGTGGAATCGAGCTGTGCCGCGCCCTCGATCGTCAATTTTTGTTGACACGATGCGTGCGCGTCAATCAAAATTGACGTCATGACGGAAGCAACCACTCTGGCGGCCGCCGCGGGCAGCCCCGATCCCAAGGTCGGGCTGCGCGCGGTGCTCGCGCTGCGCAGGCTGCTCGAACGTCTCGAAGCGATCCAGGTCGCCAACGCCCGAGCCCAGGGCTGGTCCTGGCAGGCGATCGCGGAAGCGCTCGAGGTCAGCAAGCAGGCGGTCCACCAGAAATACAACCGGAGAGACAGGAGCCGCTGATGTTCGAACGGTTCACCAGGTCGGCGCGCACGGCGATCGTGGTCGCCCAGGAGGACGCGCGGGAACTGCGCTCGTCCACCATCGATGTGGAGCATGTGCTGCTCGGGTTGCTCGCGCAGGGCGAGCCGGAGCTCGTGGCACTGCTCGCCGACACGGGACTCACCCATGAAGGCGTGCTGCGCACGCTCTCGGAGCAGGGCAAGGGTGATCCGCTCGGCGCCGAGGACGCCGAGGCGTTGCGGTCCATCGGCATCGACCTCGACGCGGTGCGGGAGTCGCTGGAGGCCCACTTCGGCGAGGACGCGCTCGAGCGCGCCGCACCCGAGCCGCGGCGCGGGCTGTTCGGCTGGGGTCGCGCCGGGGACTACCGGCACATCCCGTTCACCAGAGACGCGAAGAAGGTGCTCGAGCTCTCGCTGCGCGAGGCGCTCGGCCGCAAGGACAAGACCATCGAATCCGGGCACATCCTGCTCGGCATCCTGCGGGCGCCCAACCAGACCACCGAGCGCCTGTTCGGCGGAGCCGCCGCGATCGACCGGCTGCGCCCCGAAGTGCACACTTTGCTCGACCGAGCGGCATGAGTGAGCGGGCATGCGCTGTCCCAGTCGGTCTTTCCGGCGGCGCATGCCCGCACTCTGGGCCTAGCATTGGCCCATGCAGCTCGTGATTCGGTTGATCATCAACGCGGCGGCCATCTGGCTGGCCGCCTTCTGGGTCGACAAGATCGACATCCTCGCGCCCGAAGGCGGCACCGGCGCCAAGATCGCCGTCGTCCTCGCGGTGGCCGCGGTGTTCACGGTGGTGAACGCGCTGGTCAAGCCGATCGTGAAGTTGCTGTCACTACCGCTGGTGATCGTGACGCTCGGCCTGTTCCTGCTGTTGATCAACGCGCTCATGCTGTGGCTGACCGCCGAGATCACCGACGCGTTCACCGATTACGGCCTGCGCGTCGAGGGCTTCTGGGCCGCGGTGCTCGGCGGGATCATCGTCTCGATCGTGAACTGGGTGCTGGGCATCCTGGTGCCGGACGCGGACTGATTCCCGGCGCCTCGCACGGACCACGCTCGGTCTGGCTTCGCGCGAGAGCCACCTTCGGGCCGACGTGGTCGCGTCGGTCGAGCACAGGGCTCGCGTGCGCGCTAGCCCAGCCCGACCGCCAGCGCGGTGACCGCCGACCAGACCAGCAGGGCCAAGCCGGAATCCCGCAGCGCGGGAATCAACTCCAGGCCGCCCTTGCCGCCGCGCACCGGCGCGTTGGCGCGCACGGCGAGCGGGATCGCCAGCAGCCCGGCCAGCGCCCACGGCGTGCGGGCCACCAGCACCAGCGTCGCGAGGAACGGCACCGTCAGCAGCGCGAGGTGCAGGGTGCGGGTGCGCGGGTCACCGAGTTTCACCGCCAGCGTGACCTTCCCGGAGTCGGTGTCGGTGGGGATGTCGCGCAGGTTGTTCGCGACGAGTACGGCGCTGGAGAACGCGCCCACCGAGACCGCGAGCAGCACACCCACCCAGTCGATCCGGCCCGCCTGTACGAACTGGGTGCCGAGCACGGCGACCAGGCCGAAGAAGACGAACACCGCCACTTCACCGAATCCGCTGTAGCCGTATGGGTTGCTGCCGCCGGTGTAGTACCAGGCCCCGGCCAGGCAAGCCGCGCCGACGAGCAGCAGCCACCACGCGCTGGTGAACACCAGCACCAGACCCAGGACGGCGGCGATGACCAGACTGACGATCGCGGCGGTCTTCACCGCGGCGGGCGAGGCCAGTTTCTGCCCGACCAGGCGCAACGGGCCGACTCGGACGTCATCGGTGCCGCGGATGCCGTCGGAATAGTCGTTGGCGTAGTTCACGCCGATGATCAACGCCAGCGAAACGAACAGCGCGAGAATCGCTTTCCACCACACCGCACCGTCGACGGACGCGGCGGCGCCGGTCCCGGCGAGCACCGGGGCGATCGCGTTCGGCAGGGTACGCGGTCGCGCGCCCTCGATCCATTGCGCTGCAGTAGCCATGTCCGCAGCTTAATGGGCGCGGTCGGACGTGGTCCGTCGTCAGTCTGCGCATGGCCGGAGCGGAGGCGGAGGTACGCATAGTGGGCGCGGTCGGACGTGGTCCGTCGTCAGTCTGCGCATGGCCGGAGCGGAGGCGGAGGTACGCCGTGGTTGGCGCGCGGCAGTCAGGCCGTTTCGGCGGTCGCCGCCTCCTGCAACCGCGCGAGTCCCTTCTCGAAATCCCGGCCGATGAATCTGTCCATCGGAATGATCTTGCCGATGAAGCCCATCAGGCCGGTCTGCTGTCCGGTCATCCGCCAGGTCACTTCGGTGCCGGTCTCGACCGGGTCCAGGGTGAAGGTCACCATGTTGGTCGCCTTCATCGGCTTCAGGAACTCCAGGCGCACGCCGATCTCGCGGTCGGCGCTGCCGATGATCTCCATGCTGCCCGCGCCCGCCTTGCGGTTGCCGCTCCACGCATAGCGCGCGCCGACACCGGAGTCGGCGCCGGAATAGCTGCGTTGCAGCTGCGGGTCGAGGTCCTCCCACGGCGACCACTTGACCCACTCGTGGAAATCATCGATCAGCCCGTGCACGCGCGCGGGAGCGGCCGTGATCACGGCCGACCGGACCACCTCGAACTCAGCCATGGGGGTCAGACTATGCGACCGACCACTCCGGATCGCGGCAAAGAAATCGTGTCGGCCCCATCGGGCCTGCTCGCCTACGATGACCGCGGGATGTTTCCGGAGCACAACGGCCCGCACGGCCACAGTCGAGCAGTGACGACGCCCGCAGGCGAATCGGTCGTGGTGGCCTTGCTGGGCGAGGTCGCGCTGCGCCGCGAGGGTGCCCTGACACCGCTGCCAGGGGCGCGCTCCCGGCTCCTGCTCACCGCCCTCGCACTGCGGCCCGGCCGCAGCCGTGGCGCAGACGCCCTGATCGAGGAGGTCTGGGGCGAACAGCCGCCGCGGTCGCCGATGAACGCGCTGCATACCCAGGTCTCCCGGCTCCGATCGGCGCTGCCGGTCGGTGCGCTGGAAATCGGCCCGGCGGGTTACCGGCTGACCCTCGGCGCCGACCAAGTCGACTTGTCCTCGGTAGGCGAGCGGGTGACGCGGGCGCGCAGACTGCACGCCGCAGCCGACCTGCCCGGGTGCCTGGCGGAGATCGCGCGGGCGCGCGCGCTGTGGCGCGGCGACCCCGGCGCCGATCTGCCCCCCGGGCGACCTCGCCGACGAGCTGCGCGCCGCGGCCGGGCGGCGGCTCGCCGAACTCGATGAGCTCGAACTCGCCGCACGCGAGGACGGCGGCGATATCGACGGTGCGCTGCGCCTGGCTCGTCGGCGTGCCACCGCCGACTCCCTGGACGAGCCCGCGCAGCTGACCCTCCTGCGTCTGCTCGCCGCGGCGGGACGGCCCAACGAGGCGCTGGAATCATTCGCGGCCTTCCGCTCCCGATTGGCCGACCAGCTCGGCACCGATCCAGGACCGGCGCTTTCCGCGGCGCACACGGCGATCCTGCGCGGAGAGCCGATCGGGCGCCTTGCGCCGCCGCGGCCCGCATGGGGTGGCTCCGCACCGTC
>NZ_BAFP01000140.1 GCF_000308455.1 Nocardia abscessus NBRC 100374 | reverse complement strand
TGGGGGGCGCTGTCGACGCGACGACCGGGCTCGGCGCGGGCTTGGGGGGCGCCATCGGAGGCGCGGCCGATATAACTACGGGGCTCGGTGGGGGTCTGGGAGGTGCTGTGGAGGGCGCGACGGATCTCACCACGGGCCTGGGTGCTGGTCTCGAGGGTGGTCTTGGCTCGGCGGTCGATTCGACAGCGGGTCTGGGCGCGGGTCTGGAGGGAGCCGCGGGTGCGGCGACCGATCTGACGGCAGGTCTCGGCGCGGGTGCGGGCCTCGGGGCAGGTCTGGGAGGTGCTGTCGACGCGGCGGGCGGTCTGACCACGGGTGTGGGCGCGGCCACGGGCTTGGGCGCAGGTCTGCAGAGCGCCGTGGGCGCGGTCGGCGATCTGACGACGGGTATCGGTGCCGAGCTGGGCGGTGCGGTGCACGGAGCCGGTGAAGTGACCACCGGCTTGGATGCCGCGCTGGGCAGCGGTGCGCAGGTCGGTGCCGATCTCGGCGCGGGGCTGTCCACCGGACTGAACGGAGCTGTCGGCGCGGGTGCTCAGATCGGCTCCGGGCTGGAGACCGGCCTGGATGCCACTGCCGGTGTGACTACGGGCTTGGGGGCGGGTCTGGAAGGCGCCGCCGGTGCCGCGACCGACTTGACCGCGGGTCTCGGTGCCGGTGCGGGTGCGGGTCTGAACGGGGCCGTCGATGCGGCTGGTGGTCTGAGTACCGGGATCGATGCGGCGCTGGGTGCCGGTGGCCAGGCCGGTGCCGGATCGGGCGCCGGCTTGGAGGGCGCGGTGAACGGAGCTGGTGCGGTGACCACCGGTTTGGACGCTGCCGTGGGCAGCGGTGCGCAAGCCGGTGCCGATCTCGGCGCGGGGCTGTCCACCGGACTGAACGGAGCCGCCGGCGCGGGTGCTCAGATCGGCTCCGGCCTGGAGACCGGGCTCGGTGGTGCACTCGACGCCACCGGTCAGGTGGCGACCGGGCTCACCGGCGGAATCGATACCGCGGCACAGGGATCCGGCAATCTGACCGCCGGACTCGGCGGCAACTTCTCTTCCGCCATCGGCGGTGCCGGAAACCTCGGAACGCAAGCGGCGACCGGCCTGGAGACCGGGCTCGCGACCGGTCTCGGCGCGGCCGTGACCACCGGAGCGGAGCTCGGCGGCGGACTGGAGAGTTCGCTGAACACCGGCGGGCAGTTCGGCACGGGTCTGGAAACCGGTCTCGGCGGGGCGCTCGATGCCGGAATCGAGGCGACGACCGGACTGGAGACGGGCTTGTCCACCGGTCTCGGCGGAGGGCTGTCCACCGGCGTGGACGGCGCGGTGCAGGCCGGTACCGGTCTCACCGGCGTTGTCGATGCCGGTGCGCAGGCGGGTGCGGGTATTGGTTCGGGTTTGTCGGCTGGGCTCGATGCCGGCGCGCAGGCGGGTGCCGGTCTCGGCTCCGGCCTCTCCACTGGAATCGACAGCGCGGTCGGCGCGGGCGCGGGCCTGGAGACCGGCCTGTCCACCGGTCTCGGCGCTGCGGGCAACGTCGGTTCGGGTCTGTCGACCGGTCTCGAAGGCGCGTCGAGCGCCGGAGCGCACTTCGGTTCGAGCCTGGACAGCGGAATCAGCGGCAGCGCGGGTTCGCACGCGACTTCCGGCCTCGATGCCACGGCCGGTCTCGGCGGCGCGGTGGACGCGACCTCCGGACTGGCGGGCTCGGCGAGCGGCGCGGCCCACGGTGCGGTGGACACGGGCGCCGGTCTCGGTGGCAGCGTCGGCTCGACCGCGCACACCTGGTCCTCGCTGGACGTGTCGAGCGCCTTCGGCGCGGGCCTGGACAGCACGACCGGCGGCCACGCCGACTCGGGCCTGTTCGGCGAGACCAACGCGAGCACGGAATTCAGCGGTTCGGCGAACGCCGACCTGGGTGGCGATACATTCCTGCACTGACAGTTGCCGGTAATTACGAAAGAGGTCCATACCGCGATGGGGACGCCCGCGCCGAACGCCACTCCACCGGCGGTACCGCTGCTGTCGGTACTCGGTGAAACCATCGCGGCGGCCCGTGCCGCGGGACGCAACGATCTGGTCGGCCGCCTCGAAGTGGCGGCCGACCGGGTCCGCGACCCGCGCCGGCGCATCGTCGTCGCCGGACAGCTGGACCAGGGCAAGAGCCGTTTCGTCAACGCGCTGCTGAACCTGGACATCTGCCCGGTCGGGGACGATGCCACCACCATGGTGCCGACGCTGCTCGCGCACGGCCCGCAGCCGCGCGCGGAGCTGGTGCTCGCGTCGCACGGCGACTCCAGCGGCGCGGAGACCAGGGCCGAGGTGCCGATCGCGGAGATCGGCGCGATCGACCCGCGCTCACCGCTCGCACAGGGACGGCGGATCGTGCGCCTCGAGGTCCAGATACCCAACGCGCTGCTGGCCGACGGCATCGTGCTGATCGACACTCCCGGCGTCGGCGGGCACGGCAATGCCCATGCCGCGGGCGTGCTCGGAATGGTTCCCGCCGCGGACGCGGTGCTGGTGCTGTCGGACGCGTCGACCGAACTCACCGAGCCGGAACTGGCCTTCCTGCGACAGGTGCGGGAACTGTGCCCGACGGTCGCCCTGCTGTTCACCAAGATCGACCTGTATCCGCACTGGCGGCAGGTGCACGAGGCCGATCTGGGCCATCTCGCGCGTGCCGGGCTCGACGTGCCGATGATCCCGGTGTCCTCGTTGCTGCGCAGCCACGCCATGCGGTTGCAGGACCCGCAGCTGGGCGTCGAATCCGGCTTCGGTGTGCTCTACGAATTCCTGCGTGACCAGGTGGTGGCGCGCGATCAGCTGGCCACCCGCGCCGCCGTGGCCCGCGATATCCGCTCCGCGGCCGAGCATCTCGCCTTGGCCCTGGGCAGTGAGCTCGTCGCGGTCCGCGATCCCGCACAGGGCGCGGCGGCGGTGCGCGAGCTGCAATCCGCCCGGTCCGCGGCCGAGGAACTGCACCGCAGAACCGCCGCCTGGCAGCAGACGCTCGCCGACGGCATCACCGACCTGGCCGGTGACGTCGACCACGACCTGCGCGACCGCCTGCGCAACATCGCGCGTACCACCGAGGAATGGATCGACGAGCACGACCCGGGCAGGCATTGGGACCGCATCGCCGAACACCTCACCGGCACCGTCGACACCGCCCTCGGCGACAACCTGCTGTGGACCCACTCCCGGGCGATTCAGCTCGCCGAACGCGTCGCCGAGCATTTCGCCGAGCTCGGCGCGGTCGACCTGCCGGATGTGCGCCCAGGCGCGGGAGCCGACACCGGCCTCGCCATCTCCGGCACGCTCGCCGATCTGGAACCCGACATCGGTTTCGGCAGCAAGCTGCTCGTCGGCATGCGCGGCTCCTACGGCGGCGTACTCATGGTGGGGCTGGCCAGCACCTTCGCCGGGCTGGCCCTGCTCAACCCGATCTCGATCGGCGCGGGATTGATCGTGGGCGGCAAAGCCTTCCGGGACGACAAGCAGGCCCGGCTGGCCAAACGGCGCAACGAGGCGAAGGCCGCGGTGCGCCGTTTCGTCGATGACGTGGCGTTCCAGGCGGGCAAGGAGTCGAAGGATCGGCTGCACCGCATCCATCGCGCGTTGCGTGACCACTACGCGGGCGTCGCCGAACGCAGCCTGCGCTCGATCGACGAGTCGCTGCGGGCGGCGCAGGAGGCGGCGAGCATGGTCGCCACCCGCCGCGCCGAACGCGGCGCACAGCTGGATCAGCAGCTGCGCGTAGTCGCCGAGCTGCGCCGATACGCCGACGCCATGCAGACCGCACTACCGATGGGACCCGCCGGTACGGTAGCCCCGTGAGACGTGATGGTGGCCCGGTGCCGGGTATCGTCGCCGAGGCGCATCGGCTGGTCGGCGCGGCGCAGACGGCGCTGGCGGGCGAGCCGCGCGCGCGTGCCCTGCTGGCCGACTGCGCCCGCCGACTGGACCAGCCGTTGCGCGTGGCGCTGGCCGGTTCGATCAAGGCGGGCAAATCGACCCTGCTGAACTCGCTTGTCGGACAGGACATCGCCCCCACCGACGCCACCGAGTGCACGAGGGTGGTCACCTGGTATCGCTACGGTTCGACACCCAGCGTGACGGCGTACGCGCCCGACGGCGCCCGCGCGCATGTCGTGGTCCGGCGCGGCAGCGGGACGCACGGGCTGACCTTCGACCTGGACCGGCTGAACTGGAACGCCCCGGCCCCGCGCGAGGTCGACCATCTCGAGGTCGAGTGGCCCGCCGCGACGCTCGCCCACACCACCATCATCGATACCCCGGGTACGTCGTCGCTCTCGCGCGAGGTCTCCCGGCGCACCGCGCGTCTGTTGACTCCGGGTACGGACGACGAGCGCGCCGAGCAAGGAATCGCCATCCCGGGCGCCGACGCGGTGGTGTATCTGCTGCGCAGGCTGGACGCGGCCGACGTGCAGTTCCTCGAGCGCGTGGGCGCCGGAACCGCGGCGGCCAACGGCGGTCCGGGAGCGCCCGGCCCGCTCGGCATCGTCGGCGTGGTCTCGCGGGCCGACGAGATCGGGGCAGGCCGCATCGACGCGCTGCACTCGGCCCGTGATGTCGCCACGCGTTTCGCCGGGGAACTGGAACGAACGGGTTTGTGCCAGGCCGTCATCCCGGTCGCCGGGCTGCTCGCGTTCGCCGCGGCGACGCTGCGTCAGCAGGAGTTCGCGGCTTTCGAGGCGCTGGCGCGCGTCCCGGTCGACGAACTGAGCGCCGCGCTGCTCTCGGCGGACCGTTTCGCGCGCGCCGACGTGCCGCTTCCGGTGCCGCCGGAACTGCGTGCGCAGCTCGCCGAGCGGTTCGGGCTGTTCGGCATTCGCATGGCGGTCACGTTGATCCGGCTCGGCGTGCGGGATTCGGCCACGCTCGCCGCCGAATTGACCAGCCGCAGCGGAGTGGACGAATTGCGCTCGGTACTGGACGTGCAGTTCGGTCAGCGCGCCGACCAGCTCAAAGCCCATTCCGCGCTCACCGCGCTGGCCCGGGTGCTGACCGCCTACCGCGGCACCCAGGCCGACCGTCTGCTGCCGAGGGTGCGCACGCTGCTCGCGGACGTGCACGGTTTCGCGGAACTGCGCCTGCTCGGCCGCCTGCGCACCGACGAATTGGCGCTGCCCGCGGACGATCTCGCCGAACTGCACCGTCTCATCGGCGGCTCCGGCATCGCACCCCATCTGCGTTTGGGCCTCCCGATCGACGCGCCGCTCACCGCGCAGCGCGCTCTGGCGGTCGCCGCGGTCCGCAAGTGGCGCGCCAGGGCCCGCCACCCCCTCGCCGACCAGTTCACCGCCACGGCCTGCCTCACCGCAGCCCGAAGCGCCGAGGGCGCCTTGAGCGTGCTCCCGGAATGATTCGCCGCCTCCTCCTGCGGCGTCGTGACCTGCGGTGAACCGCCGCCGCACCGGCGGTGTAGGCGACGTGTGCCCGGGTATGCGGCCTGGTAGCGAGAGGAGGTAACGATGAGCCAAGAGGACGTCGTACACGAATTGCTCGTCCGTGCGGGCACGGGATATGCCGAGGAAGCGGGTATCACGCTCGACGACAAACCGGCCGCACTTTTCCAGCTGCTCATGCTTTCCCAGCTGCTCAGTACCCGCATCTCCGCGGAGATCGCCATCGCGGCCACACGGGAGCTGATCGGCGGCGGCTATCGAACGCCGCACCGGGTCGCGGACGCCGACTGGCAAGAGTTGGTCGACGCGCTGGGCCGGGCGAACTATCGCCGCTACGACGAGAGCACCGCCACGAGGCTGGGCCACAACGCCGCGCGAGTGCTCGACCGCTACCACGGTGACCTGCGCGAACTGGCGAAGAAGGCGGACAACGACCCCCAGCGTGCGGCCGAACTGCTCCAGGAGTTCGACGGCATCGGCCCCACCGGCGCCGATATCTTCCTGCGCGAGGTCCAGGACACGTGGGCGTGGGTGCGGCCGCACTTCGACGAGCGCGCGCTGCGCGGCGCCAAACGCATCCAGTTGCCGGAGGATCCCGACCGGCTGGCGCGTCTGGCACCGAACCATCACACCGCGGAGCTGGCCGCGGCCCTGGTACGGGTGACGCTGGACGAGAAGATCGCCGACGAGGTCCTCGCCGCCGCGCCGTGAGCGGGTGCGATCAGACCGGCGTGGTGGTGCGGCCGCGCGGGTCGATCAGGATTTTCGCGTGCCGCTCCGGGTTGCCCAGGGCGGTGAAGGCGTCCGCCACGCCGTCCAGCCCGACGGTCCCGGTGATCAGCGGGCTCGGGTCGACCTTGCCCTCGGCGAGCATGTGCAAGGTGTCGCGGAACTCGCCGGGGTCGTAGCCGAGCGCGAACCGCAGTTCGATCTCCTTGTTGATCGCCATCGCGGGATGGAAGCGGTCGGTCTCCATGCACACTCCCACCACGACCACGCGCGACAGCGGCGGTGCGGCCGCGAGGATCTGATCGATGATCCCCGGTACGCCGACACATTCGAAGATCACCGGGCCGGCCGGGCCCGCGTTCATCGTGTGCGCCAGCCGGAAGACGTACCACCACGGCAGGTTCGGGACCCGCCGCAGGCGCTCCATGGTGTCGAAGCCGAGCCCGAGGATGTCGGTGACGCCGTTGATCCGTCCCTTCTTCGGGGCGGCCGCCCATGGCGACTCGGTCGCCGGGTCGACCACGATATCGGCGCCGCAGGCGGTGGCGAGTTCTCGGCGCCGCGGTGAGAAATCGCTCGCGACCACCGTGCGCACGCCTGCCGCCTTCAGCATGCTGATCACCGCGAGGCCGATCGGCCCGCAGCCGATGACGAAGGCGGTTCGGCCCTTGCCGACGCGGCCTTTGCGGACGGCATGCCAGGCCACCGCCATGGGCTCGGTCAACGCGGCGTGCTCGGCGGACAAGCCGTTGGGCACCGGCATGGTCATCGATTCCTGGACCACCACCTGTTCGGCGTACCCGCCCGGCGCCGCGGTCGACAGCCCGACCAAGTGGGGTTGCCTGCCGTGCCGGACGATCGGCAGGGCCACCACGGCGGTGCCCCTCTTCCATCGCTTGCGGCAGTCCGGCCCGTAATCGACGACGGTGCCGCTGAATTCGTGTCCGAGCACCACGCTCTGCGCCGAGCGCATGAAGTGGTCGTAGCCGGTGGCCACGGCCAGGTCGGCCAGTTCGTCGGCGTGGGTGCGGGCGTGCAGGTCCGAGCCGCAGATTCCGCAGCGCGACACGTCGATGAGCAGCTGACCGGGGCCGGGCCGCGGCGTGGGCAGCTCCGCGACCTCGAACTCGGCGGCGGTGACGACGGCGGCCCTCATGGCGACTCCCTC
>NZ_BAFP01000141.1 GCF_000308455.1 Nocardia abscessus NBRC 100374 | reverse complement strand
CGCCCGGCGACCGAGGCGTAGCCGTCGCCGCCCGCGAGGGCGCCGCGCGCCTCACCGGCGATCTCACCGGCCTGCAGGGTGCCCTGCTCGCCCGCCACCGGCGGGGCCATCACGATGACGCGCGCCGGGTCGATGAAGTTCGGCATCGGCAGGCCCGCCTGGTCGACGCGCACCGCGATCGCGTTGTTCACCGTGTCCACCACCGCGCCGCGCACCAGCGACCGCACCGCCTCGGGCTGGCCCTCCAGCCACCGCTCGAAGGCGCTCTTCTCGCCACGCAGGGCCGCTTCGCTCTTGGCGACGTTGCGCACCTCGAAACCGGCCGACTCGGCGGCCTTCTTCGCCTCCTCGGCGCCGGGGCCCTGAGCCAGCGCCACGACCGCCTTGCCCGCGTCGTCCAGCCAGGAGCCTGCGAACACGGACGGGTACTGCCGCTGAGCGGTGGTGGCGAACGCGGCCACCTGCTGCGCCAGCTCCGCGCGGTGCAGGTACTCGTCGGGCGAGATCTTCAGATCGCGGGTCACCGCAGCGACCAGTTCGGCGGGGAGGCCGGGAGCCTGGTCGGGTTCCGCCGTCGCTACTGCCGCCGTGGGCCCGAACAGCAGTATCGCCGCCGAGGCGGCGATCACTGTTTTTCGGATTCCGGTCTGTCGCGCAGCTGATCGGGGAGGACCTATACGTGGCAGGAGCATGAGCAGACTATATGGGGTTTGGCGCGGTATGCCTACTCATCTGGTGGTTCTCGACTCCCTCATAGCCCGTCGACCGTGGATATGTGGATCACCACATCTTCGGGCGCGCGCTCAGCTCGCGTTGGGCCAGGTGCGCACGGCGATGCCGCTGCCGATCCCGCCGCCGGAGGAGGCGTCGACATCGGCCAGGATCGCCCGGATCGGGATGCCCAGCGAAGCGGTGCCTCCGTACTGGGCGAGGGCGATATTGGCCTCGTTGCAGTTCGGTGCGTCCGCGGCATTGGAACCGCTGGTGATGCCCAGGGCCAGCGTGCCGGACACGATCGCGCCGCCGCTGTCGCCGCCGAGCGTGCAGGCCGAGCTGGCGAACCCGCGCACGGTCTTGCTCTCGCCCTCGGCGGTGAAGAGCTGGGTCTCCACCCGGTCGGCCACGACGAAGCCACAGGTGAAGGTGGACGACTGGCCGGACTTGCACACCGGGGCGCCGGTGATCGGGTCGGCGGTGCCGGTGATCGCCAGCGTGGTGCCGTTGGCGCCGCGCACCGAGGGCTGGTCCATGCCCGCCCGCACCGCGCGCTCGTTCAGCTTGATCACCGAGTAGTCCAGCGCGGACTGCCCGCCCAGCGAGGCGCGCACGAAGGTGCCCAGCTCCGGACTGGCCGGGATGTCCCGGACGTTGGGCAGGTAGACGCCGGCCTCCTGGTTGCCCTTGCCCAGGTTCGGATCGCAATGGCCCGCACTGATGTTCAGCGCGTTGCCGGACGCGTCGATGCTGTTGAACCCGAACGAGCACACATCGACGGCGCGCAGCGACGAGTCGGCGAGCGGGCCGGGCGCGCTGATGTAGGTGTCGCCGCCCATCGGCCTGCGCTCGACCGGGCCTCCGCTGTTCGGCGCCAGGATGACCTTGATGTTCGCCAGCAGGGTCGGCAGGTTGAGCATGTGACCCGCCGGGGTGTTGGCGACGCTGAGCACCAGCTGACTGTTCAGGAAGTCGATGGCCACGGAGTTGATCGCCTGCGAGATCTCGCGCGGCAGGCCGGTAACCCACTGGTTGAGCTGCACCAGCGAGGTCTCCAGGCTGTCCGCCGACACCGGGGCGAGCCTGGTCTGGTAGCCGTCGGCCGCGGCGATCTTGGCGGCGTCCAGTGAGGTGACCGCGACGACGGGCTTGCCGTCGGCGCCGATCCAGGCGCCCGCGTAGGAATCCGGACGCTCCGAACGGAAGTCGCGCGCGTAGTCGCGCAGCTGCTGGGCGCGCGCGGCGCGGTCGAGGTATTCGGTCGGGGTCATCTGCAGATCCCGCGCGATGGCCTGCACCAGTTCCGGTGGCAGGGTGTCGGCGGCGAGCTGTGCGGGCGCGTCCGGGACCGCCGCCGCGGTCGTCGTGCCGAACAAAGGAGCCAGGAGAACGGTCGAAGCGATGGCGACAGCCTTGACCGCGGCGCGACGCGCCACCAACTTGCGCATGAAGTCCCTTCGTCGGCACGCACGTGCCAGCTAAATCCGTGGCCACGGGCAGAATCCGTTGGCGCACAGCCTTCGTCCAGCAACCGACCGGCGAGGGAATTCATCCGACAACCCGGTCAGCGCAACACTCTAGGCCACAAACCCGGGAAGGGCGCTACTAATCACCGACTACTCGGTGTTCCCATTCCGGGGATGGTGGGTATCTGCGGTAGGTGCGGGAACGGGTACCCGGTTGTCGTCGTGCTGCGCACTGTCGAAGAACGGGTGGTGGTGGGCGGCGTCGTGGTGGGCGGCGGCTCGCTGGTCGGCGGGTCCGGCGTGGTGGTCTCCGGCGTGGTGGTCTCGGTGATCACCACCGGCGGCTCGGGCGGCTCGGCGGTGGTGGGCGTTGTGGCGGACGTGACCGGCGGCGGGGGCGGAGCGGGTACCGACGTCTGCTCGGACTGTGCGTCGGGCAGCGGCGGCACCGGCGTCTCGCCGCTGTCGCGGAACAGCAGGGCCACCACGATGCCGCCGAGCACCAACCCGATCAGGGCGGCGCCCGCGATCAGCAACGGCATACGCCTCGGTTCTTTCACGGGAACCGCTGCCTGCGTTGGTTTCTCGGACGGCTCCGGTTCCGCGGCCACGGCCCCGATCGGCTCGGCGATCGGGAAGGCCGCCGAGTACGCCTGCGGCTGTGCCTCGGTGCTCGGCACCGCCGGGATGACGATGGTGTCCACCGTCGAGTTCTCCGCGGTGGACGGGTCCGGCGGGGTGGCGCCCGCAGGGGTGGCCAGCACGGCCGCCAGCGCGCCGCGGGCCGCGTCGTAGGCGAACGAGTCACCGCCCGCGCCGGTTTCGGCGCTGGGCAGCTCACCCTCGCTGACCAGCAGCACCGAGCGCAGACCGAGGTAGTCCAGCGCGTCACGCAGCGACCGCACGTGCTCGGCGGTCCAATCGGCCGGATGCGTCGCGTAGAACTCGGCCGGACCGCTGAGATGCTCGGCGGCCAGGTTGATCAGGCAGAACAGGGCGGTCGCGACGAGGTCTTCGGCGCGGTACGCCTCGCCGTCGTCGACCGAGATGCCCGCCGGGTCACCGACGGCGGGCACGAATCCGGTGATCGAATGCGCGTGCCCGGCCGACGCCGGACCACCCAGTTCGGCGTCACCGTCTTCGGACATGTGCAGGATCGACTCCCGGACGATGTACCGCGGTTCCTCGTCGCCATCGGTGACGATCACCGCAGTGCACGCGTCCTCGGCGACGCGCAGGCCAACCCCAGTGGCCATCTCACCTACCTCGCTTCGGCGCTTCCGCTGACGGAACCGCACCCGGTCACACCAGAAGCGAGCCGTGTCCCATGGCGCGGAGCATCGACAATAACTCCGAACGGGAACGGGCACCGACCCGGCGTCGAATACGGGCCACGTGGTGCTCGACCGTCTTCGCGGAAATGTACAGGCGCGCACCGATCTCGCGATAGGTGAGCCCGAGCAGAACCAGCTCGGCGACTTCGCGTTCCCGTTCGCTGAGGATCGCGGCCTGCGGCGGCGTGGGCGTCGGCGGAGGAGCGTCGCCATTGTGCGAGACCGGTGTGGACGGACGGGCTTGCGGCTCCTGCGGCCGGGCGTCGGCGCGGACCGTGCGGGCCAGTTTGAGCAGCGCGGTGGCGGTCGTGGAATCGGCCGCCGCGAGTGCCGCCTCGCTGGCCAGCCGGGCGCCGTCCCAGGTCATGCCGATCTCGGTGAGTGCGGCGACCGCCGCGTGCACCGGCGCGGTCGCGACCTGGCCGCGTAGCACGAGCACCCAGGTGCGGCCCGCGTCGGCGAGTACGGCGGCGTGCCGGTCACCGGCTTCCGCCGCCGCTTTCAGCGCTCGCGCGTGCGGCAGCAGTGCCTCGGGGCTCTCGTGCGCGATCGCGGCCTGCACGCCGTACCAGTGGAAGGCGTTGGACCAGGCGGGCGGGTCGTTCAACCGGCTCAGCAGCGCGAGCGCGGCGTCCACGAGCGGCGCGATCCGCCGTTCGTCCCGCATCCGGATACCGGCCAGCCACAGTTCGCCGATGGGCAGCAGCGCGAGCAGGTCGGCCTGCACGTCGTCGAACAGCGGATACGCCGCCTGCCACGCGCGGGCCAGCGCGGTGTGATCACCGCTGCGCCGGGCCAGGCCCACCGCGACACCGTGGGCGAGCAGCCGGTCGCGGAAATCGAGTTGGTCGTGGTCCAGCGCGGCCACCGTGGCCGCGGCGGCGCGCTCGTCGCCGCCGAGCATCGCCGTCCAAGCCGCCAGCACGTCGAGCTGGTGGCAGCGCAGCCCGCTCGCGGTGGCCCGCCGCAACGCGTCCTGGGCGCGGCGCGGCTCACCGGTAGCGAGCGAGAGCAGCGTGGCGATGGAGGCCGCCGTGCAGGGCAGGAAACGGTCCACGCCCGCGTCCGCGTGCGCGGCCTGCACCAGCGCCGACACCGCCGCCGCGGTGCTGTTGCCGGGTGCGATGGTGTCCGCGAGCGCGGTCGCGATCACCCGCGCGTGCGCCCCCGCCTCGGTCGGGGGCCATTGCGTCGACGAGGACGACATCTCCCCGGCGCCTGCCACGTCACCCGCCAGGCACAGCACCGTGGCGCCGACCGCCCAGTCCGGGCCTACCCGGTCGCCGCCGAGCCAGGTGTACAGCTGCGCCGCGCGCCCCACCAGCCCGCGGCGGGTGAGCACCGCGGCGCAGATCCGCACGGCTGTGGCGAGGTCGGCGCCGGTGCTGCCCGCACGCGCCAGCATCGGCTCGGCCAGCCGCATGGCGGTGTCGCCGTCGCCGGTCCGCGCGGCCGCCTCGGCCCAGCGCAGCGCGATCGGATCGAGTTCCGCCCCCGCGGCGGCCGCGGCGGCGTAATAGCGAACCGCTTCGCGACCGGCCTGCTCCGCGGCGGTGACAAGGAAGTCGGCCAGACGCGGGTCGCGGACGCCGGACTCGGCCAACTGCAGCGCGGTGCGGTCACGCAGCAGGCCCGCCTCCAGCCGGGCGCCGAGCAACCGGCGCTCGACCGCGACGAACCTGCGGTCGCCGAGTAGCGTGCGCAGCGGGGCGACGGCGGGTTCCAGCAGCAGGTCGGCATCGGTCACCAGGGCGCTGGCCCTGGCGCGGTCGATGAGATCTTGCGCGACGTCCTGCTCCACGCCGAGCACCTCGGTGAGCTCGGTGGAATCCAGACCCGTTCCCGTGGTGGCGACGACCAGGGTCTCCAGCAGGTCGGGCTCGAGGTTGTCCAGCGATCCGCGCGCCCACGCGGCGACGGCCGTGTCGACCGCCGTGATGCCCGCGTCCAGACGCGCCGAGCAGGCCGCCGTGAGCGCGGCCACCACGCCGCCGCGAATACCCGCGGTCTGCACGTGGATGTGCTGGGCGACCTGGCGCGGCACCATCATGCCCAGCTCCCTGGCGAACGGCGCCATGTCCGCGACGCCGAGCGGGCGCAGGTCCACGACGCGACCGCGCCGGGCGACCGCCTCCGCGAGCATCCGCAGCCGCGGGTCGTGCGGGCGCGGCTGCGCGGCGACCACCACGGTGCGATGCCCGGATTCCACGGCAGCGCAAAGATATTCCAGATCGAGCCGACCGAGCGTGTGAGCGTTGTCGATGATCAGGGCCGGACGGGCGGTGTCGGTCGTCACGCCTGCCGTGGGGCCGGCGAGCGGCGTGCGGGTCGCCGTGTGCGAGCCGTTGCGCGCGTACGCGTGCTGGAGGGCGGCGGTGTCGTCCTGCAGTGGGACGCCCCGGGCGCGCAGACGAGCCCGGACCTCCGCGAGAAGGGTCGACTTGCCGGTTTGGGAGCGGCCGCGGATGAGGTAGACCACCGGCTGGTCGTCGGCGGAGTCCAGCTCGCGGAAGATGTCGCGGGCGCACGGAAGAGTGTCGAAGGCGGTATCAGCCACCGGAGCCTCCCAGGATCTCCCCCGGAGCGCGCAGCACCGTGCCGAGCGTGTCGCCGAGCACGCCGGTCGGCAGGCTCGGCGCGGTCGGTGGCGTGGGACGCGGCTGCTGCTGGGTGGGGGGCGACGGGTTGGTCGGCGCGGGAGCGGGAGCGGGCTGCGGCTGCGGCGCGGGTTGCGGCGCCGGGGAGTCCACCGGGGCGGGGGCGGGCTGATCGGGACTCGGCTCGCTGTTCACCACGGCCACGGTGGTGTCCTGGGCCGGCGACGAGGGCGAGCCGGCTCTGGGCGCCTCGGTTTTCGGTCGGCCGGTGGAGCCGGCGGAGTCCGTGGCGGCGACCCCGGCCGGCGCGGACGGATCGCCCGTCTGCGCTCCGGTCGTCGCGGCGACCTGTGCGGCGCCCGTCGGAGACTGTTCGGTCGAGGCGGGACTGCTCGGGCCGGACTGGATGCCGGTGCCGATGGCGAGGGTTCCGGTGGTCAGCAGGCCGATGGCGAGCGCGGCGCCCGCCACCACCGCGACGCGCCGCCTGCTGGTCGGCGCACCACGGCGTGCGGGGCGGTCCTCGGGCAAGGCCGCCAGACCCGAGGAGGGAAGCGCTCTGGGCTGCGGCACGGTCTCGTCCTCGACGCCCTGGTCGACCATGGGGAGCTGATCGGTCTCGGCGGCAATCAGGTCGGCGGCCAGCAACGCGGCGCCGCGTGCCGTGGTGTGCTCCGGGTCGGGAGCCGCCACGACGGGCAAGCCGAACTCGGAGGAGATCAATTCGGCGACCAGCGGGATGGCGCCGCCGCCTCCGGTCAGCAGGACCCGACCGACATCGCCGATGTCGAGACCCGCCCGGTGCACCGCGTCGCGGATCAGGTCGATCGAGTTCAACAGCGGTCCGCGCAGCAGGTCTTCCAGTTCACCGCGCACCAGCCGCACCGTGCTGCCGTGCGGATCCGCGGGGTCGACCCGGACCGGAACAACCGTCGCGGTATTTATGGAAAGCTCTTCTTTCGCTTTTCTACAGCGCTCTCGCAAAGCCGATAATTCGCGTTCCACCACCGGATCGAACGGATCGAAATCCGCGGCGAGCACGGCATTTGCCAGGACATAGCGCATGGTCAGCAGATCGAATTCCGCTCCGGCGACCTCGGTGTTGCGCAGCGGCGTGCCCAGCAGGCTGGCGTGCTCGCCGGTGCGCACCACCGAGACGGTCGAGCCGCTCGCCCCGAGGTCGAAGACGATCACCGCGCCGTCATCGGTCCTGCCGTGCGCGGCGTCGAGCCAGCGGATCGCGGCGGTCGGCTCCGGGACCAGGGTCACCTCGCCGAGTCCGGCCCGCTCGAGGGCGTCGCGCTGGATGTCGACGGTGTGCCGCGACCACCACGCCGGGTGGCAGGCGACCATCGCCCGGGTGGCGTCTTGTCCTGTCTCGGCGGCGATCTCGTCGACCAGGCAACCGATCGCGGTGGCCACCAGGTCGGGCGCGGAATACGAGGAGCCGTCCTCGGCGAAGATGCCCACCGGGTCGCCGACCCTGGCGAGGAAGCCCTCCAGCAGGACGTCGCTGGAATGGCGGCCGGTGGCGCGGGCGCCCGCGCCGAGGGTGGGCGCCATGTCTTCCGACAGCCGCAACACGCTCGGATGCGAGCGTAGGTAACCGCCGCCGGACGGGACGATGCCGTCGTCGCCATCTTCCGTAGCCGCCACGGCGACCGAATTCGACGTCCCGACAGTGATGCCGAGCGCCAGGCGCTGTGTCATTCAGAACCCCGTTCGAAAAGCTGTCTGGTCCGGTGTCGCTGCTGTGTATCCGAGAGGGTGCGCTGGGCGTTGTAGTTGCCGACGCAACCGTTCTGTCGGTTGCTGGCCATCAGCCGTTACCTCGTTAGGGGATCGTTTAGGGAAATTCCCCTAATTACGCTCCCGCCCCTATCGGGTGCCCCCGGCCGGTCGTAGGGGTTCGCCCCGTTTCGGCGTAACGGGATGCGCTCCTAGCGTGATTTGCATTCCAACGACTGCGGATCAGCGAGGTCCGCCGGGACTCAGGAGACGATTCTCATGACACCCAACGCGATTCTGGAGTTCATCCTCGATCTGCTGCGGAACCACGAGGCCGCGGTCGCTTACTGCGCCAACCCGACCCAGGCGCTGGCCGCCGCGGGCCTGAGCGCGGTGACCCCCGAGGACATCACCCTGTGCGCCCCGATGGTCGCGGAGTCGGCGCTGGTCACCGGAGGGTCACAGCTGCAAGCCATCGTGGCGGCGGGCGCGCAGACCGGCGCGGCGGCCGCGGTCGGCGCGGCGAGCACCGTGGGCGCGGCGGCGGTGGCCGGTGCCGGAGTCGACCTGGGGGCGGATCTCGGAGTCGATCTGGGTGCCGGTGCCGGTTCGGGTGGCGGCGTGGACGTCGACCTCGGCGTCGGTACGGGCGTCGACCTCGGCGCGGGTGTCGATGTGGGCGCGGGCCTGAACACCGCGATCGAAACCGGGCTCGAGATCGGCGCGGGGCTGGGCGCGGGACTGGCCGCGGGGCTCGACACCGTGGTGAACGCGGGCGCCGATCTGTCCGCTGCCGTGGGCGGCCTGCTCGGCGCGGGCGCCCAGGTGATCAGCGGGATCGGCGCGGGCGTCGACCTCGAAGGCGCGGGAAACATCGGCACGGGTTTGGAGACCGGCGTCTCGACCGGCATCGATGCGGCATTGGGTACGGGCGCTGGGCTCGGAGCAGGCATCGAGGGCGCGGTGGACGCGGCAGCGGGCCTGACCACCGGTTTGGGTGCGGGGCTCGAGGGCGCGGTGAACGGGGCGGCCGGACTGACGACCGGCCTCGGAGGCGTGGTGGACGCGACGACCGGTTTGACGACCGGGCTCGGCGCGGGCCTGCAGGGCGCGGTGGACGCGGCGGCCGGACTGACCACGGGTGTGGACGCGGCTCTGGGCGCCGGTGCGCAGGCGGGCGCCGATCTCGGCGCTGGCCTGGGTGG
>NZ_BAFP01000142.1 GCF_000308455.1 Nocardia abscessus NBRC 100374 | reverse complement strand
TGCCGTCTTCCTGCTTGATCGCCTTGGTGCGGCCCGCGCCGACGTCGGAACCGGCGTCGGGCTCGGTCAGCACCATGGTGGCGCCCCAGCCCTGCTCGGCCGCGATCTGCGCCCAGCCCTTCTGCTCTTCGGTGGCGTTGTTGTAGAAGATGTTCGCGAAGCCGGGGCCTGCGGCGTACATGAAGGCGGCCGGCTGCGCGCCCAGGATCAGTTCGGCGACGGCCCAGTAGGCCGCGCGGGGAATCGGCAGGCCGCCGAGCTCCTCGGCGATGCCCAGCCTGTCCCAGCCGCCGTCCTGGAGCGTGCGGTAGCTCTTCTTGAAGGACTCGGGCAGGGTTACCGTGTGGGTCTCGGGGTCGAAGACCGGCGGGTTGCGGTCCGCGTCGGCGAACGACTCGCCGAGCGGGCCTTCGGCCAGGCGACGCACCTCGTTCAGCATCTCCTTCACGGTGTCCGCGTCGAGATCGCCGTAGGCGCCGCTGTCCAGGATCGACCCGAGTCCGAGAACCTCGAAGAGGTTGAACTCCAGGTCGCGGACGTTGCTCTTGTAGTGACCCATGGTCAGTACTCACTCTCCGTTGAGTTGGTGCGGTCGGTTGTTGCCGTTCCCGCCCGTTGTTCGCTCCACCGGGTAGTCGTGCCGGTTTTCCGCATGCTACTCGCGGGTAACTTATCCGTCATATTACCGGCCGGTAATGACTGCGCAAAGAGCTGAGCAGGCAATGTGACGCGTTTTACAGTGTCTGATGGCCGCGACTTCGTCGCGGACGCGACGGCAGCTCGAACGCGAGCCGGGCCGCGAACGGCGCATGCTCGGTCTACCCCAGCCCACGGAGCCGGGCCGATGCGTTACAGCTGGTGATGCCGCGCAAGGCTGGCCGCGACCTCGAGCTCGCCGGACGGGGCAGTCGCGGTCGCGATCGTGCGGGGTAGGGGTTCACCGCGCCGCCGGAACTGCCAAAATAGCCACAATGCGCATCGAGACGAGTGCTGGGCCGGCTGAGGTGGAGCTCGAACAGCCGCGCAGGCCCGCGTTCCTGCTGCTGCTCACGCATGGCGCTGGTGGTGGGGTGGATGCGAAGGACCTGCTCGCGGTGCGTGACGTGGCGCTGCGGCTGGGGGGTGCGGTGGCGCGGGTGGTGCAGCCGTATCGGGTCGCCGGGCGGCGCGCGCCGGGGTCGGCGGTCAAGCAGGACGAGGCTTGGCTCGAGATCGTCGCTCAGCTGCGCGGCCGCAAGCGCATTCCGCTGATCCAGGGCGGGCGCAGCAACGGGGCGCGGGTTGCCTGTCGAACGGCGGTCGCGGCGCGGGCTCGCGGCGTGCTCGCGTTGTCCTTCCCGTTGCATCCGCCGGGCAAGCCGGAGAACTCGCGCCGGGACGAGCTGCTCGCCCCGGGCGACATCGACGTGGTGGTCGTCAATGGAGCCAATGACCCGTTCGGCATTCCCGAGCCCGCCGACGCCGCCGAAGTGCGCGTCATTCCCGGGCAGCCGCACGCCTTCCGTGCCGGGTTCGACCTGATCGCCGAGACTGTCGCACCGTGGCTGGAGCGCTGGTCCTGAACTGCGACCCTATTCGGCGGGCCGGGTGGCGATGACCAGAGCGTCGATGGCGTCGCCGGTTTCCGTCGGACGGTAGACGCGGTCGGCGATGCGGACGCGGATCCGGCTCGCCGCCGCCAGGGGACCGAGGTCGGCGACCACGTCGTCGGGGGTGAACAGGATGGCCGGGTCCTGCGGCCCGCCGCAGCCATCGGTGATGTTGGTGGTGTCGTGGCCGAGCACGAGCAGGGTGCCTTCCGGAGCCAGCAACCCCGCCGCCTGGCGGACCAGCGCGCGGCGCTGCTCGACGGGCAGATGCAGGAAGACCATCAAGACCAGCTCGAACGGTCCGGTGATCCCCGCCTCGTCCAGGTCGGTGACGTCGGCGCACTGCCAGGTGATGCGATTGCGGACCGAGCGGGACAAGCGCGAGGCCACGGTGCGGCCTTTGTCGATGCCCACCTGGGAGTAGTCGACGGCGTGCACCTGCCAACCGTGCGTGGCCAGCCAGAGGGTGTTTCGCCCCTCCCCGCAGGCCAAGTCGAGGGCGCGGGGGAACTCCGGCGCCTCGCCCTCGGGTGTAGCGGCCTGTAGCGTCGCACGGCGTTCCAACCCGTAGACGTGCTCCACCACGGTGTTGTTCGGCGGTGCGCCCCAGACCAATTCCGTTTGCGCGTAGCGCTCGTCCCAGTCGGCCGCATCCATGTTTCGAGTCTATTGATCGCGTGGCCCGCGACCCCGGGGGTTGCTCGAGTTAGGCCGATACCTGCGACAGCCAGTGCACCGGCGTGGTCTCGCGCACGTGGATCAGCACGTCGAAGGCGTCGGCGAGCGAGGTGAGGCGGACCTTCGCCGTGGCGTCCGCGGCCGGGTCGTAGACGCCGCTGATGGTGCGCAATTCGGCGGGCCCGTCGAGCCAGTCGCGCACCGGCTCCGGCGCCTCGGCGCGCAGGTCCACGTAGTACGCGGGCAGGTCGACCTCGCCCAGCGCGGCGTCCACCAGGTCCGGCTGCGGGCCGGGGGCCACGGCCATACCGAGGTCGCCGTGGTGGAAGCCGATGCCGACGGACAGGTATCCGTCGCCCAGGCCGGTACGCAGATGACTTCCCGCACCGCGGAATTCGGCCGTGTCGTAGACGATCGGAAGATTGGTGGTGTGCGCAAGCCCATCCCAGTAGACGATCTTGGCGCCGGTCGAGCGCCGCCACCGCAGCACGGTCTCGGCGGAAGGCCGTTCGTCGCGGGCGAACCCCTGGCCGGCGACGCTGTGCCGGTGGAAGTCGAGGATCAGGCGGGCATGGGTGAACGCCGTGGCGCGCTCCTTCGTGTCCGGCAATTGCGCGAGCAGCGTCAGGGCGTCTTCGGCGTGCTCGGCGAACGGGCGGCCGGGATGGATGCCCTGGTGGCGCTGGACGTGCTCGTCGACTTGGTGCGCGGTGCGGATCGGCGCGAGGTGTGCCTCGATCGCGGCGAACCGGTCTGGGGCCGCGCGGCGCACATAGTCCAGCACCGCGTCGTAGTCGCTCGGCTCGGCATGGGGCGGTTCGACGCCGAAGATGCGCACCGGGTCTTCCGGATGCGCCAGGTTGTATCCGCGGATCCAACGCAGCGTGGCCACCGATTCCTCGGTACGCCACGGGCGCCAGGCGCCGGCGAGCACTGTTTCCGGGTCGCTTTCACCTGTGGTGACGAACCGGTCCCAGCGCTCGCCGGAACGTGCGCTGTCCTGAATCGCCAAGGCGCGGAAGCCATGCCGTTCGACGAGCCCGCGGAATATCCGCTCCCGCACACCGAAGGTCTGCCGGGAGAACCGCGTCGACTCACCCAGCCCCACCACACCGGCGGCCCCGAGCCGCGCGATCAAGGTGTCGAGCTCGGCGCCCGGAGCATCCGGATCGGAGCTGTCGATCGCGACGGCGTTGTCGCGCAGCCAGGCGCGGACGTCGGCGGTGGTGCTGAGCATGGTGCCTCCCGTGAACGTGAACGATCCAACGCGGCTCAGCCTCATACATCAACCATTATTGAGGTCAAGCGCCGCGCCGGATCGTCGCCGCGGGCTACAGCGTCGTACGCATGAGCACGACGTTGTACTGGCTGTGCACCGTCGTGAGGAAGTACAGATCACGCCCTGTCTGGTACGGAAAGATCGAAGGCGCGTAGGCGGTGGGCAATTCCCTGGTATCGATCAGTACTTCCGGATCGCTCCACGGGCCGACCGGGGAGGAAGCGCGCCGCATCACCACGGAATTGAATCGATCGGTGGTGAGTGAAATGTATTGTCCGAGATAAGCGTTGTACATCACCGACAGTTCGCCGACGCCCCACATGATCGGCGCGGCGGCATTGACGTCGTTCTTTCGCCAAGCGCGGCCGTCCCAGTATTCGTACTCGGCGAGATTCCCGATGTCCGGTCCGCGCACCCGGGCCACGTGCGCGGTGTTATTGCGTCCGGATCGGGTGCCGTATTCGTAGATGTATCCGCCGTCCGCGAGAAACGCGTTCATCTGGAAGTTGGCATTCCCGCCCTCGTTGGTCCGCCGTGTTTCGGGCAGTTCGGCCCAGGTCTCGCCGTTGTCTCCGGAGACGGCGAGGCCGGAGAAGTTGGTGCTCCACTGACCGACGTCGTCCCAGGTCTTCACCGACATCAGGCTCATGTACTGCACGCCGTCGACCGCGATGCCCGCGGTGGGAATCCGGCTGATCTCCAGGAACGGAATCTTCGGGCTGGGAATCAGGTCGCGCGCCTGACCGAACACATCGCGCACCACGCTGTCGAAGAAGATTCCCTCGGCGGGATCCGTGGTGTGGCTGCGCAGGAGGATATTGCTGCGCCAGGACCACATGCTGCCCGAGAGGAGATTCGGGAAGCCGACGCCCGCGGTGTCACCGAAAGCGGTGAGCATTTCGCCGTGCCCGTTGTCCCACATGATGCCGAGATCGGTGCCGAGGACGTTATAGGTCTGGGTGTTGTTCGGGCTGGCCATGCCGGTCACCTGGAAGACCGCCTTGGTGCGGCCGAGCAGATTGGGTAACCCTGTGGTTCCGTTGAGCACTGGAATCGGATTGATGGCGTTCGGGTTGGCGATGGCGGGGGTAGTCGCCGTGACGAGCAAGGCCGAGACACCCGCCAGCGCCGAGAGTAGTAGGAAGGATGCGGTCTTGATCACTGTCTGTGAGCCCTCCGGTTTCTTCCCGAGAGCGGTGCGAACCACGGACTTCCCGCGATACACAGACCCTTCGCAGTGTGCCGTGCACCACTAGTCGACTGGCTGGCAAATCGTGCAAATGTTAGCAGCGGAACCGGTCGGCGGAGGGCTTATGTCCAAGACTGGCGAATTTCCAGCTATCTATCTTCGGTACGGCCGAGCGCTTTGCGGAGGATCAGCGGTAGCTGGGGTCGCGCGTTCCACGGCAAAGGTTCGCCGAGCGGATGCCTGCCACGACTTCTCGAACAGTCGCTTGGCGGCGGCGACAGCATGCGGCGATCGTGTCGCGAGGTGGTCGGCGAGTTTCTCGGCCTCGGCGACGGGGTCTGCCGCCAGTTCGGTGACCAGGCCGATCTTCGCGGCGTAGGCCGCGTCGACGGTGTCCGCGGTCATCGTGAGCAGGAGGGCTTTGTCGATCCCGATCAGCCTGGACAGCGTCGCGGCGCCGGTCATGTCGGGGACGAGGCCGTGCTTGGTCTCCATGACGGAGAACTCGGCGTCGGGGGTCGCGAAACGGAAGTCCGCGGCGAGCGCGAGCTGGAGGCCGCCGCCGTAGCAGCGTCCGTGGACCGCGGCGATGACCGGCACGGGCAGGCGGCGCCAAGCCCAGCACGCCTCTTGGAAGGCGTTGGTGCCGCGCCAGGGCCGCGGCACGAAGTTCCGCACGATAGCCAGTGGATCGCTGATTGCCGCAGCGATGTCCAGGCCACTGCTGAAGCTGGGTCCGTTGCCGGACAGGATGACCGCGCGCACATCGCTGCGGCGGGCTATGGTCCGGGCGCTGGCAATCAATCCGCTGAGCATGTCGACGGTCAGGCCGTTGTGCTTGTCCGGCCGGTCGAGCGTGACGTACGCGCGGTGGTCGTCGAACCGCAGTGCGATGTTGGTGCCCATGCGCGAATCTTACTCGCGAGTCAGTTCCCGGATGCGCGCTGTTGCCCGATCACTCGGGCTCTGCTCTAATCGGACTCAAGTTACCGTCAACGTTGACGGTTATGGAGCGGAGGACGCATGCTGCCAGCCGGAATGGACCCGAGGACGCCGGTGCTCGTCGGTGCCGGGCAGGTCGTACATCGACCGGATGAGCCCGGTTTGCCCGGCCCGGTCCAACTCGCCGCCGAGTCCCTGCGCCGGGCGGGCGCCGACAGCGGTGTCGGTGACCGTTTGCTGCGATCGGCCGACCTGGTCGCCGCCGTCGCCCCGGTCAGCCGTCCCTACGGTGACTTGGGCGCGCTCGTCGCCGCCGATTTGGGCGCCACCCCGAGCAGGACCGTGCAGTCGGTGCGCTTCGGCGGCGACGCACCGCAGCGGCTGCTCAACACCGTCGCGCAGGCCATCGCCGACGGCCGCTCGGACGTCGCACTGCTCACCGGAGCCGAAGCGGTGTCCTCCTGGAACGCCGCTACCCGCACCGGCGCGGCGGTGGACTGGCCGGAGCAGGCGGAGGACGTGGCCCCCGACGAGGTCATCGGCTCCGATAGGGGGCCGAACTCGGACATGGAGAATGCCGCCGGTCTATGGGGTCCGGTGTATTTCTACGCGCTCATGGAGACGGCGTTGCGCCGCAGGCTCGGGTCGAGCGAGGCGGCGCACCGGGAGCGGATCGGTGCACTGTGGGCGCGGCTGTCGCAGATCGCGGCACGCAATCCGTATGCGTGGCAGCCCGTCCCGCACACCGCCGCCGCCCTCGTGACACCAGCGCCCGCCAACCGAATGGTCTCCACGCCGTATCCGAAGCTGATGGTCGCGAACTTGACCGTCGACCTGGGCGCCGGTCTGATCCTGTGCAGCGCGGCGGCCGCCGACGCCGCGGGAGTGCCGCGCGACCGGTGGGTGTTCCCGCATGGCGGCGCCACCGCGACCGACGAGTGGTTCGTCTCCGAGCGTATGGACATGTCCCGCTCGCCTGCCATCGCGGCGGCGGGGAACGCGGCGCTCGGTGCGGCCGGGATCGCGATAGACGACGTCGCCCACATCGACCTCTACTCCTGCTTCCCGGTCGCGGTGCAGATCGCCGCCGAGGAACTCGGCCTGCCGATCGACGATCCGGCACGGCCGCTGTCGGTCACCGGCGGACTGACCTTCGCGGGCGGACCGGGCAACAACTACACGACCCATTCGATCGCGACGCTGTCCGGCATCCTGCGCTCGGACCCGGGCGCCTACGGCCTGGCGACGGCGCTCGGCTGGTACAGCACCAAGCACGGCGTCGGCGTGTACTCGGCCAGGCCACCCGAGCGGCTGTTCCGCGCGGTCGAAGCGGAGGTGCCGCGGGCCCGGCGCGAACCGGCGCCCGGGTACACCGGTCCCGCCTCGGTCGAGGCGTACACCGTCGCCTACCGCAAGGCTCCTGCGCCGGACCGTGCCGACGAGCCGGAAGCCGTTGTGGTGAGCGCCTTGACACCGGCGGGGACCCGCATACTGGTCCGGGCGTCGGATGCCGGCACCCTCGCGGCGTTCACCGCGGGCGATCCGCTCGGCGCGGACGCCGAGATCGCCGCGGACTCGTTCACCCTGCTCACCGAGAGGAGCGTCAAATGACCGAGGCGGACAGGCCCGACTTCGTCCTTGTCGAGCGGCGCGACGCGATCACCGTGCTGACGGTCAACCGTCCGGAGGCGCGCAACGCGATCAATCTGGCCACCGCGCAGGCCATCGAGGCCGCCATCGACGAGTTCGAGGCCGACGACGCCGCGCGCGTGCTCGTGCTCACCGGTGCGGGCGGAACATTCAGCGCCGGTATGGATCTGGTCGCCGCGTCGAAAGGCGAGATGCCGATGACGCAGCGCCGCGGTCCGCTCGGTATCTCGGCCGAGCCTCCGGCGAAACCGATGATCTCCGCGGTCGAGGGCTTCGCGCTGGCCGGTGGTTTCGAGCTGGCGCTGTCGGGCGACCTCATCGTCGCCGCCCGCGACGCGCAGTTCGGCATCCCCGAGGTCAAGCGCGGTCTGGTGGCGGCGGGCGGTGGCGTGCTGCGGCTGACCCAGCGGCTGCCGCGCAGCACGGCCGCCGAACTCGCGCTGACCGGCGGGCGTATCGGCGCCGAGCGGCTCTATCAGCTCGGCTTGGTCAACCGGGTCACCGAGCCGGGTGCGGCGTTGTCGGCGGCGCTCGAACTCGCGGCAGAGATCGCCGCTGCCGCACCGCTGGCGGTGGCCGCGAGCAAGCGCATCATCGACGAGTCGCCGGATTGGCCGGTGGCGGAGGCCTTCGCGAAGCAGGGTGAGATCGCCCTGCCCGCGCTGCTGTCCAAGGACGCCGCCGAGGGCGCGCTGGCGTTCGCGCAGAAGCGCGAGCCGAAGTGGCAGGGACGCTGAGGGGCGTGCCGCGACCGGTCCGGCAGCCGCAGGCGCAGCGCAGAGAGCGCATGCGCACGCGGCTGCTGGACGCGGCGGTGGAGAGCCTGGTCGAGGTTGGTTACGCGGGCACAACCACGCTCGAGGTGCAGAAACGGGCAGGCGTGCCGCGCGGGACGTTGCAGCACTACTTCCCGACCAGGGCCGACCTGCTGGCCGGTGCCGTCGAGCACGTGGCGCAGCGCCGATTCGATCAGCTGACCAGCGAATTCGAGGCGATCCCCGACCAGGCGGACCGGTTGGAGACGGCCGTCGAGCTGACCATGCGCATGCTCAGCGGGCCGTCGTTCTGGGCGGCGTTGGAGATGTGGGTCGGCGCCCGCACCGACCCGGAACTGCGCGCGGCGTTCCTGCCGCTGGAGGTTCGCCTGTTCGAACTGATGCACACCAGCATCCGCGACAGCTTCCGCCGCGAATTCCCGGACGACCCACGGGTTCCGACGATCACCGAGTTCACCATCGAGATCATGACCGGCCTGGCCCTGCGGGTGCTGCTCACCGGAGACGCGAGCCGGACTCAGATCCTTCGGCACCGATGGGGCAACGCCGTACGCGTCCTGCTCGGCACAGCGTCCGCGGACACGTTGCTCGATCCGCCCGCGCGCTGAACCGGGCGGACGCCTACCGCGTGCGGGCGATCGTCTCGAGCAAGACCTGGGCGCAGCCGGCCGGGTCGTCGAAGAACGGTGTGTGCCCGCTGCCGTGCAGCGTGACGTGCTCGGCGTGCGGCAGCGCGTTGCGCGCCTTACGGCTCTGGGTCGCGTAGGTCAGCAGAATGTCGCGGGTGCCCCAGGCGATCGTCACCGGAATGTCGGCGAGAGCGCCGGTTTCCGGCAGCCGGACGTCGGTGAACGAGGCGAGCGCCTCCTCGAATCCGGCCGAGTCCGCCGCGCCGATGGCGGTGTCCAGCGCCATCTTCTTGTCCAGCGCCCACGGCTTGCCGAAGATCAGCGAGAGGAAGGCGGTCCGGCCCGCGGCGGTGCCGAGGACGGCGGGCAGGGCGGGTCGCAGCAGGCGCGCGAGCGCCCGTGACTTGCCCAGCGACTGCTGGCACCAGACGCGACCCGCGGTGTCCCAGAACCCGATCGGCGAGTAGGCGGTGACGGAGCGAGCCAGCCCGCGAGCGCCCAGTTCGAGTGTGATCAGCCCGCCCATCGAATTACCCGCCAGGTGCGGCCGCTCGATCCCTTGCGCAGCGAGGAATTCGGCGAGCGCCTCGGTGAGGTGGGGCACCGTGGTGTGCGCCAGCGGGTGCGTCGATCCGCCGAAGCCGGGCAGATCGACCGCGATCACGTCGTACGACGCCGCCAGGGTGTCGATGATCGGCTCCCACACCTGCCACCGGCTTCCGACGCCGTGGACCAGCACGAGCGGCTCGCCCGCACCGACGCGGTGATGGTGCAACGTCGTCATGGGCCAACCCTAACAGCAGTCACCTGTCATCAGTTGGGATCACGCAGGTGGCGTGGCGGGTGGGCCGAGGGCTGGCGCCGCAGGCGCTCGCGCCGGTACGATAATTGGTATGGCAACGCGTAAGGTCACCCTTTCGCTGGATGAAGCCGCCTGGTCATTCGCCGAGCAGGCGGCGGCTCGCGCGGGGATGTCGCCGTCGGCGTGGATATCGAAGGCCGCGCGACGGGAAGCCGTGCGCACCGGGGTCGGTCCGGTATCGGATGTGACCGCCGAGGCCGCCGCCGACGCGGCCGAGCTGGCGGCCGCCGAGGAGGCGATGCGTGCGTCGGGGTGAACTGTGGATCTACAACCCGCATGGTTCGCCGCGTCGCCGAACGGTCGTGCTCATCAGCAGTGACGGCATCAACGAATCGCCGCGCCCTTGGCTGATCGCGGCCGAGGTCATCGAGGACGATCCGCAGGACATCCTCGCGGTTCCGGTGAAGGAACACGGCTGGGTGCATGCCGGGAACATCGGGCGCATCTTCCGCGGGTGGCTGGCCGAGCGCGTCGATGTGGTGGACACCGAAACCCTGGAGCGGCTCGACACCGCGTTGCGCGCCGCGATGGACCTCTGAGATCGGGCCCCCGTGAATTGCTGTGTCGCAACGTATCCCGTGCCTGAGGCCCGGAACGACTACCGCTGGACGCCGCACGGCATTATGGTGGCCACGCCACCGACGGTGGTCAGTCGAGGAAGAGGAGTCAGGTGCGGATCTGCATGATCGCCGCGGCGCTGATCGCGCTGCCGGTGCTCGCGGCATGCGGCAGCGACAAGGACACGGCGGCGCCCACGGTGACGCAGGCCGATCTCGCCAAGTCGTTGCAGGACAAGGGCCTCAAGAACAAGCAACTGGCCGACTGCGCCGCGAAGGTGTTCGTCGACCAGGGAATCTCGCAGGCCGGACTGCGGATCATGATCAGCGACGAGTATGACACCAAGGCTCCCAACCAGGAGACGCTGGGGATGACCAAGGAAGACGCGGACAAGGCGCGCGCCGCCAGCGGTCGCATCGCCGGCGAGTGCATGTCGGCGGCCCAGCCGCGCTGAGCGCAGGCGGTCGCCGGTGCACGGCGGTCCCGGCCGGGTAGTCGACGATTCGCGTAGCGGGGCGGCGGAGCAGACCGTACGCTGTCGCTACGTCGACGCGGGAGTCGACCAGAAGCCGAGGATTCGACCGTGTCACAGCCGCCTTTCCCGACGTCGCCTGATCCGATGGGATCGCAGACACCGCAACCGATCACTCCCTCCGGCCGCTGGTTCGTACTGGGTGGCGCGCTGATCGCCCTCGGGATCATCGGCGGGATCGTGCTCGGGGCCGTCGGTTTCCTGCAGACCTCGGGCCGGATCGATGATTTCCAGCGGGTCAGGGTGCCCGGCTCCGGCGTGGTGAGCTTGGCGGAGTCCGGCGGCTACACCGTGTACTTCGAGTATCCGGGTGCGTCGTCACGGGGCACCTCCGGCACGGTCAACCTCCGGGTGCTCGATCCGGCCGGCAAGCATGTGGACTTGCGGAAGTACGACGCCTCCGTCACCTATTCCTTCGGCAAGCACGAGGGACGGGCCGGGTTCTCGTTCGATGCCGTCGAACCGGGCGCCTACCGCGTCACCACGGCCGGTAGCTCCGAGGTGACGGTCGCCGTCGGCCGAGGCCTCGGTTCGTCGTTCGTGGGCACCCTGCTCGGTGCACTCGCCCTCGGTTTCGGTGGCGTGGTGCTCGGTGTGCTCGTGATCGTGGTGGTGGCGGTCAAGCGCAGCGCGAGCAAGCGCAGTGCCGCCGCGGGATGGTTCCCGCCTCCGGGGCGCTCGGTCGAGTACTGAATCCCGAATCGACGCGCGTGCGTCCAGCGAAGTGGTTCGATGTCGGCGCGGATTCGCACCTCACAGTGCGACGGTGAGCTCGATTCGCGCAGCCGAGCCCGCCTCCAGCCCCTCCGCGACCCGCACCGCCTTCTTGACCGGCAGCACATAGGTCGACCGCGACTTGTCCGGGAACAGTGAAGTGGACCACCGGCTGCCGCCGACGACCACGTGCACCCGCACCGCGCCGAATCCACCCGAACGATGCGCGTACCGCTCCTCGATCTCATCGGCCACGTCCTCGGGCAGCGAGACGAAGTGCCAGGCGGCATCCCCTTGGTGTTCCCACACTTCCGCCGTGAACGAGTACCGCGAACCAGTCACGCCGCGACTGTAGCGGCGGGCACCGACATCGGTTACCTCGTCTCAGCTTCGGTGTACCGGTTCGATCGGCACAGCCGCCTCCGAAAGGCGGGACCAGGCAATGTGGTCGGGCCAGTCGACCGCACGGTATCGAGTCGGGCGAAGCCCGGGGATCGTCGTGATGCCGGTGATCTCGACCGCGGTCTCGAACGGAACCCAGAGTGTCTGTTCCATGTCCTCACGGACGAAAGCGATGTAATCCGCCTCGGGCAGCGAGGTGTGCACCCCTTCGCCCCACACCGTCACCATCTGCGGCGAACTATCCTCCTCCTCTTGCCGCACCATGATGTCGGCGAAGAAGAGAGACGCGGACTCGTCATCGTCGAAGTCCCCGGCGAGGTCGTACTTGCTCTCCAGCCACTCCCGCTGCGCTCCGTATCCCGTGCAGGCCAGCAGCGTGCGGGCGCGGGCGACGGCGGGCGGCAACGGTCCGGTGATCGCCCGATCCAGTGGGACCACCATCCCGTTGTCGTCGACGGTGTAGGCCTGCGGTGACAGGGGGCGGTCGGCTTCACGGACTTCCTGCTCCACGGTCTGATACAGGTGCTCGAGCAGTTCCGGCTCGCCTGGAGCGACGATCAACGACGTCTGATCCGGAATGAACGCCACCGGCCGGTGCCGGTAGCTGCTGGTGCACGCCGCCAGCCAGCCCGGGAGCAGCAGCCACGACGGGAGATAGCTCGAGTCGTCGACGACGATGCGGACTATGGCATCGTCATCGAACTCGGTGGTGATGACCGTTTCCGCGAGATTCTGCCGCGCGGCGTCGAACACCTCCTCCGCGTCCACGCCCCATTCGACCAGCTGCTGTTGCGACGGAAGTCGGATCCGGCCCGGCTCATCGATTGCGACCATCTCGTCGATGAACGGAAAAGCCGGCCGCCGCAACCGGGAAACGGAATCTTCGAGCAAGTACGTGCAGGGCCGCAGAACGGGTCGCAACAGCGGACGGACCTCGTCCCAGCTCGACAGTGTCGGAGCCGGAGCGAGCATCGCGGTGACGAACCGCTCCACCTCAGCTCGTCGTTCCTCGGCGGAGGAATCCCGCACCTGCTGGAAGATGTTGCTCAGATTGAGCACCATGTCGCCGTCGTATCGGATGACGAACTCATCCGGGTCATAGGACACGCGGGTCGCGCCGGCCTTCATCATTTCCTGATAGACCTGCAACGCGAACTGCCGTTGCGCAGTCCGCTCCTCGTGTATCGACATCCACACCTTGCCTTCGCGCCACATCCACTGACCCGCCGCCAGAGGCGGATCACCACCCCCGTTGGGGCGGAGATCCCCACGCTAACGTTCCAGCACGACCATCCGGGATCCCCTTTCCCACCTCTGGAAACCACATCGCCGGGTGCGGCGCGACCGCATCACCTGGCATTCGGCTCGGCTCAGGTCTGCCCGAGCTGTAGCTCGCCGGGTAGAACGCGGGGCGCCGCGTCGAACATGGCGGCGCTGTCCGAACCGACCATGCCTGTGGCTGATCGGACACGGGCTCTGGATGCGAGGCTGCTCTCGTTCGTGTGATCAGTTCAGGAAGGTCGTGATCCGGGGGATGGTCGCGGCGGGGCAGTCCTCGTGCACCGTGTGGCCGCAGCCGGGCAGGATGACCGCTTGCGCGCGGGGGATGCGGTCGGCCAGTCGGGTTGCCTGTGAGGACGGCAGCCACTGGTCGTCGCCGCCCCAGAGCACCAGGGTGGGTGCGGTCACCTGGTGCAATCCGGCGTCGGTGAGGCGGTAGTCGAGGTTTCGCCACAGGGCCAGGAAGCCGTTACGGTTGGCCGGCCGAGAGAACGGCTGGTAGAACTCGTCGATCAGTTCGTCGGTGACGAGATCCTGGTTGGTGAACGTGCCGCGGATGCTGCCGGCGTAGAGGGACCGGGTCATGTGATCGGTGGCCAGTTCACCGATCACTGGCGTCTTGAACAGTGGTGTGACCGGGGCTTTTTCGGCATCCAGGCCGGGGGAGTCCAGGAGCGCGAGCCGCTCGACGCGTTCCGGATGCTGTTCGGCGAAGTACAGGCTCCAGGCCCCACCCCACGAGTGCCCGACCAGCGCGGTGCGCTCCAAGCCGACGGCGTCGAGGAAGGTCGCGATGGCGTCCGCCATGGCGGGCAGGTCGAAGGCGAAACCGGCGTCGTGCAATTCGGTGTAGCCCTGGCTGGGCAGGTCGACCGCGTAGACGGTGTGCTGCTGGGCGAGCGCGGGGGCCACCTCCCGCCAGGAGTACCCCCACAGGCCGCCACCGGCGATCAGGACGACGGGTGATCCGCTACCCGAGACCGTGTAGTGGAACCGAGCGAGATCCGTTTCGACATACCTGGATTCGACGCGCATCAGGTACTGCGAGGGTGGGGCCGACCTCGGCGGCTCCCAGGCGGAGGCGACCGGAATCGCCTGCGCGAACAGCGTGGTCAGTGTGGCGGCGAGCCCGAGGGTCAGGCGGCGGAACCGGAATTCGAATCGCATGAGGTACTCCGTGGCAGATGGATGTCTTCGATCAGAGGACGAGACAGCACCCGCCGACGTGATGGGGTGTGGCCTGTTTCACCACCGCGATCGAACGAGGTGGGGCCGCCCGGCTCCGGCCGCGGCGCCTGCCTGTAGCAGTGTCAGCGCGGTGAGCACGCACAGGGCTACTGCCCAGCCGCTCGTCTGGCTGTGCAGGATGCCCAGGAGGGGTGGGCCGAGAGCGGCCATGGCGAACCCGACGGTCTGCGCCATCGCGGCCAGCGCGGCCGCTTGGATGGCATCGCCGGCGCGTTCGCTTTGAAATGCCATGGCCAGGGCCAAGCTGGCACCGGCGCCTATGCCGAGCAGCAGGATGGCCAGGGGAGCCGAGTCGGAGTCGACGGCGAGCAGCAAAAAGCCCACGGCGGCGAGCGCCGAGGCGGCGACGGCGAGGCGGCGTTTCGCCGCGGTGGTACGGACGAGCCACGGCATCGTGTTGATCATGAGCAGACCGAGGATCTGGAACGCGAACAGCGACCAACCGGCGGTTTCGGCGGTCACGCCGTTGTCCTGGAGCACGGTGGGCAGCCAGGCGAGCGTCGTGTAGAACCCCAACGCCTGCAAGCCCATGAACGCGCTGACCTGCCAGGCCAAGGGCGAACGCCACGGCATCGACACCCGGCGGACGGTGAGCGCCGGCTCCGGTACCGGGCCCTCGCGCATCCGCCACACCAGCAAGGCCACCACGACCAGCAGCGTTGCCGAGGCCAGCGCGGTGCGCCACCCGCCGGGCAGCAGATCGGCCAGCGGAACCGCGATCCCGGACGAGACCGCAGCCGCGGCACACATCCCGGCCACCCAGGCGCCGGTGACCGCCGTGACCCGCGCGGAGGAGACGCTGTCCCGCACGATCGCGGGCAGCAGCACATTCGCGAACCCGATCGCTATCGCGAGCACCACCGTCCCGGTGAAAAGCCACAGCTGGCCCGGCGCCGAGCGAACCAACAGCCCCACCAGCATCGCGACCAGCGCCAGCCGCACGAGCCGGTCGAGTCCATGATGGACGGTTCGCAGCACCGCCACGGGGACGACCGCGAAGATCAGCAGGGGCAGGGCCGTGAGCAGCCCCGCGTGGGTGTCCGATAGCCCGGTGTCGCCGGTGATCACCGGTATCAGCGGTCCCACACAGGTCAAAGGGGCACGCAAAGTCGTACCGACGAGCACGATTCCTTGGCCGGCCGGGTTGCTCATCTATCGTTGCGAGGTCGGGAAGGTCATGCGGCGAAGTAGTTTGTCGCGCAGGACCACTGTGTGGAAAGCGACCGCGCAGACGTGGGCCACCAGCGCGAACAACAGCAGGTAGGCGAGCACGCTGTGCAGCGTCCGCAACGTGGCGTACAGCTCGGGATCGGCCGGTGCGATCGCCGGGACACGCAGCCCCGCCAGGATCTGGATGGGGATCCCGGAGGCCGACACCAGTGCCCATCCGACGAGTGGTTGCGCCAGGAACAGCGCGTACATCAGGATCTCCGATCCGGTAGCGACGAGCCGTTCGGGTCTACCCATGGTTTCGATCTGCGGTGGCGGCCGGTGCCGGAGGCGGTAGACGAGACGGACGACCGCCAGCAGCAGAATGATCAGCCCGATGGTCTTGTGCCAGGACAGCAACCGGCTGTAAGGGCCGAGGTAGCCGACCATCGCCGCGCCGATGCCGATCATCGTCACGATCGAGGCCGCCATCGTCCAATGCAGGATTCGTGCGGTGACGCCGAACCGGGTGGTGTCGGCGGTGCGTTCGGTGAGCGCCATCAGGTCAGACCTCCCTCACCACGACGGCTCCGGTGGGCTTCGCTTCACCCGCACGGCGGCGGAAGGACTCGGCGTATGCCGCCGCGCGAGCCTGCAGGAGCGGATCATCGGACGGTGCGATGCCGTCGGGCAGCACGAGTGGATCGAAGTTCACGTTCTGCACGTTGTGCCCGGATTCGGTGTTCACCTGTTCCAGCACAACGGTGCCGACCTGGACTTCACGCCTATCGGGCGGCCATGCCTTGGTGGCGTCGTCGGTGGGGTCGACGCCGCGCTCGCCCACTACCACCAGGAACTTCCAGCGCAGCGGCGCTGTCCGCATGGCGGCGATCAGACCGTCGAAGAGCGCGTTCTCGCCGGTCGCGGGCGGCGCGAGTCGAGGAGGATCGTCCGGTACCAGTCGCCACCGCACCGGTACGGTGTCGCCGCGAGCGTCGGAGAACTCGAAGGCGTTCAGCCCGAAGAACGCGGTGTCCGCGAAAGTCGGTGATGGAGCGCCCTGTTCGATGATGCTCAGCGCGGCGGCGGTCTTCGGGCGCGATGCGACGTATCGGCTCATCGCGGCGGGGTCGGGCTTGCCGGTAGCCGGATCCGGCGCGAAAGCGAGCGTGCGGTCGTAGAAGTCCTGGGGGGTCGCATCGAGAAAGACGGGGACGTTGATCATCGCCATCCGCCACTGCTCCCCGCCGGGTAGGAACAGCCGCAGCCCCAGCCCGCGGGGTGCGGTCGGCGCGTCGGGCATGTGCGGGTTACCCCCGGCGAGGGAGAACCGGCCGTCGAGCCGGTAGCGCCCCGCTCGGAATACCGATGCCTTCGACAGTTCGACGCCGTTGCCATTGCTTTCGAAGTACCCGGCGACGGCGAGCCCTTTGGCGTGGTTGCGCCGGCAACCGGGGAAGGAGCCGCCCGCGGTGTCCTGCAGGCGGTCCACCAATCTGCGCGCCGTCAGCCGCCACGGCCCGACGACGCTCTCGGTGAACAAGAATCCTCCGATTCCCGCTGCGCCGAGCGCGGCGACAGCGGCGCTGCCGAGCAGCGTGCGGCGATTCAGTCGCAAGGAATGCCGGCTTGCCTCGGTCATGTTTCCCTTTCTCCGTGTGCGGTGCGCCCGCTCAGGAAGCGGGCGCTCGGGCGCAGCTGGACGGTCCGGTCGATCACGGCGGGCCCATGGACTGGAGTCGCTCGATCAGAACCGGGTCGACGTCCGGGTTCTCGGCCAGCAGCATGTCGATCGGTGGCGCGGACGCCGAGGCGATACGGATGTCGATCACGTAGGGCTCGCCCTTGTCGAGGACCTTGAACCCGCGCCGCAGCGCATCGGTGAGTTTCGCGGTCCTGGTCACCACTTCGCCGTCGATATCGAAGGTGTCGGCGATCTCCGCGAAGTCCTGGGTAGGCCGGCCCAACCGCAGGTACCAGGCGTCGCTGGTCGGCTGCCAGCCGTAGATCTGCCCGAGGGCGGTAAGACCGGTCATGAGGGTCTTGTACTCGTGATTGTTCATCACCAGATACAGCACGGGCAGCGCCAATTTGCTGGTCGTCCACCACGAATTGGTGTGAAACAGGGCCGAACCATCGCCGACAATGGTCACGACGTAGCGGCGCTTGCCCACGGCTAGGGCGATGCCGATCGACGCGGGCAGCGAGAACCCGAGGGAACCGCCGGAAGTACAGAAGTAGGCGTCGGGTGCGTCGTAGGCGATCGCCTTCTGGATCGCCGCCGAGATCGCGAAGTCCTCGTTGATCACGGTCAGCGGCTTGTCGAGCGTTTTCTGCACTTCGGCCAGCTTCATCGGCACGATGTAGTCCGGAATCGCGGGCTCGTGGCCGGAGACGGTGGCTCCTGCCTCGGTGAACGCCTTGTCGCGCCGGGCGTCGAGCTCCAGGAGCCGCCGATTGCGCTGTGCCGCCGCGGCTTCGTCATACGCGGCGTGACCCACGACGGCATCGATGATCAGCGGCAGACTGCGTTTGATGTCGCCGAGCACACCGACCGTGGCATAGGAATTCTTTCCGATCTCCCACGGATCGTTGTGCAGTGTCACCTGTGTGAGCGCGGACGGGATGATCGGGCCCTTCTCCCAGCGGAACACCAGGATCTGTGCCTGGGAATTCACGCCGACCTGGAAGATGGTGTCGAAATCGGCGAGCTGCATGTGCACCCCGTCCTGGGTGGGCACGAGTTCGCCCTGCCAGTGCGGCAGATCGTTCGGATAGTTCATCCGGCTGGCCTGGTTCTCCGAGTACACCGCCGCGCCGAGCGCAGTGGCCAGGCGCTCGATCTCCGGCCACGCGTCCGCCTCGCCTACCCCGTCCCCGACGAGCACCACCGGCTTCTTCGCGTTCGCCAGCTGGTGCGCGGCGTCGGTGACACCGGACGGGTCGGCGGCTACCGCGTGCGCGATGCGCGTCACCCGCCCCGGCTCCTGCTGGGCGGGCGCTTCGAGCAGGAAGTTCCACGGCAACGAGACGAATACCGGCCGGAACGGCGGAACCAGGAGTTCTTTGAAAGCGCGCTGCAACACCAGCGGCATTTCGTCGACACTGCGGATCTCGTGGGCCCACTTCGTGTACTGCTCGGCGGTGTGGACCAGGTCGGAGGCCAGAATCGGTTCCTGGATCAGCAGCTCGCTGTGCTGCTGCCCGCAGAACACGATGAGCGGGATGTTGGATCGATAGGCGTTGAACAGGTTGCCGATGATGTTGGCCGTGCCCGGGGTGATGTGGACGATCGCCGCGCCGGGGCGCCCCGACATCCGGGCATAGCCCATGGCCGCGCCGAGCGCGATGTTCTCGTGCAGGCACGGCACGTACTCGACGCCGTTTTCGGGAATGGTCGTGCCGTCCAGCAATGGAATCTCGTGCGTGCCGGGAACACCGAAGGCGTATTCGGTGCCGACGTCACGCAGATAGTCGAAGATGATGTCGCGGCCCAGCCTGCGGGGCGGTGTAGATGTCATGGCCCTTTCGTTTCTCGATAGGTCTGCACCCGGTCGTGACGCGGCTCAGCGGCCGGTCCAGATCGGTGGTCGTTTCTCGGTGAACGCGCGTGGCCCTTCGCGGGCGTCGGCGGAGCCGGCGCGCAGGGTCTCCCAGTGGTATCGCGCGGTGAACGCCTCGGGCAGTGGCATGGTCAGGGCCGCGGCCGCGGCCTCCTTGATGGCCCGTACCGACAGCGGCGCGCAGGCGAGGATGTCGGCGACCCAGGCATCGGTGCACGCGTCGAGGTCCCCGGCGGGAACCACTTCGTTGACGAGGCCGAGCTCGGCGGCGCGGGCCGCGGTCATCCGGCGACCGGTGAGCAGATGGCCCAGCGCGATCCGATAGGGCGCCTGCCGCGGCAACCGGAAGACTCCTCCCGCACCCGGGATCAAGCCGAGTCTGGCTTCGGTGAGCCCGAACTCGGCGTTGTCGGCGGCGATCACGATGTCGCAGGCGAGAGCGAGCTCGAAACCGCCGCCGAGCGCGTACCCGGCCACTTTGGCGATCAGCGGCTTGGCGAAGCCGAACCGATCGGTGATCCGCGGGTGCCCGGGTTTGCCCGCGCTGCCGAACGTGGAGTATCCGTCGCCGTGGGCGATGCGCTGGGACAGTTCCTTCAGATCCTGGCCGACCGAGAACGCGCGGCCGCCGCGGCCGCTGAGCACGGCCACCCAGATTTCCTCGTCACGTTCGATGTCGTCCCATACCTGCGCGAGTTCGGCGTGCATGCGCCAATTCATCGCGTTCAATACTTCCGGGCGATCGAGTTCGACGGTGGCGACGCGCCCATGCTTGCGGTAGACGACCGTTGCCGGCTCCGGCAGCGCGGTCACCGGCGCGCTCCCGCGCTGAACCGGCCCACCTTCGCCAGCACGTCCACGCCGTACAGCCGCAGCGCCTGATGCAGGGCGAATTCGGCCAGATAGGCGCGGAACGTGTCCTGCGGTTCCTCGGCGGTGACGAGCATGTGTTTGTTGGCGACCACCGCGTCGGCGGCGAGTCGCTCGGCAGCGCGGTCGATTTCGACGTCCATCGCGTCGGGTTCGACGACGCTGTCGAAGACATATCGCGCGTCGGGTTCGGTGGCGTGGATCCGCCTGCCCCACAGAATCACATCGCGCGACAGCCGGTACGTCGAGCCACGCCCGAGCCGGAGATTGCCCGCGCCGGGCACGATTCCTTCCTGCGCCGCCGGGAGGCTGAAGTAGCTGTCGGCGGCGGCGATCACGCGGTCGAAGACGAGCAGCAGTTGTGCCCCGCCGCCGATCGCGAAGGTGTCCACCGCGGCGATCCACGGTTTCGTGTGCAGCCGCGGGGGCCAATCGCCGGAATCGTCGACCGTGGACAGGCCCCGCAGGATCTTGGCGAGGTATCCGGTCTCCCGGCCGAGCAGGAATTCGACGTAGGAGATCTTGCCCTGGTGCAGTTCGGTGAGGTTGATGCCCGCGCTGAACACCCGTTTGCCGCGGTAGCGCGGGTGGGTCATCTCGCCGCCGCGTACGACGCCGACCTCGGACCGCTGGTCGAGCAGTACCAGGTCGACCGCGGTCTCCATGTCGGCGACGTGCTGGTTGTCCTCGGCGTTGAGGCAGTGCGTGTTGGTGATCGTGATGGTCGCGGTGTGGCCGGAGCGGGTCAGCGTCGCCGCGGGCAGCGTGATCCGGCCGGTGCGCTCGAAGTCCGGCAGCAGTGCCTGTGCGCGACTGGTCGGCCTGCGCATCGCGTCGAGCAAATGGTTGCCCGCGATCGGGTCGGAGAACACCGCGTGGAAGAAGATCCCCTGGTCGATCTCCCAGCCTTCCTTGTGCGCCTGCGCCGCCGCGGCGTCGGCGGCGAGCTGACCGGGCTCGGGGAGCAGGCCGGGGAACTCGGCAGTGACCGCGGCGGCGAGCTCGGCCAACCGTGGCGAAGCACGCAGGTTGTGGGTGGCGGCGAGGTACACGGCGGACAGATGCGTGCGCAAGAACGCCCGCCGGAGGGCTCGCACAGTGTCGAGGGCTTGCGCGGCTCGTGCGGCCTGGGCGTCGTCGCGGTCCGCGACGGGGGCGAGTGCGTCCAGGACGCGCCCGCATTCGGCGGCGGCGGCCTGAAGTGCGGCCCGGTCGTATTCGAGGTCGCCGATGAACTGCGGCAGTGTGGTCACAGCGCGCTCCCGAGTCGCCGCAGTGCTCGGTCGGAGGCAGCCAGATGCGCGCCCAGCGCGTCTTCGAATCGGGTGACCGCCGCGTCCAGGACCAGACGCCTGCTGATGGCGATCTCCGTCCCGACGGTCGCCTCGAACAGGGCCAGACCTGCTTGGACCGCGCGGGTTTCGGCTTCGGCGTCGTCGTCGATCACCGCGTCCACCAAGCCGTGCTCCAACGCTTGGGATGCCGACAGGCTGCGGCCCTGTATCGCGAGTGTCCTGGCGAGCCCCGCACCGTGCTGGGCGACCAGTCGATGCAGCGCCATTGCCGGCCAGCTGCCTCCGTCGGAGGTGGCGAATCCGAGAACCGACCCGGAACGCAGTATCCGGTAGTCGGCGACGAGCAGCAGTTCGGCCGCGGGACCGTAGGCGTCTCCGTCGATGGCGGCGACGATCGGCGCCGGCGCCTGTTCCAGCCGTCGCAAGGCGGCTTCCCACTTGCCGACGGTGCCGATATCCACGGCGCCCGGCCACGAGAAACTCTGCCCCGCTTCCGGGCCGGAGATGTACAGGACGACACCGTGTGGCCGGTCGCGTGGGGCGTCTTCGGCGCGCAGGGCGATCGCCGTCACCGCGTCGATCAGCTCGGTAGACAGCGGTTGACCGGCCGGTATCACCGTGGCCAGGACGTTCGTGCCGGACCCGTTGGATGTAGTCATCGTTCCCCCTGTGTCTTTCGATCGATGTGAGTCAGAAGCGGAGTAGAGCGCTTTCGATCTGCGAACCCGGGCCCATCGTCATGAGGACGCCGTAGTCGCCGGGACGGACTCGGCCTTCGGTGAGCAGCCGGTGATAGGAGAAGAGGAACGAGCCACTGGACAGGTTGCCGAAATCGCGCATCACCCCCGTGGTGTGGCGCAGATCGTACGAGGTCAGGCCCAGGTTGATCTTGACAGCGTCGATGACCTTCTTGCCACCCGAGTGCACGGTCCAGTGCGCGATGTCCTTGCGCCGCAGACCCGTACCGCGCAACAACTTGTCGATCACGATCTCCGCGTGCGCGCCGACCTCGTAGGGCACTTCTTTGTCTAGATAGAAGCTGAACTTTCCCGCTTCCTCGTCCCAGTCGTAGCGCATGGCGCCGACCGCGTGCCGGATCATGTAGCTGCTGGTGGTCAACAGCGTGGGCGCGAGGCTCGACCTCGACCGCTCAGGGGACCCGGGGTCGTCGCCCGCCTGTACTGCCAGCGCGGCCGCACCGTCGCCGAAAAGGCTGTTCACCACGGCGGTGCGCATCGTTCCGTCGAAAACGTAGGCCGCTGAGCAGGCCTCGGAGCAGACGAGCAGCGCGAGTTCGCCCGGATGGGCGGCGGCCCAGTTCGCCACGGCCGCAAGGCCGTTGAGCCCGGCGTTGCAGCCCATGCCGACGACGTCCAGCCGGGCGGTATCCGGATCCAGGCCCACCTCGTTGATCAGGAGCGCGCTGAATCCGGGGGTCAGGAATCCGGTGGTGGTGACGGCCACCAGGTAGCGCACGTCGTGCAGGTCGCGGCCGAGGTCGCGCAGGCACCGGCGCATCGCGTCGGCGCCGGTGCGCACGCCCTGGCTGCGGTGTTTCTCCAGGAGTTCGGCTTGCGTCTCGACGCGGAATTCGCCGTCGTCGCCACGTGGAGGCAGGGTCAGATGTCGTTGCTCGATACCGCCGTTGAGGAAGACGCCACGGATCTTGGGGTCGGTGATCTTCAGCAGATCGATGAGTTCGCGCTGGCTGTAGCGATCAGGTGGGTTGGCGGTGGCCACTCCGAGCAACTTCGGTGTGGTGGCTGCCTGCGGGGGGTGGATGCGTAGATTCGGCTCGAGTGCTTCGACCCGGGTGGTGCTCATGGTCGTCATGCTCAGTTCCTGTGCTGATTTGGAGGCGCGCGGTTGTGCGGGCGCGAAAGACCGATAAATGCGATGCTTTTCCGCCGCTCGTCCATTCGGATCGGCGGAGCCTGCCGACGGCAGTAAGTCGGACCGTAATTACCCGTGAATGCGCGGTACGCATTCATCGAGCAGGGCACGTCGGATAAATTGGTATGCCACCCCTCATTCCCCCCGAGAATCGATCTATGCGGCACAGTCGCACAGCGACTATGTGGTGCTTTCGGCTTCCGGTTCAGACCTGGAAGCGTCAGTTCGATCGATTCCGAACAGTACCCCTGCTCGATCAGGGGTGGCAACCCCAAAACGTTAGGGGGTCGGCCGCGATACGTCGCTAAGTCGATCAAAAATACTGTGCAACAACAGATTTCGAGCGCGCAACGTAGAGTCCAGATAGTCCGTAAACGTACTATTGGCCGAGCGTCAGTGGACGGGAAGCCGTACTGGTCAAACGACCGATCCAAACCGCCTTGCGGTGTGGCCGTGGTCTAATCAGCGAATGGAGTCACTCACCTCGGCACCGGCGCCGCACGTCTTCGCGGCGACGCCGGGACACCTGATCAGGCTGCTCTACCAGCGGCACAATTCCATCTGGCATGCCACCGTGGGTGACTCGATCACGCCGATCCAGTTCGCCATTCTCAATGTCGTCTACACCGACGGGCCCTCGCCGCAGCGCGAGATATCCGTCCGCGTCCGGACCGACACCTCTACGATGGCGCAAGCGGCCGCTTCGCTGGAACGTAAGAATCTGATCAAGCGATCCGTCAACCCCGCCGACAAGCGGGAACGACGGATCGCCCTCACCCGCACCGGACGCCGTGAGTACGCGCAGCTGCTCCCGAAAGCCGATGAGGTCCAGCGCATCCTGTTCGAGGTTCTCGACCCGGACGACCACCCCGGCGCACTCGCTCTGCTGCAGAACCTCGCCGGGCTCGCACCGGCCTCCGAGAGCCGAACCGAACAGCATTGAGCGACCGGCCCGGTAGCGCGACCGGAAGCTGCGGTCCTCATTTCGATCGCGCTGCGCGCAACCCGTGAGCCCCGGGCCGGGGTGCGCGATCGTGGGCTGATGACGACCACCGAGGCGAAATCCACTACCGACTCCGAACTGGATGCGATCTTCGGCCCGATCTTCGACCGGATCGCCCAGGGCGCCGTAGCGCGGGAAATCGATCGCTCCCTGCCGTACGACGAGGTCGGCCTGCTGCGCGCGGCGAAGTTCGGCGCGCTGCGCGTTCCGGTCGAGTTCGGTGGGTACGGCGTCACCGTCCGGCAGCTTTTCCGGCTGCTCATCGAACTCGCCGCGGCCGAGTCGAACCTGCCACAGGCGTTGCGCGTGCACTTCTCGTTCGTCGAGGACCAGTTGCCGGCGGAGCGGGGACCGGAGCGGGAGCGCTGGCTGCGCGCGGTGTCCGAAGGCACGCTGGTGGGCAACGCGATCACCGAACCGGGCGTCGGCGCGGTGGACCGCTACCGCACCACGCTGACCGAGGACGGCGGCCGGTGGCTGCTCAACGGCGTGAAGTACTACAGCACGGGGTCGCTGTACGCGGACTACATCCTGGCCGCGGCCGACCGCGACGGCGAGCGCGTCGGGGTGCTGGTGGACGCGAACGCCGAGGGGGTGCGTCAGCACGACGACTGGGACGGCTTCGGGCAGCGGCTGACGGCCAGCGGCACCACGGAATTCACCGACGTGGTGGTAACCGAGGATCGGATTCTCGGACCCGGGTACGGCGCGCCCGGCCCCACCTACGCGACCTCGTACCTGCAACTGGTCCAGCTCTCGGTGCTCGCGGGCATCGCCAAGCGCGCCGAACGCGACGTCCGGGACTGGGTCGCGGCGCGCACCCGCGGCTACACCCACTCCGCGGCCGATCTGCCCCGGCACGACCCGCTGGTGCAGCAGGTGATCGGGCGGCTGTCGGCGGCCGCGTTCGCCGCCGAAGCCAGTGTGCTCGCCGTCGCCGACGTGCTCGACGAGGTGCTGACGAGCGGCGCGCAGGAGGAGAGCGCCTTGGTGGCGGCCGAGCTCGCCGCGGCTCGCGCCCAGCTCGCGGTCATCGATCTGGTGCTGCCCGCCACGACGCTGCTGTTCGAAGTGGGCGGCGCTTCGGTGGTCTCCGAACAGTTGCGGTTGGATCGGCACTGGCGCAACGCCCGGACCATCTCGGTGCACAACCCGGCGATTCAGAAGGCGCGTGCGATCGGCGATCACCTGCTCAACGGCGCCGACCTGCCATTCGCGTGGAGCGCGGGCGAGCGCACACCGGCGGCGGGGGCCGCGCAGTGACCCGCCGGATCCGCTTCAACGCCTTCGACATGAACTGCGTCGCCCATCAGTCACCTGGGCTGTGGCGGCATCCGGAGGACCAGTCGCACCGCTACAAGGAGCTGGACTACTGGACCGAGCTGGCGAAGCTGCTGGAACGCGGCCGCTTCGACGGCATCTTCATCGCCGACGTCCTCGGCACCTATGACGTCTACGGCGGCAACGACATCGCCGCCCTGCGCCAGGGCGCGCAGATCCCGGTGGCCGACCCGCTGCTGCTGGTCTCCGCCATGGCCGCGGTCACCGAGCATCTCGGGTTCGGCATTTCCACCGGCACCGGATTCGAGCACCCGTACCCGTTCGCGCGGCGGCTGTCGACGCTCGACCATCTCACCGACGGCAGGCTCGGCTGGAACGTGGTGACCGGATACCTGCCCTCTGCGGCGCGCAATTTCGGCGCGGGCGACCAACTGGACCACGACGAGCGCTACAACCAGGCCGACGAGTACCTCGAGGTGCTGTACAAGCTGTGGGAAGGCTCGTGGGAGGACGACGCGGTGGTTCGCGACGCGGCCGCGGGCGTCTACGTGGACCCGGCCAAGGTGCACCACATCGGTCATCGCGGCACGCACTACACCGTGCCGGGCATCCACCTCTCGGAGCCGTCGCCGCAACGTACGCCGGTGATCTACCAGGCGGGGGCGTCGCCGCGCGGCGTGCGGTTCGCGGCCGAGAACGCGGAGGCCATCTTCATCGCCGGTCCCTCGAAACGGGTCCTGGCGCAGACGGTTTCCCGGATCAGGGATGCTCTCGAAGCGGCGGGCCGCGCCCGTGACGCGGCGCGCGTCTATGCCCTCGCCACGATCATCACCGACGCGACCGACGAGGCGGCGCGGCGCAAGCACGAGGAGTACCTGTCCTACGCCAGTGTCGAGGGCGGCTTGGTGTTCATGTCCGGCTGGATGGGCATCGATCTGTCCCGCTACGACCTCGATGCCCCGATCGGTCAGGTGCAGAGCAACGCGATCCAGTCGGCGGTGGCGGCGTTCCAGGAATTCGACGACGACGGCAGGGAGTGGACGGTCCACGATATCGGTAAGTGGGCAGGCATCGGCGGCATGGGCCCGGTGTTCGTCGGCTCCGGCGAGACGGTGGCCGACCTGCTCCAGGAGTGGGCCGCCGAAACCGATCTGGACGGTTTCAACGTGGCGTACGCGATCACGCCGGGAACGTTCGAGGACATCGTCCGGCACGTCGTTCCGGTGTTGACCGCCCGAGGCGCGTACGCCGAGGAGTACGCGCCCGGCACGCTGCGCAACGCACTGTTCGGCGCGGGTGACCGGTTGCCTCCGGAGCATCGCGGCGCGAGCTATCGGTTGGGCGGTTCGGGATCGACCGCCTTGCCGGAGGCGGTGGCGCGGCCTGGAGCGACGGCCGAGGTGCACTCGTAACATCGTCGGACGGCGTCGGAGCCCTCTTCGCCGACGCCGTCCGGTTTCCAGCGCGGCGAACGATCAGCTCGCGGCGAGGAATACCTCGGCGACCGCTTCCAGACCCGCGCGATCGACGTCATCGAAGCGACCGGGGCGTGGACTGTCGAGGTCGAAGACCCCGACGAGCGCACCGTCGCGAACCAGCGGCACGACGATTTCCGAACGCGTGTCGGCATCACAGGCGATATGGCCGTCGAACGCGTGGACATCCGGCACGAGCTGAGTTTCCCCGGTTTGCGCGGCGGTACCGCACACGCCTTTTCCGAGCGCTATGCGCACACACGCCGGCTTGCCCTGGAAGGGGCCGACCACCAGTTCCCATCCGTCGTAGAAATAGAAACCCACCCAATTCACATCGGATAACGCGTGGAAGACCAACGCGGAGAGATTGGCGGCGTTGGCGATACGATCGGTTTCACCCGTGACCAGCGCCTGCGCCTGCGCGGCGAGCTGTCGGTACTGCTCGGTGCGGTCTCCGGTCAGATCGGCGACAACAAACGACATGGCCCGAATGGTACGCGCTGGGAATTCGCTGTCTGCCCATTGATTCTCGGTGATCGCAACACTCTGCGCGCACCATGCGGCCATCGCATCATCCCTGCATGACATCGCAGCATTCCGTATCCCGTTCCACTCGTTCGGCCGCGGTTATCGGCGCCGGACAGACCGGCGTCACTGCGGCGCTAGGACTTCTCGACGCCGGTTTCGACGTCACCCTCTACAGCGAGCGCGATCAGCGCGCCTTGCGTGACGACGTGCCCGCCACCGGCACCGCGCTCGAATTCGGTGAGACCCAGCAGGCCGAGGCCGCCCTCGGATTGGACAGCTACACCGCGCGTGCGCCCCGGCACAGCGGCCTGAGCGTGCGCATCGCGGGTCCTGACCGCGCCGAATTAATCCAGTTCGACGGTCATTTCGACGGATTCGCCGGCGTCGCGGTGGACACCCGGCTCAAGGCCGACGAGCGGCTCACCGCGTTCCTGGAGCGCGGCGGCCGGTTCGTGGTCGAGCAGGTGACTCCGGAGACGCTCGACGGCATCGCCGCCGCCAACGACCTCACCTTGGTCGCGACCGGTCGCGGTGGTCTGTCGGACCTGTTCCTCGTCGACGCGCAGCGCACCCCGTACGACGCGCCGCAGCGCTCGCTGCTCACCGTCACCGTGACCGGAATCGGCCACGACGAGAACGTTTTCGCCCATCGCAGCGTCGCGGGCGGTGCGCACAGTGGCTTCTCCATCCTCGCCGATCAGGGCGAAGGGTGGTGGGGACCGTACCTGCACAAGGACGCGGGGCCGAGCTGGGCGTTCCTCGGTTGGGCGCGTCCCGGCAGCGACTGGGAGAAGCGTTTCGCCGCCGCGGATTCCGCCGAATCGGCGCACCGGATCGTGCAGGACCTCTACCGCGACTACATCGACTGGGATCTGCCGGAGGTGCTGGCCACGAAAACCATCCCCGAGGACCCGCACTCGTGGTTGAAGGGGGCGGTGCGTCCGGTCGTGCGGTCCGGTGTCGGGCGCACCGCGAGCGGGCACGTGGTGGCCGCGCTCGGTGACACCGCCATCGCCTACGACCCGATCGCGGGCCAGGGCGCGCAGAGCGGCTTGATCCAGGCTCAGCGGCTGGTCGCGGCGGCCGCCGTGCACGACGGACCGTTCGACGAGGCGTGGATCGCACGCCAGTACACGGCGTTCCTGGCCGCGCGCGGCGACGCGGCCAACAAGGTGACCAGGCTGTTCCTCAGCGATCCCGAGCTGGGCGAGATCGGCAACGCCTTCTTCGCCGCGGCGGCCGTGGAACCGGCGTTCGCCTCGGCGCTGGTGGGCCTGCTGCATCGCCCGCAGCCGTTCCTGCCGGTGGATTCGCCGGAAGCGGCAGCCGAGTTCATCACCCGGGTCACCGGTGAGGACGCCGCCGCGCTGCTCGGCCGGTTCGCGCCCGCGGGCACGTTCAGCAGGTCGAGCTACTCGCCTGCCCTCGCCGACGCCTGATCCGAATCGCACAGATTCAAAACCTCGTCCCGACCGGGGGCCGGTGCTGGAGTGGAAGGAGCGCCGGACGCATTCGCGGCGTCCGGCCTCCGATCCGACGGCTACCCCCCGAAAACCATGGAGCAGCTATGACCACGGAGCAGATCGCCGAGCAGATCCGGTTCGCCTACTGGGTGCCCAACGTCAGCGGGGGACTGGTCACCAGCGAAATCGAACAGCGCACGAGCTGGGATTTCGAGTACAACAAGAAGCTCGCGCAGACCGCGGAGAACAACGGCTTCGACTACGCGCTCTCCCAGGTGCGCTACACCGCCTCCTACGGCGCGGAGTACCAGCACGAATCGACCTCGTTCAGTCTCGCGCTGCTCGGCGCCACCGAACGGCTGAAGGTCATCGCGGCCGTGCATCCCGGACTGTGGCATCCGGCCGTGCTGGCCAAGTTCGGCGCCACCGCCGATCACCTGTCGGGCGGCCGGTTCGCCATCAACGTCGTCTCCGGCTGGTTCGCCGGTGAATTCACCGCGCTCGGGGAGCCGTGGCTCGAGCACGACGAGCGCTACCGGCGCAGCGCGGAATTCCTCGAGGTGATCCGCAAGATCTGGACCGAGGACAACGTCGACTACGGCGGCGACTTCTACCGCATCAGGGACTTCACCCTGAAGCCGAAGCCGCTGAACACCCCCGAGCGCCCGAATCCCGAACTCTTCCAAGGCGGTAACTCGACCGCCGCACGGCGCAACGGCGGGCGCTACGCCGACTGGTACTTCTCCAACGGCAAGGACTTCGACGGCGTCACCGAGCAGCTCGACGACCTGCGCGCCGTCGCCCGCGCCCACGACCGCGAAGTGAGATTCGGGCTCAACGGCTTCATCATCGTCCGCGACACCGAGGCCGAAGCCCGCGACACCCTGCGGGAGATCATCGAAAAGGCGAACAAGCCCGCGGTCGAGGGCTTCCGCGACGCGGTGCAGCAGGCCGGCCCGTCCACCAAGGACCGCAAGGGTATGTGGGCCGACTCCACGTTCGAAGACCTGGTGCAGTACAACGACGGTTTCCGCACCCAGCTGATCGGCACGCCGGAGCAGGTGGCCGAGCGGATCGTCGCCTACAAGCAGCTCGGCGTCGACCTGATCCTCGGCGGCTTCCTGCACTTCCAGGAGGAGATCGAGTATTTCGGCGCGAAGGTGCTCCCGCTGGTGCGTGAGCTGGAAGCCGCGCAGCGGCCTGTCGCGGCGGTGAACTGATGACCGCGGTCGCCGCCGATCGCATCCTCTCGGCGGCACAGGCGTTCGCGGTCGCGCAGCGGCTCGCGGCGGAATTCGCGCCGGGGGCCGCGCAGCGCGACCGGGATCGCGCGCTGCCGTACGCGGAGGTCGATCGGCTGGCGGCCGGCGGTCTGCTCGCGATCACCGTGCCCGCGGCCTACGGTGGCGCGGATCTGCCGCCGAGCGCGGTCGCGGAAGTGACGCGAATCCTCGCCACGGCCGACCCCAACATCGCGCAGATTCCGCACAGTCACTTCGTCTATGTGAACCTGCTCCGGCTCGCGGGTACGGAGCGGCAGCGCAGGCGCTACTTCGGGCGGGTGGTCGACGGTGGGCGCATCGCCAACGCGCAGTCCGAGCGCGGCGGCGCGACCGTCGCCGACATCTCCACCACGTTGCGACCGGTCGGCGAGCGATTCTGCGTGGACGGCGTGAAGTACTACTGCACCGGATCGCTGTTCGCCGACCTGTTCGCGGTGCTGACCCGGCTGGACGATCCGGAGGGCCACAGTGGCCTCGAGCCCGGCGAGTACATCGCCTACCTGCCCGCGAACACGCCCGGCGTGCGCGTGGTGGACGACTGGAACGGGCTCGGGCAGCGCACCACCGGCAGCGGAACGGTGTTCTTCGAGGAGGTCCTGGTCGACCGCGACCAGGTGATTCCCCGCTCCGGCGCGGTGCGCGCGCCGACCGGTTACGGCGCGTTCGCGCAGCTGCTGCACGCCGCCATCGACACCGGCATCGCCCGCGGCGCCCTCAGCGCGGCCACGGAGTTCGTGCGCACGAAAAGTCGTCCGTGGTTCGAGGCCGGGGTGGCGAACGCGGTGGACGACCCGCTGCTGATCCAGCGTTTCGGTGAGTTGTCGGTCGCGGTCACCGCCGCGGAGGCGACCCTCTCGTCGGCCGGATGGGCGGTGGACGCGGCCACCAGGACCGATCCGAGCGTCGACGGCGCCGCCCAGGCGTCGCTGGCCGTGGCGACCGCCAAAGTGCTGGCCGACCGCGCCGCCAACGACGTGTCCGCCGCGCTGTTCGAGGTCGGCGGAACGCGCAGCGCCGCCGCGGATCTGAACCTGCACCACTTCTGGCGCAACGCGCGTACGCACACCCTGCACGACCCGGTGCGCTGGAAATACCAGCACATCGGCCGGGCCCTGCTGCACGACGCCGCGCCGCCGCTGCACGGTGTGATCTGAAAGGAGACGAAATGACGGTCACTGTCGTCGTCGGAAATCCGAAACCGGCCTCGCGGACCCTGACCGCGGCCACGCTGGTCGCGCGGGGGCTGCGGCCGGAGGTGGAGCCCACCGTGATCGACTTGGTCGAGTTCGGTCCGGGGCTGCTCAGCTGGGGTGACCCGGTCGTGGCAGAGGCGGTGCGCACCGTGGCCGGGTCGGAACTCGTGGTCTTCGCCAGCCCCACCTTCAAGGCGACCTACACCGGTTTGCTGAAGCTGTTCCTCGAACAGTTCGAAGGCGGAACGGGACTCGAGGGCGTGCTCGCGGCGCCGGTGATGCTCGGCGCCGGACCGGCTCATGCACTGGCGCCCGACCTGTTGCTGAAGCCCGTGCTCGTCGAAATCGGGGCCACCGCCGCGCTGCCCGGGCTCTACCTGTCCGATCGCACATTCGCCGAGGACGGCGTCATCGACCGGTACAGTGGTCGGTGGCGTTCGGTCGCCCAGGCACTGGCCCACAGCTCGAAAGCTGCGAATCATGCATGACCTGTTCGAATTTCCCGCCGACGGAGCCGGTCTGCGTCGCGCGTTCGCGAATTTCCCCAGCGGTGTGGTCGCGGTATGCGCCGAAATCGACGGAACCCCGCACGGTCTGGCGGTGAGCACGTTCGTTCCCGTCTCGCTCGACCCGCCCCTGGTCTCGTTCTGCGTGCAGAACTCCTCGGCCACGTGGCCGAAGCTCGCCGCAGCGAGCCACCTCGGCCTGAGCCTGCTCGGCACCGACCAGCAGGCCGCCGCCCGCTCCCTCGGCACCCGCGACGGCGACCGTTTCCGCGATATCCAGCTGCACCGCGGCTCGGGCGACGCCGTGTTCATCGACGGCGCGTCCGCCTGGATCGAAGGCGTCCAGGAAGCCCATGTCCCGGCGGGCGACCACGCCGTCGTCATCCTGCGCATACACCGCATCGCCACCCGCGCCGACGTCGACCCCCTGGTGTTCCAGGGCAGCCGCTTCCGCCGGTTGCACGCCGAACCGGCCAACGGGGCGGCTTGAGGTAGCGGACGCGTTCACGGTTTCGAGGCCGCGATCCATACGGCCGTGCACCGGTCATCGCCGTGGACCGGAATTCGGCGTCGATCAGGGCTGTGGGAGACTCGGAGGGTCTCTCACGGAAAGGTCCGGTCATGACGCTCGGCATGGTCCTCGGTGACTTCCCGCGCACTTCGACGCGGGCGTAGGCAGACAACTTGACTGACCCTGTGCGATAACCGCACAGGTTTTCGCGATTCCGCGGCGAAGTGCTCGTCGTGCCCATGCACGTTCGATCACGAGGAGTACGCGGTGTCCACCGTTTCCTGGACCGAAGACCACACCTTGCGAACCGCCCGCTGGCATTCCGAAAACGGCGCGTCGGCGCCTGATTCGATCGTGGTGGTGAACGACGCGACGACCGCCGACACGGCTTGCCGGTCGGCGCGTGCAGGGACCGGCCTGCTCTGGCGCGGTGACTTCCACAATGCACGGCAGCTATTACGTGCGATGGGGCGTCGGGTAGAGCGGCAGGCTCCGCTGGACGACGACCCGGCCGAAGCGTTCCGGCGCTATCGCGCGTCGCGGCGTCGTCGGGCGCAAGTGCTCGGCAAGCTGCTCGTGCTGCTCGAGGACGACCACTCGCTGGCCTTGCGTCGCGCTCCTGACGTGCGGCGAGCGTGCACCGAGGCGTATGGCGCGCCGCAGGGGAGCACGGTGATCCCGCTAACCGGGCTGCTCGGTGTGTTAGGTGCGGCGCAGTGGCGGGAGAAGGGCGTGTACGTGCCCGCCCTCGACGACCGCATTCATGCGCACTACGGCGTGTTCTCCCCGGTCCGCGGCGAGTACGTCGACCTCGTCGCCGCCGCGCCACTACCCGCACGGGCCGACATCGCCTTCGACCTCGGCACCGGCACCGGTGTACTCGCCGCCCTCCTGGCCCGCCGCGGTTACAGTCGAATCACCGCCACGGACAACAGCCTTCGCGCACTGGCTTGCGCCCGCGCCAATCTCGATCGACTGGGCCTGTCGTCCGTAGACGTGCACGGCCCGGCTCTCTTCCCGGACGGCGAGGCCGACCTCGTAGTCTGCAACCCACCCTGGCTCCCCGGCACGCCGACCTCAGCCCTGGAAAGCGGTGTCTACGACGAGAACTCGTCCATGCTGCACGACTACCTCTCCGGCCTGCGCGCCCACCTGCGCCCCGGCGGCGAAGGCTGGCTGATCCTCTCCGACCTCCCCGAACACCTCGGCCTGCGCACCCGAAGCGAACTACTCGCCCGCATCACCACCGCCGGCCTCCACATCACCGCCCGACTCGACACCCGCCCCACCCACACCCGAGCCACCGACCCGAACTCCCCCTTCGCCACCGCCCGCGCCGCGGAAACAACCTCCCTCTACCGCCTGGTACCTCGTTGAGTGGCACATGACGGAGAGGTCTTCTCGCGATTCGCCTCCGCCATGTGCCACTCGTGACGAGGGGCCGGGTAGCGAAAAGGCCCTGGATCGGCGGGTGCCGGTCCAGGGCCTTTCTCGTGGAGCCGATGACGGGAATCGAACCCGCGCTGTCTGCTTGGGAAGCAGAAGTTCTACCATTGAACTACATCGGCGAGAGGCAGATGTGCCAACCGAGACTGTAGCAGAGCCGCGCGCGGGGTGGGAAAAGTCCAGCTAGATGCTGGTGACCAGGATGGATGGGCAGTTCGGGCGGCTAGTGCCGGTCGAATTCTCCCGCCGCGACGCCCGCGGTGAAGGCGTCCCACTCGCTGGGAGTGAATACGAGCGCCGGGCTGGAGGGGTTCTTGGAGTCGCGCATGCCGACGTGGCCCCCTTCGAGGAACGCGACCTCCACGCAATCCTTGGACGGTCCGCTGCGCCGACTCTTGAACCAGTGAGCGCCGGATAGGTCAACGTCCACGGGAGTACTCCTCTGCAATCTCGAGGAACAGATTGCGACTTTGCTCTCTGCTCAACGCCGAGCGTTCAATGTCGCTGAACGCCTTGCGATACTGTGCGACCTCTTCGCCTTTCTCCAGGTAGAGGTCCCCTGTGTAGCCCTCAACGTACACCACCGGCGGCTCGGTCAGATGGGTCGTTTTGTGCGGGGGAAACTCGAGGATTGTGAACGCACCGACGAAGAGGCCCGGATGCGTTCGTGCATCGATCGGAACGATGCGTACGGAGACGTTGGGACGACTGCCGACCTCTGCCAGGTGATGCAGTTGGGGGGTCATCACTGCCGCACCGCCAATGGCATGCCTGAGTGCGGCCTCATTCACGATCACGTCCAAGTCGAGCGGGGCGATCGTCGAAGTGACGCGGCCCTGTCGCCTCGAAGCGAGTTCCAGCCGGAGGTTTACGTCCGCTGTGCTTATGTTCGGTCGTTCCACCCAAATGAGCGCCTGGCGGTACTCGGTGGTCTGTAGCAGGCCGGGCAGAAGCGTGGGTTGGTATCCCACAAGACTCGAAGCGTCCTGTTCCAGCCCGACGAACAAGTCGAAGTCCTTCGGGATCGCATCACTGTAGGCATGCCACCAACTCTTGTTCTGAGCTTCATCGCGCAGCGCCAGCAAGGCCGCCTTGGTCTTCTCGTCAGCCCCGTAGATCTTGCACAGGTGCTCGATGAACAGCCGGTTGATCTTTACGGGTTGCCCGGTCTCCATGCGCCAGAAGGTCTGCTGTGAGACGCCGATCTCGTTCCGCGCCGCCTCGGAACTGATACGTGCCTGGTCGCGGAGCGCTCGAAGCTGTCGAGCGAGCAGGCGGCGCGGGATGGTCGAGCCCGCACCTGCTTCAGCGGACATCGTTCACACTCCTAACTTTCACTATGGATTCTGGATTGAATTCTGCCTCCAAACTTGAAGTTGGTACATATACCTCCTGATATTCGTTCAGGAAGCTTCCAGAACGCATCGTTCGGTGGTCTCCTAGACCCGTGTGGCCTGCGGGTATGGCGTTGCTAGCGCACATCCCGGCGTTCGGCGCACCCACCGTTATCGACGTGAGCAGAGGTCTACTGATGGACGAAGGAGCGTTCGGGGACACCCCACTGTCCCGTTGTCAGTACTACCGGCGGACCTGCGATCTACCCGTCGTCATCGATCCACCCGAGTTGGGCCGGATCATTCTTCGCGCGGGCAGCGTGTGGGGAGTCGCGATGCCGACGCGGCTCGGTCAGGCGGTGAAGGCTCACTTGCAGAGTCGCGGGAGCGGGGGCGGGCCGATAGTGGGGCACCCACGGTCGGGTAGGTGGACCTTCCTGATTCGCCCCGACATCGACCTGGGCGATGTGAAGTTGTTCGCCGAGATGTTCCGTCTGGATGTCAACGTCGCACGGACCGGAGCGAGCATCGCGCTTCCATCGCCCACGGCGTCAGCTGGGTCGATCCGTCACTGGATAGTTCCTCCGCGCAACCCATTTCGCCCCTCGGGGCAGGTGGTGATCGCTGCCGTGCGCGCTTGGGCTGATCAGGTACACGGCAGGCGGCGGCCCCGAACATCCATGCCCGATGACCACTCGACCGGGACTGATCAGTGATGGCCACGACTGTCGCGGCGGTCGCCGCCGCCGTTTGGACAATGGCGTGCTACTTCGGCGGGACGAGGCTGCTGGTTCGCCCGATCACCCGGAAAGCCTCGGATTCCTGCTGCGTACGGTGCCTGCGTCCGTGGTCGTCCGGTGCGACCGTCGCCGAGCGTCCGCAGGGAGCAGTGGGCGCGCCCGCTCCGCCGAGGGCGAGCGGCGAGCATCCCCGCACTTCGCATCCGTCGACCGCGATGGCGGGCTGACATGGAGCATTCCGGGTGGTCCCGGATTCGCGGGGCCGACGCCACCGACAGTTGGGAGCTGAGCGGCCCCGCCATGGACCACTGGTTGACCAAGCCATTCGACGGCGGACGTGCCGTCATCCGGGTCATCCGAGCCGATGGCACGTTGCGGGTCACGCTGGGCGACGACGCAGGTTGGCTGATCCGCTCGTATTCCGAGACAACCGACGACATCGGGCGCGCGAAAGAGATCGCGAAGGCTGGAATCGCGCGTTTCCTGGAGGAAAAAGCCGAGACGCAACGAGCCGGTCCTCGTCGGTGAGGGGCCGCGTTCTGACCGAGCATCCGGTCACCACCCTCGGCGTCGACCGCTCACGAGCCTGCCTCCTCGGCATCGCGGCGCTTCCTCGGCTATCTGCGCGTCTACCGCTTCGAAGACCTCGTGCGACGTAATTTGAGCTCATGGATGACGAGACCTCTACGCCGAAGAGGCTTCAAAAGGCCGCCGGGCCGGCCGGACCTTCGGCGCCGGCGTCCTCGTTCGACTTGGCGGAACTCCAGCGCAGTCTGCGAATCGCGACACGGAACGGGCGATATGCGCTGGTCACCGCAGTGGCTGCGGCGGTGATATCGGCTGGGGTATCGGCGTGGGCATCCACCCATGTGAGCAGCACGGAGATGAACCGGCAGGAGCGGTTAACGGCCGCGCAAGCGGTGCGGAAGGATCGCCGCGAAGTGTATGTCGCTTATGTCGCGTCTTTTATGGACTTCGCCGCCCAACTGGGTCGGATTCGTGCTGCGTTGGAGGCCCACCCGCCCAACCACGCCACCATCGCCTCGGAGCTGAGCGATCTTCAGGAACCACTGCGAGCGCATATGCGTGCCGAAGCCGCCGTGCGGATCGTGGGCAGCGAGATGGGCCCCACCCTCGCCCGCCGGGACCGCGAGCTGAGCGCACTGATGTTCGAACCCGCCGACTCCTCCCTGATGGTCGTCAAGAACCACCTCGACCAACGGCCGGGCGTAATCACCGACGACGACGAATGGCGCCGGGTCGCGGCTGTGGGCCTCGCGGCGATCGACAAGTACTCGAAGGAAACCAGCATCAACGATATCGCTGAGCAGGCGCGGGCAGACCTGGGTTCCGGGTGATCGAAGTCGTCCGCAGCAAATAGGGACGCGGCGGACAGCCCGAGCCGTATGCCGGGGTGAGCAGGTGGCGCGCCGACCGTCGACTACCCGCGGACGGATCGGGATGCCCGGCGGTCAGCCCAGAATTCCGCTGGGCCGGTGGTGGTTGTCGACGCGCAACACGGTGTCGCCGTAGACATGGGGCGACCGGTCGCATTCGGAGATGAAGTCGCCGGGGAAACCGAGTTCGAACGGGACGGCCGCCTCGAGTGCGTCCGCCGCCTCGTCCGGTAGCGCGAGGTCGACGGCGCCGAGATTTTGTGTGAGCTGGTCCGCGGTGCTGACGCCGACCAGCGGCAGGACGGTGGGCGACCGACGCCTGGCCCAGGCGATCGCCACGTGCGCTGGGGGCACGCCGAGTTCGGCTGCGACGGTGTCGACTGCCGCGGCGGCGGCGCGTTCCCGATCGGTGTACCGGGCGGGGTCGGCGCGTCGTCCTGTCGCGCCGGCGAGGATTCCGCGAGCCAGTGGTGCCCAGGTGGTCACGCTCATCCCGAACGCTTCGGCCATCGGTAGCAGTTCGCGTTCGACATCGCGTTGCAGCAGGTTGTAGGGCACCTGCAAACCGGCGAACGGTGTCTGGTTCCGACAATGGGCAAGTGTGTTGGCCTGGGCCACAACCCATGCGGGGGCATCGGAGATGCCGATGTAGAGCACCTTGCCCGTGCGCACAACCTCATCGAGCGCGCGTACCGTCTCCTCGATCGGAGTGTGCCGGTCCCATACGTGCACCCAGTACACGTCGATGTAGTCGGTGCGCAGCCGTCGCAGACTCTGTTCGAGCGATCGGATCAGGTTCTTGCGGTGGTTGCCCGAGGCATTCGGGTCGCTCGCGTCGCGGCTGAGCGTGTACTTGGTGCCGATGACGAAGCGGTCGCGGCGATCGAGCACTGTGCCGAGCATTTCCTCGCTCGCGCCGTAAGCCGAGGCGGTGTCGACGAAGTTGCCTCCGGCATCGGAGAAGACGTTCAGAATCCGCCGGTATTCATCGACGTCGCTGATCGCCATGGTGCCGAGCACGAGTTCGGACACACGCAGACCGGTTCGGCCGAACAGTCGGTATCGCATCATGCGAGCAGTCTGCATCGCATTCGAGGCCGTAGGCAGGCCGTGGCAGGGCTGGTATCGACGCCGATAGTTATGCCCGCCGGTAGTCGGAGGAAGTACCGATGTCGCCCGGCGCGGACGGGTCCTGTCTCGCGGCCTGTCTGCCCTCGTCGGTGAAATCTGGCTGGTCGTGGTCGTTCACCGCCTTGTCCGCGGGCACGAAATAGCGGTACACGGTCAGGCAGAGGATGAGCCAGAGCGCGCCGAAGCACCAGCCGCCGAGGATGTCGGTGGTCCAGTGGACGCCGAGGTAGACGCGGGACAGGCCGACCGCGGCGACGAATACCGCGGCGGCGGTCGCCGCCCAGGCGCGCAGGAGTGGGCCGTGCAGGCTGGGGAGCGCGACCACCAGGACGATGCCGACCACGACGAACGAGCCCATACCGTGTCCGGACGGATAGGCCTGGTTGGAGACGCTGATCAGGTGGTCCTCGACGGGCGGGCGGTCTCGGTCGGTCAGCCGCTTGCCGCCGCGGACCAGCAGTCCGCCGCCGAGCCCGGTGAGTGCGACGAGCGCCGCGGCCGACCAGCGCCGCCGCCAGGACAGCACGAGGCAGGTCGCGGTGGCCAAGGCCGTCATGGCGAGCGTGCCGCCGAGCAAGCTGACCACCACCGCGATCGGGGTGAGCACGTCGTTGCGCTGGGCGATGGCCCAAGTGGTGATGTCGCGATCGATCCCGCCGGGGCCGCCGTCCCCGACCACGCCTGCCGTGAGGGCTGCGGCGCACACCACCAGCAACGCGGTGAGCACCCCGATGACGTTCCGGAAGCGAGAGGAGGTCACCCCTCCACGTTCCCATGTCGGACGCCGCGTGTTAACCCGAGCCGCTTCCCATCCGCGCGAGGTGACCCTGGCCCGAACCGGTGCGATCGCCGGTCGCCCTCGCGGCCACGGCAATGCCGGAAACTCAGAACTTGCTGTAGCCGCCGTCGATCAGAAGGGTGTCGCCGGTGTGGTAGGCGCTGGTGGGGCTGGCGAGGTAGACGGCGAGGGATTCGAAGTCGCTCGGCTGGCCCCAGCGGCGAACCGGGATCCTCGGGTGGACGCGTTCGCGGAAACGGTCCCAGGCGAAGGCTCCCTCGGTCATCGGCGTCTCGACCCAACCGGGCAGCACCGAGTTCGCGCGGATGCCGTGCTTGGCCAGCTCCACCGCGATCGAGTTGACCATGGCGATCAGCCCCGCCTTGCTGGCCGCGTAGGACTGCCCGCGCGGAACGCCCTGGTGGGCGGCGAGGCTCGCGGTGGCGACCAGACTGCCGCCCTCGCCCTGCGCGAGCATTACCTTCGCCGCTTCGCGCAGCGTCACGAACGCGGCGTCGAGGTTGAGCGAGGTGACCCGGCGGAATTCCGCGAGATCCGTCTCCACGAACGGGATGAAACCCTGACTGACACCGGCGTTCACGAAGCAGGAGTCGATGCGGCCGAGTTCGGCGGTCGCGCGGCCGAAGGTGTCGATCACCTGCTGTTCCTCGCCCACGTCGCAGCTCAGCGCTAGCACTCGGCCGCCGAACGCGCTCAATTCGGCGGCGGCGGCCTGGTTGCGCTCGGCGTTACGGCCGACGATGCACAGATCGGCCCCGGCCCGAGCGAGCCCGCGGGCGAACCCGAGACCGATGCCGGAGTTGCCTCCGGTGACGACGGCGACGTGGCCGGTCAGGTCGAACAGCGAGCCCTCGGTCATGGTGCGTCCCTTCGATCGCGGGCGCCGCCGCCCGAATGAATGCGAGGATATTGCTCTCTATTTATCACTGTGCGCCTGAGGAGCCCCGCCGAGCAGGCGCTACGCTCGTCGCGTGCTGCTTTCCGATCGTGACATCCGCGCGGAGATCGCCGCTGGGCGTCTCGGCGTCGAGCCGCTGCTGGAGAACCTGATCCAGCCGTCGAGCATCGACGTGCGCCTGGACCGGATGTTCCGGGTGTTCAACAACACCCGCTATACCCACATCGATCCCGCGCAGCGGCAGGACGAACTCACCAGCCTGGTCGAGCCGACCGAGGGCGAGCCGTTCGTGCTGCACCCCGGCGAGTTCGTGCTCGGCTCCACCCTCGAGGTGTGCACGCTGCCGGACGACTTGGCCGGACGGTTGGAGGGCAAGTCCAGCCTGGGCCGACTGGGCCTGCTGACCCACTCGACCGCGGGTTTCATCGATCCCGGTTTCAGCGGGCACATCACGCTGGAACTGTCCAACGTGGCGAATCTGCCGATCACGTTGTGGCCCGGCATGAAGATCGGCCAGTTGTGCCTGCTGAGGCTGACCAGCCCGGCCGAGCATCCGTACGGCAGTGCCGTGGCGGGCTCGAAGTACCAGGGCCAGCGCGGACCGACCCCGTCGCGGTCCTATCTCAACTTCCCGGTTCCGGCCGCGGCGGTCGACGCCGCCGAATCACGCTGAGCTGAACCGGGTCCGCCTCGTCGACTGTGGGGGCAGAGGCGGACCCGGCGGACGGCAGCGGGAACTGATCGCGGAGGTGATCAGTCCCCGCCGCCCGCTCCCACCGCGAGCGCCGTAGTGAGGATGACGGACAGCGGTGGAAGCGTGTCACCGCGGTTCGGCGGGCTGACCCAGAAGCACCCTTCCCGGGTCCAGCGGCCGAGACCGGTCGGCAACATCACGGCGCTGCCGATGGCGGGCAGGCCGATATCCAGCCGATTGAGCACCTCGAGCACCTGGGGTCCCGGTCGGCTGTCGGGCTCGGCGAGGAAACTCCATCGGATCTGCCTGGCCAACATGGGACCCCTCGTTCCCTGTTGTTCCAATGCGGCGCGGACCTTCTCGGCCCGCACGGTCGGCAGGTGGACGACGCAGACGCGTCCGGTGATCGGCAGCATGGCGAAACCGCCACGCTCGGTGACCGGCAACCCGAACTCGTGCCGATAGAACGCCACCCAATCGTCCACGGTTCTGAGTTTTTCGACATTCACGGCGAACTCCTTGCCTTCCGATTCAATGGTTGCGGCCCGCCGCCGGATTCGGCATCGCCCGCCTACCCGCCTTGCGCTGCCCTTCCGCTGCCTTTGATAGAAAACGCAATTCAGTTGTGGCCGTGCTCACAAACCGCTCGTACTCTGGAAGGGGTTCGTTCGGAAGGGATGGCACCGTGGTCAGGCATTGGTCAGGCAAAGAGGCCCGCGCCCTTCGCGATGCCAAGCGGATGAGCATCAGGGAATTCGCCGCCCATTTGGGCGTGCACGAACGCTTGGTCTCGAAGTGGGAAGCCGGGGGCGTCCGGGTCCATCCACGGCCGATCAACCAAGCCGCTCTGGATACCTCGCTGGCCAGGTCCGATGATGTGGTGCGGGCACGGTTCGCGGCATTGATCGATCAGCCCGTGGTCGATCGAGCCGTCCCGCCGGAATTCGATGCGCGCGCCGACGCCCCGGAGCGCGTTCATTATTCGAGCGACGCGGACCTTTTGGCTCTCATAGACGCCGGTGCGATGAGAGGTGTTGCGTTAGCAGCGATTTCGGAGAGGGATCTGATCATGGCGGCTGCCCACGAGGCCAGCGAGCACGCCGGCAAGGCCGAGAGCACCAATGTCGGTGCGAGCACGCTGGAACAGCTCGACGCGGATGTCACCCGCATCGCGAACGACTACGTGCACATTCCGCCGGTTCCGATGATGGTGGAGATGGTGCGGGTGCGCCGCCGGGTGTACCGGCTGCTGGAAGGTCATCAGCGGCCCGCCGATACCGGTCATCTGTATCTCCTGGCGGGCACGCTCTCGGGCCTGCTCGCCAACGCCAGCACCGATCTCGGCCACTACGACGCGGCGGGCGAGCAGATCCGGGCGGCGTGGGCCTACGCGGAGTTGTGCGGGCACAACGGGCTTCGCGCCTGGACGCGCGGCATGCACGCGCTGATCGAGTACTGGTCGCAGCGCCCGCGCCGGGCGGTCCAGCTCGCCCAGAGCGGGCAGGAGTTCGCCGAGTCCGCGACCGCGCACGTGCGACTGCTCAATATCGAGGCGCGGATCTGGTCGGCGCTGGGCAGCGCCGCCGACACCGACCGCTGCGTCCGGGCGGCCGACGACGCCCGCGAGATCGCCGCCACCGACGCACTGCACGACGAGGTGGGCGGCGTCTTCGGGTTCAACGACGCCAAAGCCAACTACTACGCGGGCGCCACCTACATCCATCTCGGTCAGGCCGAGCCCGCGCTCACCGCCACGCAGCGGGCCATCGAGCTGTACTCGAACGGGCCGTCCGCCCAGCGCTCCTACGGCGCGGAAGCCCTGGCCAGGGTCGACTGCGCGGCCGCCCACCTGATCAACGGCAGTCTGGACGGCGCGGCCGAGGCGCTGCAACCGGTGCTCGGCCTCGACGAGGACAAGCGCATCGCGCAGCTGGAGGAGCGGCTGACCGGTGTGCGCAGGCGGATCGCGGCCCCGGCCTTCCGCGACGCGATCGAGGCCCGCCGACTGGACGAGCGGATCGAGGAGTTCTGCGGCTCCACCGCGGCCAAGAGCATCCCGCCGGGCGGCTCGGCTGGTTGAGTGACGCGTCACATCCGGCGACGCCGCAGCCGCCGTAGTGGGCACGGACCTCGGTAGCGAGCTCGGACACGCGAATTATCCGGTTGCGACGGATGGCACCATGGGACGCGTGAGTCCTCATCATCCGCACCACCCCCCGCGTGTTCTGGAGCAATCCACGAAGCTGCAGAACGTCGTCTACGAGATCCGTGGACCGGTACACGCGCACGCGGCACGGCTGGAGGCCGAGGGCCACCGCATTCTCAAGCTCAATATCGGCAATCCCGCGCCGTTCGGGTTCGAGGCGCCGGACGTGATCATGCGCGACATCATCGCGGCGCTCCCGTACGCCCAGGGCTACTCCGAGTCCAAGGGCATCCTGTCGGCGCGGCGCGCGATCGTCACCCGCTACGAACTCGTTCCGGGCTTCCCCGAGCTCGACGTGGACGGCGTCTACCTCGGCAACGGCGTCTCCGAGCTGATCACGATCACCATGCAGGCCCTGCTGGACAACGGCGACGAGGTGCTGATCCCGGCGCCGGACTACCCGCTGTGGACCGCCATGACCAGCCTGGCGGGCGGTACTCCCGTGCACTACCTGTGTGACGAGGCCAACGGCTGGCAGCCCGATATCGCCGACATCGAATCGAAGATCACCGACAAGACCAAAGCGCTGCTGGTGATCAACCCGAACAACCCCACCGGCGCGGTGTACTCGGCCGAAGTGCTCCAACAACTCGCCGACCTCGCGCGCAAACATCAGCTGCTGCTGCTCGCCGACGAGATCTACGACAAGATCCTCTACGACGACGCCAAGCACATCTCGCTGGCCACCGTGGCGCCCGACCTGCTGTGCCTGACCTTCAACGGACTGTCCAAGGCCTACCGCGTCGCGGGCTACCGATCCGGCTGGCTGGCGATCACCGGCCCCAAGGAACACGCGGCCGGTTTCCTCGAGGGCATCGACCTGCTCGCCTCGTCGCGGTTGTGTCCGAATGTGCCCGCGCAGCACGCGATTCAGGTCGCCCTCGGCGGTCATCAGAGCATCGAGGATCTGATCCTGCCCGGCGGCAGGTTGCTCGAACAGCGCGACGTCGCCTGGGAGCGGTTGAACATGATTCCCGGAGTGTCGTGTGTGAAGCCGAAGGGTGCGCTGTACGCGTTCCCGAAGCTGGATCCGAACGTGTACGAGATCCACGACGACTCGAAGCTGATCCTGGATCTACTCCTGCAAGAGAAGATCTTGATGGTGCAGGGCACCGGCTTCAACTGGCCGCATCACGACCATCTCCGGATCGTCACCTTGCCCTGGGCGCGGGATCTCGCGGTCGCCATCGAACGCTTCGGCAACTTCCTCGCCAGCTACCGCCAGTAGTGGGAAGGTAACCTGCAAGCCATATAATCGCCCCGCTTCCAGCCCGGAAACAAACTCGCCGTACGGATATCTGTCGGGTTTGGCGACTAACTAGCGCAAAAGAAGTACTTTTGTGTACAGTGGTCCTCGGCACTTAGGTGCCCGGCCGGATTGCCTACCCCCCCTGGGCACATCCGGCCTTGGGTTAGGCCGCCTACCCCCCTGGGCCGCCTGCCCTGTGGGCGGCGGAGACATCCCCCTGCTCTCCGCCGCCCCCTCCAAATCCCGTTTTTTTTGCGATCGGATCGCTCTGACCGTGTACTCGCTGCTGTGTTCGGTAGCCGCCGCGCGGGTCTTGAAAATGAAATCCTTTAGGCTCGCTCCGGGCGGAAACACATCTGACAGGTAGGAGCGCGGTGAGCGACCACCACCATCACCACGATCACTCGGGACCGATCGCGATCGGCGCGACCGCGGCGCGCGTGGTCATCGGGCTACTCACCGTGATCGGGGTCGCCGTCGTCATCGCGGCGATCATGCTGTGGCCGAGCAAGCAGCACGTCGATATCCCGCTGCCGATGCAGAACGCGGGCGGCGGCGCGGTGCAGACCGAGGCGGGCACCGTCATTCTGCAGGACATCGGGCCGTGCGGCAGTCCGTCGCTGGGCAAAGTGTTCGTCGACAAGCCCGAACCGCCGCGCTCCAATGCCTACACCTGTCAGCGCAGCGTGATCGCGATCGAGTCCGGGCCGCACAAGGGCAACCGCACCCTGCTGGAAATCGCCCCCGGCCCAGGACAACCAGACCTGCGCGCGGGTGACGAGCTGCGGCTGGTGCGCCAGACCGATCCCAGCGGAACGCCGATGTACTCGTTCGAGGACTACTCGCGCGGGCTGCCGCTCACGCTGATCGTCGTGGCCTTCGTGGTGGTGATCATCGCGGTGGCGCGCTGGCGGGGCGTCCGCGCGCTGCTGGGCCTGGTGTTCGCCTTCGCGGTCCTGGTGCTGTTCCTGCTGCCCGCCTTGCTGGACGGCAAACCCGCGATCCCGGTCGCGTTGGTCGCGGGCTCCCTGATCCTGTACGCGGTGCTGTACCTGGCGCACGGGGTGAACCTGCGCACCAGTTCGGCGTTGCTCGGCACGCTGACCTCGATGCTGCTCGCCGCCGTGCTGTCCTGGCTCACGATCGAGATGACGAGCCTCACCGGGCTCTCCGAGGAACAGAACACGAACGTCGCCACCTACATCCAGCACGTCAGCATCACCGGCCTGTTGCTGGCCGGGTTCATCATCGGTTCGCTCGGCGTGCTCAACGACGTCACGATCACCCAGGCATCGGCCGCGTTCGAACTGGCCGCCCTCGACGAGTCGGCCTCGCGGCGCGAAGTCTTCGCCGCCGCCATGCGCGTGGGGCGCGACCACATCGCCAGCACCGTCTACACCCTGGTGCTCGCCTACGCCGGTGGGGCGCTGCCGCTGTTGCTGCTGTTCAGCGTGGCGGGGCGGTCCATCCGCGACGTGCTCACCGGCGACGCGGTGGCCATCGAGATCACGCGCTCGGCGGTCGGCGGCATCGCGCTGGCGCTCTCGGTGCCGTTGACCACCGGCATCGCGGTGATGCTGGCCCGCCCGTTCAAGGTGAAGGAATCGAGTCCGCCGCCGCCTGCGCGCCGCGCCCGGCACGCCAGGGTCTGAATTCCGTCATGAGCTGGGAGACGCCCCCTCGGGCATCTCGAGCTTCAGCGTGGCGGCGGGGGGAAGGGGAAGACCTCCGGCGGGATCGTGGGAACCACGATCGGCGGGAGGCCGGGCACCACAATGGTGTTCGGGCCGGGTGGCGGCGGCGTCTCGCTGGTGGTCTGCCGCCGGTTCGGCGGCGGCGCGGCGACCGATTCGTGTGCGGGCGACTCCGTCGTGCCGGGTGCGACCGCGATCTGCGGATCCAGACTGGTCGTACGCGGCGTGGTGGTCGGAGATAACGACGGCGAGCCCTCACTGGTGTGCGAATCTCGTTCCAGCACCTGCGGTCCGTAGCCGAGGCCGAGTCCGATCGCGGCGACCACGGCCAGCGCGCTGACCGTCAGCACGGCGCCGCTGATCTCGCGTTTGCCGCGTTGCGCCGGCGCCGACAACCAAGCGGGCGACAGATCGTCGTCCAGCGCGGCGCTCGCGGCCGGAGCTTCCTTGCGGACCGGTCTGGCCAACAGGGCGGCGCCGCGCGCCATCACGGTTTCCGGGCTGTCCGGCACCACCACCGGCACGCCCATCCAGCGTTCGAGCACCTTGGCCACCAACGGGATCCGGGCGCAGCCGCCGATGGCCAGTACGCCGTGCACCGGGCGGTCCGAGCGCACGATCACGTCACGCGCCATCCGCGCCGACGACTCGATCGCCAGCATGATGAGCGATTCGAAGTTCTCCTGCGCCAGCAGGACCAGCCCTTGCTCGCTGGGCAGCGCCACCGCCGTGTTGGTGGTCAGCTGTTCCTTGGCTTCCCGGCACAACGCGTCCAGGGCGGCCAGGCCCGCGGCGTTCGGCGGGTGGGCGATCCGCCCCGACGCGATCTGCTGCTCACGAATCAACGAGTCGAGATAGTCACCGCTGATGTCGCTGGTGCGCTCGCTATGCCGCACTTCACGAGTCTGCGTGTCGACCACGCTCACCGTCAGGCCCGAGCTGCCGAGGTCATAGACCACCAGCGACGAGATACCCCGGATATCGCCCGTGGCCTGCGCGAACTCGAGTGCGGCCGCGACTTCGGGCACGAGTTCGTAATTGGTCACCTGTTGGCGGGCCAAGGCCGCGCGAATGGCGCGAGCATGCTGCTCGCTGCGGTATGCGATCGCGGTGGCGCCGATCCCCGGCGTGGCTTCCAGGGTGACTCCGATGGCTTCGGCCGCCACTTCTTCCACACTCTGGTCGAGGACCGGGATGGTCTGCAGATCGAAGGAATGCGGGGAGACATGCCCGTGGGGGTTACCGGCGTGTGGTCGCGCCATACGGACAGCGCCGGCCCCCACCGAAACTCCCAGTACCGAACTCATCAGCTGCCCATCTCGTTTCATACTTCACGACATGCGAGCCTGCGCCCTCCGCCGGCGGAGACCCGCTGGACGGACCCTACCGTCGGCGATCAGCTGTGCTTAAGGCAGGGACTGGTCGTCTGTCTGGCAGTAGCCCGCCTCGCTCCGCAACTCTACGGTGTACCGAGTCCCGCGTACACCCATCCGGCTGCTCTCCAAGTGGCACGATTGAGACAGTTCCGGCCGTCGATGATCGAGCGGGCGCGCACCACGCGGTCCAGGTCTCGAGGGCGCAGAGCGGTGAATTCGTCCCACTCGGTGAGGACGAGCACCACGTCGGCGCGCTCACACGCCTCGGCGACCGAGGTCGCGTAGTTCAGGGTGGGGAACACCCGGCGCGAATTCTCCAGTGCCTTGGGGTCGTACACGGTCACCACTGCCCCGTGCAGCTGGATCATGCCGGCCACGTTCAACGCGGGGGAGTCGCGGACGTCGTCGGATTCCGGTTTGAACGCCGCGCCGAGCACCGCGACATTGGCCCCGAGCAGCGAGCCGCCGCAGGCGCGAGCGGCCATATCCACCACCTTCGCCCGGCGGCGCATATTGATGTTGTCCACCTCGCGCAGGAAGGCGACGGCGTGGTCGGCGCCGAGTTCGCCGGAGCGGGCCATGAACGCGCGAATGTCCTTGGGCAGACATCCGCCGCCGAAACCCAGGCCCGCGTTGAGGAACCGGCGGCCGATCCGCGCGTCGTAGCCGAGGGCGTCGGCCAGCATGGTCACGTCGGCGCCGGTGGCCTCGCAGACCTCCGACACCGCGTTGATGAACGAAATCTTGGTCGCCAGAAAGGCATTGGCGGAGACTTTCACCAATTCCGCTGTGGCCAGGTCGGTCAGCAGGAACGGGACCTCGGCGGCGATGAGATCGGCGTAGATCTCGCGCACCAGATCCTCGACCCATCCGGCGGCCGCGCGCTCGCGGTCGACCCCGAGGACCAGCCGGTCCGGCCGCAAGGTGTCCTTGACCGCCCAGCCTTCCCTGAGGAACTCCGGATTCCAGGCCACCTCGACGTCGGTGGAACTGAGTGCGCGAGCGCGGGTTCCGAGCGCGGCCGCCGTGCCCACCGGAACCGTCGACTTGCCGATGATCACCGAGGGACGCTCCAGCAGCGGAGCGAGCGTATCCACCACCGCGTGCACGTACTTCAGGTCGGCGGCGTACTCGCCCTTCTTCTGCGGGGTGCCCACACCGAGGAAATGCACGTCCGCGTGCGCGGCCGCCTCGGCGTAGGAAGTGGTGAACCGCAACCGACCCGCGTCGAGGTTGCGACGCAGCACATCCTCGAGGCCCGGTTCGTAGAACGGCACCACTCCGTCGGACAGCTTCGCGACCTTGCCCGGGTCCACGTCCACCCCGATGACGTCGTGCCCGAGTTCGGCCATGCACGCCGCGTGCGTGGCCCCGAGATACCCGGTTCCGAAGACTGTGCATCGCATGATCGATTGGTAAGCCCCGCCGATGGCCGCGCCACGTCAGCGAGGCAAGGGTCCGGGCAACAGCAGATGTACATGCGGCGACATAGCCGGAGCGGGCGTGCTGACCTGGCGGAATGTTCGTGACGCCCGGCTAGCATCGGCGTGGTGCGACGTCATCGGTGGGCTCTGAGCGCGCTCGGCGCCGGTCTGACGGTCGTCGTCGCCACGATCGCGCTGTGGCCGGTCTATGTGCGTCCGCGAACCGAGCCGCCCGCGCGAGCGGATGCCGTTCTCGTCCTGGGCGGGGCGCACGACGGACGCGAACAACTGGGTCTGCGGCTGGCCCACGAGGGGTATGCGCCTCGCGTGGTGTTCTCCAACCCCTATGAGAACAGCCCCATGCTGAACCGCATCTGTCACGGCGGCTACAGCTTCGAGGTCCTGTGCTTCGACCCGTCGCCGCGCACCACCCGAGGTGAGGGCCGCGAACTCGCCCGCCTCGCCCGCACCCACAATTGGCGCCGAGTCATCGTCGTCACCTTCACTCCCCATATCTCCCGAGCCCGCTACATCCTGAGCAAGTGCTGGGACGGAGAGCTCCTCTTCACCGACCCCGAACCCAACCTGTCCATCCCCCGCTGGGCATACGACTACGCCTACCAATCCGTGGGCTACGCGAAAGCCTTCTTCGAGGACTGCTGAGCGGATCTGCGGGCGCGTGACGTCAGTTTGACTCGCTGAGAGAAGCGGCCGTACATTCTGTCTCGTGGTGGCGGGATGTTCGCCATCGAAGCAACGGTGCACACCCTCTGGGAGGGCAGATGGAATACGACTGGTCAGCGGGGGATCTGGCGTTCCGGGACGAGGTGCGTGAGTTCCTCGCCGCGAAGCGGACGCCGGAATTGCGGCGAGCCGGGCGCTTGGCGACGAGCGTGTATCCCGACCACGAGGCGAGCATGGAGTGGCAGCACATCCTGCACGAGCGCGGCTGGGCGGCGCCCGCGTGGCCGGTGGAACACGGCGGATGCGACTGGAGCCTGACCAAGCACTACATCTTCCAGCGGGAATCGGCGCTGGCAGGCGCGCCCGCGCTGTCGCCGATGGGCATCAAGATGGTGGCGCCCGCGATCATCGCGTTCGGCACGCAAGAGCAGAAGGCGTTCTATCTGCCGCGCATCCTCACCGGCGAGGTCTTCTTCTGCCAGGGTTACTCCGAGCCGGAGGCCGGATCGGACCTGGCCGCGCTCACCATGGCCGCCGTCGACGACGGCGAGGACTTCGTGTGCACCGGCAGCAAGATCTGGACCACCCACGCCACCGAGGCGAATTGGATCTTCTGTCTCGTGCGCACCTCACGCACCGGCAAGAAACAGCAGGGCATCACGTTCCTGCTGATCGACATGACCTCCCCCGGCGTCGAGATCCGGCCGCTGGTGATGACCTCGGGCGAGCAGGTGCAGAACCAGGTCTTCTTCGACAATGTGCGGGTGCCCAAGGCCAACGTGCTCGGTCGGATCGATGACGGGTGGACCGTCGCGAAGTATTTGCTGGTGCACGAGCGCGGCGGCGCGGCGGCGCCGTGGCTGCAGGTCATGGCCCAGGACATCGCGACCGCGGCGGCGCGGCAGCCGGGGCCGGACGGCAATCCACTGCTCGACGACCGCGCGTTCGCGGCGAAGCTGGCGGACCTGCGGATTCGCACCGAGGTGCTGGAAATTCTCGAATTCCGCACGATTTCCGCGATGGCGCAGGGCAAGAACGCCGGACCGGCGTCGTCCATGCTCAAGATCCTCGCCACCGAACTCAGCCAGAAGCTCACCGAACTGGCGCTGGAGGCCGCGGGTCCGAGCGGTCGCGTGTACCAGCCGCACGCCACGATGCCGGGCGGGCCGATCGCCCAGTTCGCGCCGCCTGCCGACGGTTATCACAGTGGCGCGGACTGGCAGGCCGTCGCTCCGCTGCGGTACTTCAACGACCGAGCGGGCTCGATCTACGCGGGCAGCAACGAGATTCAGCGAAACATCCTCGCCAAAGCAGCATTGGGGCTCTGATGGACTTCACGCTTACCGACGAGCAGGAAATGCTCCGCTCCGCGATCGCCGGATACCTCGGCGCCCGCTACGACCTGGAGAAGAGCCGCGCCGCGGCGAAATCGGAGACCGGCTGGCAGCCCGCCGTCTGGCGCGGCTTCGCCGACGAGCTGGGCATTCTCGGCGCGACCCTGCCCGAGCGGGTGGACGGCACCGGCGGCGGCCCGGTCGAGCTCATGGTGATCGCCGAGGAACTCGGCCGGGCGCTGGTGGTCGAGCCGTTCGTCGACACGGTCGTGATCGGCGCCGGACTGCTCGAGCGTTCCGGTGGTGCACAGGCCGACGCCGTGCTGCGGCGGATCGTATCCGGCGACGCGCGCATCGCGTTCGCCGCGCTGGAGCCGACCTCCGGGCACGCGCTGCACGACGTGACGACCACCGCCCGCCGGGACGGCGACGCCTGGGTGCTCGACGGCGCGAAGACCGTCGTGACCGGCGCCCCGCTGGCCACCCACCTGCTGATCACCGCGCGGACGTCCGGTGAACGACGGGACAGGGCGGGCATCTCGCTGTTCCAGCTCGAATTCGACGCGGGCGATCCCCCGCCCGGAGTGGAAGTGCATTCCTACCGCACCATCGACGACCGGACCGCATCCGATCTCGTGTTCACCGGCCTGCGCCTGCCCGCCGACGCGCTGCTCGGCGCGGAGTCGGACGGCTGGACCGTCATCGAGCCGACCATCGCGGAGGCGACCGCGGCGATCTGCGCCGAGGCGGTCGGCTGCATGCGGAAAGTGCTCGCCGACACCATCGACTACGCCAAGCAGCGCCGGCAGTTCGGTCAGCCGATCGGTAGTTTCCAGGTACTGCAGCACCGCATGGTCGACATGTACATCGAACTCGAACAGGCCATCGCGGCGGTGCATCTGGCCGTCCATTCGCTGGGCGCCCCAGCCGAGGAGCGGGCCCGCGCGGTCTCGGCGGCGAAGGTCACCGTCGCCAGGGCGGCGCGGTTCATCGGGCAGAACGCCGTGCAACTGCACGGCGCGATGGGCATGACCGAGGAGCTGGCCATCGGCCACTACTTCAAGCGGCTCACCGTGGTCGAGCACGAATTCGGCTCCCCCGACGAGCATCTCGCGCGGTACGCGGCGCTGACCAGGTAGTGAAGCCCGCCCGCTGACTCGGCCCAGGTGAATCAGCCGGGGCGGCTCGTAGCGGCGCAGGACGCGACCACCGCGCTGCCCTCCGTTGCTGCGAGCGGCGCGGCGACTACGCCGACCGCTTCGCGCCTGGGCGGGCCTGCCTCCCGGTCGGCGAACAGCAGATGCGCGGTCCCGATCAGCGTCGGGGCGAGTGCGCCGATATCGGCGGGGGCGGCGATCCCGCCGACATCGCGTTGGGCGGTGAGGGCGGCGATCATGTCCGATCGATGAAAGAGCCCGGGTCCTGAAGGACCCGGGCTCTTAGTTCTTGCTTCGTATTCAGTTCTTCCGGCCCGGCGCCTTCGCACCGGACTTGAATCCGAGACCGCCGGGCTTGGCGGCCGGGGGTGCGACTTCGGCCGCGCCGTTACCGTTCGCGCCGTTGGTGACCTGGTCGGGCTCGGCGGCGGGTTCGGCCGACGCCGCGGGCGTTTCCGCAGCGGGAGCCTTGTCCGAGGCCGGTTCGGCGGGGGCCGGGGCCGCTTTGCCGGGGGCCTTGGGGCCGGGCCGCTTGAAGCCGGACTTCATGGCCAGTCCCTTGGCGGGCACGGTCGGCTTCGTCTCGGTCGGCTGGGCGTCAGCCGGTTGCGCAGCCGTCTCGGCGGCGGGTGCTGCTTCGGCGGCCGGGGCCGTGGACGCTGCCGGAGCCTTGGCGCCGGGCGCCTTGGCCGCGCCCTTCATGGCGAGACCACCACCGGGCGCTTTCGCGCCACCCTTCATGCCCAGACCCTTGACCGGCTTGGCCTCGGGAGCTTCGGCAGCCGGAGCCTCGGCCGTGGATTCGGCGGCTGGGGCCGCGGCGGCCTTGGCGCCGGGCGCCTTCGCCGCGCCCTTCATCCCCAGACCACCGGGAGCCTTCGCCGGACCCTTCATGGCGAGACCCTTGACCGGAGCGGCAGGTGCCGAGGTGGCCTCGGCCTCCGCCGGTTCCGCGGCCGGAGCCTTCGCGCCGGGCGCCTTGGCGGCGCCCTTCATGCCGAGACCGCCGCCGCCGGGCGCCCTGGCGCCCTTCATGGCCAGACCGCCGCCGGGCGCTTTCGCCGGGCCTTTCATGGCCAGACCGCCACCGGTCGGCGCGGCCTTGGCCGGTGCGGGGGCCTCGGCGGCCGGGGCGGGTTCGGGCTCCGGCTCGGGTTCCGCCACGGGCGCCTTCGGCTCCTGGATGACGGTCAGGTTCTCGGTCAGCACCGCGGGCTCGACGCGTTCGATGGCGTCCAGCATCAGCTGCGCGACGTCCACCACCTCGACGCCTTCGCCCTCGCCCTTCTCCTGGCGCGCGGTGACGCCGTCGGTGAGCATCACGCGGCAGAACGGGCAGCCGGTGGCGATCTTCCCAGGAGCGGAGCCTGCGGAGCGACCAGAAGGCGCGGCGAGGGTGCTCAATCCCTCTTCCACCCGGTCGATATTGACGCGCTTGCCGAGTTGCTCTTCCATCCACATCCGCGCGCCACCGGCGCCACAGCACATGGATCGCTCGCCGTGACGCGGCATCTCGACCAGGTTCGAGCCGGACGCGGCCATCAGCTCACGCGGCGCGTTGTAGATCTTGTTGTGCCTGCCCAGGTAGCAGGGGTCGTGGTAGGTGACGTTCTGCGACACCGAGGCCACCGGGATCAGCTGCTTCTGCCGCACCAGGCGGTTGAGCAGCTGGGTGTGGTGCACGACCTCGTAGCTGCCGCCGACCTGCGGGTACTCGTTGTTCAACGCGTTGAAGCAGTGCGCACAGGTGACGACGATCTTCTTCTTGCGATCCTCGACGCCTTCGAACACCGAGTTCAGCAGCTCGATGTTCTGCTGCGCCAGCTGCTGGAACAGGAACTCGTTGCCCGCGCGGCGAGCGGAGTCACCGGTGCAGGTCTCCTCCGCGCCGAGCACCATGAACTTCACCCCCGCGGTGGCCAGCAGCTCGGCAACCGCCTTGGTGGTCTTCTTGGCGCGATCCTCGTAGGCGCCCGCGCAGCCGACCCAGAACAGGTACTCGTAGCCGTCGAAGCTGTCGGCATCCTGACCGAAGACCGGGACCTGGAAATCGAGCTCGTTGATCCAGTTGAGGCGGTCCTTGGCGTTCTGGCCCCAGGGGTTGCCCTTGTTCTCCAGGTTCTTGAACAGGCCCGCGAGCTCGGAGGGGAACTCCGACTCGATCAGCACCTGGTAGCGGCGCATGTCGATGATGTGGTCGACGTGCTCGATGTCCACCGGGCACTGCTCGACGCACGCGCCACAGGTGGTGCAGCTCCACAGCACCTCGGGATCGATGATGCCGTTGACCTCCGCGCCACCCACCAGCGGGCGCTCCGCCTCGGCTTTGGCGGCTTCGGAGATCTTGGCCAGCTCGGCCTCGTCCGGCTTGCCCTCGCCGTCGACCAGGCCGATCTCGTCGCCGCCCATATCCTTGCGGCCGCCGGCCAGCAGGTAGGGGGCCTTGGCGTAGCCGTGGTCGCGCAGCGACATGATCAGCAGCTTCGGCGACAGCGGCTTGCCGGTGTTCCAGGCGGGGCACTGCGACTGGCAGCGTCCGCACTCGGTGCAGGTGGTGAAGTCCAGCCAGCCCTTCCAGGAGAAGTCCTCGATCCGGCCTGCACCGAAGGTGTCGGTGTCCGGGTCGGCGGTCTCCATGTCGACCGGCTTGCCCTTCGACATCATCGGCTTGGCCGGGCCCAGCGCGACGCCGCCGTCTTCCTCCCGCTTGAAGTAGATGTTCGGGAACGCCGAGAAGCGGTGCCAGGCCACGCCCCAGGTGACGTTGCGGCCGACGAAGTACAAGAACGCCATGCCGGACATCAGCTTCACGAAGGCGAACAGCGCCACCATGGTGGTGTTCGCGGGCAGCAGCTTCGCCACCTGCATGGTGAAGAAGTCGGTGGCCGGGTCGGAGTGACCGTAGGCGGCGATCTTGCCCGCCTTCACGAAGATCATGCCCAGACCCTCGAGCAGCACGATCGCCTCGATGACGTAGGCCGGGCCGAACTTGGAACCGCTGAACCGGGAAAGGCGCTCCGGCAACCGCGGGTGGTTGAGCTGGCGCAGCACGATCAGCGCGAGGATGCCGACCACGGTGCCGATGCCGAGGATCTCGTCCCACAGGTGGTAGATCGCCAGGTTGCCGATGATCGGCCAGTGGAACGCCGGGTCGAACGTCTGCCCGTACGCCTCGAACCACAGCATGGCGCCGCCGATGAAGCCGATCATCACCAGCCAGTGCGCCCAGCCGACGGTGCGGAACTTGTTCATGCGCGTGTGCGCGAGAAATTCCACGATCATCTGCTTGAAGCGCGGGAAGAAGGGCCGCCAACGGTCCGGCGCCGGCTGTCCGATCATGATGGCGCGCGCGATATTGCGGACGCCGCCGATGAACGACGCCCAACACAGAAGGCTGAGCGCCGCCCCAATCGTGCCCAGCGTCACTGTCAGGGCATTCATGTCGCGACCTTTCTTTTAGAGGCACCCCGGGTGCGGCTGCGTTCGGCTACCGCCTCGGTTCGCTCGTATCCTAACTGGAGGTAAGTTACCCGCCAGTAACAACCATGTCCATCGTACGATCGGCTTTTGGGCTATAGCCCCATATGCTGGGGCTTGACCCCCTATTTAGCTGTGATCAATCTCACAGTAAATTCTTCCGATCCCGCTGGTGGGTGGCCGATCACCACCGTAAACGTCCAAGCATTCCGTCCAGTCGGTAAGGATTGGCTTAGTCCCCATGGCTGATAAGGGATCTCGCTTAAAACGCGGCCTTCTATTAGGCTCACGACGTTCTGTTAGCTGCGACCGTCTTCACACTGCTCGGGGAGGATCCGGAGTCGACCACCCGGATTTGCTGGATAGAGCTCTCGCGTGCTGAGGACCAGCGGCAACGTACGACCTGATGATGGATTGGAAACTGAATGAAATTCCGTAGAACCACCGCGGCGGCCGCGATGGTCATCGGTGCGATGACCATCGGACTCGGTACAGCCCATGCCGATGCCGAGCCGGCCGCCGACCCCATCCGGTACTCGGTGAAGCTGGTGGAGAAGACCGTCGTGACGACGCTCAAGGGGGGCACGTTCGAACTGGCGAAGTCCTCCGAGGACGTCAAGGAAGACGACGTCTACCGGATCAAGGACTCGCAGGGCAACGCGGTCCTCACGCTGCCGATCGCCTTCAAGGTCGCCGGGACCGTCGTCCCGGTGAAGCCGGTCGTGAAGGAAGACGCCACGGTCCTCGAACTCACGCCTGACCAGAGTGTCGAGGTCCCCAGGGACAAGCCGGCCAACGCGGTCAACGTCGTCGCGCAGCCGATCGCCTCGCCGATCGAGAACCAGCGCGCGCAGAACGAGTTCGCCAGCCAGTTCGGCATCGCGACCGCCGTCGGCGGCTTCGTCGGCACCGCCATCGGCGTCATCGGCGGCGCCGTGATCGGCTGCATCCTCGGCCTGCCGTTCCTCGGTGTCGGCTGCATCCCGGCCGCGATCGCGGGCGCGGGTATCGGCGGCATCCTCGGCACGGTGGCCGTCGGTGGCCCGATGCTGGCCGTCGCGGGCATCGACCTGATCAACACGCTGCAGGCGCCGGAAGGCACCACGAAGTGGGCGGACAAGCCGAAGTAAGTCTTCGACCTGCTCGTCGGATCATCGGCGGCCCGCTCTCCTCGGAGGGCGGGCCGCCGTTCGTTTACCCGGCGAGATCGAGCAGGCCGCGCACGACGACCTCACCCAGCTCCTCGCCCAGCCTGCCGAACGAGCGCTCGACCATCTCGAACGCCCCGTCCTCGCGGACGACCAGCACCGTGCTCGCTCTGGTGCCGTGCACGGTGTGCGCGATGAACCTCGCCGAGAGCGCCCGCTCCATGTCGTCCGGAACCCCGGTCCGCGGCAACAGCTCGTCGGGGGCTTCGGTGCGGTCGGCCAGCACCTCGAAGTAGCGGTCCACCGCACCGGGCTCGGTCCGCACAACCTCGCGCAGTTGCGTCACCCCGGCCCGTACTTTGGGCCAGATGGGCTGTGGCGCGGCCAAATTCGCTCCCGCCAGGGTAGGAGGTCCGGACGTGACGAACGTGCCGTTGGAGAGCCCGTGGAAGCCCGGAGACAACTCGCGTGGTTCGGCGGCACTGCGATTGGAATGCCACCACAGCGTGCGCAGGTCGGAGACCACCAGGTTGTAGCCGTTGTAGTCGTCGGGCGCGGTGGCGACGTCGAGGACGTACTTCTCCGGCCCGGGGAACTCGCCTGCCGGACCGCGGTCGGAGGCTCCGCGCAGGAAGTCCATCAGTAGCGCGCCCCTGGAACGAGCGTCGAGGCGTTGATCGGCGGGATCGCGCACATTCGTGACCGCGGCGAAGCGATTGTCGCCGTGCGGGTGGGTGCTCAGCCCCAGCCAGGTGCCGGGAGGCTCGCCCGCGGCACGGCCGACGGCACCGGTATCGCGTCCGGCCAGCAGACCGGGCGCTTCCGGCCACCAGCGCATGGACTCGGTCGGCCGGGTATAGAACTCGTCCCGGTTGGCCGCCACGATCAACCGGTACTCCGGGTGTGCGCGCCAGCCGATCAACACCAAACACATGCCGACCAGCATGCCCGACCGGTACCGCCCCGCATACGGCCTTTCCCGCGCAGGGGGCCGCGTAAGGGCAGTGGAAAGCCCCTGAGACGGCGAAAAGGCCGACAGCTCAACGGCTGTCGGCCTTGTCGCGTTCCTGCTGTCAGTTGGTGCGTACGCGCAGCCCCGGGTTGTCGGAGAGCACCACGTGCACCGGCTGCGCGAACAGCTGCGGCACGTTACCCGTCAGAGCGCCGATCAGATTCGGGATCTCGCAGATCGGGTAGTCCGCCACCGACGACGCGCTGGAGATGCCGAGCGCCAGGCGGCCGGTGACGATCGGGCCGCCGCTGTCGCCGGGCAGCGCGCAGATGTTGGCCGAGAAGCTCTGGGTGAGTTCCCGGTCGCCGACCTGCACGGTCTGGTCGACGGCGTTGACCACGCCGCAGCTGAAGCCGGTGCGCGCACCGGACTTGCACACCGGAGCGCCGACGACCGGGGTCGCCACGCCGTCGACCGCGATCGGAGCCGCGCCGGGCGCCCGGACGCCGTTGTTGGCGAAGCGGTCCTTGGCCTGGTCGCTGACCCGGATGATCGAGTAGTCCTGCTCGCCGAGCACCGACTTCTGGAAGACGCCGAGCTGCGCGCCGAGGCGCTCGCCGTTCATCTCGTAGACACCGGCGGCGTTGCCGCTGCCCGCGGACGGGATGTCGGGGTTGCAGTGGCCCGCGGTGATGTTCACCGTGTTGCCGTTGCGGTCGGTGCCGTTGAAGCCGAGCGAGCAACGCAGCGAGCTGCGCCCGGCGACCGAGGCGTAGCCGTCGCCG
>NZ_BAFP01000143.1 GCF_000308455.1 Nocardia abscessus NBRC 100374 | reverse complement strand
CTTCAGGCCCATCTTGTGCTCGACGTTGGTGACGAAGACGCCGTTGCGCTCGCCCAGCTCGCCGGTCTGGTGGTCGAAGTGGAACTTCGGCACGAAGAACAGCGACAGGCCCTTGGTGCCCGGTCCGGCGCCCTCGGGGCGGGCCAGCACCAGGTGCATGATGTTCGGGAACAGGTCGTCGGAGTCGGCGGAGGTGATGAACCGCTTGACGCCCTCGATGTGCCAGG
>NZ_BAFP01000144.1 GCF_000308455.1 Nocardia abscessus NBRC 100374 | reverse complement strand
GCCACCAGGCCGTCGGCGATCACCAGCGATTCGATCGGATTGCCGAACTCGGCCACCTTGCGCAGGCCCGGCGAATAGTCGAGCGCCTGGTGGGCCAGCATCGGCCGGGTCGAGCGGGAGGTCTCCGGGTCCAGGTCGTTGCGCACGACGACGACGCCGATGCCCTGGGCGGTCAGCGTCGCGGCCAGGCCTGCCGAGGGCCTGCCGTCGGCGATGAGCCGCTGCACCGAATCCATCGCGCGAATGGTGCCGGGCGGGTTCAGCGGCACCGCGTCCCGGATCGCCCACGGGGTTTCGGCCAGCGCTTGCAGCGGTTCGTCGCGCGTGAGTCCCCAGACCTGGCTGCCGAAGGGCGCGCCGGGCACCACCAAGGCGCGCGTGTCGGCGGCATTGTCCTTCAGCCAGTCCGCGGTCTGCTGCCAGTATTCGGGCACGCGATCGTAGGCGCCGCGCGGCGCGAGCTTCCCGGTCCAGGCCAGCGAGGTGGACAGCGCCAGCGCGGTGAGGATCAGCGCCGCGACCGCGACCGCGCGGTCCCGTTCCGGGTGCGCGAACGCGCCACGCCAGACCGGCAGCGCGGCGGAAGCGGGCAGCGGGACCCGGGCGAGCAGTTGAGCCAGGCCGAGCACGAGGGGTATGCGGATCAGCGGCTCCAGCTTGTGCACGTTGCGCAGCGGGGCGCCGCCGGAGTCCAGGAAGACGCGCACCGACTCCGCGAACGGCCCGCCCAGCTCACCTACGAACCCCGCGCAGATGCCGACCAGCCCGACACACAGGATCAGGACCAGCCTCCCCCGGTACGGCATGGACCGCAGCGCCAGGCCCGCCATGCCTGCCGCCGCGACCAGGCCCGTCGCGAGGACCGCCGCAGGCTGGGTCACCAGCACCGCGCCCGCGATGCGTTCCGGCGAGACGAACGGCGTCCAGCTGTCGGTGCCGCGCAGCACTTCGCCGAGCGAGGCCCACTGCGTCGTCACGCCCGAGGACTCGATGTAGTCCAGGAACGGTGGGCTCACTTTGCCGAGCAGCAGCAGCGGCACCACCCACCAGAGCGTGGCCAGCATCAGCAGCGGAATCCACGCTGCCGTGAAACGCCACCAGAGCCGGTTCGGCCGGTAGGAGATCCACCACAGCAGCGCGGGCAGGAAGGCGGCCACCGTGGCGACCGCGTTGACCGAGCCCATCAGGGCCAGCGCCAGCGCGCTCACCGCGGGCGAGGCGGCCGCGCTCCGTCGCCGGTTACGCTGCGCGACGCCGAGCGCGGCGGGCGCGAGCAGCACCCACGGCGCGAGCATCATCGGCAGCGTCTCGGAGGAGATCGATCCGACGGTGGTCAGTACGCGCGGCGAGAGCGCGAACGCGAGCGCGGCGACGACGCGTGACCCGCGCGTGCCGATGCCGAGCGCCTCGCACAGGCGGACGATCCCCCAGAATCCGGCGAGCAGCAGCAGCGCCCACCAGATCCGCTGCGTCACCCAGGCGGGCACGTCCAGCACATGGCCGAGCGAGAAGAACGCGCCGTGCGGGAAGAAGTATCCGTAGGCCTGGTTCTGCACCTGGCCCATCGGCGCCTGGCTGCTCCACAGATGGCTCGCGCGTTCGAGAAAGCCGAGCGGATTCTGCGCCAGGTCGTACTTCGTGTCGGCGACCGTGAGTCCGGGCGCCTGCGCGAAGGTCAGCAGGAACGCCACGACTACCGTCGCGGCGAACCAGCGTCTGCCCAGCGGCGCGGTGCTGCTCTGCCCCGGCGCCGTTGGGTATCCGAGCGAGTCGGCGGGTGAAGCGGAGGTCAGCGGGTCAGCGGCTGCCGTACTCAACGTTGTTCAGCAGCGAGGAGTCCTTGTCGCCGCTGCGGTCGATTTCCGGGCGCGAGTTCTGCTGGATCGCCATGGTGATGAGGAAGACACCGAGCACACCCAGTACGGCGCCCGCGACGGCACTCGCAACACCAGGGACAGCAAACTTCATCGCGGCACTCCAATACGTCGATGCAGGCACGTTCCCGGTCAACCTAGCAGGACGTCCGGTATTTGTATGCGTTCAGGCCATGGAATCCCCGCCGACTTTCTCCGGCGGGTCGCCCGCGAGCACGCACCGGCCGGCTCCGCGACCACTCGACGCGATGCTCGAGACGGGCCGGATCGGGAGCGTCAGCGCGGCGGAAGAGCGCAGTGCAGCGCACCGAGCAGGGTGCGCAGCTTCGCGGTGGTCTCGTCCAGTTCGGCCTGCGGGTCGGAGGCCGCGACGATACCGCCGCCCGCGTACGCCCGCACGGTACGACCGTCGGCCGCGAGTTCCGCGCACCGGATCGCGACCACCCAGGCGCCGTCGCCGTCGGCATCGCACCAGCCGACAGCGCCGCCGTAGAACCCGCGGTCGTCCTCGACGTGCGCGATGGTGTCCAGTGCCAGATCGGTGGGGGTGCCGCAGACCGCGGGGGTGGGATGCAGCAGCAGCGCCAAGTCGAGCGCGGTGACCGTGGTGTCGCGCAGGCGGCCCCGGATCGGCGTGGCCAGGTGCCACACCTCGTGGGTGCTGATCAGCTCCGGGCTCGCGGGAATCGACAGCTGCGCGCACACCGGCTCGAGGCGTTCCCGGATCCAGTCGATGACGAACGCGTGCTCGGCGCGATTCTTGGTGCTGGCCAGCAGTTCTCGGGCTTGGGCGGCATCGGCGTCCGGGTCGGCCAGGCGCGGCAGGGTTCCCGCCAGCGGTCGCAGCGTCACGATCTCGCCCTGCCGGTCGACCAGTACCTCCGGCGACGCGCCCACCAGGGTCGCACCGGCGCGTCCGGCGGCTGTGAGGTCTACGGCGAACACGTTCGCGTGCGGATGCCTGGTCAGCAGGTGACCGGCCACGACCTCCGGATCGAGCGCGGACCGCGCCTCGGCCAGCACCGCACGCGCCGCGACCACCTTGCGCAGCGGCTGCGCGGGATCGTTGAGCTGCTCGACCAGCTTCGTCACCCGCGCCACATGCTCCGCCGGACTCGGTATCTCGGTCACCACGCGCACCGCGGGCAGGTCGGGCAGTGCGGCGGGCCGCCATGGACCGGCGGTGTGCTCGGCGCGCTCGGGCACGCACAGTGCGGCGGGCTCGCGCGGGTCGAAGGGCAGCGCACCGACGATCAGTTCCGCGCGGCCCTCACGCAGCGCGGCCCCCGCTCGTCGCGCGTCGTCGAAGCGGACCCGGCTCCCATGACCCCGAACAACCCCGTCGGCCCGAGCAAGCAGGAACCCATCCATGACCCCAACCTAACTCCGCCACAGCGCCCCGCAGCGCGGGAGCGATCCAGATCTCACACCGGCGCGGTCAGGAGCTCTTGCCGGGTGGGACGAGCAGGACCGGGCGGTGGCAATGCTTGAGGACGGCGTCGGCGACGCTGCTGTGCAGGAGCGCGCGCAGCCCGGTGGCGCCACGGGTGCCCGCGACGATGATGTCGACGTCCAGTTCGTCGGCGCAATCGACGATGGCGTTCCAGATGGTGGTGGTGCATTCGGCGGTGCGCGCCTCGGCGTGCAGGCCCGCCAGCTCGGCCAGCCGCACTCCCTCGGCGTTGGTGGCGCGCGCGTCGACGTAGGCGATGTCCTCGATCTCGTCGTCGGGCACCCATTCCGGTTGCATGACGCCCGACAGCCCCGACAGGCGAGCGGCTTGACGCACCATGGGTTCCCACGCGGTCAGCACGACGGCTCGATTCGCGCTGAGGAAGCGCCCGGCGTATTCGACGGCACGTTTGGCGTTCTCGGAGCCGTCGTAGGCGATGAGCATCGAATCGCAAGGCACGATGACCTCCTGGGGGAGACGCACGGCGACACCTCGAGATTACCCCGCTCGGGCCCGCTCCAACCGGCTTGTTTCCGGGTATGACCTGCGCAAATCCAAGCGTGTCCGACCCGCGCCACCGCTGGTTCGGCCGCACGGGTGCAGCGGCGCGTCCGATCCGGCTGTGAGTTACCCGCCCGGTAGCCACGTAGCGGCTGCGGTCGCGCAGGTCGCGGCGAGTACGGTTGACCTCTATGCGGAAGACGCCTCTGCTCGTCCTCGCCGTTCTCGCCGCCGTCGCGACCGCCTGCTCGAACGGCGGCTCCACCGAGTCGGCCTCGTCGAGTCCCACCACCACGACGGGGGAAGCGACCACCGCCGCGATTCCGGCCACCGGTTCGGCGCCGCCGGACTGCAACGCAGGGTATCTCGCGCAGTTCACCACCCGCGCGAAGCTCGCCCAGCTGCTGACGGTCGGCGTCACCGGCGCCGCCGACGCCACGAGCGTGGTGCGCGACGAGCAGATCGGCGGCATCTTCGTGGGCGGATGGACCGACCAGGCGCTGCTCGCCTCCGGACAGATCACGCAGGTTCAGCAGGCCGCCAAGGTGCCCCTGATGGTGACCATCGACGAGGAGGGCGGCCGCGTCTCGCGGGTGCGCGACCTGATCGGCGCGGCTCCATCGGCGCGGGAGACGGCGCAGACCATGAGTCCCGAGCAGTTCTACAGCGCGACGCTCGTCCGAGGCCGTGCCCTGAAGGATCTCGGCGTGACGGTGGATTTCGCCCCCGACATCGACGTCAGCTCCCAGCCGGACGACTCGGTGATCGGCGACCGCTCCTTCTCCGACGATCCGGAGACGGTCACCCGCTACGCGGACGCCTACATCCGCGCCATGCGCGAGGTCGGTCTCGGCACGGTGATGAAGCACTTCCCCGGCCATGGCTCCGGGTCGGGCGACTCGCACACCGGGGAGGTGCGCACCCCGCCGCTCGAGCAGTTGCAGCAAGTGGACCTGGTGCCGTTCCGGAACCTGATCGGCTCGGGCGCGGCCGTGATGGTCGGCCACCTGGATGTGCCCGGACTGACCACCCCGAACGTCCCGGCGAGCATCAGCCCGGAGGCGATGCGGTTGCTGCGGGAGGGCAGCGGCTACGGCGCCGCGCCGTTCCATGGCCCGATCTTCACCGACGATCTCGGCGGCATGGCGGCGATCACCAGCCGGATGTCGATCGCGGAGGCCGTCGAGGCCGCGCTGGTCGCGGGGGCGGACAATGCCCTGTGGATCACCACCGACGCGGTGCCGCAGGTGCTCGACCGGCTGGAGCAGGCGGTGTCGAGCGGACGACTGCCGATGGCGCAGGTGGATGCCTCGGTGTTGCGCGTGGCCGCGTACAAGGGTGCGCTACCGCGCTGCTGAGGCGGGCCGCACGGCCGAGTCGGGCGACTGGTGAGCAAATCGGACCGCCGGAACTTACCTTGGAGTAATATATGAGATTCACCTGTGGTAGGAGTGTTGATGGCGGGCGGTACGAAGCGGCTTCCGCGGGCGGTACGCGAGCAGCAGATGCTCGACGCCGCCGTGGAGGTCTTCTCGCGTAAAGGCTTCCACGACACGTCGATGGACGCGATCGCCGCCGAGGCGAAGATCTCCAAGCCGATGCTGTATCTGTACTACGGCTCCAAGGACGAATTGTTCCGCGCGTGCATCCAGCGGGAGGGGATGCGGTTCATCGAATCCGTCGCGCCCGCGGGAAACCCCCTGCTGACGCCGCACGAGCAGGTACGTACCGCGCTGGAGGGCTTCCTCGGCTTCGTCGACCGCAACCGGCACTCCTGGCAGGTGCTCTACCGGCAGGCCATCGGCCAGCAGGCGTTCGCCTCGGAGATCGAGAACGCGCGCGAACGTGTCATCGAGCTGACCGCCAAACTGCTGGAGTCCAGCGCCAAGCACGCCGAGCCGGGAACGAACTTCGACGTCGTCGCGGTCGCCGTGATCGGTGCGGGCGAGGCCATCGCCGACCGGCTGGCCAGTGGCCGGATCGAGGTCGCCGAGGCCGTCGATCTGCTCGACGACTTGGCCTGGCGCGGTCTCGCGGGCCGGAAGAAAACCGAGTAACCCGCCTTTTGCCCATCCCGGTTGCTTCCGCGGCGCCCTTTTGCCACAGTGCGTGAGTTCGCACAACGCGGACCGGCTCATTCGAATCGAGCCGGGGAGAAACGGGGCGGAAGTGTTCGGGTTGCTCAGGCCGTGTGCGCACGGCGCTCAGAAGTATGGAATCGATGCGGCCGAGTGGCAGGCGCATCTGTGCGGTTTGTGTCTCGGGCTGCGAGACGGGCACGGTCAGCTCGCTCGCGCCACCACCAACAAGGACGCGCTGGTGCTGAGCATGCTCACCGAGGCGCAGTCCGGTTCGGCCGCACGCGTCACCGCTGCGCCGTGTCCGCTGCGCGGGATGCGCCGCGCGTCGGTGGTCACCGCCGGCTCGCCCGGCGTTCAGCTCGCCACCACCGCCTCGCTGTTGTTGGCGGCGGCCAAGATTCGCGACCACGTGGACGACGGCGACGTGGCCGGGCCGGCGCGCAGGCCGCTGGCGAAAGCCGCGGCGCGATGGGGCCGGGAGGCCCGCGCGGGCGCGGCGCGGATCGGTCTCGACGTCGACCCGCTCGTCGCGGCGCTCGACGCGCAGGTGCGACTGGAGCAGGAGGCGCAAGAGCTCGTCGCCGTTGCCGGTTCGCGCGATGCGGTGGCGCGATCGGCCGGATACGTGCCGCAACCGCTTGCCTCTTCGCCGCATTGGCGCTCGGCGATGGCGCCTTCGGCGGACCCGCTGGACCGGTTGACCGCCCCGACTCAGTTGTGCGCGTCGGCCTTCTTCGCGCACACCGCCGTGCTGGCCGAGCGCCCGGACAATATCGAGGCGTTGCGTGCGGCCGGATGGCAGTTCGGCCGGATCGCCCATCTGGCCGACGCCGTCGCCGACTACGACGACGACGCCACCCACGGCCGCTTCAACCCGCTCGCGGCCACCGGCACCACCGTGCCCGAGGCCTATGACCTGCTGCGGCAATCGAATTCGCGCCTGCGCGCGGCCGTCGCGCAGGCCGGGCTGAGCCGGGTGCCCACCGTCCGCTGGATGCTGCTCGACCCGCTGACGGCGGTGCTGCGGCGGGTCGGCGGCGGACTCGGCACCTTCGCCGCCCACACGTGCTCGGCGTCGCCCGAAACCGAAGGATCGCCGCGCGCCGAAGTCCGCGCCCACCGGCGCGGAACCGGGCACCGTCCGCCGACGCGCCGCCCGGGCATCGGTGAATCCCTCGCGCTCATCTTGGGCGGCTACTGCACCGGCTACGCGTGCTGCGCCGACCACACGCAACCGTGCACCGGCGAACGCAAAGACGCCTGGGTCAAGAATTGCGACTGCAGCGATTGCGGCGGATGCGATTGCGGCTGCTGCAATTGCGGCGATTGCGGCTGCTGTAGCTGCGACTGCTGACCGGCCCGGAGAAGCTCGCTGAATGCGCGAAGCCGCACCCCGATTCGGCGGGAATCGGGATGCGGCTTCGGAGTGCTCAGCGCAGGGTCGCCGTCAGATGCGGGTACCCCTTCTTCGGGTGGAGCAGCGCCAGATCCCAACCGCCTTCGACCTGGTCGGCATACAGGTTGACGGCGGAAGGCAGCAGAATCGGCTTACCGAACTTGACCGAGTACGTGGTCTGCTCCGGAATGCGCCCCTCGACGGCGCCGAGAACGGTCGCCGCCGACCACATGCCGTGGGCGATCGACCGCGGGAAGCCGAACGCCTTGGCGCCCAACGCCGAAGTGTGGATCGGGTTGTGGTCACCGGACGCGGCGGCGTAGCGGGTGATCGTCTTCTGATCCACCCGCAGGGTGCGCAGCGGCGGCGGCGGAACCTCGTCCGGCTTCGGTTCCTGCTTCGGCCCGCCCGACAGCGAGGTGCGCTGCTGGTGCAGGAACGTGGTGACCTGGTGCCACACCAGCTCCCGGCCCACCTTCACATCGCTGATCGCGTCCACGAGCAAGCCCTTCGGGTGCTCGCGCAGATTCTCGATGTGTGTGCGGATGTCCAGCGGCTCGCTCACCGAGATGTCCCGGGTGCGCTCGATGACGTTCTGCGCGTGCACCGCTCCCACCGCGACGAACGGGAAGTCCCGCGCCACCACCAGCTGCATGGCCAGCGGGAAGGTGAGGATGAACGGATAGGTCAGCGGCAGCGCGTCACCGAACCGCAAGCCGGTCGCCCGGCAGTAGGCGGCCAGGTGATCCGGATCCACCCGCAGGCCGTCGAGCCGAACGGCCCGGTCCGGCAGCGTCGGCTTGCGCGCCGACAGCAGCGGCACCGCGCCGAGCGCGGCCTTGGCGAACAGGCGACTGTTCTTCGGCGGTTCGGTGAGGGTGATCACCTGCGTCTTCTCCCGGCCTGCTGGAGCCTGCGTCATCATGCTCCGATCAGGCTCTGCCCGCAGACCCGCACGACGTTGCCGGTCACCGCGTTCGAGGCCGGGCTCGCGAAGTAGGCGATGGTCTCGGCGACGTCGACGGTCTGGCCGCCCTGCAGCAGCGAACTCATCAGCCGGCCCGCTTCCCGGGTGGCCAGCGGGATCGCGGCGGTCATCGCGGTCTCGATGAAACCGGGAGCGACGGCGTTGATGGTGATGTTCTTCTCCGCCAGCTTCGGCGCCTCGGCGTTCACCATGCCGATGACGCCCGCCTTGGACGCGCCGTAGTTGGTCTGGCCGCGGTTGCCCGCGATGCCCGCGATCGAGGACACGTCGATCACGCGACCGCCCTCCTTCAGCGCCCCCCTGGCCACCAGGCCCTCGGTGATCCGGTGCGGCGCTGCGAGATTGACGTTGATGACCGCGTTCCAGCGGCCCTCGTCCATGTTCGCCAGCAGCTTGTCGCGGGTGATGCCCGCGTTGTGCACGATGATGTCGATGCCGCCGAAACGCTCGGTGGCGAACTCCGCCAGCTTCTCCGCCGCGTCGGGCGCGGTCACGTCGAGCGCGAGGGCGGTGCCCCCCACCTTGTTCGCGGTCTGCGACAGCGCCTCGCCCGCCGCCGGGATGTCGGCCACGATCACCTGGGCGCCGTCGCGGGCGAACACCTCGGCGATGGTCGCGCCGATGCCGCGCGCCGCGCCGGTGACCACCGCGACCTTGCCGTCCAGCGGGCGGTCCCAGTCGGCGGGTGCGCTCGCGTCGTCCTTGCCGACCCGGATCACCTGGCCGTCGACGAACGCCGACTTGGCCGAGAGCAGGAAGCGCAGGGTGGACTCCAGGCCGGTGGCCGTGGCCGAGGCCTCCGGATGCAGGTAGACCAGCTGAGCGGTCGAGCCGCGCAGCAGTTCCTTGGCCACCGAGCGGGTGAAGCCCTCCAGCGCGCGCTGCGCGATCTGCTCGTCCACGCCGCCCGCCAGCTCCGGCGTGGTGCCGATGACCACGATGCGTCCGGACGGGGTGAGGCTGCGCAGGGCGGGCTGGAAGAACTCGAACAGCTGTGAGAGGTCCTCGATGGTGCCGATGCCGGTGGCGTCGAACACCAGGGCGCCGTACTTGGCGCCCTGGCTCGGCGCGTCGGCGAAGGTGTAGTCCGACAGCAGGGCGCGCACCGGCTCGGCGACCCGGCCCTTACCGCCGATCAGCACCGGACCGGACAGCGGCGGCTCGCCCTTGACGTAGCGGCGCAGTGTCTCCGGCTTCGGAAGGCCGAGCTTGCTGGCCAGGAACGCGCCAGGTGCGGAGTGTACGAACGATCCATAGAGGTTGGGAGCACCCTTGCTCTTGCTGGCTGCCACTATTCCTACCTTTTCTGAGTTCTGTCTCTCGGGTCTGGGGTCGCCCCGGCGTGGTCTGTCGGCACTTTTGCGGGGGTATGTGTCGACATTAAACTTACTCCAGAGTAAGTTTAAAGTAAACAACCGCGACGGGGCGCCGATCAGCGTGGAATTTCCGCGCCGGACCGGGCCGCCGGGGCATCCATCCACGAGACCTTGGAGACTCGAGTGACTAGCAAAGCCCGTTCGGCGAAAAGCAGCGCCAAGACCGGTAAGACCACCCGTCCGGTCGCGATCGTTGGCGGTAACCGGATTCCGTTCGCTCGCTCGGACAAGGCGTACGCGCACGCCTCCAACCAGGACATGTTCACCTCCGCGCTGGACGGTCTGGTCAGCCGTTTCGGCCTGCAGGGCGAGCGGCTCGGCATGGTCGTCGGCGGCGCCGTGCTGAAGCGGGTCGGCGAGCACGGCCTGATCCGGGAGAGCGTGCTCGGCAGCAAGCTCAGCCCCTACACCCCCGCGCACGACCTGCAGCTGGCCTGCGGTACCGGGCTCCAGGCGATCGTCACCGTCGGTGACGCGATCGCCGCGGGCCGCATCGAGGCCGGCGTCGGCGGCGGCACCGACACCACCTCGGACGCCCCGATCGGCGTCAGCGAGGGCATGCGCGAGTGGATGCTCGACGCCAACCGTGCCAAGACCAACTCCCAGCGCCTCAAGCTGGTCGGCCAGCTGCGCCCGAGCATGCTCGGCATCGAGATCCCGCGTAACGCCGAGCCCCGCACCGGTTTGTCCATGGGTGAGCACGCCGCCATCACCGCCAAGGAATTCGCCGTCGCCCGGGAGGCGCAGGACGAGCTGGCCTACCTGTCGCACAGGAACATGGCGGCCGCCTACGACCGCGGTTTCTTCGACGACCTGATCACCCCGTTCCTCGGCCTCACCCGCGACGACAATCTGCGGCCGAACTCCTCCGTCGAGAAGCTGGCCACCCTGAAGCCGGTCTTCGGAGTCAAGGCGGGCGACGCCACCATGACCGCGGGCAACTCCACCCCGCTCACCGACGGCGCTTCCACGGTGCTGCTGTCCAGCGAGGAGTGGGCCGCCGAGCGCAAGCTGCCGGTGCTGGCCCACCTGGTCGACAGCGAAGTCGCGGCGGTCGACTACATCCACGGCCCCGACGGCCTGTTGATGGCGCCGACCTACGCGGTGCCGCGCCTGCTCGCCCGCAACGGCCTGACGCTGCAGGACTTCGATTACTACGAGATCCACGAGGCCTTCGCCTCGGTGGTGCTGGCCACCCTGTCCGCGTGGGAGTCCGACGCGTACTGCAAGGAGCGCCTCGGCCTCGACGGCGCGCTCGGCTCGATCGATCGCAGCAAGCTCAACGTCAACGGCTCGTCGCTGGCCGCGGGCCACCCCTTCGCCGCGACCGGCGGCCGCATCGTCGCCTCCACGGCGAAGCTGCTGGCCGAAAAGGGCTCCGGCCGCGCGCTCATCTCCATCTGCGCGGCGGGCGGCCAGGGCGTCGTCGCCATCCTGGAGCGCTGACGGCTGAGGTAGTCGCACGGTTCGAAGGTGGTCCGATCGAGATTCTCGGTCGGACCACCTTCGCGCTTATTTGCCCGGCAGCTCCAGATGTCCGCCGAAAGCTTTGCGCATCGCGGAGAGCAGTTTGTCCGCGTATAGGGAATCGCCTCGTGAGGAGAACCGCGCGAACAGGGCGGACGCCAGGACGGGTACGGGCACGCCGGTGTCGATGGCGGCATCGATCGTCCAGCGGCCCTCGCCGGAATCGGACACCCGGCCGCTGTAGGAGTCCAGGTTCGGGTCGGCGTGCAGCGCCGCGGCGGTGAGGTCGAGCAGCCAGGAAGCCACCACCGAACCGCGTCGCCACACCTCCGTGATCTCGGGCAGGTCGAGGTCGTACTGGTAGTACTCGGGGTGCTCGAGCGGTGTCTCCTCGGCGGAGAACTCGCCCGCGTGCTCGGCCCCGTAGTTGGCCCGGTGCAGGATGTTCAGCCCTTCGGCGTAGGCGGCCATCGCTCCGTACTCGATGCCGTTGTGCACCATTTTCACGAAATGGCCCGCGCCGACCGGTCCGCAGTGCAGATAGCCCAGTTCGGCGGTGGACGGTTCGCCGGTGCGTCCCGGTGTCCGCTCCGCGGCCGCGAGCCCCGGCGCGATCGACTTCAGCAGCGGGTCCAGGTACTTCACCGGCTCGGTCTCGCCGCCGATCATCAGGCAGAAGCCGCGGGTCAGGCCGAACACGCCGCCCGAGGTGCCGATGTCCACATAGTGGATGCCCTTGGGCTTCAGCCGCTCGGCGCGTGCCAGGTCCTCGTGGTAGCGGCTGTTGCCGCCGTCGATCACGATGTCGCCCGGCTCGAGCAGTTCGGCGACCTGCTCGATCACCGCCCCGGTCGCGCCGGCCGGGATCATCACCCACACCACGCGCGGCGTCTCCAGCATGCCCACGAACTCGGTGAGGTCGGTGGTGCCACGGAAGCCGTCTTCGAGCTCCGCGCGGAGCTCATCGATGTGGGAAGTGCGACGTTCGTATCCGACGGCGGTGTGCCCGTCCTCGACGATGCGGCGCACGATGTTGGCGCCCATCCGGCCGAGGCCGATCATTCCCAGCTGCATGCCATCCATCTCCCTCGTGTATGCGAAGTCTTGCGGCGGGGTGGTCCTTCTCGATTCTCCCGCGTGGGATCGGTCACGGTTCGCCGTGCGCGTGTAACACGGCTGCCCATAGGCCGATAAACAGGTCGGCTCCGCGTAGTTGCCAGACCCCCGACCCGGCAACTGCGCGGGCCTCTTTGTGTGGTGTACCCGGTTCTTTGCGCGGGATTTGCTCTACGCCCGAGCTGTGCCGACCGCTGTCGGTAAGGACCACTATCGTTGGTGGGGACTCGCATCGTGCGGGTCCACAACTCAATCGAACGGGGAGGACGGGTTCGTGACGAGCCAGCCGAGCACCGGAGGACGCGGCCCACAACCTGGTGGCGAAGTCGGATGGCGCCAGCTCCTCGGGGCGGAGCGCCCCCAGGAATCGGACCGGTCGGTCGCATGGAGCGACGACGCGCAGCTCACGCAGCCCCTGCAAACTACCCGACGCAGGCCCGCGCCACCCGCACCCCGCCGTGCGCCCGCGCGTCGCCCGATCTCGACCCCACCGCCGAAGCGCCTGGACGGCGCCGTCGTGCGCCGTGCGGGTATCGCGGTCGGCGCGGTGCTGGCGGTCGTCGGTCTCGGATACGCGGTGGACTGGGCGCTCTCCTCCGGTGAGGTGCCGCGCGGCACCGTCGTCGCGGGCGTCGACGTGGGCGGCATGGACACCTCGGCCGCCGACGCCCGCCTGCGCGCCGAACTCGACCCGAGGGCAGGCCGGGAACTGCCGGTGCACATCGGCGACGTGCAGACCAGCATCGTGCCGAGCGCCGCCGGGTTGTCGGTGGACTGGGACGCCACCTGGTCGCGAATCGGCTCCCAGCCGCTCAACCCGTTCACCCGGCTCGCCTCCTTCTTCACCACGCGCGACGTGGCGATCGTCAGCGCGATCGACGAGCCGGTGCTGGATCGTCAGCTGTCCGAGCTGCGGGTGCACGATCGCCCCTCGGTGGAGGGCACCATCACCTTCGACAAGGCCAGCCCCGTCGCGGTGCCGCCGGTTCCGGGACGAGTGCTCGACGCCGCCGCCGCGCGAACCGCGTTGGCCGACCGCTGGATCACCGGTACGACGGTGGATCTTCCCGTCGTTCCCGCGCCGTTGCGCGTGCGTCCGGAAGCCGTCGACACGGCGCTGCGCGAGATCGCCCAGCCCGCCGTGCGGGCGCCGATCTCGTTCGCGGGCAAGGGCGGCGCGGGCAGGCTCGATCCCGAGCAGATCGCCTCCGTGCTGACCTTCGCGCCGGACGGGCAGGGCGGTCTGGCCATGTCGGTGAATCAGGACGCCGCGATCGGTCTGCTCGCGCCGCAACTGGCCACCACGGAAGTCGAGCCGAAGGACGCGACGTTCGCGGTCTCGGGCGGCAAGCCGTCGGTCGTCCCCGCCGTGGTCGGTGACAAGATCAACTGGCCGAAGACCTTCGAGCAGTTCACCGCGCTGCTGGCGGCACCGGGCGAGCGGACCGCGCAGGTGGTCTACGAGCGGATCGAGCCGAAACTGACCACCGAGGCCGCGCAGGGTCTCGGTGTGATCGAGACCGTCGGATCGTTCACCACCAGCGGTTTCAGTGGCCCTTCCGGCGTCAACATCCGCACCGTGGCCAGGAAGGTCAACGGCGCGGTCGTGAAGCCGGGAGAGACGTTCTCGCTCAACGATTTCACCGGTCCGCGCGGTACCGCCGAGGGATATGTCGAGTCCGGCATCATCGACCACGGCCGTCCCAGCACCGCCGTGGGCGGTGGTATCAGCCAGTTCGCCACCACGCTCTACAACGCGGCGTATTTCGCCGGCCTCGAGGACGCGGGGCACACCGAGCACAGCTACTACATCTCCCGCTACCCCGCCGCCCGGGAAGCCACCGTCTTCGACGGAGCGATCGATCTGAAATTCCGTAACAACGGACAAACCGGTGTCTACATCGAGACCTTCGCGACCGACTCCGAAATCACCGTCCGCCTGTGGGGCACCAAGACGGTCGACGTCGAATCCATCACCGGCGAGAAGACCAAACCGACCGAACCCAACACCATCACCCTGCCCAAGGGCAAGGACTGCATCGCCTCCGAGGGCGCCCCCGGCTTCACGATCTCCGACACCCGTGTCATCACCGATCGCAAGACGGGCCGCGAAGTCTCCCGCGCGACGCGCACGGTGAAGTACGACCCTATTCCCGTCGTGAAATGCGAATAGGGAGCTGCTGAGCGGGCCTCACCGGTCGAGCGAGCTCACAACGGTGTTCGCATCAGCAGCACGTTGTACTGGGTGTGCTGGGTGACCAGGAAGTAGAGATCCCCGCCGGTTTGGTAGGGGAAGATCATCGGCGCGTACGCGGTGGGCAGGGAGCGGGCGTCGATGAGGACGCGGGGCTCGCTCCACGGCCCTTCAGGGGCGGGTGCGGTGCGCAGGACGACGCTGTTGGCCGGGTCGGTGGTCAGCATGACGTACTGGCCCAGATATTCGTTCCACATCACCGAGAGTTCGGCCACGCCGCCGACGATCGGGGTCGCGGTCTTGGCGTCGGTGGGCTTCCACTCCTTGCCGTCCCAGTATTCGTAGGCGTCGATGTTCGCGATATCGGATTCTTTCGCGCGGGAGACGAACCCGGGATTGTCGCGGCCCGCGGGCGTGCCGTAGCGGTAGATGTAGCCGCCTGCCTTCAGGAAGGCGTTCTGCTGGAAGTTCTCGTGACCGTCCACGTTGGCGCGACGAGTGTGGGTGAGCTGCGACCAGGTGGTGCCGCCGTCACCGGAGGCGGCCAGAGTGGAGAAGTTGGTGTGCCACTTGCCGTGATCGCCCCACTCGCGCACCGACATCATGCTCATGTACTGCACGCCGCCCACCGAGATGCCCGCCGTGGGAATCAGGCTGATCTCGATGCCGGGAATCTTGGGGCTCGGCAACGGGTTCGGCACCACGTCGTCGAAGATGATGCCCTCGGCCGGGTTGTGCGAGGAGCTGCGGAACAGCACGTTGCTGGTCCAGGCCCAGACGCTGCCCGCGAGGAGGTTGGGGACGCCGATGCCTGCGCTGTCGCCGAACGCGGTGATCATGCGGCCGTTGCCGTCGTCCCACATGATGCCGAGATCGGTGCCGAGCACATTGACGGACTGGGTGCGGTTCGGGCTGTCCATGCCGGTCACCTGGAACACGGCTTCGGTCGGTCCGGGTAGGTCGGGCAGTCCGTGAATCCCGTTGAGCGCCGGGATCGGTATGACGTTGTTCGGGTCGGCTCCGGCGGGCGCGGCCGCGCCCAGCGCGAGGACCGCGGCGAGCGTACCGGCTCCGGCGAGTGCGGACAGCGAGCGAGTCATCCGGACATTCCCTTCCTCTGGGACGCAGTCTGCTCGGTCATTCTGCCCGCTCGCCGCCGCGATGTCGCCTACATCGGCGCGTGCGCTGCGCGCGTTCCGCCGATCGTCACCAGCCGGTAGAGCCACCACGGGCGTTCCGGGAGCTCAGGACTGTAGACGCGCATGCTCATCGAGCGGACCCGGCCCGTGCGCAGGTCGCGCACCTGCAACCTGCCGCGCGGGATGTCCGCGGCGCGCACTTCGGTGGTCCACATGCGGTCCCAATCAGGGGAACGGCGGCAGCGTTCGGCGATTTCCTCGACGCGCTCACGCGGAGCCAGCGGCGACAGGATGCGGAAAGCATCGACGAGCAGGTGCGCCTCCACGGCCCAATCCACCATCACCCGCCGGGCGGCCGCGTCGAGAAACATCCACTCCAGCACGTTCGCCCGCGCGACCGCCCCGGGAAAGACGCGTTCGTAGGCGCAATTGGCGTCCACCAGATCCTGGGTCGGCATCCGCTGAAAGCAGGCCGGGTCGGGCAGGCTGTGCAGATCGGCCCGGTCGTCCGGGGTCGGCGCGGCGGGGCCGGGTCCGTAGGCGGCGGTGCAGAAGCTCGGCAGGCTCAGCACGACGATGTGCCTGCGGTACCAGATCGGCACCTCGAGCGCGTCGAACAACTGCTGCAGCAGTGCGTGATCCGGCGCCATCGCACCGGTCTCGACCTGGTCCAGTATCGCCTCGGTGAGATCGGCGCGCCGGGCGAGATGGGCGGGCGTCAGCCCCGCGGCGAGGCGTCGTTCGCGCAGATAAGCGCCGATGCCAGTTGCGTTGCGCGTCACCTCGGGCACCCCTGCCGACAATTCTCGTGTCGAGCTGTGTGAAGCGGGAGGTTCCTGCTGCCCCCCGGGAGCACGCAATCTACCGGAGAGGATCGGCGTCGAGCGGTGATCGAACGTCACGAATCGACAAATCTAGACGACGACGGCCCGGAGAAGATCTCCGGGCCGCCTTTGTCGATGTAGTTGTGCCTGCGTCAGAACGCGGCTTCGTCCAGCTCCATGATGTCGTTGTCCAGGTTGGACAGCACCGCGCGGGTGGCGGTCAACTCCGGCAGGACGTTGCGCGCGAAGAACTGCGCGACCGCGATCTTGCCGTTGTAGAACGCCTCGTCGGCGCCGGTCGCGCCGTTGTCCAGCGCCGAGATGGCGATCTCGGCCTGACGCAGCAGCTGCCAGCCGATCAGCAGGTCACCGACGGAGAGCAGGAAGCGCACCGAACCCAGGCCGACCTTGTACAGCTCGCTCGGCTGCTCCTGGGCGCCCATCAGGTGGCCGGTGAGCGTGGCGGCCATGGCCTGCACGTCCTCCAGCGCGGTGGCCAGCAGCTTGCGCTCGGCCTTCAGGCGACCGTTGCCCGCCTCGGCGTCGATGAACTTCTGCACCTGACCGGCCACGTGCGCCAGCGCGACGCCGCGGTCACGGGCGATCTTGCGGAAGAAGAAGTCCTGCGCCTGGATGGCGGTGGTGCCCTCGTAGAGCGAGTCGATCTTCGCGTCGCGGATGTACTGCTCGATCGGGTAGTCCTGCAGGAAGCCGGAACCGCCCAGGGTCTGCAACGACTCGGTCAGGTACTGGTAGGCGCGCTCGGAGCCGACACCCTTGACGATCGGCAGCAGCAGATCGTTGACCCGCGCGGCCAAGTCGGCGTCCGCGCCGGAAACATGCTGGGCCACATCGGCGTTCTGGTGGGCGGCGGTGTACAGGTACACCGCGCGCAGGCCCTCAGCGTACGCCTTCTGGGTGGCCAGCGAACGACGGACGTCCGGGTGGTGGGTGATGGTGACGCGGGGCGCGGCCTTGTCGGTCATCTTGGTCAGGTCGGCGCCCTGGACCCGCTCCTTGGCGTAGTCCCGCGCGTTCAGGTAACCGGTGGACAGCGTCGCGATGGCCTTGGTGCCCACCATCATGCGAGCGTGCTCGATGACGTCGAACATCTGCGCGATGCCGTTGTGCACCTCGCCGACCAGCCAGCCCTTGGCGGGGATGCCGTGGCCGCCGAAGGTGACCTCGCAGGTGGCCGAGAC
>NZ_BAFP01000145.1 GCF_000308455.1 Nocardia abscessus NBRC 100374 | reverse complement strand
GGCCACGGACCGCGTGCCACGGGCCAGGGGCCACGGACCGCGTGCCACGGGCCAGGGGCCACGGACCGAGTGCTGCGTGCCACGGGCCACGTGCTGCGGGTCAGGGGCCACCACGTGCCGCAGGCCAGGGGCCGCGGCCATGGGTCGCGTGCCGCAATCGTGTCGGTCGGGCTGCTGACCGCGACGTTCACAAGTGCCGCCGCGCCCCGAACGAGGCAACCCGAGGCCCGCTGCTCGTGGGTGTCCGCTCACTCAGCGGGCCGCCCTGGTGCGCGGCGACATCGCCGCCCTCGTGCTTCCGGTACCGGACTGCCGGATCGAGATATGTCGACCGAAACCCCCGATGGCCGCCCGCCTGTTGAGCGGAGCTGCGGTTATGACGTTCCGATAGCCGGACCCGAGGTGAGCGCCTGGAGGACCGCATTGTCGGCGGACGGGTCGCCGACGGCGATCCGGGCGCTGCCGTCGGGATAGGACTTCGCGGCGATGCCCGCGCGGCGTAGGGCTGTGGTCGTGCCGGGCCCGGGAACGTAGAGGAAGTTGGCGCGGCTTTCCGGCACCGCGAATCCGCGAGCCACCAGTGCGCCGCGGAGCGCGTCGCGCGCCTCGGTGATGCGCAGGGTCCGTGCGGCGAGTTCGGGTTGGGCGGCGTAGGAGGCGGTGACCGCGGCCACCGCCGCCGCGCTCAGCCCGAACGGCAGTTGCAGTTTGCCCACCCGCGCGATCAGCTCGGGCCTGCCGAAGGCGTAACCGATCCGCAGCCCGGCCAAGCCGTACGCCTTCGAGAAGGTACGCAGGATCAGCAGGTTCGGGTGCTTCGCGATGAGTGCCAGCGGGTCGACGCACTCGGCGGCGCCGAGGAATTCGACGTACGCCTCATCGAGGATCACCGGAATCCGGGCGGGCATGTCGGACAGGAACGCCTTCAACTCCTCCGCCGTGATCACCGTTCCGGTGGGATTGTGCGGACGGCACACCACGACCAGTGCGGTGCGCCGGTCGATGGCGCGGCGCATCGCCCGCAGATCCTGGTTGCCCGCGGTGCCCAGCGGCACCGGCACGGCTTCGAGCCCGGTCATCTCGGCCATGATCGGGTACCCGTCGAACGTCGGCGCGCTGTAGACGATCTCCGCTCCCGGCGTGGCCAGCGTCTGCATGATCTGCAATGCCACGCCGGTCGCCCCCGAGCCGACCACCACCTGATCCGCCCGCACACCCACATGCCGAGCGATCAGTGACGGCAGCCGACGCGGCAGGAACTCCGGATACCGGTTGGCGTGAGCCAGCGTCATGTGCACGGCCCGCAGCACCGAAGGCAGCGGCGGGAACGGATTCTCGCTCAGGGTGAGGTCGAACCGGGGCGGCACCCGGGGCGCCTGGAGCCGGCGGGAGGGCCGGGTGCCGTCGACGAGCACACTCATCGCGCGGCCCCCCAGCGGACGGCGGCCGCGCCCGCGAAGTCGCCCGCGTGCGCGAACGCCGCCATCAGGACCAGCGATCCGTTGGGCAGCCGTCCCGCCCGGTTCTCCACGTCCAGGGTCACCGGGATACCGGCGGCGAACAGATTCCCGCAGGAGTCGAAGGTGTCCGGGTGCCGCTCGGGCGGCAACTCCAGCGCGTCGTGCCAGTTGCGCAGGAACAGCCGGTTCGGCTGGTTGGTGACGAACGTGTCGACGTCGCGTCCCCGCACGCCGATCCGATCGCACACCGCGAGGGCCACTTCCGGAACCAGCCGGTTGCCGCGGGCGAACACCTTGCTGACCTTGGACTCGGTGAAGCTGACGCACGCTTGGCCCTCGCCCGGCTCCCAGTACTTGCGCTCGCCGCGAGTGGAAAAGTCCATGTCTCCGGCGAATTCGGGATAGGTGCGGCATTCGAGGTCGAGAATCGGCGCGCTGTCGTCCTTGCGGAGCAGTCCCACGCCGCAGCCGTCGCCCGGCACCGGCGCTTGGGCCAGCTTGCGGATCTCGGTCTGGGTGAACACCGGTCCCGCGCAGTTCTGGGTGGCCGCGATCAGCGCGGTGCGGGCGGCGGTGGTCTGCAGGATCATGCGGGCCATCGCCATCATGTGCACGAACGCCGCGCACCCGCCGTTGTGCACGTCGTAGACGAACGTGGGACGGATGCCGAGCCGTCGCGCCACCTCGGGCCCGCAGCCGAGCACCGGATTATCCGGCAGTTGGGTGTGGGTGATGAGAACGTCGACTTCGGCGATCGCGTCGGCGCCGTTGCGCTCGATCAGCGGGGCGACGGCGCGTTCGACCATGTCCACCGCGGTCTCCTCGCGCGCCACGTGGTAGCGGCCCTTGGGCGCGCGGAACATGACGTTCTTCGCCATCCGGTCCGAGCGGGAGAACTGGGTGAAGTATTCGGTGCCGACCGGTTCGCCGGGCAGGTAAGAGGCCACGTCGACGAGGGAGACCTGCGGCAGGCCGGGAATGTTCGGGTGCATCGGGGTGATCACTTGCTTCTCACTTCATCCAGTCGGGCTTGACGGGCAGGCCGTGCGCGGCCCGGTACTCGCAGATGGCCTTGAGGTTGTCCATCTCCAGCTGGTGACCCGCCGAGAACATCTCCCAGAAGTCGCCGACCCACTCCGGCCGCTGCGGCGGCGCGGTCTCGGGATAGGGGTTCTTGTCGTAGAAGGGGTGCTTGCAGTTCACCCACAGCACCACCGAACCCGGCTTGTCGAACACCACTTGCGCATCGATCACGCGCAGCAGGTAGATCATCCACAGGTGCTTCGACTGGTCCCACGCGCAGTGGTAGTCGACCGTCATAGCGTCCGGATTCACGACGGTGCGGGTGTAGATCTTGGTATCCGCGCCCAGCCGGTCGTAGGCCAGCCAGAGTCCGGGCTCGTCGGTCTCGACGAATTCGCGCAGGCCGTAGGTCCACTCCTCCATCGACCGGGGATCGGCGAGGTATTCGTAGACTTCGCGCGGCGGCGCATTGATATACCCCTGCACCGGACAGTATTCGCCGTAGATCTGGTCGTGCGGATACACCGACCGCAGCCTGTCGATGATGATCGGCTCGGTCGCTTCGATATCGGAGTTCTCGATGCGGAGCACGCCCGGCAACCCTCCTTCCGGAATGTCGCCGAGGGCAGGGAGGGAACTCGTGGTCATGGTGATACTCCTCTTGGCAGGCATGGGCGCGGCACCGTTGCCGGCGAAGCGGGTGTTCATCTGGGATTCCGGGATTGCTCGACGGTGGTCAGGAACGGCAGGAACGGGGGGATCTCGTCGGGGTCGCATTCGATCGAAAGGAACGACGGCCCTTCGGTTTCCAGGCAGTGGCGCAGCGCGGCGCCGAGATCGCCCACGGTGTGCACCGAGAACGCGGGCAGGCCGGGGAACATCGCGGCGATGCCCGAGCCCAGGTGCGCCGGACGGAATCGGTTGAAGCTGTAGCGATCCCGGTAGTACAGCTGCTCCCTGGTCACGCACATGGCATGCGCGTTGTTGTTCAGCACGACGAAGGTGACCGGCAGGGCATGCTCGATCGCGGTGTGCAACTCCATCCCGTGCATATAGAACGCGCCGTCACCGGCGATGACGACCGTGCGTCGCACGCCATCTGTTCTCGCGTGCCGCGCGAACGCTGACCCGATGCCCGCGCCGAACGCGTAACCCATCCCGCCCATGCCGAGCGCGACCACGAACCGCCCGTCCCGTGGGACCCGGAGATGGTGCACGACGGCCGCGCCGGTATTGCCCGCGTCGGCGAAGACATCGGTGCCTTCCGGCAAGGCGGCATCGATCGTCTCGACGACATCCCGGTAGCGCAGACCCGGACCGGAGGAGGCGGGCACGCGCAGGGAAGTCGGTGGTTGCGCCGCAGGGACGTGTTCGGATCCGGTGCGGCCGTCATCCAGTGCGTCGGCGAGGTCGGCGAGTGTCCGCGACAGATCGGTACTGGTCGCGTGGATGGTGGGCAGGTAGGGCGGCGCCACGCCGATGCTCGCCACCGTGCGGTCGGCCAGCGAAGTCTCCAAGCCGGCGCGGGTGGGCACCGGCAATCGGGTGCCGACCAGCAGGCACAGGGCCGAGGACCGGATGGCCGCGGCCAGTTCGGGGTGACCCATGGTGCCCGCGACACCGCAGAAGCCCGGATCGGTGTTGTCGTAGGTGTCCTTCGCGTCCGGCGCGACGCCCACGGCGGCGTTCAGTGCGGTGGCCAGGCGAGCCAGCTCGTCGCGCGCGTCGTCGCGCGCGACCTGATCGCCCGCGATGATCACGATCTTTCCGGTGTGCCGTGCGGTGCTGAGCACGGCGCGAACGCGGGCGATCGCGGCCTGGTCGGACCCATGCCTTCCCGGAGTCGGACGCAACGGCGCGACGTCGCCCAGATCGGCCTGCTGGACGTCTTTGGGCAGCAGCAGTACCGCCGGGCCGCCGCGCCGGGCGGCGGACACCGCCCTGTCGAGGCGATCCGGCAGGTCGGCGGCGTTTTCCACCCGTGCGCAATAGGTGCTGACCGCGCCGAACAGGCGGACGGCATCGATGGCGCCCGCGCGTCCGCTGGTGTCCTGGAACGCGCCGTTGCCCTCCAGGAGGGTCGGGGGCTGCCCGACCAGTGCGAGGACCGGCACCCGCGAAGCGAAAGATTCGGCAAGTCCGGCGACCAGATTCATCGCGCCACCGCCCGAGGTCGCCGCGACCACGCCGAGTCCGCCGGTGGTACGGGCGTAGCCGTCGGCCATGGTGGCCGCGGAGAACTCGTGTTTGGCGACCACCCCGGTCACGTGGTCCGGCGCGTCGAAGATCGCGTCGTAGAGGTCCTCGATGTTGGCGCCGTCCACTCCGAAGATGTGTCGCACCCCCAGTGCCGAAACCGCTCGCACCAGATAGTCCACGGCCCGAGTCCGCATCGGCCCTCCCTTCCGCTGACGAAATTCGACTGCGTACACCTGTGATATACGTCGTCGGCCGTCAAACGGTTCAAGGGTGGCTAAAGATTCACCCTAGGTGTTGCGTGTACGTATACATCTACGTATAGTCGGAACCATGCCCAACAAGACGATCTATGTAGCCGACGACGATCTGCCGCTTTTCCAGCGCGCGCAGGAACTGGTCGGCGGCAACCTCTCGGGGGCGGTGGTCACGGCGCTGCGCCGGTTCATCGAACTCGAAGAGGGCCGACTGGAGGGCCACGACGAGATTGTGCTCAATGTCGGTCGTGACGGTGTGCGGCAGGTGCGCTTCTCCGGCACCCTGCTCGGGGAATGGCACGACGTCAACGATACGCGGATCGAACACGTCAAGGTGTATCGCAGTCGCAAGGGCAAGTACGTGATGCACGCCCAGTATTCGAACTGGGACGAATATCCCGCCGACGCGGGTTCGAGTTGGCTCAAGGATTGGAAGGATCCGAAGAGCTGGCGCCGCCTGCTCGGCGTCGGGCAGCAGGACTGGGGTGACTTCATCTTCGTCGTGGTGGATTCCCTCGACGAGTTGAAGGGGCAGCTGCCCGACAAGCTCTATCGACGGGTGGCCGACTTGGCCGAGGGGCCGAAGATCGAGGACCTGGACATCTAACCGCCGCGCTCGGCGCGACAACCGAAATCCGTCTGGCATCGCACCCCTGGGGGCGGTGTGGATTACACATGCCCATATTCGCATATTGATATGTAGTTCAGAAAGGAAAACCCATGGTCAACGGCCATCGCACGCCCGCCGTCTCGGTACAGGGCCTGCGTAAATCGTTCGGTGAGCAGCTGGTGCTCGACGGGATAGACCTCACCGTCGCGGAGGGCACCGTCTTCTCGCTGCTCGGGCCGAACGGCGCGGGCAAGACCACCACCGTGCAGATCCTGACCACGCTGATTCATCCCGACGCGGGCGAGATCCGCGTCGGCGGTCACGATCTCGGCGCGGAGCGCGAGCAGGTACGCGCGCAGATCGGGGTGACCGGGCAGTTCTCCGCCGTCGACGAACTGCTCACCGGCCGCGAGAACCTCCTGCTGATGGCCGATCTGCACCACCTGCCGCGGCGCGAGAGCCGCAGGCTGGCAGCGGATCTGCTGGAGCGGTTCGACCTGGTCGACGCGGCGGACAAGACGGCATCCACCTACTCCGGAGGCATGACCAGGCGGCTCGATCTGGCCATGACGCTGGTCGGCGATCCGCGCATCATCTTCCTCGACGAGCCGACCACCGGCCTCGACCCGCGCAGCAGGCGCGCGATCTGGAAGATCATTCGCGGGCTGGTCGACGACTACCGCGTCACGGTCTTCCTCACCACCCAGTACCTGGAGGAGGCCGACCAGCTCGCCGATCGCATCGCGGTACTCGACCGCGGGAAGATCGTCGCCGAAGGCACCGCGGCGGAACTGAAGCGGCTGGTGCCGGGCGGGCACATCCGACTGGAGTTCGCCGATCGTGCCGCCCTGACCGCGGCGGCCGACGCGCTCGGCGCCGTCGCCGGGCCGCCGGACGACGAGGAGAAGCTCACCCTCGCGGTGCCGAGCGACGGCGGCGTGAAATCGCTGCGCGCCGTGCTGGATCGGCTCGACTATGAGCAGATCGAGGTCGAGGGCCTCTCCGTGCACACCCCCAACCTCGATGACGTCTTCCTGACCCTGACCGGACACCCCACCACCGAAAAGGAAACCGTGCGATGAGCACCATGTCCTACGCGCTCGCCGATTCGGCGACCATGCTGCGGCGCAATCTCTTACACGCCAAGCGCTATCCGAGCATGACCTTCGGCGTCATCCTGATGCCCACGGTGCTGATGCTGGTGTTCAACTTCGTCTTCGGCGGCGCGCTGGAGAAGTCTTCCGGTGGTAACTACATCGACTACCTCGCGCCCGGCATGTTGTTGATGATTCCGGCGTACATGACGGTCTCGGTCGCGGTGTCGGTCGCCACCGACGCGACCAAGGGCATCGTGAACCGGTTCCGCACCATGGACATCACACAGTCGGCCATGCTGACCGGGCACGTGGTCGGCGCGCTGATCCAAGCGCTACTCGGCATCGCCGGGATGACCGGCGTCGCAATGCTCATCGGCTTCCGCCCGAATGCGAACCCGGCCGAGTGGCTCGCCGTCTTCGGTCTGCTCGCGCTGGTGATGTTCGCGCTCACCTGGCTGTCGGTGGCGCTCGGCCTGCTCGCGCCGAACCCGGAGAGCGCGAGCAACACTCCCTTCCCGCTGGTGATGCTGCCGTTCCTCGGCAGCGGCCTGGTCGGCACCGACACCATGCCCGCCGGGTTGCGCCAGTTCGCCGAGTACCAGCCCTTCACGCCGTTCACCGAGACCATTCGCGGTTTGCTGATGGGCACCGAGATCGGCAACAACGGCGTCATCTCGCTCGCCTGGTGCGCCGGCCTCACGGTGGTCGGGTACCTGTGGTCGTCCTCGATCTTCCGGCGGCAAGCGCGCTGAACGTCGCAAGCGATCCCCCGCGGGGCAGTGCCCGGCGGGGGATCGTCCGATCGCTCAGATCGTGCCGGTGAGCAGCACCTTCCCGGTGTTCGCCGCGCGGATCTCGACCGAGCGGACCTGGTCGGGCGTGCCGTCGATGGTCCGGTCGATGGTCAGCTCGGTGCCGGGGCCCGCGGGCCACTCGTCGAGTTTCTGCTGCTGGCCGCTGGTGCTGGTGACGTACAGCGCGAGGTCCCAGTTGTAGCGCAACTGCTCCCCCGGGGGATAGCTGCAGGACATCACGAGCCGCGTGCGATCACCCTCCGGGAGCAGTTTGAAGCTCGCCGACACCGGCGTCGGTTCCAGCGGAGTCATCTGACGTTCGACGAACGCCTGCTCGCTGGTGCCCGGCTCCGGTGAGTCGTCCGACCCGGACAGCGAGACGGCGATCGGCACCGCTATCGCCGCAGCGGCCGCGGCCGAGGCCACCGCGATGCCGACCGACGTCCACCCGCTGCGGCGGCGGCGTCGTTCGGCCGCGTCGGCGAGCCGCGGTGGTGGCGGAAGCGAAGGCATCGGCGGTGGAGCCGATTCCGCCGCGAACTCGCCCGCTTGCGCGGGCGGCTCGATCATCGCGGTCGCGATGTCGGTCTCCACCAGGGCGAGCATGCCCGGCAGGCCCGCGAGTTCGGCCACAGCGGCCCGGCAGTCGGGGCAGCCCGCGAGGTGGCTCTCGTACCGGAGGCGCTCGTCGCGGGTGAGGGAGCCGAGCACGTACGCCGCGTCCCACGTGGTGTAGTCGTCGGTGATATCCGTCATTGGTTCGTCACCCCCATCTCCTGTAGTGCCAGGCGCAATGCGCGCATACCGTAGTGCATCCGGGATTTCACCGTGCCCGCCGGGACATCGAGTTCGTCGGCGATCTGCTGGGTGGACAGTCCCCGGTAGTAGGCCCGCACGATCACCTCGCGGTGGTCGGCGCTGAGCCTGCCGAGGGCGTCGGCGACCAGCCAGCCGTCCAGCGCGCGGTCGGACTGGTCCGGGGTCGCCCGTTCGGGCGGGCTGTCGGTGCGGAACTCGCGCCTGCTGCGGGCGCTGCGGTGCTCATCCACGGCGAGATTGCGCGCCACGGTGAACAACCACGCCCGCGCCGACGTGGTGGACTGATCCAAGACGTTCGGGCGTTGCCAGGCCCGCAGCAATGTTTCCTGCACGATGTCCTCTGCCCGGCCCCGGTCCCGAACCAGGCCGAGCGTGTACCGCCACAGCGGGGTGGCGTGTTCGCGATAGAGAGCCCGCATCAATTCGTCGGATTGGTCGTCGGGCTGGCCCGTCTCGCCGCGTATCTTGCGCACAACTGGATACCTCTCCGCTCGAATTGCGGGGCCGGTCGGTGGGCGTACCCGATGATTCACCCATGCTCGCGCCGGTTCAGTTGTCGTGTCTCATGTCGTGTCTCCTTCGGTCCCTTCGAGGAGTACACGGTCTCAGTTGCGTTCGAGTTCAATCGGGTGTGTCGCGAGCAGGGACAGCGGGAGCGGCTGGCGGCGCAGCACGTGCGCCCACAGGTCGGGACGGCCCGTGCTGATCGGGTCGGACGGCAGGGCCGACAGCACGATCCAGTCGTTGTTCTCCAGCTCCCCCTCCAGTTGCCCGAAGGTCCAGCCCGCGTAGCCCGCGAAGACACGGATGCCCTCGACGAGCGGAGCGACCCGCTCGGGGTCGGCGTCCAGATCGACCAGGACGACGCGTCCGTCGATGCGGCGCAGCCCCGGTACGCCCTCGATCCGCGCGCCCACCCGGACGGTGCCCAGGCACAGCGCCGCGTCCCGTTTCACCGGGCCGCCGATGAACAGCGTGCGAGGCGCCGCGACGGCGTCGGTCCAGCGGGGCAGCACCTCGTGCACGGCCGTGTCGCTCGGGCGGTTGAGCACGACGCCGAGACTGCCCGCCTCGTTGTGCTCGATGATGTAGACGACGGTGCGCCGGAAGGTCGGTTCGACCAATTCGGTGGCCGACACCAGCAGCGTCCCGGCACGAACCACCTGTTCGCCGTGCCGGAAATCGCGTCGCCTGCGGTCGCCGTGCCCGCCGCGAGTCTTCCGATCGTCCGGGTCTTCTGCGCGTGCCACTCCGACATCATCGCAGCTGTTCGCTCACAATGCGCCTTCTGCGGCTCACTTCCGTGTTCCGGATTTGCCGAGCCGCAGCGCGCACCGGACACCGGAGGCCCCGTTGCGCTACCGGCGCGACCTCGTAGAGTCCAGGTCATGGAACCGCCCGAGGTGCGCCTCGAGAACAGCGACACCGTGTACGACTTCTACCGCGATCATCGCCAGAACCGCCTGAAGGCATGGGGGGCTTACGCCATTCTCGGCCGCCGCTACCACCCGCGCGTCACCTACGCCGATGGCGCCCGCGAAGCGCTCCGCGCGGTGGTCGCGCAGGGCAGGCCGCTGCTGCTCGCGATCAATCATCTCTCCGAGAGCGATCCCTACACCGTGGCCGCGGCCGCGTGGCGCAGCGGACTACGGCGGGTGATCGGCCGGGTGCGCGTGCTGGCCAAGGACGAGCTGTTCGTCGATCCCGACCAGCGGCGCAAGATCGACATGATGGGCGGCATCCCGGTGTTCCGCGGCAAGGACCACGGCATCCGCGCGGTGAACGCGGCCGGCCAGCGCATGATGGACGTCTGCGCGGAGCGGATGGCCCGCGGCGACGGCATCGCGGTCTTCCCCGAGGGCACCTGCAACGACGTGGACCCGGCCCGCGTGCAGGCGGTGGGCAGCGGCATCGGGCACATCGCGTTCCGCGCGATGAAGCTCGGCGCGGAACCCGTGCTGGTCTCCATGGCGCTGAGCTACGGACCGCGAACGGTGCGGGCAACGAAGGAGGAGGCCAAAGGGGCGAGTTTCCACTTCGGTGTCCCCGTGCTCGAGCTGCCGCCCCGGCCCGGCGACATCGCCCGGCTGGTGCGCACCGATCTGCAGAAAGCGCTCGACGCCGCCGTCGCGGCGTACTGAACGGCTACTGCGGCAGATTCAGCCGGTCGCGCGCCCAGTGCGGCACCATCTCGAGGTATTCGGGACGGGTCTCGATGAAGTGATGGACCGTCCGGCACATGGGCAGCGCGCCGAGCTTGTCGTCGCGAGTGCTGTTGAGCGCGGTCTCCACCAGGAGCCGCGCATAGCCCTGGCCCTCGTACCGCGGGTAGATCTCGGTGTGCACGAACGCGCGCTCGGAGGCTGTGTCCTGGTATTCGGCGTAACCGGCGATCGCACCGTCGACGTAGATCTCGAAGCGTTCCAGTGCGGTGTTGTTGCTGACCTCGGTCGCCATGGCTCGACGCTACTCTGTGCGCCGTTGTCCCGGTAAATCACACACCGGGCGGGGCGGAATCCCGCCACCGACTTGTCTGTCCCGGCGGGTCTGCGCAGAATGCTCTTGGTCGGGTCCGTCGTCGCGCGCGAGCGGGCAGGCTCGGGGAGGTACGGAACATGATGAGGACACTGCGGGTTTCGCGGGTCGCGGCCACTGTCGTCGCCGTGGGCCTGCTGGGGGGATCGATCGTCACCGGCGTCGCGGACGCCGCCCCGGGAGTCGCCTTCGGTAAGTGTCCCGAGAGTGCCGTGCCCGCCGATCGGGGTGTGCAGTGCGCCGTGGTCAGCGTGCCCATGAACTACGCCGACCCGAACAGCACCGAGATCGAGTTGACCGTCAGCCGGATCGCGGCGACGGGCGAGCGGGAGGGTGTCCTGTTCGCCAACCCCGGCGGCCCCGGTGCGGACGCTCTGGACTTCTGGGCGCGCCGGGTGGAGGTGTTCCCCGCGGCGCTCGCCGAGCATTACGACCGCATCGCCGTCCAGCCGCGTGGATTGCGCTGGGCGACACCGCTGGAATGCGGGAGCAGGAAGAACCAGGAGGGGCAACAGGTCTCGTTGGGCGGCGGTAACCGCGACGAGATCAAGAAGGCCTGTGACGCGGCGCAGCCCGGTTACCTGGACACCATCACCACCGAGAACACCGCGCGCGACCTCGACGCGGTGCGCGCCGCGCTCGGTCTGGAGCGGATCGGTTACCTCGGCACGTCCTACGGCACCTACCTCGGCGCGGTGTACGCGGCGCTGTTCGGTGACCGGGTGGACCGAATGATCCTGGACTCCAACGTCAACCCGGACTGGGTGTGGACCGAGGAATTCGCTCAGCAGCAGGTCGCGGGCAAACAGCGCTTGGACGATCTGTTCACCTGGATCGCCGAACACGACGACGAATACCACCTCGGCGACACCGCCCTGCAGGTCTATCGCAACTGGGTCCGGCTGGCGGCCGCCCAGGGTGGCGGCTGGTACGCCAACCTGACCCCACCGCCCGCCAGCCTCGCCGACCTGCCCGGCGCGCTGCCCGAGCCGCTGGCCGAGATCGCGCGGGACGGCTACACCGGCAGCGTCGAGCAACTCGGCAAAGTGCAGAACCTGTTGCGCACCTTGGTGAGCGGCGGCGTCTCCGCGCAGGTGCCGTTGCTCGGCGCGACCACCGTGGCCACCTACACCCGCGCCTTCTGGCCCACCTTCGCCCGCGCGATGGCCGACGCCGCCGCCGATCCGGCGAACGTGCAGCGCCTGCGGACCATCGAGGGCGCGACCTCGACCGATCCCACCGGACGTTTCGTGTTCAGCGCCATCACCTGCAACGAGAACGCCGTGGCAGGCAGACCGGAGCTGCTCGGCGCCGCGGTCGGCACCATCGCCTCCGGCGGCAACGCCATGGACGCACGGGCCGACCTGGTGCGCTCCGGAATGGCGTGTGGGACGTGGAAGCCCGTGACGAAGCCGGTGCCGATCACCGGCGCCGGGCTGCGCACGCCGCCGTTGGTTCTGCAGAGCCGCCACGACGCGCTGACCAAGTACGAGGGCGGTCCCGCCATGGCCGCGGCGCTGGGCGGCGCGCTGGTCGTCGTCGAGGGCGGCGACCACGGCACGTTCGGTCGCGGCAACCCGGCGGTGGACGAGGCCGTGGTCACCTACCTGCGGACCGGAAAGGTCGCGATCACCCAGGCCGCCCAGGCTCCACTGCCCGCGAGCTGAACGTCCCGCACGCGGCGTCGGCCGGAATTCACGGTGCCCGCGTCGCTATCCGAAAACAGCCGCGCGCCCGGCCGCGATCGCGCCGGTCTCGTGCTGTGACGAGGTCGGGCGGCGCCGTAGGGCAAGGTCGGGTCGCGCCGGTCTCGTGCTGTGACGAGGTCGGGCGGCGCCGCAGCGCAAAGTCGCGTCGCGCCGGCGTCCCGTGCCGGAGGCGTTTGCGCAGGGCGCGGCCGGACCCCGAAGTTCGCGCCGCCGGTCAGCGGATTCGGCGTTCCTGTTCGGTCGCTCGTGCCCCGCCTCGTGAGGCTTCGTGTGGAGTCCGCGGTCGCCGGAGGTCAGCGGCTTCCATGACGGCGGCTTGTGGCGGCGGTGTCGTGGTGCGGCGGGTCCGGTCGCGGCCGACAATGTGGGGATGACGCGGGAATCCACTGCGCGAGTGATCCTCGCTCCGGACAAGTTCAAGGGGTCGCTCGCCGCGCCGGAAGTGGCGGCGGCTCTGGCGGCGGGATTGCGGCGGAGCGCACCGGAGGCCGAGATCCGGCAGGTGCCGGTCGCCGATGGTGGGGACGGTACGGTCGAGGCGTTCGTCGCGGCCGGTTGGACGCGCGTGGAACTGACCGCTCCTGGACCGACCGGCGTGCCGCGCCGCACGTCGTATGCCCGGTACGGTGCGACCGCGGTCGTCGAACTGGCCGCCGTCGTCGGCTTGGCGATCCTGCCGGTGGGGCAACTCGATCCGTTGCACGCGAGCACGTTCGGGCTCGGGGTCGTGCTGGCGCACGCGATGGACCACGGGGTCACCGAGATCGTGCTCGGCCTGGGCGGCAGCGCCTCCACCGACGGGGGCGCGGGCATGTTGCAGGCACTCGGCGTCCGCGTTTCGGATGCCGAGGGGCAGGAGTTGCCGCGCGGCGGAACGGTTCTGGCCCGCGCTGCGCGACTGGACCGTTCGGCGCTGCACCCGGGTGTCGCCGGTACGAGGTTCACGCTGGCCTGCGACGTCGACAATCCGCTGCTCGGGCCGACCGGCGCGGCGGCGGTGTATGCGCCGCAGAAGGGTGCGGGGCCCACCGAAGTCGGCGTCCTCGAATCCGCGCTCGCGACCTGGGCGGAACTCGTCGGCCCCGAGTTCGCGCGGCACCCCGGCGCGGGCGCGGCGGGCGGTACCGGGTTCGGCGCGCTCGCCGTGCTGGGCGCGCGGGTGCGCAGCGGTATCGAGGTCGTGCTCGAATTGCTCGATTTTCCCGCCCTGCTCGGGAACGCCACCCTCCTGGTCACCGGCGAAGGTTCACTCGATCGGCAGAGCCTGCACGGCAAGGCGCCGATCGGCGTATGCGCGGCGGCTCGCAAGGCGGATGTGCCCGTGGTGGCGGTGGCGGGCCGCACGTTGCTCGCGCCCGACGAGATCCGGGCCGCGGGCTTCGCGGACAGCTATGCGCTCGCCGAGCTCGAACCCGACCCGGAACGCTCGATGGCGCAGGCGGCGACGCTGCTCGAGCGGGTGGGCGCGCGAATCGCCGCCGAGTGGTTGGGTTAGCTCGCCGACGCCAAAAGGTTCGCGGCCAGTTCGTGCCGGTGCCGATCGCCCCATTCCTCGAGCGGACGCAGCGCCACGGCCAGCTCCTCGCCGAGCGGCGTGAGCGAGTACTCGACCCGGGGCGGGACCTCGGGATAGACCTCGCGGTGCACCACGCCGCTGGACTCCAGCTGGCGCAGGTTCTCGGCGAGAACCTTCTCGCTGACTCCGTCGAGCAGCCTGCGGATCTGGCCGAAGCGCTGGGGGCCGGTGCCGAGCACCCACATCAGGTGCATCTTCCACTTGCCGCCGACGACATCGATAGCGACCGTCATGCCACAGACATCGTGATCCGCGTCACTGTTCATGCCCACCGCGCTCCTTTGACCTCGTTTCGAACCTCGAGGTAAGCAACCGCACCTCGACGTTCGGTCTTCCCGACTCTACCTGCGAGAACGACGATGGATTCCGGCGCCGACCCCAATATCGAACGAGAACCGAAGGGACCCATCATGTCCGAGCAGACCACCGCCCGTGCTGTCTCCGTCGTCGGCCTGGGGCCGATGGGCCAGGCGATGGTCCGGGCCTTCCTGGAAGCCGGCGTCGAGGTGACGGTGTGGAACCGCAGCCCCGAGAAGGTCGACGCCATGGTCGAACTCGGCGCAAAGCGCGCCACGACCGTCGCCGACGCGCTCGACGCCAACGAGGTCACGGTACTCAGCCTCACCCACTACGCGGCCATGTACCAGGTGCTCGGCGAGGCGACCGGCCATCTGAAGGGCAAGGTGATCGCGAATCTGTCCTCCGATTCGCCGGAGAAGGCGCGCAAGGGCGCGGAGTGGGTTCGCTCGCACGGCGCCCAGTTCCTTTCCGGCGGCGTCATGTCGGCGGGGGACAATATCGCGCACCCGGCGTCCTACATCTTCTACAGCGGTCCCCGCGAGGTCTTCGACGCGCACGCCGAGCTGCTGCGACCGTTGAGCCCGCAGGAATACCTCGGCGAAGACGACGGTTTGGCGCAGGTTTTCTACCAGGGGCTGCTGACCATCTTCCATCCTTGGTTGCTCGCCTTCGACCAGGCCACCGCGATGATCGACGGCGCCGGTCACGACATCGCCGCGTTCGTGCCGTTCGCGATCCGCTCGGCCGCCGCCTTCCCCTACTTCATGGAGGAGTTCTCGGTGGCCAACCAGAACGGCGGCTGGGCTTCGCTGGCCAGCCTGAAGATGATGGACGCGGGCGCGCAGCACGTCATCGACGCGAGTGAGGAAGTCGGCGTCGACGCCGTTCTCTCGCACGCCGCCCAGGCGCTCTGGCGTAAAGCCATCGCCGCCAGCGAGGAGGCCGGGACGCCCGTTTCCACCTACGCCCTCCTTCGCAACCGCTGACCTCCGATCCCCGCAGTCCGACCTCGCAGAGCCGGTCGGTTCCTCGCACGCAGGTGCGGAACCGACCGGCTTTGCGAGGTCGGTTCGATTTCAGGGGTTGATATGCAGCTGCGTGGCTGCCTATTGTGGAGATAGGCAGCTGTAAGGCTGCATGTTGGGAAGGTAGGCGATGGACGAGGTGTTTCGAGCACTGGCCGACCCGAGCAGGCGGCGGTTGCTGGACAGCCTGAACGCCCGCAACGGGCAGACGCTGCGCGAGTTGTGCGCCGGGCTGGCGATGGCCCGCCAGTCGGTGAGCAAGCATCTCGCGGTACTGGAGGCGGCCAACCTCATCACCACCCGGCGCAGCGGCCGGGAAAAACTGCACTACCTCAATGCCGAGCCGATCAACGCCATCGCCGAACGCTGGATCAACCGGTACGACCGCGAGCGGGTGAACGCACTCGCCGACCTGAAGCGAGCACTGGAGGAAGAACCCATGGGCGACAACGCATTCGTCTACACGACCTACATCAGGACTACTGCCGAGAAGCTGTGGCAGGCGCTGACCGATCCGGCGTTCACCAATCGCTACTGGGGGGCCGGCTTCGACACGGATTGGCGTCCGGGCTCCGAAATGATCTGGCATCAGCAGGGCTGGACCAGCAAGGACCCCGAACAAGTCGTCCTCGAAGCCGAGCCCTACCGCCGCCTCTCCTACACCTGGCACACCTTCGACCCCGCCTTCGCCGCGACTTTCGAGATGGACCCCGACGACGTCGCGGCTTGGGCGCGCGAACCGCGATCGAAGGTGACGTTCGAGATCGAGCCGCAAGGCGAGATCGTCGAACTCACGGTCGTGCACGACGGCTTCGATCCCGGCAGCCAGGTCCTGCAAGGCATCAGCGGCGGCTGGCCCAGCATCCTCTCCAACCTCAAAACGCTCCTCGAGACCGGACAGCCGTTGCCGGACCCGGCTACCGCCGTGAACTCATGATCAACGGCACATGGTGGAGGGGCTCACTCGCGAAATGCCGCAACCATGTGCCGTTGATCATGAACTTCGCGGGTGACGCGGCTAAACGAGAGCAGTGCTCTTGACTTTGTCGCGAGGTTCGTGGAACACTTCTCGCTATAGAGAGCAGTGCTCACAAAGGAGTTGTTATGGACCTCGGTACCCGGTATGTCGGCCCGGCCGGATTCGACGCGATCTTCAATCGGATCGCCAATCTGCTGCCCAAGCTGGGCATCAGCGTGATGGGGTCGCGGCTGCTCGCCGTGCGCGGGCGCAAGAGTGGGGAGTGGCGGACGACGATGGTCAACGTGATGGTGCGGGAAGACGGCGAACGCTTCCTCGTCGCGCCACGTGGGCACACGCAGTGGGTGCGCAACCTCCGCGCGGCGGGTGGGGGCGAGTTGCGGCTCGGACGCAAGGTCGAGACGTTCACCGCCACCGAGGTGGCCGATGCCGACAAGGTGCCGCTGCTGCGTCTCTACCTGCGGAAGTGGGGCTGGGAGGTCGGCAGATTCTTCGAGGGCGTGACCAAGGACGCCACCGATGACGAACTCGCCGCCATCGCGCCGGGGTTTCCGGTCTTCCAGCTGCGGTGAGCTCAGGCCGAGCGGGCCAGGAATTCGATGGCGGCGGCGTAACCCTGGATGCCCATTCCCGCCACCACCGCGGTCGCGATCGGAGAGATGTACGAGTGGTGCCGGAACTCCTCGCGCGCGTGCACATTGCTGATGTGCACCTCCACGATGGGAAGTTCCGGGATCACCAGCGCGTCCCGTAGTGCCACCGAGGTGTGGGTGAGGCCGCCGGGATTGATCACGATGCCCGACTCGGCGCCGCGCGCCTGATGGATGCGATCGATGAGCGCGCCCTCGGAATTGGACTGGAAGGCGACGATCTCCCGGTCGAACCTCGCCGCGGTCCGCTTGCACAACTCCACGACGTCGTCCAGTGTCGCCGACCCGTACACCTCCGGTTGCCGGGTGCCGAGCATATTGAGGTTCGGGCCGTTCAGAACCAGGATCGGGCCCGGCGTCGCGTCCGCGGTCACAGCCATGCACGGCAAGATACCGCGCCGTACCGCGTCGCCTCGACCGGGCCCGACCTGGCTTACAGCCCTTGCGGACCTTCCGAGCGCAGGTCGTCGACCTTGCGCATGGCCTCGCGCAGTTCCTCCAGCCACGTCTCCGCGTGCTTGCCCGCCAGCTTCACGGTCCAGGCCAGCGCGTCGGCGCGGGAACGGGCCACACCGGCGTCGACCAAGGTGTCGAGGACCTTGCGTTCCGGCTGGCGCAGGCGGGTCATGACGGGGACGGCCAGGTGGGTGAACAGGGTCCGTTCCCCGTCCACGGAGACGCCCCAGGCCACATTGCGCCGGTAGCGGTGCTGCGCTTCGTTCGCGATCTGCATCCGGGCGGGCCGGGTGGACTCGCGGAACCGGGCCAACGCCCCCTCCTTGGTCGCGCGGGGCACTTCGTCGGTCGGGGCCTCGGCGTCGTCGGTGGCCTGCTTCTCCGGTTGCGGGATCGGCAGCTCACCGATGACGACGATCTCGTCCCGATCGATCTCGATCACCGGCGGACCGGTGAACCAGTCGCTTGGCAACCTTCCGGCGAACCAGTCGGGCACGTCCGAGGGGTCCGGCAGGTCGGCCTGCTGCCAGCCGCCTGTGCGACCGAAACCCCGGCCGCCGCGGTGTGCGTTTCTCATGATGGGTCACCTACTTACTGTGGTGCGTTGCTTTCATTGATTACAAGATTACTTCGCTAATCGGTACGCGGGTTCCGCTCTGTGCGAACAGGGGTCCGGTTGCTTCGATCTACACGCTTCGGGGTATTTATTGATTCGAAACGTCGCGTGCGGTGGTAACCGCGCGACTTTTCGTGAAGGCCGGTACGGTAGCGGCGCCGGTTGCCGCCGACCGGCTGGACGATGATCATGAAAGGCCACCCGAGATGCGAGATCCCGGGGCACAATTGGGATGCTGAGCATGGGTAACGTCCTCGCTACGGAGGCATCGCGGTCTGGTCTTTTTCGGGTACGGTGGTCTTGTTACTGGAGTGACAAGAGTGAAGAGTGGGCGACATGGACGTGTGGGGATCCCGCCGCTTTCGTGTTCGCGGCGCAATGGCACTCATGGGGGTGGCGGCGCTCGCGCTCGGGATCGGGTCGTGCGGGATACACGAGAAGCAGAACGAAGCCGAAGCGGTCGTAGAGCGCTTCACGGATCTGCTCGACGATCAGGACTACACGAAGGCGGCAGACCTGACGTCGTACCCCACTGCGGCCTCGGCAACCCTCAAGCAAATGTTCAGCGGCCTGCAGAGCGGCAAGGTCGACTATCGCAAGACCCAGTTCATCGATCTGGACGCGCAGTCCGCGATCTTCAGCATGGACGTCGAATGGAGCTTCGGCGAGCGGAAGAACTGGAACTACAGCGTGCAGGGCAACGTGCGCAAGCTGGCCATCGGCTGGCGGATCTCCTGGGAGCCCGCGGTCGTGATGCCGCAGCTCGCGCACAACCGGACGGTGCGGCTGGCACGCACCTACCCGACACCGGCGCCGCGGGTCAACGACATCGCCGGTGAGCCGTTGATGACCGAGCAGGTGATCAATGTCGTCAAGCTCGATCCCACCAAGATGCCCGACCCGGTCGCGTCGACCGACGCGCTGGCCAAGGCCATCGAACCGGTCGCGCCGCTGATCACCGGTCCGGCGCTGATGCAGCAGCTGGCCACATCGCAGGGCAAGCCGATCGTCGCGGTGAATCTGCGCGAGGGCGACTTCGCGATCCTGGAACCGCGGATGGCGCCGATTCCCGGTGTGGTGATGGAGAAGCAGCCGCGCCTGATCTCCGCCGACCGCCGGGTCTGGTCGCCGATGCTGGACGCGCTGCGCAAGGTGCAGCAGGAGAGCCAGGAGGCGCACTCCGGATGGGGCGTCCAGCTGTTCGAGCAGGACGGGCGGCTGATCACCCAGCTCGCCGGTCAGCAGGGGCCGCCGGGACCGGATATCGCGGGCACGATGGACCAGCGCTTACAGCGTGCCGCCGAGGACGCCGTGGTCAGCGTGGCAACGCAGGCCTCCATCGTGGCGATCCAGCCGTCCAGCGGAGCGGTGGTCGCGGTCGCGCAGAACAGCCAGGCCAGTGAGCACGGCTCGGTGGCGTTCACCGGACTGTATCCGGTGGGCGGCAACATGGAGCTGTTCCGCGCCGTCGCGGCGTCGGCGAAAGGCAAGGCGCCACAGGACGTCTCCGTGCAGGATGTGGCCGAGGCGGCGACCGCGCTCGGCGTCGGCATCGACTTCAAGGTGCCGGGGCTGGACGAGGTGACCGGCCGCCTGGCGACCGCGGGGCGCAGCGCCGAGCAGGTACTCCAGGGCGGTGGCTCCGACGCCGTGCTGGCCAGCCCGTTCGGCATGGCCATCGCCGCGGCGACGATCGTGCGCGGTACGGTGCCGCCGCCGATGATCGAGGCCGGACGCCCGAGCGCCACCGATGCCAAGCTCGACCCGCTGCCACCGCAGACCGCCGACCGGTTGCGCGGCATGCTGCGCGACGCCGCGAACACGCCGGAGCTGGCGAGTGTGCGCCGCTACCGGGACGTCGACGCGTTCGCCGCGACGGCGGGCCCGGACGGGTGGCTGATCGGGTCGATGGGCGATCTGGTCTTCGCGATCCACATCAACGATGTGGACAGCAAGGACGCGACGGCGCGAATGGCGGCCAGGATGCTGCAGGCGCTCGCGACTCCGGAACCGTGATCACCGCACGGCTCTGTACACCGCGCGCCAGCCGAGCAGGAATACGGCCAGCACCACCCCGGCGACCAGCACGAAGCTGACCGCGGTGCCCTGACCGCTGACCACGCGCAGCAGCATGCCGCCGACCAGGGTGCAGGCCCAGATCACGACCCCGCTGGGCCACAGGGCGGTGATGTCGAACCGCGCGTCGCCCGCGGCGGGGCGCGACCTGAGCGACACGACGACGAGCCAGCCTGCCACCAAGCCGGTCGCGAACGGCCACACGGTGCGCAGCAGTCCGGCGAGCACCGCCTCGTCGTGACTGCGCCTGCCGATCGCGCAGAACACGACCACGAGCAGCGCATCGACCAGGAACGGCCACAGTTTCCTCACGCGGGCCAGCGTAACGGGAGCCAAAGGGCGGCGATCACAGCCGCCGCTGCTCGAATTCCTTCTCGAATTCCTCGTCGTCGGCCTGCGGGGTGCGGAACAGGAACAGGAAGACGATCCAGCCGACGATCGCGACCAGGATGAAGCTCACCATCCGATAGACGAATGCCGCCGCGACCGCCTGCGCGGCGGGCAGGCCCGCCGCGGCGGTGAGACCGTAGATCAGCGTCGCGTCGACGTAGACGATGCCGCCGGGCGCGAACGGGATGGATCCGACCGCCTTGCCGACGGCGAACGCGAGCAGCAGACCCGCGATGCGTGGATCGGCGCCGACCGCGTAGCAGGCCGCGCCGAGACACGCCACGTCGGCGAAACGGTGCACCAGCGCCCAGAGCGTGACCAAGACGCCGTCGCGCTTGCCGAGCTCTACCGACTCCAGCTGGTCGAGCACGTCGGCGATCTTGTTCACGCCGTGGTCGGGCGGGCGTTTGCGCAACCGGTTGGCGAGCGCGAGCAGTTTGCGCAGCAGCGCCTCGAGCGAACCGGGTTTGCGCGAGACGTGATTGCCCGCCCACACCAGGGCGACCACGGCGGCCAGCGAGAGGATCAGTTTCAGCGGGCCGACTCGCCCGCCCGCCAGCAGCGTGCCGCCGACGCCGAGCAGCGCCAGCCCCACCGCGGCGACCACGCCGGAGAACACCAGCTGCCAAGAGGCGACGATCGGACTCGCGCCCCAGCGCCTGGTCTGCCGATAGGTGAACGCGGTGGAGAACACCTGGCCCGCGGGTAGCGTCACCGACATCGCCGTCGCGCCGTACACCACCGCGACGGACCTGCGCTGACTCACCGCGACGCCGCCCGCGCTGAGCAGCTGTTTCTGCACCCTGGCGAACCCGCTCATCGACAACGCCTGCAGCCAGATCGCGGCCGCGAGCCAGCCCCAGTGGATATCGGTGAGCTTGCGCCAGGATTCGTGCAGGCGTGGCCAGAGATACACGCCCTCGGCGATCAGCAGGGCCAGCAGGGCGGCCCCCAGCACCCATTTCAGCCAGCGGAATCTGCCACGGCGGGAACCCGCCGTGGGCGGCGGCGCAGGATCTCCTGCCAGTTCCCCGTCGGCCGTCACGCCGTCAGCCTAACGAACGCGCCGTTTCGACATCGGTATCGTCGGGCGCGTCGGCCCGTTCTCGTGGCCAGGCCAAGAGCGTTTTCCTGCGTCTGCCGCGCAGCTGCACCTCGTCGCCGGTCTCCCACTGGTCCTGCTCGCTTTCCTCGGCGAAATACAGCGCGCTGCCGGAGGCAAGCGTCCGTCCGGGACGTTCTTTGGCCAGTTCGGTGAGACGGGACGCCTCGTTGACCGGATCTCCGATCACCGTGTATTCGAAGCGGTTGGCGGCGCCGATGTTCCCCGCGACGGCCAAGCCCGCGGAAACGCCGATTCCGATGTCCAGGCCGGGCACTTCCCGGAGGGTTTCGCGCAGTTCGCGCGCGGCGGCGAGCGCGGCGGTCGGCGCGTCCGGCCGGTCCAGCGGTGCGCCGAAGATGGCCAGTGCCGCGTCACCGACGAATTTGTTCACGAAGCCGTGATGGCGGTCGATCACGTCGACCACGATGCGGAAGAACTCGTTGAGCAGGCTCACCACCTCGGTGGGCGGGCGCTCCGCGGCGGCGGCGGTCGAGCCGACCATGTCGACGAACAGCACCGCGACGAACCGGGTCTCGCCGCCGAGTTCGGTGCCGTAGTCCAGCGCCCGCTGCGCCACCTCCTCGCCGACGTGCTGGCCGAACAGTTCCTGCAGCTGGCGGCGCTTGGCGGCCTCCTCCATCATCCGGTTGAAGCCGACCTGCAGCAGGCCGATCTCGCTGCCGTCGAAGACCTCGACCTGCACGTCGCGCGCCCCGGCCTGGACCCGGTCGATGGCTTGGCTGAGCTGGCGCACCGGGTCGGAGATGCTCGAGCCGGTGAGCATGGACAGCGCGAGTGCCTGCATGATCACCACACCGCACAGCAGCAGGATGGAGATGGCCAGCGACTGCGCGGAGAACTTCACATCCGAGGAGATCTGGGTGACGCACAGCAGCACGATGGCGATGGTGGGGGCGAAGGTGCCCATGCCCCAGGTCATCGCCATCCTGGTGCCGACGCCGGGGGTGAGGGTGTGGTCGAAGGTGCCTTCGGTCAGCGCCTGGGCCGCGACCGGACGCAGGATGCGTTCGCCCAGCATGTAGGTGAAACCGAACACGATGGTCGCGGCCATGCATTCGGTGACGATGACCGCGCCCGCGAGCGCGGGAGTGTCCTTGATGATCAGGGTGGCCAGCACGGCTCCGCCGATCAGCCACAGCGCGAGATGCAGGATCGCCTGGCGCAGCGGTGCGTGCAGCGCGGCCATCTGCTCCTGGCGGCTCGGCGGTCCGCCGCGCATCTGCCAGCGCATCACCGGGCGCAGCATCAACGCGGAGGCGGCCATGCTGAGCAGGCCGCCGGTCGCGAAGACCACGGCCGGGATGAGCAGGCCGGCGCGCCTGGCACCGGAGGGCTCGCCCTCGGGGACGGGTAGTCCGTACTGGATGAAGGCCCACAACAGAACCGCGCCGAAAGCGTTCGCCAGCAGCATCGATGTCAGATACAGCGGCCAGCGCGTTCGCATGGTCTGTTTGACCGCTTCCAGAGGCGCTGACACGGGGTCCAATCTAGCGTTTCGATCATGTCGGCTTGTCCGGGGCGCTGGCCGCCGGTCGCGCCGCCGCTGATCGCGGACGGGCTTCGGCCGAGCCGGTTAGGCTCTCGAAGGTGACCGACCCGAAGTCAAGTCCAGAGCGGAGAATCACGCTGGCACGGCCCGCCGCGGATACGGTGCACCCCATCGTCCGGGTCTCGGCGGAGTGGGGCTGGCGGCTGCTCGTCCTGTTCGCGCTGGCGATAGCGGTCACCGCGATCGTGCAGAAGCTGGCGACCGTGGTCATCCCGCTGGCCATCGCGCTGCTGGCGGCGGCACTGCTCGCACCGCTGGTGGACTGGATGCAGCGTCTGGGCGTGCCGCGCGGGGTGGGTGTCTTCGTGGCCTTGGTCGGGTCGATCGGCGTGGTCGCGGGCATCATGACCTTCGTCGTCGAACAGTTCGTCGCCGGTGTGCCGCAGCTGTCGAACAAGTTCACCGACAGCATCCATCAGATCCAGGACTGGCTGATCAACGGCAGGCTGCATCTGAGCAACGAGCAGATCCGCAACGCGGGCGACGCCATCGTCAAGGCGATCCAATCCAATCAGGACAGCTTGACCAGCGGGGCGCTCACCACGGCCACCGTGATCACCGAACTGCTCACCGGCACCTTCCTGACGCTGTTCATCCTGATCTTCTTCCTCTACGGCGGCGACCAGATCTGGGAGTTCGTCACCAGGATCGTGCCCACCGACCACCGAGAGCGGGTGCGCACCGCCGGGCAGCTCGGGTTCGGCACGCTGGTCGGATTCGTCCGCGCGACGGTCGTGGTCGCCGCGGTGGACGCCATCGGCATCGGGGCCGGGCTGGCCATTCTCGGGGTGCCCTTGGCGCTTCCGCTGGCCTCGCTGGTGTTCATCGGCGCGTTCATCCCGATCATCGGCGCTTTTCTGGCGGGGTTCATCGCGGTGTTCATCGCGCTGGTGACCAAAGGGTTGGTCACCGCACTGATCGTGCTCGGCATCATCATCGCGGTGATGCAGCTCGAGGGCCATGTGCTGCAACCGCTGCTGCTCGGACGGGCGGTGAGCATCCATCCGCTCGCCGTGGTGCTGGCGATCACCGCGGGCCTGGTGATCGGGGGGATCGCGGGCGGTCTGCTCGCGGTGCCGCTCGTCGCGGTGATGAACACGGCGATCCGGTCATTGCTGGAAGGTCCCGAAGAGTTGTACGAGGAACTACAGACCGGCGACGACCATCGCGGGCTGTATTCGGCCGATCCGGATCGACCCGATCCCGGCCGGTTCGACCTGGCCGCGACGCTCATGGAGGCGTCCCACAAGCGGGCGGTGGAGCGGAAAGCGGCGCAGCAGAAAGCGGAGTCCGATGACGGCGCGCAAGCCGGCGACGGCACGGCGAAGGACTGAGCTGCGCTCGGCCGACGTGGCGACCACGCCGCTGTGGCGGGCCGCGCAAGCGCTGCGGCTGGTCACGCTGCTGTACGCGGTCGGTCAGCAGATCGCCTCGGTGCCGTACTACACGAACCAGCGGTTGAGCTGGGTGCTCGTCGCCCTGATGGCGGTGTGGTCGGGCGCTTCGGCGATCATGCTGTCGCAGTGGCGTTTCCCGGAGGTGGCCCGGCTGCGCACCTGGGTGGTGATCGGCGACCACGTGGTCGTGATCGGGTTGATGGCCGCCACGCGCCTGGTCGCCGACTACGGCTGGTACCACGGGCATCAGACGCTGCCGACCACGCTGTGGGCCACCAACGCGGTGATCGGCGCGGCGATCCTGCGCGGACCGTTCGCCGGCGTGCTGTCCGGCGCACTGATCGCCGCGGTGTCGTTGACCGTGCGCGATCAGTGGGGTGAGGACGTGTGGGCCGATGCGACGGTGCCGGTGCTCGTCTCGGTGGGTCTGGCGCTCGGCTTGGCCGCGAACACCGCGCGCCGCGCGCAGGACCAGTTGGAGCAAGCGGTGCGCCTGACCGCGGCGGCAGAGGAGCGTGAACGGCTCTCCCGCGAGGTGCACGACGGGGTGTTGCAGGTGCTCAGCTACATCAAACGCCGTGGCAGCGAGATCGGCGGCCCCACCGAGGAATTGGCCCTGCGCGCCGGCGAGCAGGAGGTGGCGCTGCGTGTGCTGATCACCGAGCAGGCCGATCACCGGGACGTGGGCGGAGCCGAGGTCGACCTGCGGCCACTGCTGACCGCGCAGTCCACGCTCACGGTGTCGGTGTCCACGCCGGGCGATCCGGTACGGGTCGGTCGCTGGATGGCGAACGAGATCGCCTCGGCCGTGGCGACGGCGCTGTCCAATGTGGCACTGCACGCCGGGCCGGATGCGCGAGCATATGTGCTGTTGGAGGACACCGGCGACGAACTGGTGATCAGTGTGCGCGACGACGGCGTCGGCATCCCGCCGGGCCGATTGGCCGAGGCGGAGGCCGAAGGACGGATGGGGGTTTCCCGGTCCATCGTCGGGCGGATCGCGGCCCTCGGCGGCAGCGCGGACCTGCTCACCGAGATCGATGGCGGGGTCGGGTTCGGCACCGAATGGGAATTCCGAGTGCCGAGATGAGCGTAGACGGGAGGCGCGGATGACGGACCGAGTGGCCGGTTCCATTTCGGTGATGGTGGTGGACGACCACCCGATGTGGCGGGACGGCGTCTCCCGTGACCTCACCGAGGCCGGATTCCAGGTGACGGCCACGGCCGACGGGATCGGCTCGGCGGCCAGGCGCGCCGCGGCGGTGCGCCCGGACGTGGTGCTGATGGACATGCAACTGCCCGACGGCAACGGGGCGCAGGCCACCGCCGAGGTACTGCGGGTGTCACCGCAGACCCGGGTGCTGGTGCTGTCGGCGTCCGCCGAACGCGACGACGTGCTCGACGCGATCAAGGCGGGCGCCTCGGGTTATCTGGTCAAGAGCGCGTCGGCGGCCGAACTCATCGATGCCGTGCACGCCACCGCCGCCGGTCAAGCGGTGTTCACGCCCGGCCTGGCGGGCCTGGTGCTCGGCGAATACCGGCGAATGGCGACCGCGCCCGTGCGGCCCGACGAGCCGCACCGGCCCGCGCTCACCGAGCGCGAGACCGAGGTCCTGCGAATGGTGGCGAAAGGACTGTCCGCGAAACAGATCGCGGCGCGGCTGGGTCTGAGCCATCGCACGGTGGAGAACCACGTGCAGGCGACGCTGCGCAAACTGCAGCTGGCGAACCGGGTCGAATTGACCCGCTACGCCATCGAACAGGGGCTGGAATAGCCCGCGCGAACACCCCGAATCAGGGATCGCCCTGATGCGGCCGTGGCCGCGCGCTCGGTAACCTCGATCGCATGGGCGGCCCCGAATCGGTATCCAATGCGGTCGGCTCCGGCGGCGCGGTGGGCGACCGGGAACTGCGCGTCTCCGACGTCGAGCGCGAACACGTCGGTCAGCTGTTGCAACGCGCGGTCGGCCTCGGCATGCTCTCGCTCGGCGAGTTCACCGAGCGGATGGACACCGCGCTGGCCGCCAAGACCCGTGGCGAACTGAACGCCGTACTCATCGATCTGCCCGGCGTCCGCCTGGTCGGGCAGCCCGCCGCACCGCGGTCGCCGTTCGTGAACTCCGCGCCCGCTTTCGCCGCGCGGGCCCATCCGGCGCCCCGCGCGAACTCCGTGGGCAACGTGATCCGTTCACGCATGTCCGGGGTGAACCGCCGCGGTCCGTGGCAGGTGCCGCCCACGCTGTATCTGAACAACTGGATGTCCGGGGTCACCTTGGACTTCACCGAGGCGATCATGTCGACTCAGGTGGTGGAGATCCGGGTCGACGATTTCTGCGGCTCGATCACCCTGATCGTGCCCGCGGAGGCGACCGTCGACCTGAACGGGCTGGAGTTGATCGGTTCCAGCGTGAACAACAAGGTCCGCACCGGGCCGCCGCTCGGGCCGCTGCACCTGGTGGTGCACGGCCGGATGCGATTCGGATCGGTCACCGCGAAGCATCCGTTCAGCGCGCAGTGGCGCCGGTTGATAGGGCGCTGAGCCCACCAGTCAGCCCGCCGCGGGACGTGAAAGGCCAGGTCACAGTTGCGGATCGGAGAGCTCGCCGAGCGTACCGGCGTGAGTGAGCGGTCGCTGCGCTACTACGAGGAGCAGGGCATGCTGGCCGCCGAGCGCACGCCCGGCGGTCATCGCGACTATCCGGAGCGGGCGGTGGACCGGGTCATCCACATTCAGGAGCTGCTCGCGGCGGGACTCACCAGCAAGAGGATCGCGCGGCTCCTGCCCTGCATGCGCGACGCGGACGGCGGTCCGAACGAGTACGCCACTCCCGCACTGGTCACCGAGCTGCGGACCGAGCGGGAGCGGATCACCCGCACCATCGCCGATCTTTTGCGCTCGCGCGAGGTGCTGGACGAGGTTATCGAACGAGCCGGCGAACGGCCGGCGACCTAGGTGTTGACCCCGATCCGGCGGGCGAACGCGCGCAGCGGCACCTTCCGGTCGTGATCGAGCAGTTCGGTGACGATATGGCGGGGCAGCGTCTGGTATTTCAACCAGTCCGCGCCGCCCACCCGTTCCGCGGTCAGCAAAGCGTCAAGCGCGCGCTGGTGCCTTCCGGTGCGGGTGAGCGCGACCGCCGTGTCGGCGAGGTGGCGCGCTCGCGACGCCTGCGGGAGGCTGCCGTTGACCGGCATGTCCTTGGCGGCGGCCAGCGCCTCCGGGTAGCGCTCGGAGGAGACGTTGACATCCACCGTCTGCATGACGACCTGGGAAGGGCCGAAATAGGTTTCGTAGTCCTGCCGATCCGCGCCGATGCGCAGGGCGACCTCGCTCGCCGTCTCGACCAGCGACAAGGCGTCGTGCACGTCCTGCGCCCGGCCGGCCGCGGTCGCGCCTTGCAGCACCAGTGAGCCGTAGGCGGACAGGTGCGACGGCGTGACCTCGCCGGAGGGCTCCAGGGTCGCGGCCGCGTTCAACGCGACGCCGCGTGACTCGTCGTAGCGGCCCTGTATCAGCAACTGCCAGGCGACCGATCCCCGGATGGTGGCGAGCAGCAGCGGGTCGTTGCCCAGCTCGGCGGCGGCGAGCGCCTCCCGGATCGCCAGGAACGCCGGATCGGTCTGGCCGAGATGCACCAGCGTGCATCCGGTCACCCAGTACATCCTGGCCAGCAACTCGTTGGCGGGCGCGACCGAGCCGTTGCGCGCGGCGTGCACCGTGGCGCGCAGCTGGGTCAATCCGGGCGGAAGGATCGAGGTGAGCAGTTCGTAGCGGCCCGACCAGTAGGCACCCCAGGCGTATTCGACCGCGCGGCGACCGTCGTCCAGGCTGACCGCCGCCTCCTCCTTGGTCTCGCCGAGCAGATCGTCGACCGGCGTCAGGGCGCGGCGGATGGCCACGATGCCCGCGCCCGGGTTGGCGGAGGGCACGCCGTGGCGCTTGCCGATCAGATCGGCGATATCCACGTCCAGGGCGCGCGCGATCTTCTGCAAGCTGGCGATGGAGGCGGTCTGACGGCCGCCCTGCTCGAGCTTGCGCACCAGATCCACACTGACTCCGGCCTGGTCGGCGAGCTGGCGCTGGGTCAGCGCCTTACCGCGGAACTGGCGGATCCGAACTCCGATCGACGATTCGTCCATACCCAAGTCCTTTTGTTAAATCTGGGTTTCAGAGTACGACGCTATGTTATCCGGTACGAACGAAGTGGGACATTGCGTACGACTCGTTCGCTGCTGGTTGGAATACCGTTGCCTTTCTGCAACTTTGACTGCAAAGGGCGGCGGCGATGAAAATCATGCCGAATACCACCGTGCAGGCCGGGCGCGCCGATCGCGCGTGGCGGCCCGGTGCACAGACCACCCGACCGGCGCGCCACCGCGCGACTCGATCGCTATCCCAGGTCAGCGCTCTGTCCGCGAACACCAGAACACCGTTGCGCGACCAGCGCGGGTTGCTACGCCGAAAGCCCCTCGTCTCGACCGAATTCGGCTCCTGCGATGCGGAGTAGAGCGATGTTCGAAGGCTGTCACACTCCCCATGAAATCGCGCATCTGCTGCGGCATACCTTCGGGCTGCCGGTCCAGCTTCTCGCCGGCCGCCCGACCGTCACCACCGGTTCGATCATCGGGGCGATCGTCATGCCGCCGGAACTGGGGCGGAAGGTACTGTCCCAGTTGGGCCGCACCCACACCGCGCCCGTGATCGCCGACCCGGGCGGACGCTCGTGGACCTTTCTCGTCACGCCCCCGAGCCCCGCTCGGCCGGTCGAGGTCCCGGTCCGGCGCTGCCTCGCGGGCCACGAGGTCACTGTGGTCCCCGGCGGTCGCATCGTGCTGCTTCCGAGTTCCGATTCGGCGCTCGGCTGGCACTGGGCGGGCGAGCCCGCGCCGGGCGTCCTGCGCATGCCGCCTCGTTCCGCGGTGATCGACGCCGTCCACGAGGTCATCGGTTTGCGCGCCCACTGACCACCTGGCGCGACCGGTCCGCATCCGACTGCACGGGTGCGGGCCGGTCGGGCGGGGCCACCTCGGCAGCCGGGTAGAACTCGGCTGTCTACCAGGGGTAACTACTCATGCTCGCGCGCGTCGCGGAAACCAGCATGTACTCATGACTACCTCCATCGATCCGGTGCTGCTCGCGCGGCTCTCCGGCGAGTTCACCACCCTGGGGACACAGCTGGGCGTGCTCGGGCGGGATCTGGAGCTGCTGCGTGAGCAAGTGGCCGCTGGTTCGGCCACCGCGCAGAAGGGTTCCGGCCTATCCCTGCCGCCGGATGCGTCCGTGACCGGGACAGCACGTGGGTGGGTATCCGGCGAGCCGGGTGCTCCGGTTCCGGGAGGTTCGGTACCGGGTGGGTCCGGCGGCCAGTCGTCGGCTGTGCATGGGGGGACAGCATTCGGTGCGACTGGCGGCGGTCCGGTTCCGGGGGGTTCGGTACCGGGTGGGATCGGCGGCCAGTCGTCGGCTGTGCATGGGGGGACAGCATTCGGTGCGTCCGGCGGCGCTCCGGTTCCGGGAGGTTCGGTACCGGGTGGGTCCGGCGGCCGGGCGTCGGATGTGCCCGGCGAGACGGCTTCCGGTGCGGTCGGCCGTCCAGTCGCCGGGCCGTCGTCAGATGCGCCCGACGCGTCCGGGCGCAGTGGATTCGCAGGATCGGAGCCCGGGCACTCCGGCGCGGTACCACCGGTCATGCCGCCTTGGCCCGGCCATTCGCCGACGGCTGGTATGCCCGTTCCCCCTCCGCGGCCCGCCTATGCTTCGCGCTTCGCCCCGCCACCTGGCGGCGCATGGGGTGGCGCTCCGTGGCCGCCGAACGCGCAGGGACCGATGCCGGGAGCGGTGCCGCCGCGTCCGCCCGTTCCCCCGCGTGCGAGGCCATCGGTGCCGCACACGCCGTGGTGGCAGCGCGACGGGGTGATCAGCCGGATCCTGGCGCTGGCCGGTGTCGGGGTGACGCTGATCGGCGTCGCGATGCTGCTGGTGCTGGCCGCGCAGGCGGGGTTCTTCGGGCCGGTGCCGAGAGTGGTGGCCGGAGCGGTCTTCTCGGTGGCGCTGGTGGGTGCGGGCGTGCGGGTTTTCGGGCGCACCGGCGGGCGGGTCGGCGGTATCGCTCTGGCGGCCACCGGCATCGCGGGTGCTTACCTCGATGTCGTCGCGGTGACCGCCATTTACCACTGGCTGCACCCGGTGCTCGGGCTCGCCGTCGCGTTCGGTGTCGCGGCCACGGGCGTAGCGTTGGCGATGCAATGGCGCTCACAGCCTTTCGCGGTGCTGGTGGTGCTCGCTGCGGCCGCGCTGTCCCCCGTGTTGACCACACGGCTGGTACTGCTCGCGTTCTTGATCGTGTTGCAGTCGGCCTGCGTGCCGGTGCAATTGACCAGGAATTGGCCGTACCTGCATGTGGCGCGGACCTTGCCCGCCGTGCTGGCGACGTTCGCGTTCATCACCGCGGCGGTTGTCGGTACACCCGATGCCGGGGAGCGCACCACGCTGCTCGTCGCCGCGGCGGCGGTCGCGCTGGTCGGGCTCACCGGGACGATCGTCGTCGTCCGGCACCGGCCGGATGATCTCACCGCCTCGCTGACGATGGCGGCAGCGCTCGTGCCGGTGCTGGTTGCCCCGGGGATGTTCGAGGAACGGGCCGTCGCGGTAGCGGTGGCGACGGTCGCCGCCACGGTGCTGTTGCTCGTCGCCGCGGTGAGCACGGTGCCGAAACTGAATGCCGTCGTGCGCCTTCCCGGACACACCGCACTCGTGGCCGCCGTCGCGGGCTCGCTCGCCTTGCTCGAGGCGTGCGTCGGTGCGACCGAGACCCGGACGCTGCCCACGGCACTGTTCCTGGTCGCGCTGACCTTCCTCGGCGTCGCGGGCCAGCGGATCTCCCGCCCGGCGGCGGGCATCGGCGCCGCGTTCGCCGTGCTCGGCGGATTCGCGCTGCTGAATATCGCAGGCCCGGAAGTCCTCGCCTCGCAGCATCGCTCGGAGGCGAACCTGGGCGTGGCGACCGTGCTCGGCGCGGTGCTCGCCCTCGGGGTGGTCGCGGTCGCGCTGTGGTGCGCGCGACGACTGGCCGGTTCGGCCGCGGGCAGTGAGTGGCAATGGATCACCGCGAGCGTCGCCGGGCTCTACGCGGTGACCGCGACGACCGTCTCCATCGGCGTCGCGACCGGTACGCCGAACGGATTCCTCATCGGCCACAGCGGCGCGACCATCCTGTGGATGGCCGCCGCGACCGGCGCCCTCCTGTTCGGACTGCGCAGGCTCGCCACCGCACCCGCCGTAGCCAAACTCGCCTTGGGTTCGGGGTTACCGGTCACGGCAGCCGCTCTGGCCAAACTGTTCCTGTTCGACCTGGCCACCTTGGACGGCCTGGTCCGCGTCGCCGCCTTCCTCGTCGTCGGCATCCTGCTACTCCTGGCCGGAACCCGCTACGCCCGCGCTTTCGCCGACGCGGGAGCGAGTCACAACCCGCATGCTGAGTGAAGAAAGCCGCCGCACCGTGGTCGATTCGACGAATCCGACTGGGTGCGGCGGCTTTTTCGTGGGTCAGTGGCGCTCGTTCACTCGCGGTCGCGGCGGCGCAGGAGTTCGTTCACGCTCACCGTGCGGCCGTCGCCGCCGTGGTGCCGGCCTTCCTCGGGCCTGCCGATGTGGCGACGGGAAGAGCGCAGTTCGGCCATCCAGCTCTCGATGCTGCTGCGATTCGTGGTGTCCGGTCCGTTGTTCGGCTCGACGGGCGGCTCGGGCTCGGGCGCGCGATGCGCGGGAGCGGCAGGCGCTTCGGGCGGCAAGTACCGCGCCTCGCGCGACGCAGCGGACTGCTGTGCCAGATCGACGGTCGGGTCCTGCGAAATGGCGGACAGTGGGTGGGCTTCCGGTGCGTGAGTCGGTCGCGGCGCGGGCGGCGTAACCGGCGAGACGGCGGCTCCCGGGCTGTGCTCGGGAAAGATCACCGACGGCACACTGACGTGCGGCGCGTTCTGCTCCGGCGGGAGACCCGTGGGGGGCGCCGGTCGCGGCGCCGGGGGACCTTGCGGGAGAGGGGGAGTCGACTGTGGCCACAGCTGCGCCTGGTCCGGACGGGGCACGTTCGGCGCCTGCGAAATTCGCCGCGGACGAATCGGCTCTCCCTGCGGGGGAGTGGAATTCCTCGGCGGTTCGGGGCGCTGCCTGGTCGGATCGAGCGGCGGCGGTGCGGGCGGCGCCTGCGGTGCGGGTGACGGCGGGACCCGGTCCAGCCGCCTGGTGGGCGCGTCGGCTTCGATCTCGGCGACCGTCCGCGGCTTGCGTCTGCGCGGCACCTTGTTGGCGGCGGTGACCGCGGGGATCTGCATGGTCACCGGGTCGGTGATCGGGGTGGTCTTGACCAGATCCACGACGTCGCCCCCGCCGACGCGCTCGTCGTCGAGGATGGGTTCGCCGAGCCCGACCTTCTCCTGCACCTTCTTCATCCAGGTCGGCGCCCACCAGCAGTCGTCGCCGAGAAGCTTCATGGTGGCCGGGACGAGCAGCATGCGCAGTACCGTCGCGTCGATGAACAGCGCGGCGATCATGCCGTAGGCGATGTACTGCATCATCACCAGGTCGGAGAAGGCGAACGCGCCGGTGACGACGAGCAGGATCAACGCGGCCGCGGTGATGATCCGGCCGGTCTGCGCGGTACCGATCCGGACGGATTCGGTGGTGCTCGCGCCCTGAGCGCGCGCCTCGACCATGCGCGACATCAGGAAGACCTCGTAGTCGGTCGACAGACCGTAGATGATCGCGATGATCAGCACCAGCACCGGCGACATGATCGGTTGCGGAGTGAAGTTCAACAGACCGGCGCCGTGGCCCTCGATGAAGATCCAGGTCAAGATGCCCAGCGTCGACCCGAGACCGAGGGCGCTCATCAGCGCGGCCTTGATCGGCAGCACCAGTGAGCCGAAGGTCAGGAACATCAGCAGTGTCGTGACGAACAGCACCAGCGCGATCATCAACGGCATCCGACTCAGCAGCGCGTCGATGCTGTCCTTCTGGATCGTCGGCTGACCGCCCACGAGCATGGTGACGCCGTCGGGTACCTCCATCGAGCGGAGGTAATCGATGGTCGGGTCGTAGTCCTCCGAATTGGCCAACGGAGTGGAAGTCTTGAAGATGGTCTTGTCGTTGGGCGCCGTGCTCGGGGGGTAAGCGAATTCGCCGGCCAGGCCGGGCGCTTGGCTCGCCTCCTTCACCACCTTGCCCACGGCGGGAGCGAGGCTGGGATCGTCGACCACGAAAACCAGCTCGATCGGGTCCGATTTGCGGAGCGGAAAGACCTTGTCGAACTCTTTCTGCGCCAGCCGGGTCGGATTGTCCGGCGGCAGATACCGCTCGTTGATGCCGCCGAAACTGAGGTTCTTGACCGGGATGATCAGCAGCAGCAGAACGATGCACAGCGGGATCGCGATCTTGAGCGGGTGCTTCATCACCCAGCGGGTGGACGCCCCCCAGAAGCCGCTCTCCACCTCGTCGGCGGTCTTGGTCTTGCGGAACCGCTTGAGGCCGAGCATGTCGACGCGCTTGCCCAGGACCGCCAGCATGGCGGGCAATACGGTGATCGAGCTCAGCGCCGCGAGGGTGACCGTCGCGATGGCGCCGTAGGCGACCGATTTCAGAAAGCCCTGCGGGAACAGCAGCATGCCGCCGAGGCTGGCGACGATCATCGTCGCGGAGAACACCACGGTGCGGCCGGCTGTCATCACCGATCTGCGGACGGCCGCCCTGGTGTCGTATCCCTCGGCGAGTTCCTCGCGGAACCGGCTGACGATGAACAGGCCGTAGTCGATGGCCAGGCCGAGGCCGATCATCGAGACGACCGGTGAGACGAACGAATTCACCTCGGTGAACTCGGTGATGAAGCGGACGATCCCCCAGGCGCCGATCACGGTGAGGCCGCCGACGATCAGTGGGAGCCCAGCCGCGACGATGCCACCGAAGATCAGGAAGAGCAGGATGGCCACGGCCGGGATGGCGAGGATCTCCATGCGCTTCTGGTCGTCGGCCATGGTGTCGTTCAGCGTGCCTGCGACGGCCTGCAACCCCGTCACTTGCACGTCGACGCCGGGGATGAAGAAGACGTTCTTCACCTTGCGGTAGTTACGCACCATCTCGGTGTCGTTGTCGCCCTTGATGGCGATGGACGCGAAGGCGTACTTCTTGTCCTTCGACGCGAAAACGCTGGTCTGCACCGGGATGTTCGCGTCATTGCGCCAGTAGATCCCGTTGATCTTGGTGATCTCGTCCGGGTGCTCGCGGGGCAGACTCGCGAGATTCTCGACGATCTTGGCGCTGAATTCGGGATCATCGATGGTCTTGCCCTCCGGCGCCGTGTACAACACGATGACGTCGGAGGTGTGATCGCGCTCGAAGGCACCGTCTTTGATCCGGGCCGCGTGCGCCGATTCGGATGTGGGGTCATCCCACCCGCTGGAGCTGAGGTGGTCCTCCAACCCGAGGCCGTAGCCACCGAGAGCCAGAAGACCGGCCACGACGATGCCTATGGTGACAAAACGCAGCCGGTATACCAGATCGCCCCAGCGTGTGAACACTAAGCGACTCCTTGGGCGGGGCGAGAGGTGAGCAGTGCCGACAGCGGCCGGAACGGCTGCAGCCAGGCACCCTCGTCGGGCAGCGAGTCGAGGCTCACGCGGGGCAGTGGTTCACGGAACACGCCCGGAATGTCCTCGAGGTCGATGAATTCGAGAGTATCGGATGTGACGGCCCAACTCGCGTGCTCGCGGAACCCGAGCACCTGGACCGGCACTCCTTTGGCGGCCAGTTCCTCCAGCGGTTCGCGGAACGCCTGGCCGTCGGCCGAGGCGACCATGATGCCCGCCAGGCCCGCGCCACGGCTGCGTAGGGCGATGTGCGCCAGCATGTCGGCGTCGACGTCGGAGTCCTCGTCGATCTTGGGTTTGGCGAAGACCGCGTAGCCGACGTTGCGCAGCGCCTCCACCCAGGGCCGGACGACGTCGGCGGTGCCGGGCGCGATGTTGGTGAAGACGGTGGCCTCGGGTTCCACCCGATGCATCGCGCCCACCGAGAGTTCGGCGGTCCGGGCCAGCAGCCAGCGCCCGAGCGCGTCGAACCGGGGGCGGTAGGCCGCGGTCGGGCGACCGCCCAGGATGGCGCCGAGGCCCATGTCGAGGTTCGGGGCGTCCCACACCAAAAGGACGCGACGCACGTCCGGCGCCGAGCCGCCCAGACCTTCCGCTCCGCCTCCGTGCACCTCCCCGGCAACATCGACCACTTCGTGGGCCATCTCACTGACGCTCATCGGTCGATCTTCCCCCATATGAGCTCGGTGATGGCGCTACCGGCACGATGTGCCTTGCCTTCGAATTTCGTGACGGGGCGTTCGAAACCGATGGGGGCCGTGGCGCGATGCTGTTCGCTGACCCCGCCCGTGGTCTCGTTCAATCCTTTGAGCAGCGGCTCCGCCATTCCGACCTCGTGAATGTGTTCGGCGTAGCCGGCATGGTCGGTGGCGACGTGCAGCACACCGCCCGGCTTCAGGCGGCTGGCGATCAACGCCACGGTCGCGGGCTGCAGCAGCCGCCGCTTGTGGTGGCGTGCCTTCGGCCACGGGTCGGGGAAGAAGACGCGCACGCCCGTGAGCGACTGTTCAGCAATCATGTTCTCCAGTACGTCGACCGCGTCTCCGCGCAGCAGGCGGATGTTGCCGATCCCTTCGCGCTCGATGCGCTGCACCAACTGCGCGAGGCCGGGCTGGTAGACCTCGATGCCGATCAGGTTCAGGTGCGGTTCGGCCTGCGCCATGGCGGCCGTCGCGGTGCCTGTGCCGCAGCCGATCTCGATGACCAGCGGCGCGTCGCGGCCGAACCAGGCGGCCGCGTCCAGCGGCTCGTCGGCGACCTCGCGGCCGATCGACGGCCACATCCGGTCCCAGGATTGCTGCTGGGTCGCGGTCAGCGCGCCCCTGCGCGACCGGAAGCTGGTGACTCGTGGGTACAGGCGGGAGCCGGTCTTGCGCCTGGGCCCGCCCTCGGCCGGAGCCGAAGATGTGGACGGCCCGCCCGGAACTGACTCGGCAGTATGGTTCGCGGCGTCGTTCACGGCGTCCATTGTCCAGCATCCGGCGATCCGTGCGGCAAGCGGTTGTGCACGGGCCGCTGAGCGGGAGGTCAGGCGGCTCGCGCGGGCGCGATTCTGGCGGTCGTCGGCTGCTCCTGACGCAGTGGACGGCCCAGCGCGACCTTGGCGGCGGTCACCGCCATTTCCAGCAGGCCGCGCACGCCCGATGGCGAGGCGGCGACCGACCAGACGGTGCTGTCGCCGGTATCGCTCACCGGTTGCCCGGCGAGCCGGTCGGCCAGCCAGTCCAGGCTGATGGGCGTGGACAGCGGCAGCAGGGAGAAATGCTCGCTGAGCCGGTCGCGGACGTAGGTCACCGCGGCGCCGCCGCGGCGGTACCGCGCCACCTGACCGTCGATGCCGTCCATGTGAATGATCTGGTCGTGGACGGGCTGCACCACCAGCAGCGGGCAGGCGGGCGCCGCGTTGCCGAGCCGCAGATCGTCGAACATCGCCCGCAGTTCCGGGGTGTCGAGAACCTCGGAGAGCGGGCGGCTGAGAAAGTCGTCCACTTTCTTGCCCGCGAGCCCGAGGATCGCGCCCAGCGGCGTCGCGTTCTCCGCCCGGACGACGAACCGGCGGCCGTCGGCGTCGAGCTCGTCATCGATCACCGAGCTCAACGCGGGATACAGCCTGCGCAGGGCGGCGATCACGATGGCGGGCAGACCCGCGAAGGGGGTGCCGTTGAGCCGGTCGAAGACCTGGCGCGGGTCGCCGACCGGTGCGCCGAGGACCGCGCCGGCGATGTGGAGTTCCGGTGCGTAGGTCGGGGCCATCTCGACCGTCCACGAGCTGGCCATGCCGCCGCCGGAGTAGCCCCACACCGCGACGCGGGTTTCGGGGCCGAGCCCGAGCGGGCCGAAGCGCAGCGCGGCGCGGATACCGTCGAGCGCGCGGTAGCCGGGCTCCCGCGGGGCGCCGAAGTTTCCGTGCGGGCCTTCGTGGTCGGCGATGCTGACCGCCCAGCCGCGCCGCAGCGCGTTCGCGACCAGCAGCCATTCCAGCTGGGTGACCGACCCGAGCGCCCGCGCGCCGTAGCGCAGGGCGTAGGACGGGGAGCACTTCTCGGCCACCGCGTCCATCGCGGTCTGGAAGGCCAGCAGCGGGCGATCCTCGTCCGGCTCCGCGCCGAGTGGCAGCAGGACCGTCGTGATCGCCGCTTCCGGGGCCCCGTGCAGGTCACAGCTGCGATACAGGAGTTGCCAGGCCGACACCTGTTGCGGCACTATCCCGAACAGCGCCACCTCGATCTTCCTGCTGCGCAGGATGGTGCCGGGCGCTTTGGCCGCGAATCCCTTCGGCGGTCGATGGAACGGGTCCACGCTGGGCAGCAAGGGTTTGCGGTCCGCGGGACAGCCGGGTTCCGGGTCGGCAGCGCCGATGACATTAGCGGTCATCGCAACCTCCTCATCGTCGAGGTCGGTTGCCGCATGCGAAAGGTGAAGCTGCGCACCGGTTATGGTGCCGACCACTTCAGCAGGGTAAGTGACCGACCGGCGTCTGGGAACCCCGGAGTACACGGCGTCCGCGGCACTAGACTCCCCGGCATGAGCAGACCGACAGTGTTCATCACCGGCGCGGCGGCCGGTATCGGGCGAGCCACGGCCTTGCTTTTCGCTGCGCAGGGGTACCACGTCGGGGCCTACGACATCGACGAAGTGGGTCTGACCAGGCTCTCTGGTGATATCGCTGACAAGGGCGGCATCGTGCACACCGGGGTGCTGGATGTGACGAACGACACGCAGTGGGCGGAGCGGCTGGCCGAGTTCCACGCCGTCACCGGACGGCTGGACATCCTGGTCAACAACGCGGGCATACTGCGAGCGGGGCCGTTCGAGTCGCTCGAGCTCTCCGCCCATCGGGCGATCGTCGAGGTCAACCTGGTCGGGGTGCTCGCCGGAACGCACACCGCGTTCCGCTATCTGCGCGACACCCCGGGCGCCCAGGTGGTCAACCTCTGCTCGGCTTCGGCGATCTACGGCCAAGCCGAACTCGCGACCTACGGCGCGACGAAGTCGGCGGTCAAGAGCTTCACCGAGGCGCTGGACCTGGAGTGGGAGCGCTACGACATCCGGGTGCTGGCGATCTGGCCGTTGTTCGTGGCCACGGCCATGGTGGACGGTGTGACGACCGGGACGACGAAGTCGCTGGGTGTGCGGTTGTCGGCGGAGGACGTCGCCACCGGGATCTGGGAGGCCACGCGCAAGCGCGCCCGGCTGCCGAAGGTGCACTACGAGATCGGCACGCAGGCGAAGGTACTGGCGACGGTGGCGAAATACGCCCCGAACTGGGCGGTGCGCACCGCGAACAAGTACTTCAGCGGCAGCTGAGCGGTCCAGCCTGTCCCGCGACCGGACTTCTGACAGAATTGCGCACCGTAAAAGGGGGTGTGCAGCATGCCGACAGCCACTGATTCCGACGGGCCGTTGCGGGAGCGCGGTGTTCCCACGTCCGATCACGATCAACTCGACAAGCTGCTCGCCGAGTTGCGCTTCGGGACGGGGCGCGATCCCCAGATCGGGTACGCCGCGGCAGCGGCCGTCAGCGCTTGGCGCAAACCGCCGCGTATCCAGGTGACCGGGCGTGCGCACGCGGGACGGACCACGGTGCTGCACGCGCTCGCGCTCATGTCCGCGGTGGAGACGGATCCGGTGGACCAGCCGGGGGCGGCCGATCCGGAACTGGACGCCGACATCGTCGTCTACGTGTTGTCGGCCACGCCGTCGCCGGCCGATCGCAGGGTGCTGGCTACCCTGCCGCCGCAGCGCACGATCGCGGTGTTGAACAAGGCCGACGCGATCGGCTCCCGCTGGGGCGACGCGGTGGCCGCGGCCGAACAGTACGGCAGCCAACTGCGGATTCCGGTGGTGCCGGTGGTCGCGTCGCTGGCGATGCGCACTCGGGCGGGCGCGCTGACCGGCGCCGAACTGGACCTGCTGCGCAAGCTCGCCGGCGAAGCCGACTCGGCGCTGGTCCTGTCCCCGGATCTGTTCGTCGCACCGGGACCGGACGCCGCGCAGCGCGAGGAGCTGCTGCGCCGCTGGGACCTGTACGGCGTGGCCTGCGCGTGCACGGCCCTTCGCCATGATCCGCACCTCACCCCGCAGGCGCTGCTGCAGATACTGCACGCGGCCAGCGGCATCGACGCGCTGCACCGGCTGCTGCAGCGCCGCTACGAGCAGGTGTCCGCGCTGCGCGGCGGCGAACTGCTCGACGAGCTGGCCCGGCTCGCGGCCCGCGCGGTCCCGGAGGAGGGCGGCCGCGCCCGCGACCTCTTGGAGTCCTACCTCTTCAGTGACGACGCTCTGTGGCTCGGGCTCTGCGCGGGGCTCGCCGGGCCGGAGGTGGCCCACCTCGCGGCAGGATATCCCGCTCCCGCGCCATCCGACGCCGACGACGCGCTGACCCGCGCTTCCCGCTGGCGCGCCGTCGTCACCAGCGATATGCCCCCGGCGGCGCGGCGCGCCGCCTTGCGCGTGCACAACGGGTACGTCCGACTATGGGAACGGATGAGTAGTGCCGGTCTCTGAGCCCCCGGAATCCTCGACGGCGGCCGCGCCTGCCGGGGCGGATGAGGTCTCGGCCGCCGGACCTGAAATGCCGGACCCGGCTGAGGGCGGATCCGATCGCCCCGCCCTGGCGACGGCGGTCGCCGCGTCGCCCGAGCTGGCGGCCGTGGTGGAGCGCTGGAACCCGCAGGGTATGGCCCTGTTGCGCGCGGTGCACGGGTCCGGCGCGGCGGGTGCGGTCACGGTGATCGGCCCCGCCGACGTCAACACGACCCTGCTGCGCACCGAGCTGGCCCGGTTCGAACCGCGCGTCACGCTGTCCGAACCGGTCGCCGACCCGAACGCGGCGGAGACCGCCTCACCCGCCGGGGCCGCTCCGCCCGCGGTGGCGCTGATCCTGCTCGACGCGGGCACCACCCTCGGCGCGGACCTGCTGGGGGTGATCCACCGCTTGCGCGCGGACGGCACCCACCTGCTGCTGGCGATGAACGGCATCCACGCCTACCAGGACTGGCGCGCGGTGCGGACGCGTGACCTTGAGCTGCTCGCCGAGCAGGGTGCCGCCGACCTGGACATCGTTCCGGTCTCGGCACGGTTGGCGGCCGCCGCACGTACCGCGGGCGACGCCGGACTGCTCGATCGCTCCGGTCTCGCGGCCCTGCACGCGCGGCTCACCGCAGCGGCCGCCGCAGGGGGTGACCGGCCGGGCGCGGTCACCGCGCGGGTTTTGGCCGACACCCGCCAGCGAGTGGTCGAGCAGGTGGCCGCGCTGCGCTCCGGCGCCGAACCGGCGCGGCTGCGTGAGCGGCGCGCCGTTCTCCTGGCCGGCCGCGACGGCGGACGCGCCACCGCGATGTCCACCCTGCGTGGGCAGTTGCACCTGGCCCGGGTGGACTTGATGACCGACATCGGCGCGCGAGTCCGCGCACTGCACGCCACCGCACGCGCCGAACTGGACCGGCTGCGCACCGCGGAGATCGCCGCCTACCCCGCCCGGCTCCAGCGAGCCGTCACAGAACTGACCGGCGCTTTCGACCACCTCATCGATCAGCGCCTCGCCGAATTGAGCGCCCGGATCGCGGGTGCGGATCGGGATACACCGCCGCGACGGCGCGACCCGGCCCCTCGGGTGGGACCGGATCCCGAGCCTCGCCATCGGGGTGTCGAAGATCACCTTATGATCGCGCTCGGCGCGTCGGCGGGCGTCGGCCTCGGTCGCCTGCTGGTTGCTCCGTTCTCGCTCGTCCCCGCTCTGGACGTCGCGACCGTGCCGGTCACTCTGCTGCTCGGCGGTGGTGCGGCGGCGTGGGTGGTGCGCGCCCGCGGCCAGCTGGCCGAGCGAGCGCACATCCGGCAATGGGTGGCCGACGCGTTGGTCAACGTAAAAGCCCAGCTCGAGCAGCGAGTGGCGACCGCGCTCGTGGAAGCCGAGACGGTTTTGGCCGACCATGTGGTCCAGGCAAGCACCGCGCGAATGGTCGAGACCGATCGCCGGGTGGCCCAGCTGGAGGCCGAATTGCGCCGGATCGCGGCCGCGCAGCCTGGTCAACTCGCCGCATGCGAGCGCGATATCCGGGTTCTCGATCACTGGCTTCCACCTGTTGAAACGAACGACCAATTGGGTACACAGTGAGGAACCCGATACCGTACCGGCCGTCACATCGCGTTAACCTCTATTCAGGAACTTGGGCGTCCGCTAAGTCCTGATCTGCCGCCCTCCTGAGGGTGCGCATTCGACCGGTCGGAGCGGGCGCCTTCCCGCCAACGGTGGCGCTCGGTGCATTCGCGCTGGTCATGGGCCTAGGGCCAGGCGGCGAAGCAGCGAGTAGTCGCCCATCTCAGGAGAGTTTTCATGACGTCAGCGACCATTCCTGGTCTTCGTGGATCCGACGGCAAGGCGCCGACCGAGCACAGCGAACTACTCGCCTGGGTACAAGAAGTCGCCGAACTCACCCAGCCGGATCGTGTGGTGTGGGCGGACGGCTCCGACGAGGAATGGGAGCGGCTCACCGAGCAGCTCGTGGCGGCGGGGACGTTCAAGCGCCTGGACGAGAAGAAGAAGCCGAACTCCTTCCTCGCCCTCTCCGATCCCTCCGACGTGGCCCGGGTGGAATCCCGCACGTTCATCTGTTCGAAGTCCGAGGCCGACGCCGGCCCGACCAACAACTGGGTCGACCCGACCGAGATGCGCGCCACCATGACCGAGCTGTACCGCGGCTCGATGAAGGGCCGCACCATGTACGTGGTGCCGTTCTGCATGGGTCCGCTGGGCGCCGAGGACCCGAAGCTCGGCGTCGAGATCACCGACTCCGAGTACGTCGTGGTGTCGATGCGCGTGATGACCCGCATGGGCGCCGCCGCCCTGGAGAAGCTGGGCGCCGACCGCCCGTTCGTGAAGGCGCTGCACTCCGTGGGCGCGCCGCTGGCCGATGGCCAGGCCGACGTGCCGTGGCCGTGCAACGACACCAAGTACATCACCCACTTCCCCGAGGACCGGGAGATCTGGAGCTACGGCTCCGGCTACGGCGGCAACGCGCTGCTCGGCAAGAAGTGCTACTCGCTGCGGATCGCCTCGGCGATGGCCCACGACGAGGGCTGGCTGGCCGAGCACATGCTGATCCTCAAGCTGATCTCCCCGGAGAACAAGGCGTACTACATCGCCGCCGCGTTCCCGAGCGCCTGCGGCAAGACCAACCTCGCGATGATCCAGCCGACCGTGCCGGGCTGGCGCGCCGAGACCCTGGGTGACGACATCGCCTGGATGCGCTTCGGCAAGGACGGCCGCCTCTACGCGGTCAACCCGGAGTACGGCTTCTTCGGCGTCGCGCCCGGCACCAACCGCAGCTCGAACCCCAACGCCATGGCCACCGTGGAAGCGGGCAACACCGTCTACACCAACGTCGCGCTGACCGACAACGGCGACGTGTGGTGGGAGGGCCTGGAGGGTGAGCCCGACCACCTGATCGACTGGAAGGGCAACGACTGGTACCTGCGGGAGACCGAGACGCTGGCCGCCCACCCGAACTCGCGCTACTGCACGCCGATGGCGCAGTGCCCGATCCTGGCGCCCGAGTGGGACGACCCGCAGGGTGTGCCGATCTCGGCGATCCTGTTCGGCGGTCGCCGCAAGACCACCGTCCCGCTGGTCACCGAGTCCTTCGACTGGCAGCACGGCGTGTTCATGGGCGCGACGCTGTCCTCCGAGCAGACCGCGGCCGCCGAGGGCAAGGTGGGCACCGTCCGCCGTGACCCGATGGCCATGCTGCCGTTCCTGGGCTACCACGTCGGCGACTACCTGGGGCACTGGATCAACCTCGGCAAGAACGCCGACGCGGCCAAACTGCCGAAGATCTTCTACGTCAACTGGTTCCGCCGCGGCGAGGACGGCCGCTTCCTGTGGCCCGGCTTCGGCGAGAACTCCCGCGTGCTGGAGTGGATCGTCGGCCGCATCGAGGGTTCCGCCGAGGCCGAGGCGACCGCGATCGGTAACGTGCCGACCGCCACGCAGCTCGACCTGGACGGGCTGGACGTCGATCCCAAGGACGTCGACGAGGCGCTCACCGTGAACGCCGAGGAGTGGCGCAAGGAGATCCCGCTGATCGAAGAGTGGTTCGAGTTCGTCGGTGACAAGCTGCCGTCCGGCGTGCGCGACGAGTTCGAGGCGCTCAAGCAGCGTCTGGGCTGACACTCCACCCAAAGTAGCATCGCCCCGCACCATCGGACAGATGGTGCGGGGCGATTTGTTCTGCGCGACAAAAGTTTTGCCATTCGGATCCGCAAATCCCGCTCGGCGTCGGCGCTATTCGGGGAACGGCGACATCCGGATCATCATCAGGAAGCCCGCGCGGTTGAGCCAGTGAATCCGGCCCGCCGGCATCGCCTTCGCTTCCGCTCGGAAGGCCGCGACGACGTGCCGCTCGAACTCCTGGCGCGGATGACGTCGCAGCAGTTCGGCGACCCAATCCCGGTCCAGCTCCGCCAGCCGCGTCCCGAGCACGTCCACCGATGCCCCCGCGGAGACGAAGCCACCCGGATCGCTGAGATCGTCGGCGACGCCGGGTGTGATGTGGGCGGCGATGGCCGCCCCGATCGCGTCGGCCCGTTCCGGCGTGGCGCCCGCGCCGAGTGCGAGGGTAGCGGCCCGTTCCCCGCCTCCCACTGCGAAACACCTTCCGGGCGTGGGATGTTCGAGCTGCAAATCGTGCAGTAGGCAGGAGACGTAGACGAGTTCGTCGTCATAGGCGGCACCGTCGAGATCGGCCAGAACCCGTCCGAAATAGTAGGTGCGAAGCGAATGGTGCAGCACGTGCGGGGAAAGCACCTCGCGCGCCTCGGTTTCCGCCGCGACGGCGAGCTTGCTATCCGGTAGCCGCAGACCGGCGAACTCCAGTTTCCCGCGCCCCCGCCGGCCCAGCGCGAGCCGGACCCGGTTGGGCACCATGGCGGGCAACGTGCGAGCGGTCGCAACAGCCAATCGGCGGCGTTGCTCCTTCGACAATGCGCCACCGGTGCTGGTGGCCCATGCCCAATCGAGGCCCGTCGGTCCGGCCACGTTGCCCTCCTTCTCGTCGGAATCCGGTGTGCACTCGAGTCAAGTGTGCGACGAGGTCGGCGACCAGTGGCGCAAATGACAGTGATGCTCGGATTCGTGTCAAACTGGCGAGGATGAAGCAAGTGGTCGCCCTCGCGCTGGACGGGGTCATGGCCTTCGATCTGGCCTGTGCTGTTCAGGCGTTCCGGCACGGACCGGGTAAGACCGGCGTGCCGTCCGGGTTCGAGATGCGGACCTGCGGATTGCGCCCCGGGCCGGTGTGGACGCCCAATGGCTTCGAATTGCGGGTGGAGCACGGGCTGGAGGCGCTGGCGGAGGCGGATGTGGTCGTCGTGCCCGGGATCGGTATTCCGACGTTGCCCACCCCGCGGGAGGCGCTGATCGCCTTGCGAAGCGCGGCGGAGCGCGGCGCGACCATGGTGAGCATCTGCGTCGGCGCGTTCATCCTGGCCGAGGCCGGACTATTGGACGGACGACCGGCGACCACGCACTGGGCCTACTGCGGCGAGTTCGCGCAGCTGTATCCGGCGGTGCGGCTGGACCCGACGGCGCTGTACGTGGACGACGGTGACGTGCTGACCTCGGCCGGCCTGTCGGCGGGCCTGGACCTGTGCCTGCACATCGTGCGCAGGGAGCTGGGCGCGCACGCGGCGGCGGAGCTGGCCAGGTGGAACGTCACCGCGCCGCATCGAGAGGGCGGCCAGGCACAGTACGTTCCGAACGCGCCGGGCGCTGCCACTGCGGACGGCGGGCTCGCCGCCACCCTGGCCTGGGCGGTCGCCGAACCCGCTGCGGCGGCGGATGTTTCGGCGCTGGCCGCGCACGCGCTGATGAGCGAGCGCACCTTCATCCGCCGCTTCAAGGCGGAAGTGGGCACCACGCCGCGGCGGTGGCTGGACGCTCAGCGCACCGCGCGTGCCCGCGAACTTCTGGAAACCACGCGTTTGCCAGTGGAAGTCGTTGCGGCCAAGGCCGGTTTCGGCAGCGTCACCGCGCTGCGGGTGCACCTGCGCGCGGCGACCGGCGCCACACCCGCCGCGTACCGCCGGTCGCTCGGCACGTGAGCCCGGCGGGGCAACTGTGCCTCAGGGTTAATGCCGTTGCGCAGCAGGTCATTCGAATATCCTGCATGAGCTGCTTTCCGGGGACTGCGCAGAGGGCATGCCGGTGTGGAGCGGGGATGTGCGAAATTTCCACGCCTCGATGGGTTTAGCCGCGTGCGGAACGGGGTAATGATCTTGTTGAGAGATTTCGTGTACTCGTGAATTATGCTTGGCGTGTTCTTCCTTTCCCATCACACAGTCGGATTACCAACGGTTAACTGATCGACTGAACTACTTCCCTACCGACATCGGACCCGCGATGCCCGCGGCGTACGGCGAGATCGACGCGCGAGAGGTGGTTGGAGCATGGCCGATCTGGAGACGGCGAGGTCGCTTGCCCCCATGGTTGCCGAATTCGAGTCGGCGACCGCGAGTACACCGCTGCGCCGGGCCGCGGGGCGGCTGCTGGCGGTGCTGCCGCCCGGATGGCGCGTCGAAATCGTCGACGCGCCACCCCGGCGCTACGGCAACCGTGCGCCGCTGCTGCGGGTGGTCATGCCACCCGACTGATCACCCGGTCCAGCCGAGTGGCATGAGCAGCGACTTCTGCTCGCAGAACGCATCGAGACCTTCCGGGCCGTTCTCGCGTCCGAGCCCGGAGGCCTTGTAGCCGCCGAACGGCGAAGTCGGGTCGAACGCATACCAATTGATCGCGTAGGTACCGGTCCGCACCCGCGCCGCGATCTCGGCGCCGTGTTCGATATCGGCCGTCCACACCGAGCCGGCGAGGCCGTAGACCGAGTCGTTGGCGATGGCCACGGCCTCGTCCTCGGTCTCGTACGGGATGACCGACAGCACCGGCCCGAAGATCTCCTCCTGGGCGATGGTCGACTTGTTGTCCACGTCGGCGAAGATCGTCGGCTCGACGAACCAGCCTCGGTCCAGGCCCTCCGGCCGTCCGCCGCCGAGTACGAGTCGCGCGCCCTCGGCCTTGCCCTTGGCGATGTAGCCCTCGACCCGTTCGCGCTGCCGTTCGGAGATCAGCGGGCCCAGCTGCACGCTCGGGTCGTTCGGGTCGCCCACCGTCATCGTCTTCACGTGTTCGACCAGCGCGTCGAGGATCTCGTCGTACCGGCCGCGCGGGGCGAGGATGCGGGTCTGCGCGACGCAGCCCTGACCACTGTTCATCAAGCCGGAGAACGCGAGCACCGGGATGCCGGCCGCGACATCCATGTCGGGCAGCAGGATGGCGGCGGACTTGCCGCCGAGCTCGAGCGAAACGCTCTTGAGCTGACCGGTGGCGATGGCGCCGATCTTGCGGCCGACCGCGGTGCTTCCGGTGAAGGTCACCTTGTCCACGCCGGGATGCGAGACGAGGTACTCGGCCGCGTCGGGCTCGGCGGGCAGCACCGAGAGCACGCCTTCGGGCAGTCCGGCCTCGGTGAAGATGTCGGCGACCATGTTGGCCGTGATCGGCGTCAGCGGGGCGGGCTTCAGCACCACGGTGCAGCCGGCCAGCAGGGCGGGCGCGAGCTTGTTGACCGCGAGGAACAGCGGGACATTCCATGCGGTGACCGCCGCGACGACCCCGCGTGGCTCGCGGGTGACCCGCGTGGTGCCGAACCCGCCCACCCGGGTCTCCTGCCACGGGAAGGTCTCGGCCAGGGCGGCGTAGGCGTCGAGCGCGGCGACCGCGGGGATCTGGTTCAGCGTCATCGCGATCATCTGCGGCGCGCCGACCTCGGCGGTCAGCGCGGCGAGCAGGTCGGCGGAGCGCTGTTCGATCAGCCGGGCCACGCGGGTGAGCACCGCGGCGCGCTCCTTCGGCGGCGTGGCGGGCCACGGGCCGTGGTCGAAAGCGTGCCTGGCCGCGGCGACCGCGGCGTCGACGTCGGCCCGGCTCACCGCGGGGACGCTGCCCACCGGCTCGACCGTGGCCGGCGAGATGACCTGGATGCGCTCGGCGGTGGCTGGCGCGGTCCAGCGGCCGCCGATGAACAAGCTCTCGTAATGCATGAGAACACGTTACAGTTTTGCCCGCCTTCTGTCTGTAACCTGTTCCAGTTTTGCCCGCCCGCGACGCCCTGGCCAGTGTGAATCCCGACCTCTCGGTTCGCTTTTCGCAGAACGCACTATTGCGTTCTGTTGCTGGAGAGGGGATGCTGTAGCGACATATCAGCTCGCTCCATTACCCAATCGTTACCGCAAACTGGGGAGTCCGAGTCATGGCGGTGCAAGTGATCGGCCGGTCGCTGATGACCAGTGATCAAACCGAGCATCAGGCTAAGTGTGTCGGCAGCGGCGGGTGGGTGGTCTCCTTCCTACCCGGCCGCACCCTGACGATCGAGCAGGCGACCGCGGCTATGCAGGCAGCGGAGGCGGTCGCCGCCGTCGGGATGCTGGCCGACATGGTCGGTCTGACCACGCTCGAGACCGTCGGGTTGGCTATGCGGGAATCGCCGTGGAGCGAGCCCGTGCACGCGCCGTGCGGGAAGCGGCACTGGCGTCGGGGATGGCTGGAGCCTTACGTCGGCTAACTTTTAGTTGCCACAACGACCAGATTGCTCACGAGTAACTCGCGCACCAGCGGTACCCGGACCAACCACCAAGCCCAGCGGGGGTGGTAGCGCGGGAAGACGGTGTGCACCTCGGCCGGAGTGCCTGCCGCCCAGCGCAATCCGTCCGCGGCCCGCACCGCGAACAGCGACCTGCCGAACCTGTTCTTGGGTTCACGTCCGTGCTTGCGCCGGTACCGGCGCGCGGCGTACTCGCCACCGAGGTAGTGCCACGGCCCGGTCTCGTGCCCGCCGAACGGGCCGTGCCACACCGTGTAGGAGAGCACGATCAACCCGCCCGGCCTGGTCACCCGCACCATCTCGTCGGCCATCACCCACGGCTTCGAGACGTGTTCGGCGACGTTCGACGAGAAACAGATGTCGAGCGCGTCGTCGCGGAACGGCAGCGCCATCCCGGATCCGCGCACCGCGCCGGCTACCGAGAGGCCCGCGGCGTGCATCTCCGAAGGGTCGGGCTCCACCGGGATGTAGCGCGCGCCGGTGCGGGTGAACTCGTCAGCGAAGTAGCCCGGTCCGCCGCCGACGTCGAGAATCGTCGCACCGTCCAGTGACCGGCCGGTGAGGTCGGCGTAGAAATCGGCGATCATCGCCGTGCTGTCGGCAGCCAGACCGCCGTAGAACAGCGCCGGATCGGTCTGCTCGAACCGGAAGCTGCCGAGCAGCCGCAGCGACCGGCGCAGGGTCGCCCGGCGGGCGAACCGTAGCGAGCTGCCGCGTGCAGGCGTGTTTTCGGCTTTGAGCACGGCGCCGAGTTTCGCACAACCCCGATGCTGGGCATCGCGGGCGGGTGCTCGGGTTAGGGTGTACCGCGACATCCGACGTTCCCCACCGGGACCTACTGACCGAGAGAAGCTCCACCGTGCGCGAAGTCCTCCTGCTCTGCTGGCGTGACACCGGGCACCCGCAGGGCGGCGGCAGCGAGCGGTACCTCGAGCAGGTCGGCGCGCACCTCGCGGCCCGGGGGGTCAAAGTCACCCTGCGCACCGCCCGCTACCCCGGGGCGCCGCGGCGGGAGCGCATCGACGGCATCGACATCAGCCGGGCGGGCGGCCGCTACACCGTATATCCGCGGGCGCTCGCCGCGATCCTGCTCGGGAAAATCGGTCTCGGCTCGTTGCGCGGGGTGCGCCCGGACGCGGTGATCGACACCCAGAACGGCATCCCGTTCTTCGCCGCCACCGTCACCAAGGCGCCGTCGGTGGTGCTGGTGCACCACGGGCACCGCGAGCAGTGGCCGGTGGCGGGCAAGCTGGTCGGTCGCGTGGGCTGGTGGATCGAGTCGCGGCTGTCGCCCCGCGTGCACCGGCGTAACCAGTATCTGACCGTTTCGCTTCCCTCCGCGGAGGAGCTGGCCGCGCTCGGTGTGGACGGTTCGCGCATCGCGGTGGTCCGCAACGGAGCGGAACCGGTTCCAGTCGACGCGCCCACCGGCGCCGCGGAGACCCGTACTTCCGCACCCACCGTCGTCGTGCTGTCCCGCCTGGTGCCGCACAAGCAGATCGAGGACGCGCTCGCGGCCGTGGCCCGGTTGCGCGACCGCATCCCCGGCCTGCGCCTGGACGTGATCGGCGACGGCTGGTGGGCGGACAACCTGCGGGACAACGCTCGCGAACTCGGCATCGCCGACGCCGTCACCTTTCACGGGCACGTGGACGAGCGCCGTAAGCACGAACTACTCGCCCGCGCATGGGTGCATGTGCTGCCCTCCCGGAAAGAGGGGTGGGGGCTCGCGGTGATCGAGGCCGCCCAGCACGGCGTGCCGACGGTCGGCTACCGGAGTTCGCGCGGGCTCACCGATTCCATCGTCGACGGCGCCACCGGCGTCCTGGTGGACGACGTCGCGCAGTTGGCCGAAGCCGTCGGCGATCTGCTGGACGATCCGGGCGCGCGCACCGTCATGGGCGAGAAGGCGCGCGCCCGCGCTCGCGAATTCTCTTGGGAGCAAACCGGAATCGGCGTCTACGAGGTGCTGGCCGCGGCCGCCCGTGGCGAACAGGTGACCGGTTTGATCGCGCCCCGGACGGCCGACTGAACTACTGCTCGAGGCTGCCGTGCGCGGCTCGGTCTCAGCGCCGCGTTCTCGTGCGGGATCGTGCCCGGATACCGAGGACGGCAAGCGGGCTCGCGACGAGCAATGCCCCCCAGAGCAAATGGGCCGTGGCGATGACGGAGCGCTGTGCCGTCGTCGATCCGCGGGGCTCGACGACTCCGGGCACGCGATACAGCGCGAGGTCGGCGTCCTCATAGCTTCGCTCGAGCTGGGCCAGCGTCATCGCCGATGCGCCGAGCGGGCCGGGAGTGGTCCGCTCGACGAGCACCCAGCCGACTCCGAGGCGGGCCAGGTCCGGGGCCGAACCACCCTGCAGGAGAAGGGCTTCCACCTCTCCGGCGCGGGCTCCCTCGCCGGACACCGTACGCCCGCGCACCGGAAGCTCGCCGGTCTGTAAGACGTCGTTGGGCAGCATGCGCGGCGCCGGGTCGAGCACGGGCGCCGGGCCGCTGTAGCGGAACTTGCGGAACATCCCACCCGGCAGCACCGCGACATCGCCGGGACCGTCGATCCGTTCGGCGACCCGCTGCCATCCAGCGGGGTAGTGCACCGCCCGGACGGCTCCACCGGCACCCCAGGCGAGGTCGTAGAGCGGCAGCACGAGAAGAGCGACGAATACCGCCGCGAGCGTGGACGTCACGGCCGGGTGGGCCGTGGTGGGACGATCCGTCGGAGCGGACGAAAGACGCCGGGCGGTCACCGTGCAGCCCGCCGCCGCGCACAGGGCGTAGGCGGGCACGGCCAAGGCCACGTACTTCTGCGTGTCCCGCAGCAGACCCGCACCGGGTACGTGGGCTACCAGCCACTCCAGCGCGTGCATGCCCCACACCGTCGCGCCGAGCGCGGGGAACAGCACCGCGATCGCCGCGAGCAGCAGCAGTGCGCGGCGCACGTGGCGATTGTCCGGATCGGCGCCGCCCGTGGCCACGGCGCGCACGCCCAGCGCGACGATCACCAGCAGCGCCAGGGTCGCTATCACGGCCAGCGGCGTGGTGCGGGAATCGGGAACCGCCTCCGCGTTCCATATCCCGCCGAGGCCGGCCAGGCTGCCGAGCGTGCCGAGGCCGGGCTCGGCCCGCGCGGCGAAGGCCGCGATGCCCGCGGGATCGGACGGCTCGGCGCCCGCGCCCGACAGCGCGGTCGCGGCGAGCCATGGCGCGGAGGCCGCGACCCAGATGACGAGCGCCGGGAGCAGTTGGCGTCGATGGACCAGGGCGAACGCGGTCACGCCCGCCAGCAGCGCTCCGGTCGGTGTGAGTCCCGCGGCGGCGAGCGATCCGGCCAGGGCGGCCCAAGCGGACACCGTCCGGATACTCCTGCGCCGTGCCGCCGTGACGAGGGGCTGATCTACCTGGTCCTTGCCTGGAATGTCGGTTGGCGCGGTGATGCGGGTTTGATCCGCCTGGTGCTTGCCCGGTGTGTCGGTTGGCGCGGTGACGCGGGGTTGATCCGCCTGGCCCTTGCCCGGCGTGTCGGCTGGTGTAGCGCCGTGGGGGTGTTCGGGGGCGTTGGCGGGCGTGGAGCTGTGGGGGTGTTCGGGGGTGTCGGCTGGCGTGGAGCCGCCGGGGGGCTCGGAAGTATCGGCTGAGGCAGCGCCATCGGGGGGCCCGGATGCGCCGGGCGTAGCCAGTGGTGTTTCAGCTCGGCCGGTGGGTCCGGCCTGCCGGTCGTGCTGTGTGGTGTCGATCGGTGGGGCATTTTCGGCGCGTTCGGCCTCCTGCGGTGCGGCCGGTCCGACCAGGCCGTTTCCGGGCTGTACCGGTGCGTTCGCCAGGATCAGCCGACGCCGTTTCGCGGTGGCGGACGATCGGAGGCGATACGCGGCCAGCGCGGTCCACGGCAGCGCGGCATATCCGGCCAGCAGGCTCCAGTGCCCCTGCAAGAGCCGCTCGGCGACATAGGGGTTCCACAGCGCGACCGTCGCGGCGACCAATTGCGGCCCGAGCGAAGCGCGCAGCAGGTCGCGGGCCAGCATCGCCGCCCCGTATCCCGCGGCCCACAGCGCGACGACCAGAATCGCCTTGACCAGCAGCCCGCCGTCGACGAACGCCGACAGCACGGCCAGCAGCGCGTCCTGCGGCACCGCCCGTGGCGCCGCGTCGCCGAGACCGAGCGCCGAGTCGGTCGGATAACTGCGCGGCGTGCTCACCGCATCCCGCAGGAGCAGGTACCCCGGCGCCAGCAGGGGCGCGGTCACCAGCAGCGCCCCGGCCGCGCTGTATCCCGCGGCTACCGCCCGGTCTCGACCGCTCCCACTCACGCCTGAGCACTGTACGTCCCGATCCCCGCCGCCGCGGAGCGAGCGACCAGGAAGTCCGGTTCGGTCCCTCGCGCGGATATTCGCCAACCGCGCCCGGCCCGCTCGGCGAATCGGCGACGACCCTCGCCGGCTCGAGTCGGCCTACCAGGACGCCGACCTCACGCTGTATTGTGTGCCGGGCGTCATCGGTCGGTGGTTCGAAGACAGTGCAGCCAGCCGCCCTCGCGCCGAGAGTGGCTTGCGACAGCGTCACCTGACTGCACAGCCTGAAGACCCGGAGAGGCGGGGGAGCGTGTCTGCTGTCCGTCGGTTACCTGTGGTGGCGGATCTGACGTGGGTGACGGCGGGCGCGATGACCGCCAACGTCGCCGGATACCTGCTGCAACTGCTGGCCGGACGATGGCTGGGCGTCACCGGGTACAGCGAGTTCGCCAGTCTGCTCGCGGTGCAGCTGCTGTGCGCGGTACCCGCCCTGGCGTTGCAGAACGTGGTCGCCCGGGAACTGGTGCGCGGTGCGGGGACGGCGGCGCTGCGCGGGCTCCAATGGCGGTGTGCGGTGATCGTGGCCGCGGTGGCGGCGGTGCTGGTGCCGCTGGTAGCCCTCACGCTGAACGTCGGGGTGGCCGCCACGGCCGCGGCGCTCGGTGCGGCCCCCGCGCTGGTGCTGTTGTCCGGTGAGCAGGGAGTGCTGCAGGGCGGCAAGCGGTTTCGCGCGTTGGGCGTGGTGCTCGGCAGCGCGGGCATCGCCCGGGTCACGCCCGCGCTGGTGGTCCTCGCGCTGGGCGGCGGCGCGACGCTCGCGCTGTGGGCGGCGGCGTGCGGGATCGCGGCGGCGGCGCTGCTGGCCAGGCTCGTCGCCGGTGCGCAGTCCGCGCGCGCCCGCGCCGTAGTCGACCCGGGCGAGATCGCCGCCGCCCCCGGCGTGCTGCCGGTGCTGCGGGCCGCCCAGGTGCAGGCGGCGCTGATGGCGCTGTCGTCGGCCGATCTGATCGTGGTCCGGATCGTGCTCGAGGACGTGGACGCCAGCCGCTACGCGCTCGGCACCATCGCCACCAAGATCGCCTTCTGGCTGCCGCAGGCGGTGGGCGTCGTGCTCTACCCGCGCATGGCCCAGCCGACGCAGTCGGCGAGCGCGATCCGGGCGGCACTGGCGGTGCTCAGCGGAATCGGCCTCATCGCGGTGCTCGGGGCGGCGCTCGCCGCGCCGGTCGCTCCGCTGCTGGCAGGCGAGGACTACGCGCCGATCCAGGGCCTGCTGTGGGTCTTCGCGCTGCACGGCGCGCTGCTGGCCGTGCTGCAGGGCGCGGTGCTCTCGGCCATCGCCGTCGATCGCACATCCCTGGCGCTGGTCACCTGGCTTGGGCTGGCCGTCGAAGTCACCCTGATGCTGTCGCTGGCCCGCTCGATCCCGGCGCTGATCATCACGGCCGTATCGGTCGCGGCCACCACCACCGTCCTGGTCGCCGTCGTCGTCCTGCGGGCGGCCGACCGCTCGACGCGTCCGGAGCCGTTGCGCCCGGTCGGCTGACCGGCACCGCCTAGGAGCGTCGAGGGCGCGCCCCGCCACGAGATCTCCCTGATGTGCGACGACTTGGACCGAACGATGGCCGAGTGGGGGCCGGTCGCCTATCCGCTCGCGTCTGCCGAAGAGTAGCGCCCCCCCGCAACGAATTCGGCTCCCCAGCCGGTGGGCGGGGGAGCCGAATTCAGGGGCATTCAGCCGGTCAGGGCTGCTTGTTGATGCGTATCTGCTCGGTCGGCGCGTCGTCGCCGCCGCGCGGGGCCGGGCGGGAGGGAGCCGAGCCGCTCGGACGCTGGCCCGGAGCGCCGCCCGCACGCGCGGGCGTCGGAGCCGAGCCGCCCCGGATACCGAGGACCACACCGGCGATCAGGGCGATCACACCGAGGACGCCCAGGATGATCGGCATGACCCGCCCGTACAGCGACAGCTTGTCGATGTTCTCCTTGGCCACCGCGAGCTGCGACTCGATCGTGTTCTCGTCGAAGACGAGGTGCGACTTCAGCGCGGTGACCTCCGGCTTGTCGGCGGTGCGCGAGTAGAAGAGGTGCAGCGCCTCGCCACCCTTGACCACCGTGCCGGTCTCCGGCTCCACCCACAGGTCGCGGGTGTTGGTGTAGTAGCGGGTCATGGTCACCGGGGCCTCGCCGCCCTCGACACCCCACTTGGCGGCGGGCAGGCTCAGCCGGTTGGTCGGCGCCTGCACGACGTCCCACAGGCTCGTGGCCGGGACCGACATCTGGAAGTGGTAGACCTTCGTGTTGTTGATCTCGGTCTCTTCCAGGAAGTTGGCGTCGTAGGTCTTACGCACGTTGAGATCGAAGTACGGGTAGGTCTTCTTCTCGGTGCCGATCGGGAACCGGTACTGCAGACCGGTGTGCTGCACCGGCTCGGCGATGCTCTGGCCCTCGAGGTTCGCCGACACCGCGATCGAGCCGTTGGGGTCGGTGGCGACCGGCTCGCCGGTCACGCGGTCGATGGTCACCCGGTCGATGCTCGCGGTGAGCAGGCCGGTGTCGCCCTGCTTGTCGATCCGCCGCAGCGTCTGGCCCGCCTGCACCGTCATCTGCTCGGCGTCGGCCGGGTCCTCGACGGTGAGGAAGCGCTGCGAGACCAGGGGGACGTTGGTGTCGACCTTGGCCGAACCCTCCGGCGCGGTCAGCGACTTGGAGTCGAGCACGAGGCTGTCCTCACCCGGCTGGTTCGTCGCGATCGTGGTGATCTCCAGATCGAGGGGAGTTTTCGCCAGTTTGTCGACGGTGTAGGTCGGGATCATGATTGCGGCGACGATCAGCAACGCGCCGAGACCCACGAGCAGGCAGGCCACCGTCCTTCTGGTACCGGCACTCAGTGCCATGCAAACTCTCCTCGTCGTAGAACAGCAGGTCGCTCCGAGAGCACTGCGGGCATGCCGCGGCACTCGTGAGCCCCGACACTAACAGTCCGATGTCGTACCATGCGGCGTCGAGGCCGGAAACGGCCCAGAAATCGCCCGAGTCTAACGCGAAATCTGAAACGTCGGGTTATCAACTGTGGATTCGCACGGCAGACTGGAGATCGATGACCGCCACCCTGCCCACCGCCGCGCCCGCGACCGAACGGGTGCGCCCGCGCTCGTTCGTGCCCGCGCTGGAAGGCATGCGCGGGATGGCCGCGCTCGGCGTGCTGCTGACCCACGTCGCCTTCCAGACCGGCGCCTCGAACACGCCGGTCCTCGGCCGGGTGTGGGGACGGTTCGACATGGCGGTGGCGGTGTTCTTCGCACTGTCCGGGTTCCTGCTGTGGCGCCCGCACGCCGCGGCCGCGCGCGGGCTCGACACCGCCCCGCCCGTGGGCTACTACCTGCGGCATCGTGCGGCTCGCATCCTGCCCGCGTACTGGGTCGTGGTGTGCGCGGTCCTGGTGCTGCTGCCCAGCGCCGCCGGGACCGCGGGCCTGCGGGTCTGGGTGTCGAACCTGGCGCTGCTGCAGGTGTTCGTACCCCTGACGCTCACCGACGGACTCACCCAGATGTGGAGTCTCTCGGTGGAGGTGGCCTTCTATCTGGTGCTGCCGTTGCTGGCGTTCGCACTGGTGCGCCTGCGCGGACCGGCGGCGCGCCTTCGGGTGCCGGTGCTGCTCGCGTCGGCCGTCGTCAGCCTCGGCTGGAATTTCATTCCGGTGCCGACTCCGGACGCGATTCACGCGGACAACTGGCTGCCGGGTTATCTGCCCTGGTTTGCCGCGGGCATGCTCCTCGCGGAACTCGCCGAACATAGCGTTCGGCTATCACGCTGGTGGAAAATCGGGGCGAATCAGCCGCTGATGTGGACCGTCGCGACCGTCGCGTTCCTGCTCGCGGCGACCGATCTGGCCGGCCCCGCCGGGCTCACCCGGGCCGAACCTTGGCAGTACGTGGTGAAGATGGGCCTGGGCGCGGTCATCGGGTTCGCGTTGCTCGCACCGCTGGTGCTGCGGGACCCGGCGGCGCGCGGGCACCGCTGGCTGGAGTCGCCGGTGGCCGCGACGCTCGGACGCTGGTCCTACGGCATCTTCATCTGGCACCTCGCGGTGCTGTCGATCGTGTTCCCGGTGTTCGGCATCCTGCCCTTCCAGGGGGACTTCGGATACGTCCTGGTGCTCACGGCCGCCATCACCCTTCCGGTCGCCGCGGCCAGTTACGCACTGGTGGAGGAGCCGGTGCGGCGCTGGGTCCGGCACAGGGACCGGGTGCGGCGAACTCCCGAACCCGAGCCCGCCCCCTGATCGTCGGCCCGTGCGAGGTCAGCCGTCGAGTTGCCGGTGCATGTCCAGCAGGTGGTGGCGCAGCTCGTGCAGGGTGTGCACCGCCAGCCAGCGCAGGGAACGATCCGCGGGCTCGGGGTAGGGGAAGCCGAGGGTCCGCTCCCAGTCGTCGTCGCCGAGTCGCTCCAGCACGTTCGCGAACAGCAGGGCGGCGTCGCGAATCTGGCGGGCCACGTCCGCGGGGTTCTGCTGGGCGTAGCCGTCGTGCTCGACTCGCTCGTCCCGGCCCATCGGCGTGATGGTGGGGTTGTCCGAACGCCGGGCGGCAAGCACTCGCTCACGCTGAGCCAGCAGCACATCCCGGACGTGGCAGGCGTATTCCAACGGCGACCACACCTCGGGCTTGCCGCGCTGCCGTAACTTGCCGCTGTCGGCGCCGAGCAGGTCGGCGTATTCCACGGCGTGCTCCCGCGCCAGCGACGGCACGTCCGCCGCCGAAGCCAAGTCGTAGACGAAACCGCATTCGGCACAGGTGTTCACGCATGGTCACGTTAGCAACGAGTGCTATTGCGGCGCATGGCGAATCGAGGTGCTACCGAGCGGTGACGCACCGCGTGCGCTCACCGGTGTGCCCGACGCCGTCGGTTGGTGAGCGGTACGGGCGGTCAGTGCTCGGCTGTCGAGGAACCCGGGTCGTCGGACCGGTTCGACCGGGGGCGTTCGGCACGTCGCGGCAGCACCGCGATGCCCACCGCGATGATCGCGATCAACGCGGGCAGCTGCACCAGCACGGACCCACCCATATATTCGCTACCCGAGCGCCATGGGCCGGTGGACAGCGCCGCGGCGGAGAGTGTGGTGCCCACGCCCGCCACGACGACCAGCGCTCGGGGCGTGAGATACGGCGTGAAACGGGTGGCGGCCAAGGCGATCGCCGTCGCGCCCGCGCCCACCGGACCCGCGATGACAGTGGCCGCGCCGGTGAGCCCCACGGCGCCCATCCAGCGCCGGCCCCAGGTGCGGGGCGCTTCGGTGCGCGGATCCGACCGATCGGCTCCGCCCGCCTCGGCAGGGGCGGCATCCCGCCGCGCACGACGGGGGATGGCCAGGACCGCGAGTGGTACGAGCAACAGCAGGCCGCCGAAGATGCCGAGGCGGTACCAGCGGTCCGCCGGGAAAGAGACCGTCACCGGTCCGGTGGCGTCGGCAGGCAGCAGCCAGGCCTGCTGCCAGCCGTCGACCACCACCGGTTCGAGCACGCGTCCGTCCGCGCTGGTCGCGCGCCATCCGACGTTGGTGCTCAGCGGCAGCACGAGCAGGCGGGTCCCCGCCTCCGAGCCGGGCGGGGCGGGAGCTTCCGTCCCGGCGCGGTGCAAGCGGAGCCGATCCACGAAGAACAGGTCGGTCGGCCCGACCGCCACGTCGGCCCGGCCCTGCGGCAGCGCGAGTTCGTCCGGTGTGCCGGCCTGCGGCTCGGTCGCGTCGTCGGCGCAGACCCGCGCGGGCACGGGTGCGCCGGAGCGCAATTCGCCGACGGTGGCGGTCACCGTGGTGCGCAGCGTCCGCCCGCCCGCGTCGATCGTCGGCCCCAGTGCGCACGGGACGGTGATCTCGCGGTCCATCGGTGCGGCCGCGGGATAGTCCGGTCCCAGGACCGTCACCTCGGCCAACCCGGCAGGCTGGGTCTGGGCGAAGCCGAGCGCGGTCTGGTCGAGCACCGGCCGCCAGGTCCGCAAGCTGAGCTCGATCCGGTCGGTCACGGTGGGGTGCAGGGAGATCCGCGTGGGTGTGCCCGGATCTTCGTCGTCCAGCACACGGACCTGGGGGCCGTCTCCGAGATTCACCGTCACCGAGGTGGGCGCCGCGGGCAGGCCGCCGAGCGATGGGGTCAGTTCGAGGCCGGTCACCAGCGTGGGCTCGGGCAGTTCGATGGTGAGCGTCGGCCTGCCACCGGTGGTCTCGCGGACCGAGTCCTCCGGCGCGGTCCAGCTCGTGCGCGGATCGCCGTCGGTCGCGGCGAAAGCGGCGCCGCGCAAGTCGCCGACATCGGCCTTGCCCCGCGCCACCGGGCGGGCGCTGTCGGTGAGCAGCGCCTCCAGGGCCGGGCCCTGCCTGGTGCGGACGGTCAGTTCCGGCGCGACCGACATCGGTTCCGGAACCGTCAGCGTGCGTTGGAACGTCCCCGGTTCCTCGGGCGCCAAGGCCAGTCCCTTGCTGCACCGCACCCGATCGGGCGCATCGAAACACGCGCTGCGACCGGGGAATTCCTGGCCGAGATCCCAGCCCCGCACCTGCGCGCCCGCCGGGGCAGCCGGCACCACCGTTCGATGCCGGATGTCGACGCGGACCGGCGCGTTACGCTGCGAATAATCGTCCAGCCTGAGTTCACTGATGCCGAATTGCCCGCCTCCGGAACCGTTTTCGGTGCGGATGGCGGTGATGGTCAGCCATTCGGTACGACCGGCGGGCAGCGAAACCGAGACCGGCGCACCGGGTTCGGACACCCGGACCGAGACGGTGCCGTTGGCGGTGCGCACTTCGATCCACTTGACCGGGTCGCCGATGGCGGCCGAGCTGGTGGTGAGGTTCAGTTGCCCGGTCTGGATGGGGCGATCGAGATCGAGCCGGAGCCACTGCCCCAAGGCGCGTTCGATGCCGCTGCTGATCCACGAGGTGGCCGGATCGCCGTCGACGACGGCAGCGGTCGAGCTTCCCGGCGCCGCGCCACCGAGCTGGGTGGCGTCCGCGGCCGAACTCGACGCGGTGATCGTCGCGCCGGACCATTCACCGCGCACCAGCTCGGCGCCGGGCACCGGATAGTCGGGCACCAGATTGTGGGTACGGCGCGCGTCGTCGGGAGCACGCAGCGCAGAGTTGTGGTTGTCCACCCGGCCGAAATCGGCCTCGCGATCCATCGGTGTGTCGGTGACGGTCACCGGACCGGTCGGTAACCCGGCCCGGGTCGCGTCGGCGGCGAGCAAGGTGGGTGTCCGGGCGGCGCCCGGATCGCGGTGCATCCGTTCGAGCACTTCGGGTCCGCCCTGAACGACCGGAACATTCCCGAGCGGAACGGTGTACGCGCCGGGGAACGCCTCCGGCGCGCCGGTACCGCTGCGCACCTCGGCGGGTGACCCCCGCCCCGGCGCGCCCACCCGGTAGATCTCGACCGCCGGGTACGGC
>NZ_BAFP01000146.1 GCF_000308455.1 Nocardia abscessus NBRC 100374 | reverse complement strand
GGCTGTTGAACCACCGGTTCGGTTGTACTGGTCCGTGGGATCGAGTCAGTCAGCCAACGAGTTTCGACCAGCGCGCCAAGCGCGGCCCCAATACCCGTCGTGAACAACATCCTCGACACCACGCCGCCGCTGAGGGAACCGGGCCGAAGGCTGGTCGGTGGCACGGTAGCCAACGGTGATCGCACCGATCGGGTCGTACGTATCCGGAACGCCGAACTCGGCACGGAACCCCTCGAGATGCTCGGGCATGATGGCGAAGAAACACGCGCCCAGCCCCTCATCCACCGCAGTCAGCAGCATCGCGAATGCCGCCATCCCGGTGTCGATATGCCAGTACGGTGCCGGCCAACGCGCCTCGTCCCGATCGGTCCACCTCTTGTCCGACTCGGTGTAGCGGTCCAGGTAGGCGTCCTTGTTCGACATGGGGACCACTATCAGCGGCGCGTTCTGTACCGCCGGAGCCCGTTCGGCGCGAACTGGTGCAAACCTCCAGAACCGCTCGCGGTCGGCTTCAGAAGTGAGCACGAGAAACGCCCACCCCTGTGCATATCCGGCAGAAGGCGCACGCAGCGCCGAGCGCACCACGCGCTCGATGACATCCCGCTCCAACGGCTGAGCCGTGTAGTGCCGGACCATTCGTCGCTGCCGCAGTACCTCCGAAAACTCCACTGTTGCAGCGTATGCACCAGCATGACGCGGCTACCGCCCCCGGACCACGCCGAACCCCGCCATCACCCATATCTGGTTGGGCGTACCCCAGTTGCACGCTGCCGGAGGTGCCCGTGCGATGCGCCGCTCGAGCTGGTGATTCGCAGGATTCACCCGCCTTGGGTGAGTTGGGGCATGCTCGGCTGCTCATACGCTGCACTGTGCGAATAGGAGAGCTTTCGCGAGCCGCCGCGCCGACCGCTGCGCTCAGGTGATCCGACCAGTCGTAGCTCCGGCAGGGGACATCCGGGGCGTTCATTCCTAAGAGGTGATCCATGCCCCGGGAGCCCCTCATGCCCTGTGTTCGCGAACGGAGAAGTCGTGGGAGTCACCGTGCGGGTCTGCCGCGGGCAGTGACCCGTTCGACCGGCTCAGCCGACACGGCCCGAACTATCTGGCCGGGTTCGTGTCATGGATTGCTTACAGACCCAGCGCACGACTTGTTGGAGGGGCAATGACCAGAACCGATCCACAGAACTTCACCACCCTGCTCGACAGCATCGCAAAGCGCCGGAGCGCCGGTGACGGCGCAAGTTCGGCGGAGTCCTCCACGCACGACCCCGCGGTCAGGGCGGCGGATATTCCGCAGGAGGTCGAAGATGCCCTCCACCCCGCCGAAACCGGCCTGCTGGACCAGCTCGGCCACGCCGAGGACACCGCGGACTCGGGCGTGCAACGCTTCCTCGCCGGTGACATCTCCGACGGAGAGTTCGACGACCTGCTCGATCAACTGATGGAGAGCAACAGAACCCAGTTCGAGCAGCTGCAGGACTCGACCAAAGACAAACTCATGAGCCTCGGCAGCCAGCGCCCTGACTGGCGAGAGATGATCCTCTCCGCATTCCAGGCGGCCAGCGACCTCCTCATCGAGGTGCTGAACAGAGAAGTCGGCTTCCTCGAATCGCTGGCCGAGAACCCCACCCAGCAGGCGGGTCAGGTGGATGAATTTTTCAGCGGCCTGGCGCGTTACCTCCAAGACGAGTGGGGTCGGACCGTGGGGTGATCAACGACGGCGGAGCCTATGCCCGGCTGCGCCCCAGCTGGCAAATCCGGGCAGCCCCGAACAAGCACTCAACACCTGAGACGGTCCCGGAACACTTCTCCGGGACCGTCGGGTGTGTGGAGCAGGTGATGCGTAGGACGTCCGTCGCTGCGCGCAGGTGTTGAGAATCGTTCGGTTCTCCGCGTGGTTCTGAACCGGCAGTCTGACCAGCTGTCAGTCCGCTGAATTCCCGGACTCGATCCGATACTGCTCGAGGATGTCGTCGTACTGCAGTTGCCGGTCCTCATCCATGTCTTCCGCGGAGTTGATGCCGATCGACCACGGGATCGGGCACGGCGGTGCATGATCAGGATTCGGGCACAGCAGAAGGGCGATCTGATCCGACAGCTTCTTCGCTTCGGCCTCGGTGGCCACGACGCCCACCTTGATCTCCCACAACCTCCTCGCATCCGACATACGAACTCAGATCTCCTTGCAGTGCCGTTTGTAGTGCCCCTGTTGCGGAAGTTTTTCGCCAGTTCCACGCGCACCTGAGAAGGTCATGGTCCGGGTGCGGTGCCACAAGGGCAAGAACGATACGCCGGATAACGGGGACTCCGCCAAGGCGTCGGTCGGGGTAAGAGTTTCGAGGAAGCCAATAAGCTCGCCGAGAAAGACGTCGATGCCAAGATGGGCCCGGGCTACCACAAGCGGCATCGCCATGTCCTCGAAGGGCCGCCCGTCACGGCGGATACGCCACGGGAGGCCCAGAGTTCCTCGACGCCGTACAGGCGTTCGCCACCGGCCAGCCGTGATCGCGGGCAGGTGAACCCGATTTTCGGCGCGTACTACTGCGACCCATCGAGCGATCAACTGCTCGGTCTCGGGTGCAGCAGCTCTTCGAGTAGCCATAAGCTCCGGCAGGATAGTTGCATGGATCAGGAGACGGCGAGGCTCGGCGCCCACCTGCTGGCGGCCGACATCGAGTCCGCTCTCGGCTTCGAGGTACACATCGATGAAACGATCCCCGAGCACCTACGCCGACAACATCGCCCACCGGGATGGTGGATCGAATTCACCATCCCGGCCCTGAACGTCCTTGTCGGCTGTACCCCCGGCGAGCGCACCCCCAGCGGTGTGGCGTGCGGACTCGCCCAGCGCATCCACGACGATGTCCTGGCTCGCAGCGGAAAGATCTGGCCCGCCGACCCTGAGGGTGGAGACCAGCCGTTGCTCCCCACCTACGACGGATGGCACGGGCCGGGCGGCTCGATACCGTATGGACAGGTCAAGACGGCGAAGGATCCCGATCCGGCCCTCGACGGTGTGGTCCGATGGTGGCTCCCCCACAGCTACGACGGTCTCATCGCCAGCCACTCCGGCGACGTCTGGTTCTCCATCTGGCAATACCAGGGCGACGAACAACGCATCACGCCAGGCATGCCGGTGACATGGCTCATCGGCGAAGGCGGACACGGAAAGTACCACAAGGCAAGCGAAGTCCGAGCAGCTCAGCCGTAGTCGAGGCGGCTCAGCATTCCCATTCAGGTGAATCCGTGCGGTAAGTAGTGCCGAGGCGGGGCAAGATTGCGAGTGGGCTGGGAGGCCGGGGTGAGTGGGACAGAATGGGAGATGTTCTGTTCGGAGGTGTTTGCCATCGCCGAGCGTTACGCCATCCAGACGTTTTCGAATCCCGGCACCCTGGTGCTCTCCAGCGGATCCTTGTCCACGGAAGGCGAAGTGCGCGGGGCCAATCCACACATCAAACTGGTGGATATGGGCGACGCCGCGGTGCGCATCGAAACGGGCTGGTGTGTCCGCGCCATCGCCGACTACGAAATCCAATTCGAGGACAAGCCGTCGCAGGCGGCAGCGGCGGTCGAGGCGATCATTCTCGGGGGCGTCGAAGAGTATGTGATCACCGATGACGGCGACCGGTGGGTGGCGTTCGGGTGGTGTATTCGGGGCAAGGATTCCCTGATGTCGCAACCCCCGCACATCACCTCGGGACGAAAGGCGGTTCGTCGGCTCCTGCCGTGGCGGTCGGCGTGACCGTGCGGCCAAGAGTTCGACCAAGCCGACCCAGCTGCCGTCGGTGCAGCGTGCCCAGCCGTGGAGTCGGCCGGGCACGGTGGCGGTCAAATGGTCCGAGGCGGAGCCGGAGTACGAACGGGTTTCCGAACATTGTGCGTGCGGGTACCTCGCGGCCTGTCAGTGACGCGGAGGGCGTTCGGTAGACGGTCGTTTCCGAACGTCCACCCACCCCCGAACACACCGCCAATCCGACCGGCGAAGCTACTCGGATATAGGCGGCGGGGGAGAACCACCGGACGACGCTGGCGGTGTGAACCCCTTCGGCCACCGTGTGGAGCCGTCGTAGCTCACCATGGTCAGCTTCGCGCGGGTCAGGTTCGTGCCAGACAGGTCCGCGCCGAATAGCCTCGCCTTGAAGAGGTTCGCGCCGGACAGGTCCGCGTCAGTCAGCTTTGCGCCGGACAGGTCCGCGCGGACCAAGTTTGCGCCGGACAGGTCCGCGTCGGTCAAGTTCGCCCCGGACAGGTCCGCGCGGATCAAGCTCGAGTTGGTCAGGTCCGCGTCGGTCAGGTCCGTCCCGGACAGAATTGCGCGATTCAGGTCCACGTTGGGCAACTTCGCCCCAGTCAGATCGGCACGGCTCAGGTCCGCCCGCTTCAGGTCCGCGCCGGACAGGTTCGCATCGAAAACGTCCGCCTCGGTCAGCTTCGCGCGGGTCAGGTTCGCACCGGACAAGGTCACTTCGCTCAGGTTCGCGTGGGTCAGGTTGGCGTGGGTCAGGTTCGCGCGGTTCAGGTTCGCGCGGTTCAGGTTGGCGTCCGAAAGCTTCGTGCGGCTCAGCTCCGCGGCAGAGAGGTCCGCGCCGGCCAGGTCCGTGCCGGCGAGATCCGCGTCGGTCAAGTTGGCGTCGGTCAAGTCCGCGCGGTTCAGGTCCGTGTCGGCCAGGTTCGCGCCAGAAAGGTCGAGAGCGGTGAGTCGGATACCACGGAGGCCGGAGTTGGGCAGGGATGCCTTATGCAGGCTGATGGAAGTGGATGCCCAAGATTTCGGGTCGTCGGCAGACCGGCCTCGGCGTTGGGCGAGAATGCCGACGATAGTCTGGCGGATCTCCAGTTCGGACAGATCCAGCTCTGCGGAATCGGCGGCTCGAGGAAACGGAACACGCAGGTACCACTGCAGCAGGTTGATGCAGACCTGGCGTTCCTCGTCTTCGCCGAAGGCATGCCAGTCGTCGGCGAGCGCGGTCAGCGCGTAGACACCGGCTTGCCGGATCGCGGCAGAGTCATGGGCGATCTGGGCTGCGATCGCCGTGTAGCGATCTCGCAGGCTCGACTCCTGTGCGCGGCGAGTGTCGTCCCGATGACGTTCACGCTCACGGGCCATCTCGGCCTGATGATGGACCTCGGTGAGATCGCGACTGCGCTGACCGTTGACGTAGGCCAGGATGCCGGCCGCGAGGGCCCCCGACCCGGCCAGCAGCGTCGCAAGCGGCTGAGAGAAGTTGACCGGAACTCCCGACAGCAGTGCGGCACCGAACCCTGCTGCGCCGCCGGTCACGAGCGTGAGACCGCTTCCAATCGTTCGACGCCGCGGCGAGAGCAGCCCGCGACCGGAACCCTCGGACAACTCTTCGCCCGCTACTCTCGTGACTGCCTTCTCCCCCTGGGACACGGGAAAACGGTATAGCGCCCGCCCCCTCAAAGCAGCGTTATCGGCGGCTGAACACCTCGCACGGTTCGCTGATCGGCCGCTCGGGTCGAGGCCCTCGCGTCATACTGACGGTCATGGGGTATGAAGCCGTGCGGGGGCATTCGCGCAGGGGACGAGTCGGCGGCAGTTACGTGAAGGGGTCGGTCCGCTTCACCGACCGGCGCGCACCGCAGCGGCCGGGGCGCTACCGGTCCCCGTACTTCCACGGCTACCGCAGTGCATCGCCCACCCCGATCTGGTGGGGCCTCGCGGCGCTCTTCGGCATCCCAGCACTCGTGCTGGTCGTGCTGACCTTTACCCACATGGGACCTGACGACAGGCCGGCCAACACCACCGTGGTGACCTCGACCCTTGCGCCCGCGCAGCCGACTGCCCCACCGAAGTCGTGCTTCCCGTTCAACTGCTGACCACAAGTCGAACACGGCTCAGTCCGCTGTGAGCCGTGCTCGGTCATGTGGACCGCAGCTTTGGCGGTATCTGTCAACCCGCTGTCGCACCCGCGGACGCCGCAGCGGCCAACGCCGCCACAACGCTCGGATCCACCCCGCGAACCTCATACACGGAACCGACATCTCGCAGGCAGAAGCGGCACCACCCCAACCGGATACGCCCGGCTCTACCTACCCACGACTCACACCGGAGCCGAATTTGCCTGCGCCCCAGCCTGCCCAGCAGAGCGAGCGGCGTCGTCCGGCCGGTAGCCCCATAGGGAGCCCCGGAGCCGATGCGCTCCAGGGCTCCCTTACTTCAGGGTCGCCACGGCTAGGGCGGCACCGCGCCCGGGCTGTCGCCGGCGTGCGGGAAGGCGCCGCGCTTGGCGCCGAACACCCGGATGGCTTGGTCGGCTTCCCGGGCGCAGAACCCGGCCAGTAGCAGTTCCCGCACTCACCAGGGCATTTCGGCGGCTGTAGTGGCAAACATCGCCGAATGGCTCAGTTTCAAAGGCCTGAGCCGCCGGGCCCGGCACTTCGTCGAAACGCAGGGGATACATCTTCCCTGCCGGGATATCCGCCCCTATCGGGACGTATGGCTCGAGCACGGGATACCCGCTGCGGAGATCGACCGGGCCGTGGCCTTCCAAGAGATGTGGGGCGGCATCGCCCTGCCCCCTGCCCCTGCGTACGAGGGCGGCCCCTGGCCCAGCCTGTGGCGGAGAGACTTTCGCCGGTGCAGCGGAAGCCGAAGAAGGTCACGGTCACAGTGCGCTGCGACAAGGTCAAGAACGGCACGCCGGCCAATGGGCATTCCGAAGAGAAGATCGAGGGAACCGGCCGGGCCTTCAACCGCAAAGACGCCGAGAAAGCCGCCGAGCAGGACGTCGACAATAAGATGCCACAGGGGTATCACAAGCGGCACTGCCGTGCCATCAACCGAGAGGATGAAACCAGTAAGCGTGAGTAGCTATCTGGTTGTCCAGCTGTACTGCACCCCCACCGAGGCAGAAGCGACCCGATCGGCCCTGGCCGACGAGATCGCGAAGTTCCCGGAGTTCACCGGCGCGCGGATCACCCTCGAGCAGAAGGCCGAAACCGACTACGAAATGCATCTGCACTGGGCCGCCCAGCACCCAGACCAGGATCCCGGAGACCGGGCCTACCACCTGCTGCGGGTCGACACGGACAACGATGTCCCAGAACCGGTGCTGCGGGAAGCGGAGTCGAAGATCACCGACTGGATCGACTCGACCTACAACGACGACTCCGACGACATCGTCGAGCTGCAATGGGGTAGCTACGCCGGAACCAAGCTGCTGAGCTGAGGCAATCCCCCACTGGAGGGTCGCCACCGTAAGCGGTGGCGACCCTCCACTCGCAGATACGCTGAAACATCGGCCCGCAGGAGACCGGCGCCCGGGGACTACCAATCAGAAGGTTAGGGGTTCGAATCCCTTCGGGCGCACGCAGGTAAAAGGCGTTAGACGAGTTCCGTAGACGTTGGTCGCACGACAACCCGGCATGGCCTGTGTCGAGCCGTAGGGCAGCCGTGCAAGCGTTCATGATGCATGAGGATTGCGACCCGTTGGAGTGCTCGACGCGGGTAGCGGCGGACATCGTTTCGCGCGACAACTACCGGTATTTCCGGGACCGGGGCAAGCGATGACGTCCCCGATGCCGAACGAACCGGACGCGCATCTGGTCGTGCGGCTGCGGGGTCTCCATCTGCACTATGCGGCGTGTCTGACTGCCGCATTGATCTTCGTCCAAGACGAAGGGGTGCGGCATCGCACGGACGGCGTGTCAGTGGGTGATGGCGTACTCGATTGCTTGCCGAGGCTCCCGGGAGAGCGGCTGTACCTCGAGCGATAACCAGACCCTGTGGACTGAAGAACTTTCGCCTCCGCAGCACTCGACATGGGACACTGTTCGGTTCGGTTGAATGTAGGCAGGGCAGTACCGACTATCGGAAGGGAACGCGATGGGGCAAACCGACGACCAGGTGAGTATGGATCTGGGAGTTCCGGTCGAGCAGACCGAATGGGGTAAATGGGTTGATCCGGACCGTCGGAAGGCGCAAGCACGCAAGTTCATGGACCATGCAGGTATAAGCCGTATCCCTCCGGAACCGTGGCCGGAAGACTCGGCGGAGGTGAAGCGACTGGACCCGATTGTCGCGGAGTTGTTCCCTGATATGGCTACCGCGATGGCCCCCGAGAACGCTGACATGGCCGACGCTTTCATTTGCTTCATCGGGGAAGTTTGCGCCAAGTTCACGGGCGCTGAGTGGATCGAATATAAATGGTTCGGCCGTGAACATTCTTTTTATGATCAGGTGAATCCGGCTCTGCAATTCGACACGTTGGACGGAGATGCAGACGTAGAGACCGTATGGGGACTGATGGGAAGCATGATCGAATTTGACCCCGATGTCCATGAAGGAATGTTCTCAACAATGGCTGCCATCTTCCGTGAATATGCAGCCTATCACCAAGAGAAGCTTGACGAAGAAGCCTCCACTGCTCGATGAAGTCTCACCGAACAACCCATTGACCAGGACGTTCCGCACACCGGGGGGCGCCAGCGATGGACGAATACGACAGAGACCGCGAGCGGGTCCCGAATCATGAGCGCGGCAGGATATTCGAGCACGGTGTCGATCGATTCTTTCGCGACCGAGAGAACGGGTATGTTCCAGGGTCGCGAATATATGAAACTACGAAGGGCCGGATCCGAGTCGACCACTCCAAAGACGTCGGCTCGCGAACATTCACCATAGAAGATAAATCCGGTCAGATCGAAGGGCAGAAAGACAAAAAGCAACTGGAGGCGATGCGAGAGATTTTGAAAGAGAATCCAAACCATCAGCACATTTTGCGATCCGTCGAAGGCGAGCCGATAGCGAAAGACCTGCAAAAACTGATAGACGGTTTGGTCCGTGATTTCCCGAGCCAGTTTCAGCATAAGGTAATATCACGAGCCGATGCCCGCGAGATTTGGGCTCTGGGTCTCGTCATGGAGCGCGGTAAAGGGCAGCAGCTCGAATTGCCGGGTATTCGTGAGAAAGCTCGGCAGGAGAAGGCTCAGGCTCTACAGAATCGTCGGGAAATAATCGCCGAGCGAGCGCGGGCACGCGAGCGAGCCGAGAAGTTCCGGAGGATGCAGCAGTTCCGGGTGGGCGCTGCGCGTGGCCGGGCGGAAGCCCCGCAGCAAGCGGAGCGCGACCGACAGGCCCGAGAGGAAGCCACGCGAACCGAGCAGGTACGTGCGATGCCGGAAACCGAGCACGCGCGGATTGAACGTGAGGCCGCTGAACGGGTGGCGCAGGAATTCCCCGCACCCAACCAGTACCCGCAACGGGAAGTCGCCGACGTGGGGGAACGGCCGGCCCGAGAGGCAGCAGACGCCGCCAGCCTGGAGCGTGCAGCAGCCAACGCCCGCACTGCGGAGGAGAAAGCGCGCGAAGGACGCGAGGCAGCGGATAAGGAACGCGCGGAAGAACTGGCACGACTGCAAGCCCGGGGAGTGCCTCCAGAAGTCGTGAAGCTTCTCGGGCTCGGGCAAGCGCAGCCACCGTCAGCGGCGGTGCGGGAGCATCCTGGTCATGCGCCGGGCGTTGTGCGCGGCGGTACCGGGCAGGGGCAAGAACGCTCACGCGGAATATCGCGCGACCTATAGCCGACTCCCGCCGCTGCTCGCAGTCACGCCCGGGATATGGGTGCAACTGATTGCGTCGCTCAGGAGCCGATCTCCAGGCATGTTTCTAGGTGGGCTATGGACCCTCCCGCGGCAATGGTGGCCCACTCTCGAGTATTCGGGCCAATATTTATGCAGACAGGCGGAGGGGCCTTGGAATTCGTACAGGCGGTAGCCGGCCCCCGGTGTGTGCAGCTCACCACCCAGCAGGCCCACCGGCTGTGGTCGCGTTCTTGCTTGCCAATACGAGCACGTCGTCGAACCGTTTCGCTAGTCACCTCCCTGCTCACCCGGTTCGCTTGAGCCTTCGGTGCTAGATTCCCCGAGGCCGCGAGTGGGACGCGTTCACCGCTGGCGTGAACGACGGCGAGTTCACGCGCCCGTAGCAGTAAGCAAGTCATCGCGGCCCGGCCCGCTGTCCTCGAATGGACAGGGGCCGGGCCATTTTCGTTGTATCTGTCCAATGAGCCCAGAGGGGCCGGTCCGAACGGACCGGCCCCTCTGCGTTCCGACCTCGGCCTGTGAGTAGGCGGGCTCGTCGCGTTCGAGAACCGCAGTCGGTCCCGATTGCGTTGGTCTGCAAGTCCTCTACCTGCGGTAATGCGGAAAACCTGGGATCGGTAGGGCGTGCACCGTTCCTACCTTTATCTCATCGGCCCCACACGGAGGGGCCGGAGAACAAAGCCCAGGGGCGCCGCCCCACGAACGACAAGGACACACCATGAACGCCACTTCGCTCCGCTTCGCCGCCGCCGCTTTCGCCGCCACCGCCGCCGTCGCGGTGCTCACCGGATGCGGTGACAGCAAGGGCAGCTCGCCCGCCGCGCCCGCGCCGTCCTCGGCGCAGCCGTCCGCACCGGCGGGCAAGTCGATCGCCTCGGTCGACGGCAAGGCCTTCGACGCGAAGTTCACCACCACCTGCGCGAAGCAGGGCGGCACTCTCGCGCTCGCACTGACCGACACCGAGAACTCCGCCTACGGCAACCTCTCGGTGAGCGCGACCATCACCGACGCGAACACCGTGCAGGCCGTCGGAATCGCGGGCAGCAAGGGCGGCGACAACGGCCTGCCTTACGCGGTCGGCTTCGGCAACGGCATGCCGGGCGGCTCCGCCACGGTGGTCAAGGACGGCAACACCTACAAGGTCACCGGCGAGGGCGTGGGCGCCCCCGACCTGACCAACCCGCTGGCCGGGCCGAAGACCTCGAAATTCGACATCACCTTCGCCTGCTCGTCCATCGTCGGCGCCTGATCGCCGCATGTTTCCCGAACCGCCCCCGTCATCCCGCACGAACCTCAGGGATGACGGGGCGCGGCGTACCACGCACCTACGCACCGAAAAGGAAATGCCATGAAGAAGATCCGTCTGCTCACCCTCGCCCTCGCCGCCGCGGCGATCGGCTACTACGTCTACCACGCCGTGACCTACGTCCCCACCAGCGAATGGGAGCCCTCCGGAATGGGCTGGCTCGGCTTCGAGATGGCGCTGCCGATCATGGCGCTCACCCTGGTGCCCATGGTCTTCGCCTTCACCGGCGAAGGGATCATGAGCGCGCTGACCGGGCGCAACAGCGCGGAGTTCCGTTCCGGACTCACCGGCCTCGGCACGGTCCGATCGGTGCGGCAGACCGGCGTCACCGTCAACGACCAGCCGCAGGTCCACATCGAGTTCAGCGTCGAAGGCGCGGACGGCAAGATCTTCCACTCCTCCGCGAAAATGATCGTGCCGTTCACCGAGCTGGCCCTGCTGCGTGCCGGGGTGGTGCTTCCGGTGCGCTACCTGCCCGGACGGACCGACCGGGTGGAGGTCGACCTGTCCGGCGACGCGTCCGCGGCGCAGCGCGCGATGAACGAGTCCCTCATCCGCAAGGGCATGACCACCCGGCACAAGCTCGACATCGCCGAGCGCGGCATCGGCACCCAGGCGGTGGTGCAGTCGCTGTCGGTCACCGGCACGATTCGCGAGGGGCACTCCGAGGTCGAACTCGGCCTGGTGGTCACCCGGCCGGATGGATCGAGCTTCGTGACCCGGGTGACGAAGTTCCTCGCACCCGCCAGCGTCGGCCAAGTGCAGGTGGGCCGCGTGCTGCGGGCGCACTACCTGCCCGAGAACGAGAGCGAGGTCGTCATCGCCCTTCCGGTCAACGCCTGATGGGCGAGCCGGACGCACTCCGCGCACGGCCATCCGAGAACGAGACAGCCGACTGTGGACACAAATGCCGCGCAGATTCGAGATCATCGAGTCGGCGCGGCATTCGTTGTTCCCAGGTCTGGCGGCCCGGCAATTTGAGGGTTACCTAATTGGGCGGCTGTTCACTTTGCCGTCTTTTACGGATTGTCCGGATGGTTTACCGTGCGGCCGTCGGCCCAACCCAGGAGTCACCGTGAGTCTTCAGCCACTCGCCCTTTTCGTGAACCACGACGGACAGTCGTCGCGCGCCGCCGTCACATGTGAGTACAAGTGCGCGAACGCGTGCTTCCACGAAGCGCCGAACACCTCCGCGGGCGCCTACTTCGGTGACATCGTCAGCTCGCTGAACCGGCGCGGGCTGATCAAGGGCGGCGCCGCCGCCGTGCTCGCGGTCGGCGCGGGCAGCGTGCTCGCGGCCTGTGGCGACGACGAGCCGACCGCCGTGGTGTCCACCACGCCCGCGGGCCCGCCCGGAACCGGCACCGATTTCACCGCCGTAGCGCCGAACAAGGAAGACGCCGTGGTGATCCCGGACGGCTACGAGCAGTCGGTCGTGATCCGCTGGGGCGATCCGCTTTTCCCGGACGCGCCCGCTTTCGACTTCGACAAGCAGACCGCCGCCGCGCAGGCCAAGCAGTTCGGCTACAACAACGACTTCGCCGCCCTGCTGCCGATCGAGGGCCAGGCCAACGCCTACCTGCTCGTGGTCAATCACGAGTACACCACCAGCCCGCACATGTTCCGGGGCTACAACAAGGACGCGCCGACCGATGAGCAGCTCGCGGTCACCATGGCCGCCCACGGCTTGACCGTCGTGGAGGTGCACGGCGAAGCCGGTTCGGGCAAGCTGGTTCCCGCCTTCGGCAAGTACAACCGCAGGATCACCGCGACCACCGAGTTCAAGCTGACCGGTCCCGCCGCGGGCAGCGACTTCGTGAAGACTTCGGCCGATCCGACCGGCACCAAGGTGCTCGGCACGTTCGCCAACTGTTCCGGCGGCCTGACGCCGTGGGGCACCGTGCTGTCCGGCGAGGAGAACTTCAACGGCTACTTCGCCAACGGCGACAAGGTGACCGAGTCCGCCGCCGCGGCCCGGCTCAAGCGCTACGGTTTCGCCGCGGGCAAGACCGTCAACCAGTGGGAGCGCGCGGACAAGCGTTTCGATCTGTCCCAGGAACCCAACGAGGCCAACCGATTCGGCTACGTTGTCGAGGTCGACCCGTGGGACCCGAACTCGACGCCGATCAAGCACACCGCGATGGGGCGGCTCAAGCACGAGGGCGCCAACATCTACGTCACCAAGAACGGCGACGTCGTCTCCTACACCGGTGACGACGAGAAGTTCGACTACATGTACAAATTCGTGTCCTCGCGCAAGATCCAGTCGGGCACCGGTGCGGCCAGCATGCGGCACAACCTGACCATCCTGGACGCGGGCACCCTGTACGTCGCCAAGCTCACCGGCGATCACGCGGACAAGATCGACGGAACCGGCGCCCAGCCGTCGGACAAGGGCTTCACCGGCACCGGCCAGTGGATCCCGCTGCTGGAAACCGGCGCGGACGGCAAGGGCAAGTCGCTGGTGGACGGCATGAGCGCGGAAGAGGTCGCGGTCTTCACCCGCCTGGCCGCCGACAAAGTGGGCGCCACCAAGATGGACCGCCCGGAGGACTTCGAGGCCAACCCATACACCGGCAAGGTGTACGTGGCGCTGACCAACAACGACAACCGCGGCGCGGAGGGCAAGCAGGGTCCGGACGAGGCGAACCCGCGCAAGCTCAACAAGAACGGCCAGGTCCTCGAGATCGACGACAACCACACCGGCACCACGTTCACCTGGTCGCTGCTGCTGGTCTGCGGTGATCCCGCGGCGGCGGACACCTACTTCGCCGGATACGACAAGTCCAAGGTCAGCCCGATCTCCTGCCCGGACAACCTGGCCTTCGATCCGTACGGCAACCTGTGGATCTCCACCGACGGCAACGCCCTGAAGTCGAACGACGGCTTGTTCGCGGTGGTGCTCGACGGCCCCGACCGCGGCCAGACCAAACAGTTCCTCACCGTTCCGCGCGGCGCGGAGACCTGCGGCCCGGTGGTCACGGAGTCGCGGGTGCTGGTGTGCGTGCAGCACCCCGGCGAAGCCGACGACGCCACTCCCGAGAACCCGTTGTCGCACTGGCCGGACGGCGGCACGTCCCAGCCGCGCGCCTCGGTCGTGGCGGTGTGGAAGAAGGCCGGCGGCCGCATCGGAGCCTGATACCACAGCCGCGGCACCCAACCGGCCCCTGCAACCACGGCCGACCACCCTCCGCGGCTCTCCCCACGGTGGGGCCGCTACCCGACTGGGCGGGTAGCGGCTCCATCCTGTGGCAAGCGGTCAGCCGCTGCCGGTGACGCCGCTGATGTTCGCGAAACGGGCGAAATCGCCTTGCGCGCCGCTGTATACGTTGAGATCGACGCGGCCCGCTATGCCGGGGAGGCTGCCGCTGTCGGTGGTCTGCCAGAACGTCCAGGTGGACCAGCCGCCGGGGACTTCGGGTCGATCGTTGCCACGGTAGTCGGCGATCCACAGGGGGTAGCCGGCGAACTCGGCGGTGTCGGCCATCGCGGTGCGCCAGAAGTTGGGATAGGTGTAGAGGATCGGGACGCGGCCGGTGAGCGCCTGCACGGTGGTCAGGTAGCGGCGGGTCCAGTCGATCAGGGCGGCCGGGCCGAGACCGCCGGAGTCCTCCAGGTCCAGTACCGGCGGCAGGTCGAGCGGTCCGTTCTGCCCCAGCACCACCGCCGCGTACATCGCGGCCTGCGGTTCGGGTGGCAGGTTGGGCCGGGCGTAGTGGTAGGTTCCGCGCGCCAGGCCGGCCGCGCGCATCAGCAGGCTGTCGGGCACGAAATACGGGTTGACGTAGCTGAGCCCCTCGGTGGCCTTGACCATGGCGAAGTCCTGGCCGGAACGCTTGACCGCGAACCAGTCGATCGGGCTTCCGCCGGTGTGCTGCCAGGAGGAGACATCCGGGCCGGTCGGCGCGGCGGCCGCGGGCAGCGTGGCGACGAGGATGCCGGACAGTGCGATCAGGGACAGCGCCGCGCCGCGGCGGGTGGTCGACCTCCAGGTGTCCATGCCGGACGACGATAGCCATTCGCTCTGGCTGTTACCAGTGTGGCGAATGAGGTGTGTCCGCGGCGCTCACCCCAGCCAATCCAGGACCGATGCCGCCGTCCACGACTGCTGCATGCTGCCGAGCGGTTCGCCGGTGAACGGCTCGTAGTACTCGGCGAAGCTGCCGTCGCTGGCCTGCCGCAAGCCCTCGGCGCGCAGCATGAACGAACGCTCCGCCCAGCCGCGCCTGGCGAAGACCCAGGAGAACAGCCAGCTCATCACCGGCCACACCGGCCCGCGCCAATACTCCCGGGAGCGAAAGTCCTTGGACACCGGGGAGGTCGAGGGCGGCAGCGCGTAGCGCAGATCCGGGTGCCCGCAGAAGCGCGGGCCCTCGAACAACCGCAGCAAGCTGCGCTCGGTGTCGCGGGGGAGTCCACCGCACAGCAACGGCGCGAACATCGAGAGCGTCTCGGTGTTGATCCACCGCTGCAACCGCACGTCGAAGTCCCGTGCCGCACCGGTGCGGGCATCGGCCGTCGCGACGACGCCCGCGCGGAACCGGTCGGCCCACGCGTGCAGATCGCGCACGTCGGCGTTGGGCTGCTTGTACTCCTCGCCGATATTGGCCAGGACCTCGCAGGCCAGCGCGAAGATCCCGGTGACGAACACGTCCTCGACGGCGAAACTCATGGTCGAGGCCAGCTGGTAGTCGTCGTAGCCGGCCCGGCGCATCTGCTCGACCAGCCACAGGTAGCGGTCGTACTCGCGGTCGGTGGGGCGCTGGGTCGGATCGGCGACCACCAGCACGTCCTCGCGGCGGTAGGGCGGCAGGTCGCCGGGCACCACGTGCTCGTAAGCGCGATCCCAGCGCGGTGAGTTGTCCATCCCGGACTCCCAGCCGTGATACAGCGTGATCCGGCCGGTCTCCTTGGGATCGCGGGCGTGCGCCAGCCAGCGGTGCCAGCGCACCAGATCCGGCCACCGCCGGTTGAGGAACTCCTCGGCCACGGCCCTGGTACTGCGGCCGTGCCTGCGCGAATGATCCAGAATCCGCTGTACCGCGATGGCGTGCACGGGCGGTTGGGTGATTCCCGAGGTGTCCGGGCCGTCCGGCGCGTTGACGGCCAGCTTGCGGCACTCCCAGCGGGCCGGGCCGGGGAAGTAGCCGTCCACGCCGTTGGCGAAGACGATGTGCGGGATCATCCCGTTCTTCCACTGCGCCGAGAGCAGGGTGTCCAGCTCCATCACCGCCCGCTCCACGCTCAGCGGCGCGAGCCCGACCGCGACGAAGGCCGCGTCCCAGCTCCACATGTGCGGGTACAGCCGCGGCGCCGCGCTGGTCATCGTGCCCAGATCGTTCCCGCGCAGCAGGTAGGCAGCGCGGGCCGCGAGCTGGGTCGGGGTGAAGCCCGGATGTGCCATCCCCCTATTCTGCGATGTCACCCGCAGATATGCCCGCTCAGCGGCGTCCGTTTCGTCCCCGTCCGATCGGCCCGTGGCCGGTTCGTGTTCGGCAATTCTCACTCTCGAATGCCCCGTCCGTGATTCGCTGTTCGAGATTCTCGCCTCGATTCAGCCCGCATCGCCAGTCGTTCGTCCAGTGCTACGGGTTTTTACGCCTTACTTACACAGCCGGTTACGGTGGGGCCCATGACTTCGGCCGCGACCCCGAAACCGACCGCCCTGATCACCGGCGCCAGCCGCGGCCTCGGCGCCGCGATCGCTCGCGAACTCGCGCCCACGCACGACCTGCTGCTCGGCGCGCGATCGGGGGAGTCGCTGCGCGACATTCTGGCGGAACTGCCCGGTGCGCAGGGCTGGCCGGTCGAGTTGACCGATTACCCCGCCGTCGCCGCGGCGGTCGCGCCGATCCGGAGCCTGAACGTCCTGGTGCACAACGCGGGCATCGCCGATCTCGGCACGATCGCCGGTTCCACCGTCCAGCAGTGGCGCAACACCTTGGAAGCGAACCTCGTCGCGGTGGCCGAACTCACCAGACTGCTGCTGCCCGCGCTGCGGGCAGGCCAGGGCCACGTGGTGCTGATCAACTCGGGTGCGGGGCTGCGCGCGAACGCGGGCTGGGCGTCGTACGCGGCGAGCAAGTTCGGGCTGCGCGCCTTCGGTGACGCGCTGCGGCTGGAAGAGCCGCAGCTGCGGGTGACCTCGATCCATCCGGGCCGCATCGACACCGACATGCAGCGGGAGATCATCGCGGGGGAGGGGCGCGAATACCGGGCCGAGGAGTTCCTCACCCCCGAAACGGTGGCTTACACGGTGCGTTCCGCTATCGATACCCCGCGCGACGCGCACCCCACCGAGGTCGTGCTCCGGCCCTACTGAGCACCCCGGACCCGACCCCGCGCACACGTGCGCGCTGCGGCGAGCGTGGTCGCCGTCGTACTCGTCGCTCGGATCGATCCGATGGCGTCCGGCCTCCGGCACCGGCCGTGACGTACTGCTACGGACAGTTGGTCGGCATCGTCGAAGAGCGCGACCTGTCGATGGTCACGCTCGACGACGTCCTGCTCCCGCCGCGCTGATCCGCCTCAGGCGACGATGTTCACCAACCGCCCCGGCACCACGATCAGCTTGCGCGGCGCTGCGCCGTTCAGCAGCGCGGCGATCTTCTCGTCCGCCAGTGCGGCCGCCTCGATCGTCGCGTTGTCGGCGTCCGCGGGCACCTGAATCCGGCTGCGCACCTTGCCGTTCATCTGGATCGGGTACTCCACCGACTCGTCCACCAGCAGCGCGGCATCGGCGACCGGGAACGGGCCGTGCGCCAGGGACGCGGTGTGGCCCAGCCGCTCCCACAGCTCCTCGGCGATGTGCGGGGCCAGCGGCGCCAGCATCAGCACCAGCGGCTCCACCACCGAGCGCGGCGCGCCGTCCGGGTAGCTCTTGGTCAGGTGGTTGGTCAGCTCGATCAGCTTGGCGCCCGCCGTGTTGTCGCGCAGCGCGGCGAAATCCTCGTCCACGCCCGCGATCGTCTTGTGCAGCAGGCGCAGCGTCTCCTCGCTCGGCGTGGCGTCGGTGACCCGCAGTGCGCCGGTCTCCTCGTTCACCACCAGGCGCCACGCGCGCTGCAGGAACCGGTGCGCCCCGACGACGTCCTTGGTCGCCCACGGCCGCGACGTGTCCAGCGGACCCATCGCCATCTCGTAGAAGCGGAAGGTGTCCGCGCCGTACAGGTCGCACATCTCGTCCGGCGAGATGGCGTTCTTCAGCGACTTCCCGATCTTGCCGTATTCCTGGAACACCGGGATCTCGGTGCCGGTGGCGTCGGTCCAGAAGAACTTGCCGTCGCGCTCGAGCACCTCGGCGGCGGGCACGTACGCGCCGCGCTCGTCGGTGTAGGCGTGCGCCTGGATGTAGCCCTGGTTGAACAGCCGCCGGTACGGTTCGCTCGCGGACACCTCACCCAGGTCGAAGAGCACCTTCTGCCAGAAGCGGGCATACAGCAGGTGCAGCACCGCGTGCTCGACGCCGCCGACGTACAGGTCGACGCCGCCCGGATCGTTCTCCCCGCCGACCTCCGTGCGCGGACCCAGCCAGTACGCCTCGTTCTCCTTGGCGCAGAAGGTCTCCGCGTTCGTCGGGTCGGCGTAGCGGATCTCGTACCAGGAACTGCCCGCCCACTGCGGCATGACATTGGTGTCCCTGCGGTAGCGCTTCGGCCCGTCGCCCAGGTCCAGTTCGACTTCCACCCAGTCGGTCGCCTTGGCCAGCGGCGGGGACGGCTCGGAATCCGCGTCGTCGGGATCGAAGGTCACCGGGGCGAAGTCGTCCAGCTCCGGGAGCGACACCGGCAGCATGGACTCCGGCAACGCGTACGGGGCGCCCTGCTCGTCGTACACGATCGGGAACGGCTCGCCCCAGTAGCGCTGCCGCGCGAACAACCAGTCGCGCAGCTTGTACTGGATGGTGCCCTTGCCGTGGCCGTCGGCCTCGAGCCGGGCGATCATCGCCGCTTTGGCCTGCTCGACGGGCATGCCGTCGAGGTAGTCGGAGTTCACCAGCGCACCCTCGCCGGCATGCGCGCCCTTCTCCAGGTCGCCCCCGCTGATGACCTCGATGATCGGCAGGCCGAGGACGGTCGCGAATTCCCAGTCGCGGTGATCGTGCCCGGGCACGGCCATGATCGCGCCGGTGCCGTAGCTGCTGAGCACGTAGTCGGCGATGAAGATGGGCACGGCCTTGCCGTTGGCCGGGTTGATCGCGTAATTGCCCAGGAAGACGCCGGTCTTCTCCTTGTTCTCCTGGCGCTCCAGATCGGACTTGGCCGCGATCGACTTGCGGTAGGCGGCCACGGCATCGGCCGGTGTGGCAGCGCCCTCGTTGGTCCACCGTGGGTCGGTGCCCGCAGGCCATGCGGCCGCGGTCAGCTTGTCGACCAGCTCGTGTTCGGGGGCGAGCACCACGTAGGTGGCGCCGAACAGGGTGTCGGGCCGGGTGGTGAACACCTCGATCTGCTCGCCGTCGGCGTCGAACTTCACCTGCGCGCCACGGGATCGTCCGATCCAGTTGCGCTGCATGGCCTTCACGTTCTCCGGCCAGTCCAACCGGTCCAGGTCGTCCACCAGTCGATCGGAATAGGCGGTGATGCGCATCATCCACTGCCGCAACCGCTTACGGAACACCGGGAAGTTGCCGCGTTCGCTGCGGCCGTCGGCGGTGACTTCTTCGTTGGCCAGCACGGTGCCGAGACCGGGACACCAGTTGACCACCGAATCGCTCTGATACACCAGGCGATACGAGTCCAGCAGCGCGCCGCGCTCGGCGGGCGACATCGTGTCCCAGGACTTGCCGTCGGGGACGGACCGTGCGCCGGACGCGAATTCGGCCGCCAGCTCGTCGATCGGGCGGGCCCGGTTCAGTTCCTGGTCGTACCAGGCGTTGTAAATCCGCAGGAAGATCCACTGCGTCCAGCGGTAGTACTCCGGATCGGTGGTCGAGAACGAGCGGCGGCGGTCGTGGCCGAGGCCGAGGCGGTCCAGCTGGCGCTGCATCGTGGCGATGTTCGACTCGGTGGTGTCGCGCGGGTGCGCGCCGGTCTGCACCGCGTACTGCTCGGCGGGCAGGCCGAAGGCGTCGTAACCCAGGGCGTGCAGCACGTTGCGGCCGTGCATCCGGTGATAGCGCGCGAAGACGTCCGTGGCGATGTAACCGAGCGGATGCCCGACATGCAGGCCAGCGCCCGACGGGTACGGGAACATGTCCTGGATGAACAACTTGTCGGCCGGAGTGGGGCCCGACAGCGGCCCGACCGGGTTCGGCGCATGGAAGGTTCCGCGCTCGTCCCACGCCCGCTGCCACCGGCGCTCGATGCGGCCGGCAAGCTCCGCGTTGTACCGGTGCTCTGGTACATCGCTTTCGGTTGCACGTGTGTCCTGCACGGTCCTGCCTTCTTGTGGTCGCCGATCCCCGACAAACTTCGTCTATCAGGGTAGAACGTCCCCGCTGCAGGACCGAAAATCGGGCTGGCCCGGACTTGGACCGGGTTCGCCGCCGGGCCGCCCGTCGGCGGCCGTTCGGCGTCGATGCGCTAGCCTGCATGGGTGTTCGTCGTCGCTCTCGTCCTGTTCGTGCCGGCTGTCGTGGCCGTCACAACCGGCGCACTCGGGCTGACCGGCCGGTTGCCCCGCAACCGTTTCTTCGGGGTCCACACCGAGGCCGCGCTGTCCACCGACGACACGTTCCGCGTCGCCAACCGGGTCGCCGCGCCCACGTCGATCGCGGCAGGCGCCTTGCTGTTCGCCGGTGGTCTCGTCGCGCTGGCCACCAGCGGGATCGTCGCGCTCGTCGTCGCGGCAGGCACCGCGATGGTCGCGCTGTTCACCCTCGGCGCTGGCGCGAATATCGCCGCGCAAGCGGCCGACGCGATCGCCCCGCCGCCCGAGATCGGCGGTTGCGGCAGCTCCTGCGGCGCCTGCTCACTCCGCGACGCCTGCCAGCCCGCGGGCTGAAGTCGATCGCCGCGGTTCCGTTGGCGCGCTCGCGGCTCCGCCCCTGATCTCATCCGCGCGCCTGCTGCTGAACTACTGCGTGTGCTCGAGCGGGACGCAGGTCACCGCATGTCGGCCGCGCAGGGCGGCGGCGCAACGCTGTGCGACAGCGGACGGCCGACCGGAGTGACGTAGAGCACGCACAGCAGCACCGGCACCGCTGCGAGGTTGCGAGCCACGTGGGGATAGCGCGGCCCGCTCGGTTCCTGGAAGACCCGCCCGCGCCGATAGGTGACCGGCGTGCAATCCGCGCCGGGATGATCGAGCGTGCCCCGCGCGACCAGGACGAACAGCGTCCCGTCGTGGTAATGCCAGCCACTGCTGCCGCCGGGCTCGATGATCGTCTGGCGCAGCACGAACGCTCGCCGACCCAGAGCGAACCGAAACAGCACTCGGCTCGCGGTCCCGCGAGCAGGCGCCGCGTTCACCTCGAATTCGGGCCACATCCTTCGATCGAACCATTCGTTCGACGCTCGGGCCACGGGCCACGGGCCACGGGCCAGGGGCCACGGGCCACGTGCCACGTGCCAGGGGCCACGGGCCACGTGCCACGTGCCAGGGGCCACGGACCGC
>NZ_BAFP01000147.1 GCF_000308455.1 Nocardia abscessus NBRC 100374 | reverse complement strand
GACTCACGCTTTTCCTCGGCAAAGCCACCAGCGGCCCGGACTTCGTGCGGATCGTCCGCGATCAGCTCGACCAGCTCTACGCCGAGTCGGCCGACAGCGGGCGCGTCATGGCGCTGGCCCTGCACCCGTTCGTGATCGGCCAGGCATTCCGGATCAAATACCTGGATGAAGCGCTCGAGTACGTGGCCGCCCACCCTGGGGTGTGGCTGACCACCAGTGACGAGATCGCCGAGCACTACTCGGACGCGTCGATACTTGCCGAATGAGCGCGAGCCGAAGACGATCGGGTCACGTAACCGATGCTCGGGAGGCAGGAATGACAGCGCAGGACCAGGCACAGGACAAGGACCTCACCGGCAAGACCGTGGTGGTGACCGGCGCGAGCTCGGGTATCGGCGCCGCGGCGGCGCAGCGGCTCGCGGCGCGCGGCGCCACCGTCGCGGTCGTCGGGCGATCGCCGGAGCGGACGGCCGAGGTGGCCGCGAAGGCGGGCGCGGAGCCGTTCGTCGCCGACTTCGCCCGGCTCGACGACGTGCGCAAGCTGGCCGATCAGCTGCTCGACCGGTACCCCCGGATCGATGTGCTGGCCAACAACGCCGGCGGCGCGTGGCCGAAGCGCACGGTCACCGACGACGGCAACGAACTCACCTTCCAGGTCAACCACCTGGCGCCGTTCCTGCTGACCAACCTGCTGCTGGAGCGTTTGACCCGGTCCGACGCCAGGGTGGTCAACACCGCGAGCATGACCTACCGGATGGCCAAGCTGGACCTGGACACGGCCAACGCGGCGACCGGCTCGTTCAGCCAGCTCGGCGCGTACGGCACGTCGAAGCTGGCCAACATCCTGTTCACCACGGAGCTGGCCCGCCGTACCGCGGGCACCGGAATCACCACCGCGGCCTTCCATCCGGGGGCGGTCGCCACCCACGTCTACGACCGAGCCCCGCTCGGCCTCGGCTGGTTCATCCGGTCTCCGCTGTCGCGCCCGTTCTTCATCCGCCCGGACAAGGGCGCCGAACCGCTGGTGCACCTGGCCACCACCGCCGACGGCGCGGCGATCAACGGCCGGTACTTCCATCGTTTCGAGCTGGAGCCGCCGCGCAACAAGCAGGCGACCGATGCCGATCTCGCCCGGCGACTGTGGACGCTGTCCGAGCGGGCCACCGGGCTGGGCGCGAGCGAATAGCCCGCGGCTACGGTTCGGCGTCGGCCATTCGCAACGAGTGACCGTCCGTCTGGTCCAGCTCGACGCCGACGCCGTACACCCCACCGGACCGGTCGCTCGCGTCGAGTTCCACGATCGCCCGCGCGACCAGCTCGGTGGGGACCAGGACGGGAAATGACGTTGGCGCGATGGCGTTCACGCGCACCCCGAACTCGGCGAACTCGGCGGCGACCGCGCGGGTCAGCTGGTTGAGCGCGGCTTTCGACGCGGAGTACAGGGTCTGGCCCGGGTAGACCTCGGACCCGGAAATGCTGGAGACGTTGACGATGTTGCGGTTGCGCGCGCGATTCTCGGGGCCGGCGTGCAACCAGCAGCGCTGTGCCAGTCGCGCCGAAAGACGCAGCGGCACCGCGACGTTCAGCTTGAAATGGGGATCGAAGTCGTCGAGTGCCGCGTCGCCGTCGACGATGCCGCGCGGGTGCAGACGGACGTGCGCCGCGTTGTTCACCAGCAGGTCGACCCGGCCGAACCGGGCCAGCGCCAGGTCAACCACCCGTTCCACTTCGCCCGGCTCGGTCAGATCGGACCGGACCACGAAGACGCGTGCGTCGTTCTCCGGCACCGCGGCCTCCGGCGCCAGCGGATCGACGTACCACTCCAGCTGCGAGGGCACCGCGGGTGTGCGCGTGCGGCACACCGCGACGATGTCGTAGTCGCGGTAGTAGGCCTGGCAGAAGGCGTCGCCCAGGGTGCCGCTCGCGCCGGTGAGCAGGCAGACACGGCGTTCACCAGTGGACAATCTTGTCTCCTCCCCAGCGCCCTTCGGCATCCGCCCTCGGGCGATGCACCCACATCACCACGCTGTTGCGGTCTCTGACGTTGTTGCCCGCGAAGGTATGCCAGGTGCGCGGGGTGACCTCGAACAGCAGCAGCGAATTGTCCAGCGGCGGGACGAGAACCACCGACGGCAGCGCGGATGCGTCGGCGACGTGGTCGTAGAGCGCGGTCTCGCCGCCGTCGCCAGGCTGCCACCCCGGATTGCCGAGATAGAACAGCACCGCCACGGCCCGCACGGTCTCGCGGGCGACGACGCCCGCCGCCCGCGCCCCGGTCTTGGTGTCGACCGTGCCGTCGGGCAAGCGCACTTCGTCGGGACCAGGCGCCGGCCCGGGGAACCAGGCCGGGTTGAGATCGTTGTGCGGCCAGCCGAACGGGCTGCCCGGCCCGTGATGGTGCACCGAGCCTTCGACGTCGCCGGTCGCCTCCACTCCGCCGAGCCGGGCGACCAAGTCGTGCCACTCCCGCGAGCCGAACACTCCGAGCGGACCGTCGCGCAGGTCGGCGAACCGGACGCCGTCGGCGCTGTAACCGGTGGCGACGGTCTCGAACAGGCCGGGGCGCTCCCGGCGAACCCGTTCCAGTTCCTCGGCCAACCGCTGGTAGAACTCGGGAACGAAGACGTCCCTGGCGTACACGTGCGGGAACGGGTGGGTGCGGCGGATCCAGCGCCGATGGGCGAACAACTCCGCGAACCACTGCGGCGGCGTCGCGAGTCCCGGCTCGCTTGTCACCATAACTCCCTCCCGGTCGAACCCTTCGCGATCATATTGCCCGCGGCCGGTGTGCGCGGGCCGGTCTCGGCGCTGCGAGGATCGTGCGGGTGAGCCGTGATCTGCGTGTGTGCTTTGTCGGAGACTCGTTCGTCGCCGGTGTCGGCGACCCGCGCGGCCTGGGCTGGGCGGGCCGGCTCGTGTCCGCCGCGTATGCGCAGGGAGTGCCGTTGACCGCGTACAACCTCGGGGTGCGCAGGCAGACCTCGGCCGAGATCCTGGCGCGCTTCAGGGCCGAATGCTCGCCCAGGCTGCCGGAGGGTGTGGACGCCAGGGTCGTGCTGTCGTTCGGAGTGAACGACGCCATGCACGAGAACGGCGGCCCGAGGGTGCGCCCCGAGGAGTCGGTGGCCAACCTGAGCGAGCTGCTCGCGCAGGCGGCCGAGCGGGACTGGCCGGTGTTGCTGGTCGCTCCGCCGCCGATCGCGGACGCCGAGCACAATGCCCGCACCGCGGCGCTGGACGAGCGGTTCGCGCGGGTCTGCGCGGCGGCAGGTGTGCCGTACGTGCGCGTGCACCAGCCGCTATGCGGCAATCCGGTGTGGTCCGCGGAGGTACGCGCGGGCGACGGTGCGCATCCAGGGGCTGCGGGCTATGACGAGATGGCGGCGCTCATCGCGCCGGATTGGCACGCGTGGTTGTCGCGGTGACGCGACTGCGCCCGGACAGCACAGGATACAAGCAAGCTGTCTGGGACGGCGCTCCATAGGGAGATCATTCCAGCGTCGATCACGCCCGCTGTGCAGCATATCGAATACGCTTGCCTGCCTTGCTGATCGGGTCACCCGATCGGCAGGCCCCGCTCGTCCGTATCGAGCCGCTGCCTCCGTACGGCGGCCAGGTCCACCGTCGGCGGGGTGGCCTCCGGCTCCTCGGCCACGGTGAGCGCTTCGCTCAATTCCGGTAGCCAGCGCACGATTTCATCGCGAAAGGAGCCTTCGGTCTCCAGTTGACCGAGCACACCCACCAGCGTGAGGAACGAACGCGCGAACGGCGTGAAGTAGGCGGGCATCGTCATCTGCCGGATCACGTTGGTCAGGCGAGGATTCGTGGTGCGCAACACCTGTCGTCGCAGCCAGCGCGTAGTGAGCCGATAGGTCGTGTGCCGGAGCGGTTCACCGCAGGGGGTGATCGCGGCGTAGAGCGCCTCGCTGTCGAAGGCCCGTCCGGTTTCCACGAACCCGTGCCTGCGGGTGGCCGCCGCCAGATCCCCTGGCCCACCTTGGAAGATCGCCTTGCAGCAGTCGAGCGTCAGTTCGTCGAAACCCGCGGGCGGCCACGCGCAGCACGCGCCGAAGTCCATGACGCCGAGCCTGCCGTCGGGCAGCAGTCGGAAGTTGCCCGGATGCGGATCGGCGTACAGCAGCCCGTGCCTGCCCCAGCCCGAGGTCACGAACCGAACCATGAGCATGCCCACCCGGTCGCGCTCGGCCCGTGTGCCGGAGGCGACGATGCGGGGCACCGGCGTGCCGTCGATCCATTCGCTGATCAGCACATCACCGTGCTGGGCAACGACATTGGGCACGTACAGGTCCGGGTCGCCGGCGTAGGCGGCGGCGAATGCTCTCTGGTGATCGGCCTCGGCCGCGTAATCGAGCTCCCCGGTGACCGACGCGCAGATGGCTTCGGTCACCGATTTCACGTCCGCGCCGGGCAGGAATACCGATGCGAGATAGGAGATCCGGCGCAGGTGGTCCAGATCGCGCTCCACCGCCTGCCTGCCGCCGGGGTACATCACCTTCACCGCGACCGGCCTGCCGTCGTGCCAAACCGCTCTGTGCACCTGCCCGAGCGAGGCAGACGCGGCGCGGCGATCATCGAATTCGCGGAACTGGGAACGCCATTGGGTGCCCATGCTGTCGGCCATCGCGGCATGCACCGTGTGCGGCAGCATGGCGGGCGCGGCGTCCTGCAGTCTGCTGAGCGCGATCCGGTACGGCTCGGCGAGATCCGGCGGCAGCGCCAGCTCGTAGATGGCCAACAGCTGCCCGAGCTTCGCGGCGCAACCTTTCAGCTCGCCGAGCACCTCGAAAATGTGCTGTGCGGTGCGCAGCTGGATGTCGCGATTGACTTCTTCGGCCGATCTGCCGAGGGCCCGCTTGCCGGCGCCCGCGGCCTGCCGCCCGGCGAACGCCACCGGCAGCGCGGCGAGCTTCGCGCCGCGCACAACGCCGTGAACAGGAGGTTTACCATGTGATCGCGCCGCGAAAAGCCGGGATCGCCTACCCGTCGACCCCTCCTCGGGGCGCTCTCCGAAGGGTCGGATGGTCATGACTCACCTCACAGTCGCGCGGCCCAGTGTGACACACGTGCAGTACTGCACAGTAGGCCCTAGACTGTCTGGGACGTGTTCGAAACAAGTCGAAAGGTGACTTCGATGGGATCCCAAACGGTGGTCGCCGACGTTGCCGACGAGTTGGCGCGCCGGGTTGCCGCGGGGGAATATCAGCCGGGGGATCTCATGCCGTCGGTTCGTCAGGTAGCCGAGGAATTCGACATGAACCGCGCGACCGCGCAGCTGACCTTGGGCCGGCTGGAGTCGTACGGCTTCGTCGAAGCCCGGCGCGGCAAGGGATTCACCATTCGTGATGTCCGTGAGGCAGGCGGCGTCGAGGTGTACCACCAGCTGTTCCGGTTCTCGATTCCCATGCCGGACATCGCGATAGAGATGTTCCGCGACATCGTCGACGTCGAGCGCAATCTCGTGCTCGAGGCGCTGCTCGGCTATACCGGTGGGGCGCAGCGGATCGATTCGGCCGAAATGAAAGCCACCATCGACGAACTCGAATCGATTGCTCGCCAGGATGATCCGGACTTGCGGCAGATCCTGGCACTCGAGGTCGCGCTGGTGCGCAGGTTGCTCACTCTGCTCGGTCTTCCCATGCAGCGCGCGATCATGAACTCGATCGGCGAGATGGTGCTCGAGGTGCCGGAGGCGGTCGAGGCGTACTTCGCGGGCGCACCGGACCTGCACGTGCTGGTCTGGCGGGCGCTGGCCGCAGTGTGGGATTCCGGCTCCGGGCCGAGCGAGGCGCAGCTGGCGCTGTTCGAGGATCTGTTCGGCATGTACCACGAGAAGGTCATCGCGCGGTTCGAGGAACTGGTGGGCATGGCCGAGGAGGGCGACGGCCGGTCCCACGCCGCCACCGCCTAGCCTCTCGTACACCGCACAATGCGTCTGAGACGGTTGGCTGCGGTCTTCCGTGAACAGTTCGGGGTGCGGCCCGAAAATGGTATAGCCGCATTGTTCGCCGAAGATGTCTGTCCCAGACGATAGGGCTCGAAAAGTCCGGATGGCGACGATGTCCGACCCAAGGGTGATCGCGTTGCCGGGACCGATTCCGGCCACGGCGAATCAACCGCTGCCGCAGTGCATCACGCCGACGGCGAGGGCCGGCGGTCGCACGACGGAAAGACCGAACCGGGCGGGATGCCGACGCAGATCCGCACGACATCGCCGACCCGGATTCGCGGCTCGGGCTCAGATCCCGCCGTTGAGCTTGTTGAGGCGCTCGCACGCCTCGACGTACTCCTGGATCAGCCGGTTGATCACGTCGGCGGAGCGCTCGACCCGGTTCATCATGCCGACGATCTGGCCGACCGGGTTGAAGTTCACGTCCTTGGCGGCCTCCGGGTAGCGGTGGCCACGCTTCACGCCGTCCAGCGCGACCATCATCTGCAGCGGCATCGGCAGCGGGTCGGGGGTGTCGGCCTGCTCCCAGGCCTCGGTCCAATCGTTGCGCAGCATGCGGGCGGGCTTGCCGGTCCACGCGCGCGAACGAACGGTGTCGTGGCTGGTGGCCTCGATGTAGGTCTGCATCTGCGCGGGCGGCACGTTGGCCTCCTCCACCGTCAGCCAGACCGAACCGGTCCATGCGCCCGCGGCGCCCATCGCCATCGCGGCAGCCACCTGGCGGCCGTTGCCGATACCGCCCGCGGCCAGCACCGGCAGGTCGCCGACGGCGTCGATGACCTGCGGCCACAGCACCAGCGAGGAGACCTCGCCGCAGTGGCCGCCGCCCTCGGTGCCCTGGCAGACCACGAAGTCCAGGCCCGCTCGCTTGTGGTTGAGCGCGTGCTTGACCGAACCGCACAGCGCTCCGATCAGCCTGCCGGAGTCCTGCACCTGCTTGACCACGTCCTCGGGCGGGGTGCCGAGCGCGTTGGCGACCAGCTTGGCCTTCGGATGCCGGAGAATCACCTCCACCTGCGGTCCCGCGGTGGTGGCGGTCCAGCCGAGCAGCTGGCTGTGGTGTTCGCCGTCCGGCAGCTTGGGCACGCCGTGGTCGGCGAGGATCTTCTCGGCGAAATCACGGTGGCCCTGCGGGACCAGTTCGGCGAGCTTGGCTTCCAGTTCCTCCGGGGACAGGCCGTCGATGCCCTTGCCTTCGTATTTGGAGGGGATCACCAGGTCGACGCCGTACACGCCCTGCACGTGCTCGTCCAGCCAGGCCAGCTCGACCTCGAGCTGCTCGGCGGTGAAGCCGACGGCGCCGAGCACGCCGAGTCCGCCCGCGTTGCTGACCGCGGCCGCCACGTCGCGGCAGTGGGTGAAGGCGAAGATGGGGAATTCGATCCCGAGCCGTTCGCAGATTTCGGTACGCATGGCGTGCTGGTCTCCCTAACTGCTCCGCCGCGAACGGCGCGGCGCAGGTGTACTAGAACGAGTTACATAAGTGCGGTGGGGCGCGGCCTGGCCGCTGCGTGTCGAGGTCGCCGCGAGCCGCGAATATCGCCATGAAGCGGCTGCGGCGTCCTCAACTGGCCTGCGCACCATGCATCGACAGTAACACGTTCTAGTTTTCTGAGGAATGGGTCGCGGTGTCAGACGGCGGCGCGCTCCAGTTCGGCGAGCGAGGACTCCAGGTGATCGAGCAGACGGGGCAGCTGCGGCACACTGCGGCGGCAACCGACCAGGCCGAAGTCGAGGTTGTCCGCGTTGGAGGTCAGCGTGATGTTCACCGCCTGGCCGTCGAACGGGATCGACAGCGGATAGCTCGCGTCGAGCCGGGCGCCGTTCCAGTACATCGGTTCGCGCGGCCCCGGCACGTTCGAGATGACGATGTTGAAGGTCGGATTTGTCCACGAAATCAGCGCGGGCACGAGATTGAGGGCGAGCGGGCTGAGCATCAGCGCCGACAGCGCCATCGTCTGATTGGACGACAGCGTGCGATAGATGTCCTTGCCGTCCCGCATCGACGCGCTGACCACCTGCAGGCGGTCGAGCGGATCGGCGATGTCGGTGCCGAGGTTGCACAGCACCGCCCCGACCTTCACGCCGTTGGTGTCCTCGTCGTCCTCGCCGCGCAGCGACATCGGCACCATCGCGATCAACGGCTTGTCGGGCAGGGCGCCTCGCTCGATCAGATACCGTCGCAGCGCGCCCGCCGACATGGTGAGCACCACATCGTTGAGCGTCGAGCCGGTCGCCTTCTTGACCTGCTGCAGCCGATCCAGCGACCAGGAGCGGACCGCCGCTCGGCGCGCGCCCCCGATCGGCACGTTGAACATGGTGCGCGGGGCGGCGAACGGCAAGCTCAACTGCTGCCGCAGCAGGGCGGTACGAGCAGCGCGCAGCAGCGAGGCGCCGGAGGCCGCCGCGGAGACCAGATTCCGGGCCGCACCCACCGCGCCGGTCGCCGTCCTGCGCCTGCCACGCGGCAGATGCCACGGCACCAGGGTGGCGCTGGAGGCCGGATCGCTGGTCAGCGTGCGGCGCAGTAGGCGTTGTGCGGAAACGCCGTCGATCAACGCGTGATGCATCTTCGAGTACAGCGCGAACCTGCCATCGGCGAGGCCCTCGATCAGATGGAACTCCCACAGCGGGCGATGCCGGTCGAGCAAACTGCTGTGCAGCCCGGAGGCCAGGTCGACGAGCTGGTGCATCCGCCCCGGACCGGGCAGGGCCAGCCGCCGCACGTGATAGTCGAGTTCGACCTCTTCGGCATACGTCCACGCCATTTGCGGCGCTCCGAAGAGCGTTGCCGGATGCTTGCGGAACCTCGGATCGACGTCCGTGCTGCCCAATAGTTTGTCGTGGACCTGCGCGGCGAAGTCGTCTCCGGCGCCCTCTGGTGGCTCGAACAGTTGCAGCGCTCCGACGTGCATCGGCTGTTCGCGGGATTCGGCGAGTAAGAAGACGGCATCGACCGGCGCGATGAATTCCATGATGAGTCGCCCCCTGACGACATGGTGCAAGTGTTGGATTTCAGATCGACCACGTTGTCGGTGGGCTCGTGCAGCCGAGAAACCGCCGCGACACGACGAACTTACCCGGACGGGAGGGACGGTGTTCGGTGAATCACCGATCCTTCGAAGCCAGCAGGTAGGCCTGCCCGAACCGCTCCTCGGGTTCCGGCTCGCGCACCATGCGAGCGATCATCGTGAATCCGGCGGCGCCGAGCAGACGCGCGAGCCGTTTGGGCGCCCACCGGTACGCGCGAATGACCTTGTGATCGAAGGCTTCCACCGCATCGGGCTGGTCGGCCGTTTGGAAAGCCAGCAACACGTGCCCTTTGCTCGCGAGTACCCGATAGAACTCGTTCAACACGTGCGGCACGCGCTCCGGTGGGGTGTGGATCAGCGAATACCACGCCACTATGCCGCCGAGCACCTCATTGCCCAGTGGTAACTGTTCCACGGAACCCTGCGCGAAGGACAGCTGTGGATACTCCACGCGAGCCAGCTCCACCATTCGTGGCGAGAGATCGATGCCGAACACCCGCGCGCCCAACGATGCGAGATGGCCGGTGATCCGTCCGGGCCCGCAGCCGAGATCGGCGATCGGCCCGGAACCGTTGCCCGCCACCGATTCCACGAACGCGCCGAGCATTGCCCGGTCGAGCGCCGCGCCGGCGAGGTGGTGCCGGAAAAGCTCGGTATACAGTTCGGCGACGTCGTTGTAGGCGGCGCGGGTGGCGGCCACATCGGCGAGTCCGTCTGCGAAATCTTCCGTGGAATCCAGCACCCTGAGCAGCGTATTACGTGCTCATTCCCCCGGCGCGAACGCCTGGGCGACGGCGAGACTGTCCTCGTAGACGTGGTGGCGGGTGATCAGACCGCCCTGCACCGTGAGGTGCAGAGCGAACCGCGCGCGATAGGCGCGGCCGGTGCGGCGCGCGGTCTGCCGGATCTCCCCGAACACCACGGCGTCGTCACCGTCGACGAGCACCCGGTCGATCCGCGTGGCCACCTCCTCCGGCACATGGTGTTCGGCGATCGAGCGGAAATGCTCAGCGGCGTCGGCGCGGGTGCGACGGTGCCGGATCCACGGCGTCGCCGCCCGGCCGTGCTCCGCCTCCGGCCAATTGAGCTGCCAATCAGTGTCTTCGGCGTACAGCTCGGCCACCGCTTCCGCGTCGCCGGAACCGATTCGCCGCAGTAACTCTTCGACCACCGCTCGAGTGGCGGGCACGGTGACTGACACGAGGGGTCCTTTCGAAGCGATGCCGCGCGAATCATGCGGCGCCTCCCTATTCTCGGTGCGCGCATGCCCCGTGGCGATTACCTCTCGGGTAATGGGACAGCCGCCTCCGGTGTGGGCGGCGCGGCCGGGTCCGCGGCCGCTCGCTTGTCGCGGCCGCGCGCGGTCCCGAGCACCGAACCGAGGATGACCAGCGGGAAGCCGATCGCCATGCCCGCGGTCAGTGGTTCGGCGAGTGCCGTGACGCCGAGCAGGATCGCCACCGCGGGATTGATGTAGGTGATCACCGTCGCGCGGGCGGGGCCGATCTCGGCGATCAGCGCGAAGAAGAACAGGAATGCCACGGCCGTGCAGATCACCGCGAGGCCGAGTACCGACCATGCCGCATCGGCGGTGATGCGCGCGGGCCACAGCCAGCCCGCGAACGGCGCGTAGATCGCCGCCGCGAGCAGCAGCGACCCGGTCACCACGCCCAACGGGGGCAGGTCGGCCAGCGCTCGACTGATGACGATCGGACCCACCGCGTATCCGATCGTGGTCAAGCCGATCGCGCCGACGGCCGCCGGATTGCCCAGATCCACGTCCAGGCCGACGAGCGCGGCGACACCCGCGAATCCGACGAGCAAGCCGATCACCCCGCGCGCGTCGAACCGGTCGTGGCCGAGCACGGTCACGATCACCACCGCGATCAGCGGCACCGCCGCGATCAGCAAGCCGACGGTCGAGCTGTTCAGCGTGGTCTCGGCGTACCCGATCAGGAACCACGGACCGGTGATCTCCACCAGCGTGTAGAGCAACAACGGCCGCCACCGCCGCAGCACCGGGGCGAGCACATCGCGATAGAGCGCGATCGGCAACAACAGCAGGCCGCCGATCAGGGTGCGGCCGAAGGCCACCACGATCGGGTCGAGATCCTCCACCGCGATCCGGATCATCGCGTACGGCACGCCCCAGATCACGCCCATCGCCAGGAACAGCGCCCACCCCCGGCGCGTCATCGCGGGACCGCCGATGGGCGCGGACCGGTCGGCTCGGACTGAATCTGTTCGGTTCGGCACATACTCCGCTTGCTTCCCACCACTCGGAGCCTATCCAGGTGATCCGATCATCCGACACATCCAGTTCCCGCATGTGACAAGGCCGATTCTGGACGGTTTCACCTGTCTCGTTCGCCCGAATTCGGCGAATGATCCGCGCGGGCACAATGTTCGGGCTAGTCTCGCCGGGAGCGAAGGGAATGCATCATCGTGGTCGACGTCATCCGCCGGCTTGCCCCGAGCGAGGAAATGTTCGCCGCGGGCGAGGTCTTCATCGGTTATTCGGCCCGGGTATCCGGCCGGCTGGACCTGCCCGCCTTGACGGCCGCTTTCGAGGCCGTCGCCCGGGCGCATCCGATCCTGCGCGCACGCATCGAGCTATCCGGCGAGGGCGGTCACGTCTTCGCCGTCACAGACGCCACGCCCGAGGTATTCGTCACCGAGGCCGCGCCCGAATTCCCCCTCACCGGTGCGAAATTCGACCAGCGCGCGGGTGTCTGCGCGCTGTGCGTGGTGCGCGACGGCGATACCGCCGGTGTCACGCTGATGATCCATCACAGCATCGCCGACGCGTATCACGCATTCGCCATCGTCACCGAACTCTGGACGGGGTACCGGGACGTGGTCGGTGGTCGCGCACTCGACCTGCCGGTGCACGCGTTCCCCGACCCGGTGGAGCACCTGCTCGCGGTGCGGGGCATCGAGAAGATGGCGCTGCCCGGCTCCGTGCCCGCCGGTGAGACCTCCGCCACCGAGACGCCGATTCCGCAGCCGCGCGACGACGAGTACCCGACACTGCGCACCACCCGTTGCCTGCTCACCCGCGACGAGACCGCGGCGCTGGTCGCGCTGGGGCATCGCGAGAACGTGACGGTGCACGGTCTGGTGTCGGCGGCTCTGCTGCGGACCGAAGCCGAGATTCGTGAACTGCCGCTGACCGGACTGCTCTACCTGTACTCCGTCGACCTGCGGACCAGGGTGAGCCCCGAAATCGCCGCCACGGAAGGGACGAACGTCCTCGGTTTCGCCAACTACCTCTCCCCCGCGTCCGACGTGACGCTGGTGGAATCGGCCCGCGGCATCAGCGAGGCGCTGCACGCGGGCTTGACCGCGGGCATCGTGCAACGCACGCCCCTGAGCATCCCCGACATGGCAGCCGCACCGAGGCCCGCCCTGCCCGGCGTGGTCATCGCGACCAACTGGGGCACCATCCCGCCGCTACCCGAGCAGGACATGCTGCGCATCGACGACTTCCACTCCACCATGCTCGCGAAACCGGACCTGACCGGCCGCCGTCCCCAGCAACCGGGCGGCGGCACCTGCGTCATCAGCACCTTCGACGGACGGCTGAGCGTGGAGATCCACCACCCCGAGGAATTCACCGACCTGCAGCGCCACCGCATCGAAGTGCTGGAGCGCCACCTGCGCGGCGCGCATTCCTGACGGTGCGACCGGACTCGCTGTCTTCGCCGGAGTCCTGCGCCGATATTCGCGGCACCTTCGTCATCGACCAACAGGCGCCGCGGCGCCTGCGACCGGGTGGGGCGATCGTCAATTTCTCCACGTTGGTGCGGCATTTCCGGCCTGAGGCGCTTGCCCGGCCGGCAAAGGAGCCGTCGAGGCGTTGACCATGATCCCGGCCCGCGAATTGTGCGGCCGGGATCATGGTCAACGCGGTGGCGCCTGGACCGACGGCCACTGGTGAACGGCCAGATCATCCGGGCCGAAGGCGGCCTGGTCCGATCGAAGGCACGTCGGCTCGCGAGCACCCCTGTCGGCGGTGATCGCGAGCCGGCGAGTCGATCAGTTCGATGCCTTCGCGGTGGAACTGGTGCTCGTCGCCGCGGATTGCGTTGTCGTCGTGGTCGGCTCGGCGGTGGTCGTCTTCGGGGCCTCGACCGGCGCCGCGACCGAAGACGGAGCAGGCGTGGTGGTGGTGACCTGCGGTGTCGTCGTCGCACTCGAGGTTTCCGACGGCGGCGTTGCAGTCGTCGCCCCGCCGGTGGTCGCGGGCGCGGCGCTCGTGGTCTTCGGTGCCGTGGTCGATTCCTTGACGGGTTCGGTGGTCGGCGCCGCCGAGGAGGTCGTCACCGCCTTGTACACCGCGGCGAGGTCGGCCTCCTGCGGCTTGGACGTCGGGTCGACCTGCTTACCGGCCTGTGCCTGCTTCGCCAGGTGGGTGAGCCAGGCAGCCGCGTACTCGGCGGACGTCAGCGGCTTGCCCGCGTCGGGGTCGGCGTCGTGCCAGTAGTCGAAGTGGTGACCGGTGTGGTTCGGGCCGAGCGTGAGATTGTAGGGGTCGCTCATGATCACGGGGATCGTGTTCTGGTTCGTCACGATGAGGCCGATGATCTCGTTGAGCACCTTCTGCGGCAGGTAGGCCAGCGGCGACATCTGCTCGGTCGCAATCGAGTCCGCCTTCGCCGGGGCCTTCGGCTGCTCACCCGGTTTGTACGCCGGATCCGACACCCTCAGCAGTACTTGCAGGAAGGTCTCGTCGCTCTGCATCCAGTTCGGCTGCGACTGAATGTCCGCGAACGCCGCCAACGCGATCCGGCTGAGGACCACCGCTACGTCCTGCCCGGTCGCCGGCGTGAGCCCATCTCGTTCCAGCGCGTCGACGTTCAACTGCCTGCCCACGTTGACCACCAACTGCAGCAGCGAGATGTTCTCCGGCGCCGAGCAGGTGAGGTCCCCGTCGGAGCAGAACGAGGCGATCTTGCCGTTCAGCGCACCGAAGTCACCGCTGGTCCCCTGCACCGCACCCTGACCGGGGACCGGATTCGTGCCGTTCTGATATTGCTGGTCGAAGCCGTCCGGGTTGCCGAAGGGATCCTTCGATCCGGGGAACGGCCCGTCTCCCGCCGAGCGACCCGAGTCCGCGAGGATGACGACACCGACGACATCGTCCGGATCGACGATTCCGTACTCCCCGTCCTGGCCTGCCTCCTGATGGCCGATCTTCATCGCGACGCGACGCACCACGTCGGCGCCCTCGCTGTAGCCGACGATGGAGAACTTGGTGTCGGGGCAAGCCTGCGCGATCTCCCGCATCACCTGCTCGGTGTTCGCGACACCAGCGTTGACGGCGTCCTCGTAGGTGGCCATGTTCGCCGGGTACGCGATGTAGACCGCGGCGTACGCGCCGGGATCGACGTCGTCGGCCGGTGCGTTCACGACCGGATCCACCCATTCACTGTTGTGGTCACCGGACAGTGCGGCGGGCAACGGTTGCCCGTTGGCGTCGACGAGCATCTTCGTGGTCCCCGCCACAGGGGTGTCATTGCGACCGGCCACCGAGATGGTCACCATGTCGTGGCATTCCGTGACCGACGAGGTGAGCTGCGTATCCCTGGTTTCCGGCGTAGAGGTCAGTGCCAGTGAGGCGGCGACAACCGCCGCCACCCCCAGCACTGCCGGCGCGGCCACCGCCGAAGCGATGCGATGCCGCGCGAAGAACTCGCGAAGAGCCATGTCCTGATCCCCATTCCATACACCGACAAAGTGGACGGACAAGCCCCCCGACGGGCCATACGTCACCGAGGACGTCGCAGTTGGGGACCCGAGTGTTACTCGGGCGGATCGATCAGGGCCGGAACGGTCGAAAAGGTCCTCCTCGCCTACCCGGCACGGCGGAGGTCGGTCTCAGCGGTGTCATCGTTCACCGACGACGTTGCAGCGTGAGTATCCAGAACGCGCGGCCGAACTCAGCCGCGTGCCATATCCACGAAGCGGGACAAATGCAATTGATGGGCGACGGTAATCGTCGCGGTGGGACCATTGCGGTGCTTGCCCAGAATCAGGTCGGCTTCTCCGCCGCGAGGGTCGTCGCGTTCGAAAGCATCCGGGCGGTGCAACAGGATGACCATATCCGCATCTTGTTCCAAGCTTCCGGACTCGCGGAGATCGGACACCATGGGCCGCTTGTCGGTTCGTTGTTCGGGACCGCGGTTGAGCTGGCTGATCGCGATCACCGGGACTTCGAGTTCCTTGGCGAGGAGCTTCAAGTTTCGGGAGAAGTCCGAGACCTCTTGCTGGCGGGATTCTACTTTCTTTCCGGAGGTCATCAGCTGGAGGTAGTCCACCACAACGAGTTTCAGATCGTGGCGCTGCTTGAGCCGCCGCGCTTTGGCCCGGATCTCCATCATGGTGAGGTTCGGCGAATCGTCCACGAACAGCGGCGCCTCGCTGATCTCACTCATCCGCCGCGCCAATTTGGTCCAGTCGTCGTCACTCATCCGCCCGGAACGCATATCCCCGAGCTTGATCTTCGCCTCCGCCGACAACAATCGCATGACGATCTCTGTCCGGCTCATCTCCAACGAGAAGATAACGCTCGCCAAGCCATGCTTGATCGAGCAACTGCGCATGAAATCCATTCCCAGAGTCGATTTGCCAACTCCAGGCCTCGCCGCGACGATGATCATTTGGCCTGGATGCAGGCCGTTGGTGATTTCGTCGAGTTCGGTGAAACCGGTGGGGACGCCGAGGGATATACCGCCGCGGCTGGCGATGGAGTCGATCTCGTCCATCGTCGGCTGGAGCAATTCTTCGAGGGGGAGGAAGTCTTCGCTGGTGCGGCGTTCGGTGACCTCGTAGACCTCGGCCTGGGCGCGGTCGACGACCTCGGCGATGTCCTGGCCGTCGGCGCCCGCGTAGCCGTACTGGACGATGCGGGTGCCCGCCTCGACGAGGCGGCGCAAAATGGCTTTCTCCGCGACGATTTCGGCGTAGTAGCTGGCGTTGGCGGCGGTCGGCACGGTTTGGGTGAGCGTCACCAGGTACGGCGCGCCGCCGATGCGCTTGAGTTCGCCACGGCGGTCGAGGCCGGCGGCGACGGTGACCGGGTCGGCGGGTTCCCCGCGACCGTAGAGATCGAGGATCGTGTCGTAGACCGCCTGATGGGCGGGACGGTAGAAATCGCCGGGACGAATCACTTCGACGACATCGGCGATGGCGTCCTTGCTCAACAGCATGCCGCCGAGCACCGACTGCTCGGCCGCCATGTCGTGCGGGGGCTGACGGCCGAAGTCTTCACCAGGAGGTTCGGGTGGGAAATCCCTGTGCCCGCGGTCATCGGTGGTCGTCACCAGACTCGACCGTCCTCTCTACCCCACGATCGGGTTTCCACCCTGTTGGCTCGTTCTACTCCCAGGCACCGACACCTTCGGCATAACCGGTGGCCAGGGGCTTCAGCTACCAGCGCGGCACCCGCTCGTGCACACCGTTGGGAGCGGCCCGCGCACGGCGTTGCGACGAAGCTAGGCGACCCCATGGGGATGCGCCAAACCGTGCTGTGCACACAGCTGTGGATAACTTGGGGAGAGTTCACCCAACCGTGTGCAGCCCCTGTGTACAACTTGGGGAAAACCCAGGTCGACGGGGTTAAAGCCGCAGATAGATAGCAGCTTCCGCCGTTTTCCACGTGTGGATTAATGAAGTTCCGGCGTGTCGGCCAAGTTGAACAGCCGGGCGTGTTGGGTTAACAGCACGTGAGCCGCATATGACGTGAATCACATTGCGGTCGGTCGGTTTGACCAGTAATCCACAGGCTTGGGCAATGTGGAGCCATTGCGGGCGGTGAAACGCTCAAATTGTCTCGAATGACGCTCTCCGCCATTCGGCAAACAATTAGCTACTAATTCGACCCGAGGCAGCAGGGCACAGCCGAGGACCACTCCCGATAGCAGGCGGGAGCGGTCCTCGACGCGCTGTTCGAATCAGGCGGCGTCGACCGTCAGGTCGAACTTCGCCACCACGTCCGGGTGCAGGTGCACCACGATGGCGTGCTTGCCGGTCGTCTTGATGTGCGCCTTCGGCAGCTCGATGCTGCGCTTGTCGACGACGGGGCCACCCGCCGCCTTGACGGCCGCCGCCACGTCCGACTGGGTCACCGAGCCGAACAGTTTGCCGGTACCAGCGGTCTTGACCGACAGCGTGACCGACTCCAGGCGCTCGATGGCCTGCTTCAGCTCGTTGGCGTGGTCCAGGTCGCGGACCCGACGGGCTTCCTGCGCCCGGCGAATGCCCTCGACCTGCTTCTGCGCGCCACGGCTGGCCGCGATCGCCAGGCCGCGCGGCAGCAGGTAGTTGCGGCCGTAGCCGTCCTTGACCTCTACGGTGTCGCCGGGGGCACCGAGATTGTCCACATCAGCAGTCAGAATCAACTTCATTTGCGTGCCTCCCTTTCTCAGCGAGCCGTCGACACGTAAGGCAGCAGAGCGACCTCACGCGAGTTCTTGACCGCAACCGCGACATCGCGCTGGTGCTGCACACAGTTGCCGGTGACACGGCGGGCGCGGATCTTGCCGCGGTCGCTGACGTACTTGCGCAGCAACGCCGTGTCCTTGTAATCGATGGTGACGGTTCCGGTCTTGCTCTCCTTGCAGAACGAGCAGGCCTTTTTCTTGAGCACCTTTTCGCGCGCGGGCGCTTTAGGCATGGTCTTGTACTCCGTAATCAGTGATGGCCCGAATCGCGGGCCGTTGTGGCCGTTCTCAGAACGGCGGTTCGTCATCCATGCGGCCGCCGCCCCCGAAGGAGCCGGCCGCGGGCGCACTGCCCCAAGGGTCGTCCTCGGCACCGCCGGAACGCCCACCGCTACTACCGGAGGAGGCATAGTTGCCACCGCTGCCGGACCCGGACCCGCCCCCGAAGCCGCCGCCCCCGCTGCCGCGACTGGTCTTGTTGACCTTCGCGGTGGCGTAGCGCAGCGAGGGACCGACCTCGTCGACCTCGAGTTCGACGACCGTGCGCTTCTCACCCTCGCGGGTTTCGTAGGAGCGCTGCTTGAGTCGTCCGCTCACGATGACACGGGAACCTCTGGTCAGGCTTTCGGCGACATTCTCCGCGGCCTCGCGCCAGATATTGCAGCGCAGGAACAGCGCTTCGCCGTCTTTCCATTCGTTCGAATTACGGTCGAACACCCGAGGGGTCGACGCGACGGTGAAATTCGCCACCGCCGCTCCCGCCGGTGTGAATCGAAGCTCCGGGTCGGCCGTCAGATTGCCGATAACGGTGATGACCGTGTCGCCTGCCATGTGGTTCCTCCTGCTCGGTGTGCAGTCCGCGTCTCGCTGTTGCGCTAGAGCCTAGGCACAGGCTCCGACGCAAACGAGGGTTGCCGGACTACTTGTCGTGGCGCAGAACCTTGGTGCGCAGCACCGACTCGTTGAGACCGAGCTGGCGGTCGAGTTCGCTCACGGTGGCGGGCTCGGCGGTCAGATCGACCACGGCGTAGATGCCCTCGGCGTTCTTGGCGATCTCGTAGGCGAGCCGGCGGCGGCCCCAGATGTCGACCTTGTCGATCTTGCCGCCTTCGGTGCGAACGACACTGAGCATGTTGTCCAGCGACGGACCAACAGTGCGCTCGTCCAGGCTCGGATCGAGGATGACCATCACTTCGTAATGACGCACGGACCAATCACCTCCTGTGGACTAGGAAACGGCCACGGACGGTCCGTGGCAGGAGGGTCGTTGCGTCAGCAACCCGAACAGGTTACATGAGCGGCACCTGAGCAGAGAAATCGCCTCGGCGGCCACTCGTGCGCGCACGAGATCCGCTCTCGTCTTCGCCTTCGTAGGGAGGGGAACGGCGGCATCGCCCGGCCGGTCGGCTTAGGGTGGATCCATGCCGACCGGACTCGCCGCCCGCGACCTGCCCGCAGGCCGTGTGCGACGCCGCGCGGCGCTGGCCGCGGTGGTGGTGTTGCTCTGTGCCGTGGTCTTGGCGCTGGCATACGCGAACAAGGCGCGCTGTGCGGGGGAGCCGTTCGACCGGGACGGGCGCAGCACGGCTTTCGATGTCATCAAGGATTCGGACGTCTGTTATTCGGACATCCAATTCCTCTGGCTCGGCCGGGACATCAACAAGCACGTCTTTCCGTATGTGAGCGGCGGTATCACCGAAGACGGTGCGCTGGTCGGTGGCGCGGTGGAATATCCGGTGCTCAGCGGCGTGCTGATGTGGCTCGGCGCGGTCGAGGCGGACAACGACGCCGATTTCCTCCGGTACTCCGCGCTGCTGCTCGCGCCCTTCGCGCTGCTGACCGCCTGGATGCTCGCTCGCCTGGCCGGCGCCGCCGCCCTGCTGTGGGCGGCCGGAACGCCGCTGGTCCTCTATGCCTTCCACAACTGGGAGCTCCCGGTGGTGTGCACCGCGGTCGCGGCCGTCTACGTGATGGCGGCGCTCACCCGCTACTCCGTGCGCACCAGAGGTGTGGTGGCCGCGGTGCTGCTCGGTCTCGGGTTCTGTCTCAAGCTGTATCCGGGCATCTTCGTGCTGCCGCTGCTGGCGTATGTGCTGACCGGAGGCGTCGAGCGCGATCCCGAGGATCGGGGACTGGACGTGCGCGGCGCTCTGCTCACCGCGGCCGCGGCGATCGGCACCGTCGTCGCGGTGAACCTGCCGTTCGCACTGCTGGGGTACGAGGGCTGGCGCGCCTCGATCACCTTCCAGCAATTGCGGCAGGCCGACATCACCACGAATTCCATCTGGTACTGGGGAATTCGGCCGATGTTCGGTCCGGATTGGCACAGCGAGGCGGCGTTCCAGCAGTTGGTCTCGGTCGCCTCGCCCGTGCTCGTGCTCGTGGCGTTCGCGCTGGCCATGTGGCTCGGCTGGAGGCGCTACCTGACGACCGGCGCCTTCCCGTGGGTAGGTGTGAGCGGTGCGATGCTGTGTGGATTCCTTCTGTTCCACAAGGTGCATTCGCCGCAGTACACCCTGTGGCTGGTGCCGTTCCTGGTGCTGCTGGAGGTGCCCTGGTGGCTGATCGGCAGCTATCTCGTCGCCGACGCGGCCATCGGGGTCGGGGTGTTCCGCTACTTCTACTCGATGGGGTCGGGTAACTCGGTCGAGCTGATGGAGCACATCGTCCAGTTCGGGGTGTGGGGGCGCGCGACTCTGCTGATCGTTCTGTTCTTCGTGTTCCTGTGGGCGTTGCCGCGCGGGCATCGGTCGGTGTCGCCGCCGGTGCGGCGATCCGACCCCGCCAATCTGGTCCCGGTGGTCTAGGGACCTCCGTGCCGGGCGCGGAAGGTGGCGCTCTTGGCGCGGTTACCGCACAGCGTCATGTCGCACCAGCGGCGGGAGCCGCCGCGGGAGGTGTCCACGTACAGCCGGGTGCATGCGGGGCGCCCGCACTCCTTGACCAGTGCCGGGCCGCCCAGTAGCTCGATCGCGGAACGGGCGACCGCGGCCAAGGCCGCGTCCGCGTCGCCGGATCGGACGATCGTGCCGCCGGCGCCCAGGCTGACCGCGGGCGGTGCGCCTTCGGCGAACTCGTTGACGGTCCGGCGGTCGGTGTCGGTGCCAGTGCTCGCCTGCGCGGTGGCGAGCGCCATGCGATAAGCCGCCTCGCGCAGGCGCACCGCCCGCGCGAGAGTCTCCGCGTCGCTGGGCGGGGGAGTGTCGAGCAACCGCGCGGCGACGATCCAGTCGGCCAGCGCGGCGGGGGTGGTGAGGACGTCGTCGAACGTGGTGGAGCGCGCCTTGACGGTGCCGGCGAAATCCAAGGCGAGGTTGCCGCTCACGAAGGTGAACACCTCCACATGCTAACCGTCTTGACAGGTTAGTCGGGCGGATGCCACCGTGATAACCATCTGAGGCGGTTACTTCTGGGAGGGCCCGTGCAGAGTCGATTCGCGATGGTGGCCGCGCAGCCACTGTTCGTCGTGTTGTGGAGCAGTGCGTTCATCGCCGGGGTGATCGGGGTCGGCGCCGCGCCGCCGCTGCGGGTGCTGTTCGCCCGTTTCGCCATCGCAGCAGTTCTGCTCACGGCCTACGCCCTCGCGGCGCGGGTCACGTGGCCGCGGGGCAGCCGGCTGCGGCATGTGCTCGTCGCCGGGCTGTCGATGCAGGTGGTCCAGTTCGGCGCCTTCTACACGGCGATGGCCGAGCATGTGCCCGCCGCGGTGATCGCACTGGTACAGGGCTTGAATCCGGTGGTCATCGCGCTGCTGGCCGGACTGATCGGCGAAACCGTCACCAGGCGGCAGTGGTTGGGCTTCGGCATCGGCGGAATCGGCGTGACGCTGGCGGTCGTCGACAGCTCGCACTTCTCCCTGACCGGATTACTGCTGTGCGTGGTGGGGCTGCTCGGATTGAGCGTGGGCACCGTGTACCAGAAACGGTTCGTAGCCGCCGTCGATCCCCGGGCCTCCACAGCGCTGCACGTGATGGTCAGCGCACCGATCGCGGGCGTGCTGGCCTTGCTCTCCGGCCAGGTGTACGTGTCGGATGTGAGCCGGTTCGCCGGGGCGCTCACCTGGATGGTGCTGATCAACTCCATGGCCGCGTTCCTTCTGCTCAACGCGATGTTGCGGCGGTGGGACGCGACCAGGGTGGGCAAACTGTTCTTCGCGACGCCCGCCGTGACAGCGCTGCTGGCCTGGCTGCTGATCGATCAGCCGGTGCGGTTGACGACGGTCGCGGCGCTCGGCATCGGCCTGGTAGGCCTGGTGTTCGCCGCTCGCACCCCGGCTCGGCGCGCGGTCGAAGCGCCGCCGCCCGTACCCGCGGCGCGCTGACCTACTTGCGCGCGCTGTGCCACTGCATGCCCCACTGGTAGGCCTGGTCGAGTTCGCGCTGGGCGCCGTGGACGTAGTGCACTTCCCGGTGCACGGTGATCCCGGCCCCCTGGTTCTGCAGCAGGGCGATGGCGCACGAACGGGCGCCGTCCACGGGTGAGTCGAGGCGGACCTCGATCTGCGGGCCCGAGGTCGGGTAGAGCGTCACCACGCCGTCCGCAGCGGCCCAGTTGGGCACGCCCTCGTAGATGAAGGCGAAGATCAGAATGCGCTTGAACAGTTCGGGCCTGGCGAGGTTGATGTGCATGTTCTCGCCGGTCGTGCCCGAACCGCTGCGATCGTCGCCGTCCAGCACAATGTACGGCTCGGCCTCCAAGGCGCCGAAATTGTCGCCGATCGACTGGATGACGCCCTTGGCGCCGTTGGCGAGTTCGTAGAGGCAGCCGAGGTCCAGGTCGACGGGCTTGGAGCGGCGGAAGAATCCCCGGGATCCGCTCGACCAGTTCAGGTTGACCCGCATGGTGCCCTGCTGCTCACCCGGCTTGGTCAGGTTGATGCTCGGTGTCGCTTTCGACAGCGTCACCTTGGACAGGTTGACGCCGCCGGGGTTGCCGTCGATCGCCATGGCGCGATCCCCCCTCTGTGGAAACGAGAGCGGCAGCGGCCATCCGTCGGGATGGGGCCGCTGCCGCAACAGGTCTTCGGCTGCTTGCCGGGAATCAGCCTACCGGCGTGGGTTCCCGTTCGCTGTCCAGTTCCTCTTCGTCCGCTCCGCGGTTGCGCAGGATGCTGGTGACGAACGCCGCACCGATGAACGCGACGCCGATCAGGCCGGTGATGAGTTCGTTGACGTGCACCCCGATCGAGACGAGCAGGATCGCCGCCAGGGCGCCGATCGCCCAGTGCGCGCCGTGCTCCAGGTAGACGTACTCCGCCAGGGTGCCCTTGCGCACCAGGTACACCGTGATCGATCGGACGAACATGGCGCCGATCAGGCCGAGGCCGAGCGCGATGATGATCGGGTCGGAGGTGATGGCGAACGCGCCGATCACGCCGTCGAAGGAGAACGACGCGTCGAGCACTTCCAGGTAGAGGAACAGGAAGAAGCCCGCCTTACCGGTGGCCTTGGCCAGCTGGGACGGGCCGCTTTCGGTGTACTCCTCGGTGTGGAACATGGAGCCGAGCCCGTCCACCGCGATGTAGGTGATCATGCCGAGCAGGCCCGCCACCAGGACGGTCGAGCGGTGCGCCTCGTCGGCGAGGAACTCCGCGGTGAGGATCAGGCCGGTGCCCGCGACCACCACCGAGAGCATGTCCAACTTGCCCGCCCTGGCCAGCGGCCGCTCCAGCCAGCTCAGCCAGGTGATGTCGCGCTCTTCGAAGATGAAGTTGAGGAACAGCATCGCCAGGAACATGCCGCCGAACGACGCGATCTGCGGATGCGCGTCGGTGAGCAGTTTCTCGTAGCTCGGGCTGCCGTCCGGGAAGGTCAGGGCGTCGCCGGGGGGCGGGTTGAGAGCCAGGTCGAAGGCTTCCACCGGATTCAGACCGGCCGTGATCCACACGATGGCGAGCGGGAAGACCAGTCGCATGCCGAACACGGCGATCAACACGCCGATGGTGAGGAAGATCCGCTGCCAGAAGGCACTCATACGTTCGAGCACGGTGGCGTTGATCACCGCGTTGTCGAACGACAGCGACACCTCGAGGATGCCGAGGATGACGACAAGCGCGAGGGCGGTCGGCCCGCCGTACAACACCGCCACGACCAGGGAAACCACCGTGACGAGGAAGGACATGCCGAATATGCGCAGGACCACGCTGGGACCTTTCATGAAGTGAAGACGAGGCGGCGACGGTTGCTACCAGCGTGGCTGCTGAATCGCCGGTTGTCCAACGCTGCCCCCGGGGCGCCCGGCATGCCTGGGCCACACGACGAGGGGGCCCGTCGCCGGGCCCCCCGCGAACAGCGAAGTGTTCTCTAGACGTTCACGCCGTAGTCACGGGCGATGCCGGACAGGCCGGAGGCGTAGCCCTGGCCGATCGCGCGGAACTTCCACTCCGCGCCGTTGCGGTACAGCTCGCCGAAGACCATGGCGGTCTCGGTCGAGGCGTCCTCGCTGAGGTCGTAGCGGGCCAGCTCCTCGCCGCTGCTGCGGTCCACGACGCGGATGTAGGCATTGCGGACCTGGCCGAAGGACTGCGACCGGGAATCGGCGTCGTAGATCGAGACCGGGAAGAAGATGCTCTCGATCGTGGGCGGGGTGTTCGCCAGGTCGACGTTGATGACCTCGTCGTCGCCCTCGCCCTCGCCGGTCCGGTTGTCGCCCACGTGCTCGATCGAGCCCTCGGGGGAACGCAGATTGTTGAAGAAGACGAAGTGCTGGTCGGACACGACCTTCTTGTCCGCGCCGGTGGCGATGGCGCTCGCGTCGAGGTCGAAGTCGGTGCCGGTGGTGGTCCGGACATCCCAGCCGAGGCCGACTGCAACAGCAGTGAGGTTAGGCGCCGCCTTGGTCAGCGAGACATTGCCGCCCTTGGACAAACTGACACCCATGCGGGATTCCCTTTCAATAGTCCGTCATTGGTTCCCAGCATGTCCGAATCGCCGGGTACGTCATACGACAGTAGTAGGTTTCCGCGAACTTGCGTAGGAACCGGCGTAACCCTCGCCGAACAGGAAGATCTCCTACCATCGCAGCGTGGCAGGCCGAAGGCGCGGATGGTTCCGTTCGTCGGGAAACGACGAGTGGATCGAGCATGCCCGCGCGAGGCTGGCCACCGCGTTCCTCGACATGGACCGGCGCCAGAGCGTGGCCGACGCGGCGGTGCATGCCGCCGATGAGGTCTTCCCGGAGCGGGGCACGGGCGCGCGCTGGGAACCGGTGCGCCACAGTTGCTATGGCGCGGCGGAGGTCTACCTGACGTTGAGCGCGGAGCTGGAGGCCGCGCAGCGCGGCGGTCCGCCGATTCCGCAGGGGCAGCAACGAGTCGACGCCGCGGTCGGTCGACTGACCGCCGCGGCGCAGGCCGTAGACGAGTTCTATCGCGCCGACCAGGGCAGGCTCGAAGAGGCGGTGGCCGTGCTCGGCGCGGTGCCGCAATTGGTTCAGCAGGTGAAGGCCGCCGCGGCGGTGGTGCGCACGCAGGCCACCGAATCGGAGTTCGCGAACTACCCCTCGGTGCGCAAGGGTGCCGTCGCGGTCGATGAGGCGCTGGTCACACTGGAGGCGGCGGGGCCGGACACGCCCGCGGGCACGGTGCGCGAGACTGCCAACCGGCTGGCGGCGCTGACCAAGGAGCTGGCGGATGCGTTGGCGCAAGCTCCATCTCGGGCCGCGGCCGCAAACACCGCGATCTCGTCGGTGACAACCCGCCTTGCCGCCGTCCGGACCAGGGCCGAAGGAGTTGCGCCCGCGTTCTCGGCGCTGCTACGCGAGTTCAATGCTGCGAGTTCGGCCGATCTGGCTAACAATGAGCGGGAAAGTCAGCGAGCCATCGAGGCCGCGGACGCGGTCCTGGGCAGGGCGCGTGCGGCGGCGGCCGAGAACAATCCGGAGTTTGCACTTGATCTGACCACATCCGCGCGCGGGTTTCTCACCGAGGCCGAGCAGCGGGTCGACGCCGTGACCAAGCGGCTCGCCCTGCTGCGTGCGATCCGGTCCGACCCGCAAGAACAGGCCAAGGCCGTACGATTCCGGCTGCGGGACGCGCAGATGCTCGCGGTGAGCCGCGGGCTGGTCGCCGAATGGGGTTCGGTGCTCGACGCGCAAGCAGCACGGATCGACCGAATCAGCGAAACACTGTCGGGGCGTCACCCCGACTACTGGGCCTATGTGGCGGAACTGGATGCCGTCACCGAATTCATAGCCGGGGTAGTGGATCGAATGAGAAAACAAGCAGGACCACGACGAGAATGAGGATGGGGCAACGATGACCGCAGGCATCGCCGTCCAGCAGGAGGTTTCCCTGCGGAAGCGAATGCCGCTGCGCCACTTCCGGCAGTTGCACGGCCCAGAGGCTCGGCGACTTTTCCACCGGGAGCCGGAGCCGTTCGGTGACGGGCACACCGACCGCGAGCTGCTCGCGATCGGGCTCGGCGCGACGCTGTACGCGCCCGCGACCAGGCCCGACCTCGCGCTGACGATCGGCAGGCGGGCCGCGCACGGTGTGTGCTCGATGGTGATCGACCTGGAGGACGCCGTCGCCGATCACGAGGTGGAGTACGCCAAGCAGCAGACCGTCGCCGCTCTCGATCTGCTCGCGAGCAGCCACGACGCCAACCCGCTGCTGTTCGTCCGGGTGCGCGACGCGGACACGATCACCGAGCTCATCGAGCAGCTCGGACCGGGTGCCAAGGTGCTGACCGGGTTCGTGTTCCCGAAGTTCGACAGCGTCACCGGACCGAAGTACCTCAACGCGCTGAACGTGGCGGCCCAGCGGGTGGAGCGGCCGCTGTACGGGATGCCGGTGCTGGAGTCGCCGGTGCTGGTCCACCGGGAGACCCGCGATCACGAACTCACGCAGATCGCGGCGCTGCTGGCCGCGCACCGGGAACGGGTGCTCGCGGTACGGGTCGGTGCGACCGACATGTGCTCGACCTTCGGCATCCGGCGCGACCGCGACCTGACCATCTACGACGTGCGCGTGGTCGCCGATGTCATCGCCGACATCGTGAACTACCTGGGGCGCGCGGACGGAACGGGTTTCGTGATCACCGGGCCGGTGTGGGAGTACTTCGCCGACCACGAGCGGATGTTCCGGCCGTTGCTGCGGACCGCGCCGTTCGAGGAGTCCGACGCGGTGCCGTTCCGGCAATACCTGGTCAGCCGGGATCTGGACGGCTTGCTGCGCGAGATCACACTGGACCGTGCCAACGGCATCCAGGGCAAGACGGTGATCCATCCGTCGCACGTGGCCGCCGTGCACGCGCTGTCGGTGGTGACACACGAGGAGTACTCCGACGCGCTGGACATCCTCCGGGAGGATGTCGGCGGCGTGGCGGCCTCGGGGTACCGGAACAAGATGAACGAGATGCGGCCGCATCGCAGCTGGGCGCGCCAGACCCTGTTGCGCGCGCAGGTGTTCGGTGTGGCGAACAAGGGAGTGTCGTTCGTGGATCTGCTGACGGCGTTGGTCACCGTATGAGCGGGCGCGCGACCGAACTCGACAACAACGAAATACCCTGGGCGACAAGAATTCTCGGTATAGCGCTGCATCATGATCCGGTGCGTGAACGCGATTCGGATCGATTGCGTTCGGCTCAGCTGCCGATCACGGCCCTGGTGCGGCCGGGTATCCGGCACAACAATCCGCGCCGCGCGCACCTGCTGGTGTCCACCGTGCTCGGCAAGCACCTGCCGACCGATCCGCGGGTCGTGCTCGGTGCGGGCGATCGGTTGGGCGATCTGGTGCGCGCGGTGCTCGGTGAGCGCGAAGCCGTCGTGCTCGGGTTCGCCGAGACCGCGACGGGTCTCGGTCACTGCGTGGCGGCGCGGATCGGCGCGAGCTGCTATCTGCACTCGACCCGGCGCGAGGTGCCGCACGCGCAGACGCTCGCCGGGTTCGAGGAGGGGCATTCGCACGCCACCTCGCACCTGCTGCAACCGGCGCCGGCCGACATCTTCGTCAACGACCTGCCGCTGGTGCTGGTCGACGACGAGATCTCCACCGGCGCCACCGCGATCGATGCGGTGCGTGCGCTGCACGCGTTCTCGCCGCGCGCCCATTACGTGCTGGCGTCGCTGGTCGACCTGCGCAACGAGGTCCATCGCGCCGAATTCGACGCTGCCGCCGCAGAACTCGGGGCACGCATCGACACGGTCTGTCTCGCCACCGGCCGGGCTTCGCTGCCGGAGGAACTGGTCGAGGCCGTCGGCGCTCTTCCCGAGCCGCGGTTGAATCCGACCGCCGGATCTCCCGGTTCGTTCCGCCGAATGGAACTACCCTGGCCGGACTCCGTTCCGGAGGGCGGCAGGCACGGCATACTCGCCTCCGACACCGGCGCGTTCGAGGCCGCGCTGCTGGACGCGGGGCAGGTGCTGGCCGCACGGCTCGCCGCCGACTTCCCGGGCCGGGCCGCGATCGTGCTCGGGCACGAGGAGCTGATGTACCTGCCACTGCGGTTGGCGGCGCTGCTCGCCGAGTCGGGGACCCCCACGCGTTTCCAGACCACCACGCGATCGCCCGCGTACGTGCTGGACGAGCCGGGTTATCCGTTGCGGCGCGGGTTCCGGTTCGTCGCGCCCGAGCCGGACGACGTCGCGCCGCGCTACCTGTACAACGCGCACTGGCCCGTCGATCCACTCGATCTGTTCCAGGCAGACCTGGGCGGACCGGCCGCCGTGACGCGCGGCGACGATGCCGTCGGCACGATCACCGAGGACGGCGGCGATGCGGCGGCCGGTCCGCCCGCGGCCGATCCGGTGCTCGTCGTCGTGGTCGACTCGCCCGCCGACACGGCGGAGTTGACGGCCGAGCACGGACTGGTCGACGTCTTGACCGCTTCCGGCGCCGACGTGCTGCTCGCCGTGCTGCCGGGGGCCGACCCGCGGCGGCTGCACGCCGAGCGCGCCGCATCGCCGCGGGTAACGGACGGGAGTGCGGTGTGAGGAGTAGGACGGTGGGTGCGCTACCCACTCCGCTGCACGGCCCGGCGTTCGGCTCGTACGCGGCCGACGAGGTTTCCTGGTTGCTGAAGGACCTGTCGGACGTCGACCTGGAGGCCGACGTCGCCGAGCGGGAACGGAAGATCCAGGCCGGGCAGGCGCACTACGCCGAGTCACTGCCGATCGAGTATCAGCCGGACGCGGCGTACCGGGCGCTGTTCGACGAGGTGCTCGCCGCCAGCGCCGAGCGGCTCGCACTCGCCGTGGCGACCGTGTCGGAACTGGTCGTCGCCGAACGCGGCGAGGACCTCGTGCTGGTGTCGCTGGCGCGGGCGGGTACGCCGGTCGGCATTCTGATGCGCCGCTGGCTGCGGTCGCGGCGGCCGAGCCTCGAGGTGCCGCACTACGCGGTGTCGATCGTGCGGGATCGCGGCATCGACGCGGTGGCGCTGGACTATCTGGCCGAGCAGCACGACCCGGCCTCCGTCGTGTTCGTGGACGGATGGACCGGCAAAGGCGCGATCACCCGCGAGCTGACCGAGGCGCTGGACGCCTATCACGCGGCCGGTGGCGCCAGGTTCGACGACGAGCTGGCGGTGCTGGCCGATCCCGGGCACTGCGTGCGCACCTACGGCACCCGCGACGACTTCCTGATCGCCTCGGCTTGTCTCAATTCGACCGTCTCCGGACTGATTTCGCGCACTGTCCTGAACGACACGCTGATCGGCCCCGGTGATTTCCACGGCGCGAAGTTCTACCGCGAACTGGCCGGTGACGACGTGTCCGGGCGTCTGCTGGACACCGTGAGCGGCGCTTTCGACGCGATCCGCGATCAGGTGCCCGCCGAAGTGGCCGCGATCCGCGCGAGTGACCGGACGCCCACCTGGACCGGCTGGGCGTCGGTAGAGCAGGTGCGAGAGCAGTACGGCATCGCCGGCGTGAACTTCGTGAAGCCCGGCGTCGGCGAGACCACACGGGTGCTGCTGCGGCGGGTGCCGTGGATGGTGCTGGTGCGCGAGGCGGACGCGCCCGAGCACGCGCACATCCGGATGCTCGCCGCGGCCCGGGGTGTCCCGGTCGAAGTCGTCGCCGACCTGGCATATTCGTGTATGGGATTGATCAAGGACGTGCAGCAGTGAACCTACCTCCGAGAGCACACCGAAGACATGCGCTGATCGCGACCGACCTGGACCGGACGATGATCTACTCGCGTAACGCCTTCAGCACCACCGCCGACGTGCCGACGGTCTGTGTGGAGCATCTGGAAGGGTCGCCGCTGTCGTTCATGACCACCACCGCGGCCCTGCGGATGCAGACCCTGACCGAACCCGCCGCCGTCGTTCCCACCACGACTCGCACCATCAAACAGTTCGACCGCATTCGACTACCCGGGGCGCCGTGGCGCTACGCGATCACCAGTAACGGCGGGAACATCCTGGTAGACGGCGTGCCCGACCTGAGCTGGCGCATCGACATCGATGCCGAGGTCCGTGCGGGCGGCGCCACCCTCTCCGAAGTGACCAAGGAACTGCACGAGCGCATCGATGACTCGTGGGTGACCAAGTTCCGCGTGGCCGACCACCTGTTCTGCTACCTGGTGGTGCAGCCCAAGGATGTCCCCGAGGGATTCCTGGCCGAGTGGGACGACTGGTGCCGTCCCCGGGGCTGGTCGGCGTCACAGCAAGGCCGCAAGATCTACACCATGCCGATCGCGGTCTGTAAGAGCCGCGCGGTCGCCGAGGTGCGCAAGCGCCTCTGGGAAAGCGGAGAACTCGCCGACGACGCCCGCACCCTCGCCGCGGGCGACGGCGCCCTCGACGCCGAAATGCTCCGCGCGGCCGACGCGGCCATCCGCCCCCGCCACGGCGAACTCGAACAGCTCAACTGGACTTACCCGAACCTCACCATCACCCGAGCCACCGGCATCCTGGCAGGCGAGGAAATCATCAACTGGTTCATCAAGGGAGCCCCGCCGTCCTCCGAGTAGCCCGCACGGCATCGAATCGGTAATCGGCGCAGTGCTTTAGAAGCTGACCAAGTCGGCGGAATGCCGTGATAGATCCAAAGGCCTGGCGGCAAAATGAATTTCACGTTTCACAGTCGCCGGATGAGCCCTCGCGCTATTTTCTGTCTGCTCGTAGTGCAACGAGCAGATCGGAGTTAATTCATGCACGTCACATCGATCACGCGCCGCCTCGGGATGGCCGCAATCACCCTGGTCGCGACAGCTACCGCTGCGCTCGGCATCGCCACGCCACAGGCGGCTGCCGCGCCGGCGCGAGATCCCATCCTTTTCGTCCACGGATGGCGGGGATCGGCGGCGGACTGGAATTACATGTGGGGCCGATTCCTGGACGCGGGATACTCCGCGGATGAGATGGCACGATTCAGCTACAACAGCACCCAGTCGAACAAGGACATCGCGCTGGAGGTGAAAGCGCAGGTCGATGCGCTGCGCGCGAAAACCGGTGCCGCCGAGGTCGACATCATCACCCACTCGATGGGCGGCCTCAACAGCCGCTGGTACCTGAAGAACCTCGGCGGCCTCGATTTCGTCGACGACTGGGTGTCCATCGGCGGACCCAATCACGGCACCGACACCGCCAACGGATGCCTCGACGCCTCCTGCGTGGAGATGCGGCCCGGCTCAGCCTTTCTGGCCGAACTCAACGGCACCGACGAAACCCCCGGCCGGGTGAACTACGGCACCTGGTGGTCACCGTGCGACGAGATCATCAACCCCGATGCGAGCACCATTCTCAGCGGCGCAGGCAACACCCAGACAGCGTGCATCGGCCATGTCGCGCTGCTGTCGTCGCCGACGGTTTTCGAGGGCGTGCGTGACTTCGTGAAGTAGTCGGCTGAGCCCCAGCCCGGCCCCGTCTCACATCCGCGAGGCGGGGCCGAATACCGGGTTCGCGGACTCACATCGCGTCGGCCGCACTTTCGAACGTGGATTTGAAGTCCGGGCATTCGACCAAGGGGTCGTGGGTGCAGGTGGAGGCGTGGCGGAGGCTGTCGCGCATGCGGATGAGGCGGGTGATGTCGTCGTCGAGTTGGCGTGCTTTTTCCGCCATGCGGGTGCGCAGTTCGGCGTCGGTGGGGGAGGCGCGCAGGAAGCGGGCGATTTCGGCGAGGGTGAAACCGGCGCCGCGGGCGCAGGCGATGAGGGCGAGGCGGCCGAGGATGTCGGGGTGGTAGGTGCGGCGCAGGCCGTTGCGGCCGGTGGCGGTGATGAGCCCGCGCTTTTCGTAGAAACGCAGCGCGGAGGGGGCGAGGCCGGCATGGTCGGCGACTTCGGCGATATCGAGCAGGTCGGTCATCTCGTCTCCTTGACTTGAACCGCGCTTCAAGTCACAGACTAGCGCGCATGACAGTTCATCACCTCAATTGCGGGTCGGTGCGGCAGATCGAAGCCACCTACGACGGACTCGCGCCCGCCCATGCCGTGAACCACTGCCTACTGGCCGAGACGGCATCCGACGGGCTGGTCCTGGTCGAAACGGGGATCGGGCTGGACGACGTTCGCGACCCGGCGGGCACGCTCGGCGCCGACTGGGTCGCGATGTCGCAGCCGGTCCTGTCGGAGGACGAGACCGCTGTCCGCCAGGTGCAACGCCTCGGCTACGACCCCGCAGACGTACGGCACGTCATCCTCACCCATCTCGACGTGGATCACTGCGGTGGACTGCCCGACTTCCCGCACGCGCGGGTCCATGTCCTCGCCGCCGAGCTCGCGGCGGCGCGGGCCGAGGCCCCGAGTTTTCGCTACCGCTCCGCGCACTGGGCACACGACCCGCACTGGGTCACCTACCCGAAGGACCCGACCGGCAAGTGGTTCGGCTTCGACGCGATTCAACCGAAGGATCTGCCCGACGACTTCCAGTTGATCCCGCTGGGCGGACACACCGCGGGCCATACCGGGGTGGCCGTCCGCGAGGGTGAACGTTGGCTGCTGCACTGTGGCGACGCCTACTACTACCATCGCGAACTCGACCCGCAGCCGCAGCCACACCCGATCCTGGACATCGTGCAAACCTCCGCCGAGGTCCATCACGATCTGCGAGTGGGCACCCAGGCGCGGTTGCGCGAACTACACCGCGACCACGGTGACGAAGTCACCTTGCTCAGCGCGCACGATCCCTGGGAATTCCAGCGCTTTCGCTGAGCCGCAGAATCATCGCCGCTGCCAGCACTGCGCGGTGTCGCCGAGATTCCACCACGAGACATAGTCCGGGTCCTGGTCGAGCAACGTCCATCCGGCCTCCAGCAGGTCGAAGAACGCGCTGTCGGCCGTGCGCCCGCCACGTGGTTCGCCGATGTAGACCAGCGACGAGCCGCCTGCCTCCGCGTAGGCGGCGAGAGTGGTCGATGCCATCGGGTTCTCCCAGCCGGGCGGCCAGCAGAGAAACAAGACATCCTCGGCATGGGCGGCGACCAGATCGGCTGTGCAGGAAGGCGGCGTGGCGGTGGGATGCCATGTCGCGGTTTGCCCGACGGCGGCCGGGAACGCCGTGTTGGTCGCCCGATCGGGTGGATGCGAGTCGAAAGCGCTGGTCGGAACGCCGGTTCGGGTGAGCTGGTGCGCCCAATAGCCGCGGCCCGAACCCACTTCCAGCACCGGCCTGCCCTGCGCGGCATCCGCCACCCAGCGCAGCGTCGCAGGGGAGGGGATCGCGTAGGCGTAGGCCGCCTGCAACACGATCTGCGCATAGGCCAGGCGCGCACTACCTTTCGGGTTACCGCCGTTCACCTCGGGACGGTTGGCGCGCTCCCGCGGCCCGGGCGATACCGCGGCGGCGACGATGTCCCAGTAGGGATTCGCGCTGGCGCCGCCGGTCAAGTAGTGCAGCAGGTGTAGGTCGAACGTGGCGTCGGCGATGTCGTCTCCGGTGCCGGGCAACCGGCTCGCGGTGGACCAGTAGTCGGCCACCCGCGGATACGCTGTCGCGAAGGTGGACTCGTCCTGGACCAGGTTCGTCAGCGCCGTGCGACGCTGTGGCGAGAGCGCCAAGTCAGCCATGACCCGATTCTGCGCCGACCGTGCACCGGCGCCGGTGCACATCGGGACGAGTTCACCGTTCCGTCGCGAATCCTTTGCTGTCCGTATGCGATTCGCCCGTCGACCCGAGTTACTCTGACGCGGTTTGCCCGGTCTCCCGGTTCATGAGCCGTCGCGCATCGACACCAGTCCGCCGCGGTCCACCACGCGAGTGATTGCGCGATTCAGTACTGCTGCTGCCCGGCCAGCTGCTGCGCGATGAGCCCTTGCAGCCGTTGCAGGCCGCCGACGGTGATGCCGCTCTGGATCTGCCCCTCGATGGTGCGCACCAGCGCCGAGTCGCTGAGCACTTTCTCGCTGGACTGGATCAGCACCGTGCCCGCGCCGGTGAAGTCGAACTGACGCTCCTCACCGGAGTTGACGCCGAGGCGCGCCGCACCGGCGGCCAGGAAATCGGTGACCCACCGCTGGTCGTAGTGGTGGCTGGGGGAGGGGCAATCCGCCCATCCGACCAGGGATTCCGGGTCCACGCGCAGCGGCGGCTCGGCGAACATGACCGGCCCGTTGGACGAGGCGAGGAACTTGCCGGTGCCGATGAGGGTGAGGAATCCCGGCACGATGGACTGGTTGAGCGACAGGCCCGGCTCGAAGGCCAGCAGGTTCGCCGCCCGGATGGTCAGGTTGCCGTTGTCCTCGAGATCGTAGGAATTGATGTCGTAGCCACGGTCGCCGATGATCAGCTTGCCGTGCCCCTCCGCGACGACGTAATCGCCGGTGAACAGCGGCGCCGAGAACTGCTGCGACACCATGTGCAGCAGGCCGCCCTGCAACCCGTGGGTGAGCGTCTGGAACCGCATGTCGCCGTAGTAGGCGATCATCGCGCCCTTGCGCATGAACCACGGCTTGTTCAGGTCGATGCAGTACGCGTAGCTGTTTCCCGGGATGTTGTCGCTCTCACCGAGATTCATGGGACTGAGGATCTGGGACATGCTCACAACTTCTCTTCGGAGGCCTGCACGTAGACGACGCCCTGCCCGACGCAATGCAGCTGCATCGCCTCCCCGGCACCGCGCCCGACGGCGTCGCGCCAGCTCATCGCCGACTTGAGTTCGGTCTGCACGTTGCCGTAGGCGGCGACGAACGCCTGCGGATCGACCACGATCGGATTCGGGCCGCCCACCTGCAATTCCAGGAATCCGCCGTGCGCGAGCAGCACCGCGGCGCCCTGCCCGGACAGCTGGGTGGTGAACATGCCCTGCCCGGTCAACGCGCCCGAGGCGGCGCCACGCAGCGCACCCATCAGGCCGCCGCCACCGCCGCCTCCACCACCCGAACTCATCACGGAGACCACCGAGCTCTGCAACCCGGCGGTATTGGCCAGCAGCCGCGAAGCCTCGACGCGCAGCGCCGCGCCCGGCTGCATCTGCACCACGTGGACCTCCAGGCCGGCGAGACCGTAGTGCACCTCGCCGTTGCCCTGCGCCAGCATGGTGCGCTCGTGCTCACCCGCCATCGCCCGGCCCGCCAGACCCATCAGCCCGCCCATGCCGCCCATCCCCTGGGCGCCCGGAATCTGGTGGGGGGCAAAGGAGACATCGCCGGTGTAGAACAGCATCGCGCCGTTGCGGGCGACCACTCCGCCCGCCATCCCGACGTTGACCTTGACGACTTTGCCGTTGACCTTCTCGAACACCGCTCGCCTACCGTTCCGCCGGTTGGATCAACACCACGCCTTGGCCGTCCCAGCGCAGCGAGAACGCCTCGCCCGCGTCCTGGCCGACGAAACTGCGCCACGACACGTCGGAGACGAAGGACTGGTTGAGGTTGCCGCGCGCCGCGACGAACGCGTCCGGGTCCACGGTCAGCGGGTACTGCGGGGAGACCTCCAGATGGATCAGCGGACCACCCGCCGAGAGCAGCGCGACCTGGCCCTGGCCGGAGACGGTCGTGGTGAACAGGCCCTGCCCGCTGGACGCGCCGCGCAACCCGGCGAAACGCACATCGGTGCGCAGGTTTCCGGCGAACGCGAGCAGTTGTTGTGACTCCACCTGCAGCGTCTCGTTGTTCAGGTTCACGACGGTGACGTGCTGGCCGTTGACCGCGAAGAACACCCGGCCGTGCCCGGCGCACTCCATCAGCGACAGTTTCTCGCCGGTGGCCCGGCGCTTCAGCCCGGCGACCACACCGTCGCCGCCGCCGAAACCGGCCGCCTTGAACTGCACATTGCCTTCGTAGGCGATCATCGAGCCGGAGATCGCGCGGAGGCTGGTGCCGGCCAGATGGGCCTCGATCACCTTCTTCGATTGCTCGAAAAGTTGCGCCATGGAGTTTGCCTGCTGTCTCGTTCGGGAACACGGTGGGATCGCCGCATTCCATCTGCGTGCCGTCACCCTAACCGATGCTCGCGCGGGGGTCGGGGCAGCGCGTCCGTTCAGTCCGAGCGGCGCCGAGCGCGTTTCTCGTAGAGTGTCAGGCGAACGCACCGACAAGCGAAGGGTCGAACTTGTCCGCAACTCTCGCCAAGGGCCAGAATGGTCCGCTGGCCACCAACGACGTGGTGATTTCCGTCCAGCTCTCGGCGCCGGCGGATCTGTCGGCACTACTGGTCACCGAGCGGGGCAAGGTCCGTTCCGATGCCGACTTCGTCTTCTTCAACCAGCCCAGCGGCCCCGGCGTCAATCTGCAGCCCGCGCCGGCCGGTCAGCCCGCGTCACTGGCGGTGTCGTTGAACGCCGTGCCGGCCGACATCGACCAGATCCGCGCGGTGATCACGCTGGACGACGCGAACAGCAATTTCGGCAGTTTCCCCGCTCCGACCGCGATCGTGTCGGACGCGGCCGGTAATCAGTTGTACGAGTACCGGATCGAGGGGCTGAACACCGAGTCGATCGTGATCGCGCTCGAGCTCTACCGCCGCCAGGGCGCGTGGAAGGTGCGTGCGGTCGGACAGGGCTACGCGGGCGGTTTCGCCGCGCTGGTCACCGACCACGGCGTCTCGGTCGACGACGCGCCCGCCCAGCCCGCGCAGGCCCCGCAGCCCGCGCAGGCTCCGCCCCCGCCGCCGCAGCAGCCGGTTCAGCAGCAGCCGCCGAACTACCCGCCGCCGACCACCCCGGCGTACCCGACCCAGCAGCAGGCGCCGCAGTACGCGCCGACGGGCGGCTATCCGCCGCCCGGCCCCGGTTACCCGCCGCAGGGCGCTCCCGGTCAACCGCCGCAGGGTGGCCCGGGTTACCCCCCGCCCGGCCAGGGCTATCCGCCGCCGCCCGGTCCCGAGGCCGGTTACCCGCCGCCCGGCCAGCCCGCGCCGCCGCAGCCGCAGCAGCCGCCTGCCGAGGTCAGCTTGAGCAAGGATCGTCCGGTCAGCCTGGTCAAGGGCCAGCGGGTCACGCTGCGGAAAGAAGGCGCCGCGCTGACCTTCGTCAAGATGGGCCTGGGCTGGGATCCGGTGCGCAGCCGCGGCATGTTCGGCAGCCGCACGGTCGATATCGACCTGGACGCGTCGGTCATCCTGTTCGCCGACATGAACCCGGTGGACGTCGCCTACTACGGCCAGCTGACCTCCAAGGACGGCTCGATCCGCCACCAGGGCGACAACCTCACCGGCGAGGGCGAGGGCGACGACGAGATGATCCTGGTCGACCTGACCCGCATCCCCGTCCATGTCACCACGTTGGTGTTCATCGTGACCTCCTACAAGGGCCACACCTTCGAGCAGGTGCAGAACGCGTTCTGCCGCTTGGTGGACGGGACGAACAACGGCGAGCTGGCCAGGTACACCCTCGCCGGTGGCATGCCGTTCACCGCGATGGCGATGTCCAAGCTGTACCGGGTGGGCAACGACTGGAAATTACAGGCGCTCGGCGAGGGTTTCCAGGCCAAGCATCCGGGTGAGGCGGTGCCGCAGCTCGGCCGGTTCCTCGTCAACAGTTGACCGGCGACGGGACAGCAGGACAGACATCGTGATTCAACTGCAGGCCGGTCAGAACATCCCGCTGACCGGTGAGGTCGTTCGTTTCAGTGCGAAAGCCGAGGCTGCCCTCGACGTTTCCGCGCTGGTGGTCGCCGAGAACCTGAAAGTGTTCTCCAGCGACGATTTCGTGTTCTACAACCAGCCCGCCGCGGCGGGGGTCGCGTTGGCCACCGACGGGGTGACGATCACCCTCGCCGAGGTGCGCGCCGACGCGAAGGCCGTGCTCCTGGTGGTCAGCGCCGACCCGGCCGCCCCCGCACGGGCCGACGGGCTGGGGCCGGTGACCGCCACGATGTCCGAGAACGACAGTGTGATCGCGGAATTCGCGATCACGCCATCGTCCGGCGAGACGGCGCTGATCTGTCTCGAGGTCTACCGGCGTGGCCCGGCCTGGAAGCTGCGCGCCGTCGGCCAGGGTTACGCGGGCGGGCTCGCCGTGCTGCTCACGGCACACGGTGTCGAGGTGGACGGTGCGGATCAGGCTGCCGAGCCCGGGACGCACACCATGGCGGGTCCGCTGGCGGGTGACGCGCAGATCGCGACCGCGGGTGCGCCGCTGGAGGTCGGTCACGGCCTGGAACGGCTGTGGATGGTGTTCGAGGACGCCGCGCGGTCGGCCGCCGCGCTGGTCTCGGCGCGCGAGTACGCGGCCAAGCGGTTGGATAACGAACTGTCGCAAGCCGTCTCCGATCCCGCGACCAGGAATACTCCGGAAGCCGAGCAGGCTCGTCGTGCCGCGCAGCAACGGCACGACGAACTGATCGGCACCGCCGAGCACAACCACGAGCGCGACGCCGAACAGCTGATACGCGAACTCGCCGAGGCCGACCAGGTGCTGCCGCCCGCCTTGGCGTCCTGGGACTCGCCCGCCTGGGACAAGCCGCCCGTGCCCAGCGACGGTATCCGGCTCGGCGAGCTGTACGCGCTCGACCGCGGTCCGTTGCGCATCCCGTATTGCGTTCCGGTTCCGCTGAATCGGCCGCTGTGGATCGATGCCGAATCGACCCGTGCGGTCGCGCCGGTCGTGGGCGCGCTGCTGGCCCGGCTGCTCGCCGCGGCGCCGCAGCGCAGGACACTGGTCGACATCATCGATCTGACCGACGCGTTCAGCGGCATCACCGGCCTGCTCGCTCCCGTGCTGAACGGCCCGCCGATCACCGACCACGCCGACATCTCCGCGCGGTTGCAAACCCTGGTAGACGCGGCCGAGCTGGCCGAATTGGCCTACGCGAGCGGCGCGTTCACCCCGCCCAGCGAGCATCGAGTGCTGTTGGCCGCGGACTTCCCGCACGGCTACCAGAGTTCGGACGCGCAGCGCATCGGGGTGCTGATCACGCGTGGTGAGTTGATCGGACTGTCCATCGTGATCGTGGGCGCCAACGAATCCGACTCGGCCGACAACACCGTGGCGATGCTGTCGCAGTCGTGCCGCCACCTGCCGACCATCGGCGGCACGCCGCTGTTCGATCCGTGGACCGGCAGCGCGTGGGAGCTCGATCTGGATCTCTTACCGCACGAGCCGGAACGCCAGGCGCGCTTTCTGCGTACCAGGTGAGCGCCTGATCCCCGCGGCGGCCGGTCAGCCGCGTGCGACCGCCACTCGCGGCCGCAGCGGCTCCGGCAGCCAGGCCAGCAGGGGATCGGGCATGCGGTCGACGATCCCGCCGACGGGATCGTCGACGAAGTCGCGGCGCACCAAGTCCTCCTCCGGGCGGTAGATCTGGCGCACGATCAGCGCGCACAGCCCCAGCACCGCCAGGTCACGCAGCGCCACGGTGCCGGTGAACCACTCTTCGGGCAGGCCTTTGCGGTCCAAGCCGAGGTAGTAGAACATGCGCGGCACCCAGACCAGCGCATCGATGGTCATCCAGGCCAGCAGGATGCGCCGGTGCGGCAGCGCCAGCACGGCGAGCGGAACCAACCACAGCGAATACTGCGGACTCCACACCTTGTTCGTCAGCAGGAACGCCGCGACCACGAGGAAGCACAGTTGCGCCAGCCGCGGCCGCCGCGGCGCGGTGAGGCCGATGTAGGCGATCACCGCGCAGGCCGCGACGAACGCCAGCAGGGAGACGGCGTTCAGGATGGCGGGCTGCTCCCCGTGCGCGAGCTCGCCGTCGAAGCCGGGCCAGCCGGTGAACGAGGAGATCACGTTGTAGATCGAGTCCGGGTCGGCGTGCCGGGTGGTGTTCAGCCGGAAGAACTCTCGCCAGCCGTTCGGATACAGCGCGGCGATCGGCAGGTTCACCGCGAGCCAGGTCGCGAGCGCGGCGCACACCGTGACGAACGCGGCGCCGAGCGGACGGGCACCGAGGAACTGGATACGGTAGGGCGTCTCGCGCACCCACGCCAGGAAGGCCGGCCAGCCGTCGATGTCGCGCATCCGCAGGCCGAGATGCGTGCGCGGCGTGCGCTGCATGGTCTCGGTACGCAGGCAGAGCACGACTATGGGACCGAGCAGCAGCAGTGGATACAGCTTGGCCGCGCCGCCCAGACCGAGCAGGATGCCCGCGAGCACGGGTTTGCGCCGGGCCCAGGCGAGCAGGCCGGTCGCGGCGAAGGCCGTCGCGAGCGCGTCGAAGTTGGTGAACGCGTGCACGATCACCAGCGGCGAACAGGCGATCAGCGCCGCGTCCCAGACCCGGCGGCCTGCCAGCAGCGCCGACGCCCACACAGTGGTCAGCCAGGCCAGCGCGAGACCGAACGCGACGACGTTGAAGTAGATCACCACCTGCAGCGCGCCGGGCAGCGGCGACGCGTCCCAGCTCTTGGCGATCCGCATCGCGAAGTACTGGTACAGGCCCGAGAGCACCGGATACTCCATGTATCGCGTCTCCCGGCCACCGTCGGGAGTCTGCTCGGTCCACTGCTTCTTGTACGGGAAAGCGCCTTCGTTCAGTCGTTCCGCGCCGTAGAGCGGCACGGTGTCCGAATAGCACATCGCCACGTACTGGCGGCCGTTGTTCCAGTCGAGGGTGGGACCGTCCGCGCCGTCGGTCTGCTGGATGCACCCCGCCTTGCCGAACCAGCCCAGCGCCAGGAATACCACCGTGAACGCCAGCAGTACCCGCATGGGCGTCCAGAACCGCACCCGCCCGACCAAGGCGTGATCCCCGACCGGCCCGCCGATCACCGTGGACAGCTGCGCCGCGAGGGAATCGTTGCGACTCGGCCGGTCGCGCGCATCCGCCGACCGGAGATCGGACGCGAGCGGGGCAGGTGCGGCATAGTACGCACCACCGGGCCCCATCTGGTCCGACAGCGGCGCCCTCCCGCTCCTGCGTAACTCCACCAGCTGCTGATCGGTCACGGAACCCGAGGCTACCTGGGATGTGGCTGCTCGTTCGGATCGAGTCGGCTCCGGTCTGCCACCGCACTCGCGAGCCTTTCGCGTCCGGCGCAGCGAGCCCGCAGGCGATAATTCTCTTCCAAGGTAATTACGTGGATGTTATGATCACCATCGGTTGACGCATAAATCTCGCGCGTCTACTTCGAAACGGGGTGGGTATGTTCAAGAAAGTTCTTGTCTCGCTGACAGTCGCTGGGGCGGCGCTGGTCGGACTTGCCGGAAATGCCAATGCTGGGTATTCGTCCTACTCGGAGTGTCTCGGGTGGAAAGGTATTCCGGACAAGTGTGTCCAGATATCGGATGGAACGTACGTCGTTCTGCAGGGGTACTGGAAGTTCACTGAGTGCTTGAGCTGGGCGGGTGTTCGGGAGAAGTGCTACCAGGACCCGAATGGTTTCTGGTACATAACTCCTGCTTGACCTCTCCGGAATTCATTTGCCCGGTTCGAATGCCGCCGGGCAGATGTGATCACGAAGAAAGTGCCACCGAAGTTCGGTGAACACATGCCCGCCGCAGAGAGCGAGTTCGGGCTGAATGGGGAATTCGCCGATCTGAACGGATAGGGCAGTCGGCGAATTTCTTTTTCGCCGACTGCCCTATCGATCACGGATCCCGAATGCTATCGGCCCCGGGTCGGGGGTGCTCCGGTCGTTCCCGAGTCATTGCCGGTCCCGTTGTTGCCCGCGCGTGGCGCGTTGGTAGCTGTGGGGGACGAACCGTCGGTCGGTGCGACCGGCTGGCCGGGCAGCGGGCCCGCGTCCGACTCACGTTGCTGCTGCGGGCGCTGCTGCTGCGGCGCGGGCTGGACGCCGGGTACCGGGATAGTGATGCCGGGCAGGATCTCCACCTGCGTCGGCGCGACCACAACCGGGGGCAGCAGCGGGGAGTCGACGGTGGACGGCGGCGTGTAGGGCGCCGACCACTCCGGAACACCGGCTTGGCCCTTGATCGGGGCGGGCTTCGGGAACGTCTCGTTGCGGGTGCCCTGCAAGGCGCCGTCCATGGTCGCCTTCCAGATGTCGGAGGGCAGACCCGAGCCGTAGATCATGCCACCGCTGTAGTTGCGCAGCGGCGAGTTGTCGACGGTGCCCACCCACACCGCGGTCGACAGCGACGGGGTGTAGCCGACCATCCAGGCGTCCTTGTTCTCGCCGGTATCCAGCAGCTGCGCGGTACCGGTCTTGGCTGCCGATTCGCGTCCGTTGGCCAGCCCGTGGTTGCGGGAGTAGCCGGCGATCGGCTTCATCGCGGCGGTGACGTTGTCGGCCACGGCGGCCGAGACACGCTGCTCACCGGCCACCTCACCGCGGTCGAGCAGGACCTGCCCATCGGCGGTCACCACCTTCGACACGAAGTGCGGCGCGTGGTAGACGCCGGAGGCAGCGAGCGTCGCGTAGGTGGAGGCCATGTCGAGCGGCCGAGCTTGGTACTGGCCGAGCACGATACCGTTGTTCGGGCCGGAGCCGTCCGACTCGGTGAGCGTCTTGCCCACACCCGCGATGCTTTCCGGGATGCCCAGCTTGTGACCCATTTCGGCGATCTTCTGCGGACCGTTCTGCATGTCCAGTTGCATCCGGTAGAAGCTGGTGTTCAGCGACCGCTTCAGCGCCTCGGCGATGGTGCACATACCGCACTGCTCGCCTTCGACGTTGGTGATCTTGATGCCGTTCACGGTGAGTGGTGAGCTGTCGTACAGCTGCGACAGCGGGATGCCCTGCTCCAGGTTGGCCGCGAGGCCGATGACCTTGAACGAGGAACCGGTCTGCAGTCCCGCGTTGGCGTAGTCATAGCCTTGACCGTCGGGCCCCCCGTAGTAGGCGCGCACCGCGCCGGTGCGCGGATCGATCGAGACGACGGCGGTGCGCAGCTGCTCAGGCTCGCCCTGCATCTTTTGCGTCGCGGCGTCGACCGCCGCCTGCTGCGCCTTCGGGTCGATCGTCGTGGTGATCTGCAGGCCCGAGGTGTTCAGCTGCTGCTCGCTGATGCCCGCCGCGGCGAGTTCCTTGAGCACCTGCGTCTTGACCAAGCCTTCGGGGCCGGAGTCCTGCTCCTTGTCGCGGGTCGAGGCGAGCGGGACGACCTGCGGGTACTGCAGGCCCTGGCGCTCGGCGGCGTTCAAGCTACTGGCGGAGACCATGCCGTCGAGCACGTAGTTCCAGCGGGTCTTCGCACCTTCCGGGTTCTTCTCCGGGTCCAGGCTGGAGGGAAGCTGGATGGTGGCGGCGAGCACCGCGCCCTCGGCGACGGTCAGTTCCTGCACCGGCTTGCCGAAGTACGCCTTGGCCGCCGCGTCGATGCCGTAGGCGCCGCGACCGAAGTAGATGGTGTTGAGGTACGCGGCGAGAATCTCGTCCTTGCTCCACTGCCGCGCCATCTTCGCCGAGATGACCAGCTCGTGCATCTTGCGCGTCAACGAGCGTTCGTCACCGACCAGCGCGTTCTTCACGTACTGCTGGGTGATCGTCGAGCCACCGCCCGCGCTCTCCTTGCCGAGGACGTTGTCCCTGGCCGCGCGCGCGAAGCCGGAGATCGAGAAGCCGGGGTTGGTGTAGAAGTCCCGGTCCTCGGCCGCCATCACCGCGTTGCGCACGTGCGGCGGGATCTGCTCGATGGTGACATCGGTGCGGTTGCCTTCCGGCGGAACCACCTTGCTGAGCACCGTGGTGCCGTCGGCGGCCAGGATGGTCGCGACCTGGTTGGTCTTCAGATCGCCCGGCTGCGGCACCGACACGGTGGTGTACGCGGCCAGGAAGATGCCGCTGGGCACCAGGATGGCCAACGCCACCAGGACGTAGAGAGTGCGGCGCACGATGCGCCACGGTGACTTCTTCGGCTGGGCGGGCCTGCGGCGGCCGGGTCCGTCGGATCCGTCGCCGTTGCCGCCGCCACGGCGCGGCGGCGGGCCGGACGGCGGGCCGCCCGCGGTCTGCCTGCGCTCGCCGGTGGTGGGTCCGCTGCCGGGGACGCGACGACCCTCTCGGTCCACGGCCGGGCGGGCGCCCGTCACCGGACGCGGCCCGGTGGCCGGACCGCGACGGTTGCGCTCGGCCACCGCCTCGGTCAGTGAGCCGGGGCGCTGAATCTTCTGGGTCGACTGCGGGCCGGGGGCGCCGTCGTTGGGCGCGCCGCGGTTGGGTTGCGGCGGTCGGCCCGGCTGGGGTGGACGGCCGCCTTGCTGCGGCGGTCGGCCTTGCGGCGGGGGACCGGGACGGCGTGGCGGCGGCTGGGGGCCGCGTGGCTCGCCTGGGAAGGGCGCGCCGGGCCGCGCACCGGGCGGCGGGCCCGGACGGGCGCCGGGCGGGGGGCCGGGGCGAGGGTCCTGATACGGGTTGGGACTTGGACGTGAACTCCGTGGAGGACGGCCGCCATGTGGCTCATCGCCGTAGGGGGAAGTCTCGTAGGGCGAATTCACTGACAAGATCTCCATAACTCGTAGCGGTCCAGGTGGCAATCAGCGGTAGTCGTCGCCGGAGCGGACGCAGGCCGGCTCCGCGAGTCACCCGACGGGCAGATGACCAGGCACTTCATTCGGCGGCAGTGCGCCGGTTCGCGCGTGTCCCGGTGCGACGGCGCGTCGGCGCCGGCGCGGAACCGAGCACATAGGACTGCACCAGATGATTCCAGCTGCAGGTCCGGCATACCTCGACGACATGCACCGAGAACTCTTCGCGAGTCTCGGCGAGGCGCACCAGCTCCTCGGGCGTGCGAGCCGATCCGGCGACCGGCCCGAGACCGTCGCCGAAGACCCAGGATACGAGGGTCAGTTGTTCTTTCCGGCAGATGGGGCATGTGACCTCGCTCCCCCGACCGTGGAACTTCGCCGCACGCAAGAGATAAGGATTTGCATCACACACCTCGGCGACATCGACCCGGCCCGCATAGACGTCAGCCAGCAGCGACCGGCGCCGGAGGGCGTAGTCGACAACTTGCCGCTGAATTCGCACGAGAACCAGAGTAGCGGTGTTGCAATCCCGCCGCCCCGGGCTGTGCGGATTGACCGGTCCGGATCAGCGCCCGAACCAGCGCGCCGCGCCGTTATCCGGTTTACGATCCGTCTGTGTCCACCGCAGCATCCGGGCGCACGCGAGCGCGTGACCTCGACCGCGCCGCCGCGTCCAGTGTGCTGGATGCCGCCTACGCCGAGGGCCAGCTCGGCGCCGACGAGTATCACGACCGAATCGCGCAGGCCGCGGCGGCGAAAACGCTCGGCGAGTTGGCCGCGCTCACCGCCGATCTGCAAACCTCCGCCGTGCCGCGGGGGTTCACCGCGGATCGGTCGTCGGTGACGCGAAAAGCCTTGCGCCGCCCGGGATCCGGCGGAAGTTATCCTGCTCACACTCGGGCCCGAGATGCCGATCGCGCCACTACCCGCGAGCTATTGGACCGCGCCCGTGCCGACGGCCAGCTGTCCGAAGAAGAGCACGACGCCCTCACCGAACTCGTCGCGGACGCGCGCACCCTGGGGGATCTGGCGGATCTGGTCGCGGACTTGCAGCGGCCCGGCGATGCCGCGCCCGCGCCGCGTCCGCCGCGCTCACGCCGCCGCCAGTGGTACCTGGGTGCGGTGACCGTGGCCGCGGTGCTGGCGGCCTGCGCCGGATTTCTCGCGGTCACCCGGGTGGCGGAAGAACCGCCGCACTCGGCGCAAGCCGCGCCCGCGGTGGACCTCGGGGTGGTACAGCCGCTGGTGGTTCCGACGCCGAGCCTGGTCACCGCCGACGGAGTCGCCACTTTCCTGCGTAACTATCAGCGGAAGTTCGGGGACCTCCGAGTAGACGAACTGAGGATGCACCCCGAGCACGCCTCATTCGCCCGGTCGGTGCCCGGGCAGTCCAACCGGAAGGTCGAGTATGACTACCGCGGGGGTTTCACCCAGTCCCGCGAGATCACGACGCGTAAGGCCGACACCCCGTCGGTGGATCTAGGCCTGTTGAACGTGGCGGCGATCGGTCGAGCGCTCGCCGACGCGGCCACTATCACCCGGGTTCCCGGCGGCGCCGTGTCGCATTTCGCGGTGAGCGTGAACGACGTCAGTTTCTACGGCCGGTACGGCATTCCCGCCGGGCAACCCATCATCGAGGTCTACGTGAACAACTCCGTCAAGGAGGACGGTCACTTCCTGATGACCCCGGCCGGCGAGGTGCGCCGTGTCTGGCCGTTCGAGGGATGAGGCAATGGCGACAACCCGATACAGCGGCATCCGCGCACGTGACACGGACCGCGCCGACGTGTGCGGACTGCTCGACACCGCCCTGGCCGACGGACAGATCACCGAGAGCGAGCACGCCACGCGTACGGCCAAGGCGATGCGCGCCAAGTCCTTCGGCGAGCTCGACGCGTTGATCGGTGATCTACAGATTCCGGGCGAACTCGCGAACGCCCCGGTGGTGCGCGTGGACCGGCGTCGGCCGCGGCGCTGGCTGGCGCCGGTCTCGACTGTCGTCGCGGCATTGGTCGTGGGTGCGATGGTGGGGGCGATCAGCCGTTGCGGCGTCGAGCTGCCCGGGTCGTCGGAGAATGTTCCCGATATGACCACCGGTGCGGGCCTGGCCTACTTCCTCGCGGAGTACCGGGCCGAGTTCGGCGACCTGATCGCCGACGACGTCACGCTGTATCCGAAGTACGTGCTCGTGGACCGGCAGACACCCGGCCGCACATCCGAGACCAGCGACTATCGCTACAACGGTGACTTCCGCACCTCGACGACCTCCGAGCGCAAAACGGGGACACGCACCTTCGACCTCGCCGCCCTCGACGTGCCCGCCCTCGCCCGGCTGCTGGCCGGTGCGCCGCAGACGGTGCGGTGCCCGGACGGCGTGATCAGCCACGTCAGCGTGCAGTTCGACTCGCCCGGCGCGGTCGACCCCGGGCCCGTGGTGGATATCCACGTGAAGTGCAAAGGCGGCACGTCCGGGCACGCGAAGGTCACTCCCGCGGGCGAGCCGCTGGCGGTCTCCCCGCCCTCTCGCTGAATCCGTATGTCGTCCACATAAGGGCGACGACTGTGCACAGATGTATCGCTCCGATATAGTGGAAAGTCGCATCCATCGGTTAGGTCTGTACACAGTCAGGGGGTGAAGCCCGGTGCTCGAACTGGCAATCCTCGGGCTGCTCCTCGAAGCGCCCATGCACGGGTACGAGCTGCGTAAGCGGCTGACCGGCCTGCTCGGGGCGTTTCGGGCCTTCTCCTACGGGTCGCTCTATCCCACCCTGCGCCGCATGCAGGCGGACGGGTTGATCGCCGAGGAGATCCCCGCGGGCGCGACGACACGCCGTGCGCGACGGGTTTACCAACTGACGCCGGCCGGGCGGGAGCGGTTCAGCGAGCTGCTCGCCGACACCGGACCGCAGAACTACACCGACGACGGCTTCGGCGTTCATCTGGCCTTCTTCAGCCGCACCCCCGCGGAAGCGCGGATGCGGATCCTGGAGGGCAGGCGGCGTCAGGTCGAGGAGCGCCGAGAGGGGCTCCGGGAGGCGATCAAGAAGGCCAGCGGGTCGTTGGATCGCTACACCCGGCAGCTCCATCAACTCGGACTCGAATCAAGCGAGCGCGAAGTGCGCTGGCTCAACGAGTTGATTGCGGCGGAGCAATCGACGAAGGCGGCACCACAGAAAGAGGGAAATATCGGCCATGAGTGACAACGACAAGGCTGACAACGCCACAGAAGTTCGCGTCGCCATCGTAGGTGTGGGCAACTGCGCCTCTTCGCTGGTCCAGGGCGTGCAGTACTACAAGGACGCGGACGAGACCTCGACCGTCCCCGGCCTGATGCACGTGAAGTTCGGGCCCTATCACGTTCGCGACGTCAAGTTCGTCGCCGCGTTCGATGTGGACGCGAAGAAGGTCGGCTTCGATCTGGCCGAGGCGATCTTCGCCAGCGAGAACAACACGATCAAGATTTCCGACGTGCCGCCCAGCGATGTCGTCGTGCAGCGCGGTCCGACCCTCGACGGCATCGGCAAGTACTACGCGGAGACCATCGAGCTGTCCGAGGCCGAGCCGGTCGACGTGGTGCGGGTGCTGAAGGACAACAAGGTCGACGTGCTGGTGTCCTACCTGCCGGTGGGCTCGGAGGAAGCCGACAAGTTCTACGCGCAGTGCGCCATCGACGCCGGTGTCGCGTTCGTCAACGCGCTGCCGGTGTTCATCGCCTCCGACCCGGTCTGGGCGGAGAAGTTCACCAAGGCGGGCGTGCCGATCGTCGGCGACGACATCAAGAGCCAGGTCGGCGCGACCATCACCCACCGCGTGATGGCCAAGCTGTTCGAGGACCGCGGTGTGCAGCTCGACCGCACCATGCAGCTGAACGTCGGCGGCAACATGGACTTCAAGAACATGCTCGAGCGCGAGCGCCTGGAGTCCAAGAAGATCTCCAAGACCCAGGCCGTCACCAGCAACCTGAAGAAGGAGCTCGGCGCCAACGACGTGCACATCGGCCCGTCCGACCACGTCGGCTGGCTCGACGACCGCAAGTGGGCCTACGTCCGCCTGGAGGGTCGCGCCTTCGGCGACGTGCCGCTGAACCTCGAGTACAAGCTCGAGGTGTGGGACTCGCCGAACTCCGCGGGCATCATCATCGACGCGGTGCGCGCGGCGAAGATCGCCAAGGACCGCGGCATCGGCGGACCGGTCATCCCGGCCTCGGCCTACCTGATGAAGTCCCCGCCGCAGCAGCTCGCCGACGACATCGCGCGCACCCAGCTGGAAGCGTTCATCATCGGCGCGGAGTAGGCACCGCACCGGCAAGAGGCCGGCCGAAGGGCAATCGCCCTCGGCCGGCCTGCCGTCGAACTACAGACCTCGGTAGACGTCTTTCCGCCAGCCGACCTTCACCACGAGAATCACCAGCACGCCGTTGTCCACTCGGTACGCGACCCGGTATCTGCCGATCCGCAGACGGAACAAGTCCTCGCGCCCCGACAACTTCCTGACGTCCAGCCCGGGCGCATAGGGGTCCTCGCCGAGTGCCGTGAGGGCGGTGAGGATCCGCATCGCGTCCTGACGCTCGATGGCGCGTAGTTCTCGGCGCGCGGACTCGAGGAAGTGGAAGCGGTATTTCACTTCGTGTCGTCTTCGAAAAGGTCGGCCAGCACCTCCGCCATGGTGAAGGTCCGCTCGTCGGCCGCGAGCCTGACCTCGGCTTCCCGCGCGAGAAGCTCGTCCTCGGCTGCGTCGAACGCCTCGACCATGGACAACGGCACCAGCGCCGCGGCGGGCGCGCCGTCTCGCAAGATGATCACTTGCTCGCCGGATTCGGCTTCGCGGACGTGGGCGGCGAGGTTGGCGCGCAGCTCCCGGATACTGATCTCCGACATATCTGAAGTGTACACGTTGTCGTGTACACGTCAGCGAATTCAGTCCAGCGAGACGTAGACCTCTACCGACGCGGGGCCGGTGTAGCGCTCCACCTCGGCGGTGTGTGAGCGGGTGATGGTCCCCGCGCTCTCGGCCTTCGCCACCTGTGCCCATGCGGTGCGCAGCAGGTCGTAGGGCTTGTCGGCGACGACGAATTTGGCGTAGCGGCCCTGCGGGATGATGGTGAGCACGTCGCCGGGGTCCAGTTCGCCCATCGCGCCGATCTCGTAGCCCAGCACGGCGACGGCGTGATCGTTCTGGCCGATGTAGGCGGCCACTCGCTGTACGTTCTTCTCCCGTGCCAGGTACCGATCCCAGGTGAAGTTCACCAGGTCGAGGTCACGCGCGGTCACCTCGCGGCCGGCCAGCGGCACGGTCAGGCCCGCGACCATGCTCTGCGGCAATGTGACGATCTCGAAGTCCACTGTCTGTTCCTACCCGTTGCCCTGATCGTCTGCCAATGCCACGAAGACTTCCACCGTCCGCGCGTCCGGATAGTGTTCCCAGTCGCCGGTGTACGCGCGCACGAGCCGCCCCGAGGCCTCCGCGTCCCACACCGCTCGCCAGATGCTCACGATGGTGTCGCCGAGATTGTCGCCGCTGGCGATGAACCGGGCGAAGCGCCCGGCGGGCACCCGGGCGAGCACGTCGCCGGGCAGCAGGTCGGCCAGGCTGTGGCAGCGGTAGCCGACGATGTGGGTCAGGTACGAATTGATCTCCGGCGCGTGGTCGACGTACGCCGTGGTCGGCGGTCCGGGCAGCTTGCGGGCCAGGTTGCGCTTCCACGCCTCTTCGACTTTCGCGCGGCGCGGTCCTTCGACCGCGAGCGCGGGGCTGCGAAGCACTGTTCCCGCCACCAGCGTCTCGGGTTGGTCAACGACATTGAAATCCACCGGCGTAGCCCCTATGTCTCGTCTGTCTTCAATCGGCGTCGCTCCCGGTGCCCTCCATGGTGACGCAGGCTACCGCCTCCGGGCCCGTCGCTCGCGCCGCGCTGCCGTCGCTCGAGCGCATATCCTTCCGCATCGTTTCCGCGGTTTCGGCGTCGGCCCGTACCGACGCACTCGCTGTTCGCTCTCACTCTGGCAAACGATGCTGCCACGTCATGCGTTCCACCGGGCGACGGAAGGTCACAGCATCATCGCTATCCAGGAACCGGAATGCTCAGCCCCGGGAAGATCTCCACCTCCCTGGGTGGTTGCGCGCTCGGCGGGATGACGACGGCGGGTTCGCGCTGCGGCGACTGCTGCGGTGGATTCAGGATGTCGTAGGGCCCGCCGGAGGGCGGCTTGCTCTGATTCGGCCCGGCCGGAGCCCGCGTGCCCGAGAACTGTTCGATCGGGGTGCCGTCGAGCGCGTCGTCCATGACCTGTTTCCAGATGTCGGCGGGCAGGCCGGAGCCGTAGATGTCGGCGCCGCGCGCGGTGCGGATCGGTTGTGACTGCTCGGTGCCGATCCATACCGCCGTGGACAGCGACGGGGTGAAGCCGATCATCCACGCGTCCTTGTTGAAATCGCTCTCGCCGAGCTGTGTGGTGCCGGTCTTGGCGGCCGAGGGACGGTTGTTCTTCAGCGCGTGCCCGTTGGAGTAGGCCGCGATCGGGAGCATCGCCTCGGTGGTGTTCTCCGCGATCTTCCGGGGGATGCGCTGCTTCCCCTCGGGCAGCTGTTCGCCGACCTGCTGGTCCGGGTCGCCGCGATCCAGGAGCACCCGCCCGTCGCCGGTCACCACCCGCTGCACGAAATAGGGCCGGTGGTGCACACCTGCCGCACCGAGCGTGGCGTAGGCCGAGGCCATGTCGATGGGCCGGACCACATACTGCCCGAGGACGATTCCGTTCAGCGGTTTACCGCCGTCCTCGCTGAGGGTCTTGCCCGCCACGCCCGGCAGCTCTTCCGGGATACCGGCTGCGTGCGCCGCGTCCGCGATGGCCTGCGGCCCGTCGAACATCGTCATGGTCAACCGGTAGAAGCTGGTGTTCAGTGAGCGCTTCAGCGCCTCGGCCATGGTGCACTTGCCGCACGACTCGCCGTCCACGTTGGTGATCCGGGTACCGCGGTCGGTCACCGGGGAGCTGTCCAGCACGCGCGAGAGCGGAATGCTCTGCTGCTGCGCGGCGATCGCCGCGAAGACCTTGAACGCCGATCCGGTCTGCAACGGCGCCTGGGCGAAGTCGAAGCCGATGCCGTCGTAGCCGCCGAAGTACGCGCGCACCGCGCCGGAGCGCGGATCGATCGACACCACCGCGGCGCGCAATTCCGGTGGCTGGGCACCGAGCCGGTCGCGCACCGCCCCCAGCACCGCCTGCTGCGCCCTGGCGTCGATGGTGGTGGTGATCTGCAACGCGCCCTTGTTCAGGTCGCGCTCGCTGATGCCGGAGTCGCGCAGCTCGCGCACCACCTGGTTGCGGATCAGTCCCTCCGGGCCGCGGGCCACGTCCTCGTCCGGGATCTCGGTGAGCGGGATGATCAGCGGAAAGGTGGTGGCGTCACGATCACCCGGCGCGAGGACGCCCATCTCGACCATCCCGTCGAGCACGTAGCGCCAGCGCGCTTTCAACTCCGCGAGATGGGTTTCCGGGTCCAGGATCGAGGGCGTCCGGATCAGCGCGGCGAGCACCGCGCCCTCCGCGAGGGTCAGCTGGTTCACCTGTTTGTCGAAGTAGACCTTGGCCGCCGCGGCGATGCCGTACGACCCCCGGCCGTAGTAGATGGTGTTGAGGTAGGCGGCGAGGATGTCGTCTTTGCTCCACTGCCGCGCCATCTTCGCCGCGATGATCAGCTCGCGCATCTTGCGGGTGACCGTGCGCTCGGAGCCGAGGAACGCGTTCTTGACGTACTGCTGGGTGATCGTGGAGCCGCCGCCCGCGTTGTCCTTCCCGAGCAGGTTGTCTCGCACGGCCCGCAGAAAGCCGGAAGTCGAATAGCCGGGATTGGTGTAGAAATTCCGATCCTCGGCCGACAGCACCGCGTCGCGCACCGGCTGCGGCACGTCGGACAGCGGGACCGGCATCCGATTACCGTCCGGCGGCACGATTTTCGCGATCACCGTGCTGCCGTCGGCCGCCAGGATGGTCGCGATCTGATTCGTCTGCACCGCACTCGGATCCGGGATCTCGGCACTCCAGTACGCCAGGACCGACAGCAGCGCGGGCACCACGCCGAACAGGATGAACAAGGCGAGCAGCAGGCGGCGGATACGTTCGGCTCTGCTGCGCGGCGGCCGATTCTCCGCCGGCGCCGGGCGCGGCACGGGCGGTCGCGTCTTCCTACGGTCCGCCATGCGTTCGCGTCGGCTCCGCGCGTCGCGTCTCGCCGCTTCCGGCCGCTCGTTCCAGCCCGCGATCGAGGCATACGGTGCGGGCGGGGGAGCCCCCTTGCCGCCGCGTCTACGTTCTCGCGGTTTGCGGAACGAGCTCACGATCATCTCCTCCCGGAGCGCCGGACGAACTCACCTGCACGAACGAACGGAAAAGAGCATCGAAAGCCAGAGTTTACCGCGTTCGTTCACAGGCGGCTTTCCACTTTCCAGCCGTCCGACACAGCCGAGCCGCATGCATTACCCGCGCGTGTGGCCCCAAGAATCGCCGATGCACGTGGGCCGCTCGGGCCGCGTGCTGCGAAAGGACGGCGAACCCCGCTGTCCGGTGGTTACCTCGGCAACGCCACCGGCTCACCCCGACTCCAGGTTTCGAGCGAAGCGAGACCGAGCATGCGCCGTTCGCGGCCCGGCTCGCGTCCGAGCGGCCGCCGCGTCCGCGACGCAGTCGCCAGCGGCGGTCGCTCGGACGCGAGCCACAAGAGGGCCGCGAACACCCAGCGCCGCAGGCGCTGGAAAAACCAACACAGCCCGCGAACCCGCCGCGCCCGCGCGGCCAAGGATTCAGCTCTTCACGCCGCCCGCGGTGAGGCCCGAGATGATCCGGCGCTGGAAGAGCAGGACCATGACGACCAGCGGGATGGTGACGATCGTGCCTGCCGCCATGATCGCCGCGTAGGGCTGCACCAGCGGGTTGTTGCCGGAGAAGCGGGCGATCGCGACGGTGACCGGTTCGGTCTTGTCGCTGGAAAGCAAACGGGCCAGCAGGTATTCGTTGACCGCCGCGATGAACGCGAGAATCGCGGTGGTGAACACGGCGGGGGCGGCCAAGGGCAGCATCACCAAGCGGAACGCCTGCATCTTGGTGGCGCCGTCGATCCGCGCGGCTTCTTCCAGTTCCCACGGCAGTTCGGCGAAGAAGGACGCGAGGATGTAGACCGTCATCGGCAGCACGAACGAGATGTTCGGGATGATCATCGCCTGGTACTCGCCGATCCAGCCGAGGTTGGTGAACAGCTGGAACAGCGGGGTGACCAGGACGACGACGGGGAACATCGAGGCGCTGAGGATCAAGCCGGACACCACGTACTTGCCGCGGAAGGTGAGCCGGGCGAGCGCGTACGCGGCCAGCACGCCGACCGCCAGGGCGATCACCGTGGTGATCGAGCCGATGACGAGGCTGTTGACCAGCGCCTTGCCGAAGTTGTTGCCGCGGCTGGTGTCGAACGCGTTGCGGAAGTTCTCCAGCGTGACGTGCGTCGGCCACGGGGTGTTGTCGAAGGTGTAGTCGGGGTCGCGGAACGCGTTGACCGCCATCCAGTAGAACGGCGCGAGGCCCCAGACGAGCACGATCAGCGCGCCGAGGTACAGCCGTACCGAGCCGAGGCGCTTGGTCCACGGAACCGGCTGCGCGGCACGCTGCCCCGTCACGGGCTTTTCCGCTGTCTGCACGGACATCAGTGCGCCTCCCGCTGTTCTTCCTGGGTGCGAACGGCGTTGGCCCCGAGAATCTTCACCAGCACGAACGCCACCGCGAAGATCAAAAGGAAGGTGATGGTGGACAACGCGGCCGCACTGTTGGGGCCTTGCCGGACCTGGTCGACCACCAGGATCGACACCGTGCGGGTGGACGGATTGCCCAGCGTCATGATCGCGGGCAGGTCGTACATGCGCAGCGCGTCCATGGTGCGGAACAGCACCGCGACCAGCAGGGCCGGCTTCAGCAGCGGCAGCGTGATCTGGGTGAACCGCTGCCAGGCCGACGCGCCGTCGACGCGAGCCGCCTCGTACACATCGCCCGGGATCACCTGCAGACCGGCCAGCAGCAGCAGCGCCATGAACGGCGTGGTCTTCCAGACGTCGGCCGCGATCACCGCGAACCGGGCAGGCCAGGCGTCGGAGGTCCACAGGATGTGCGTGCCGAGCACGCGGTTGACCACGCCGTCGTACTGGAACATGAACTCCCACAACCGTGCCGTGACGGCGGTCGGGATGGCCCACGGAATCAGCACGGCCGCGCGCAGCAGCGCCCTGCCGCGGAAGGTCTTGCCCATCACCATGGCCATGCCGAGGCCGAGCGTCGCCTCCAGCGCGACGGTCACGACTGTGAAGAACAGCGTGACCCCGATGGCCATCCAGAATTGCGAGCCGAGATTGCCGGTGGGGCACGGCACCGTCTCGCCGGTCACGACCTGGCACTGCTGCAGCAGCCAGTGCGTGTAGTTCGAGAACCCGGCGCTGCCGCCTTCGACGAACATGCCGGTCGCCGGGTCGAGCCCGGGGTCCTTCTGGAAGGACATCCACAGGGCCCGGAACACCGGATACCCGATGACGACCGCTAGCGCGATCAGCACCGGTGTGACGAACACCCAGGCTTTCCCGGAGCGTCGCAGGTCCAGGGCCAGCCGTGCGGCGAAGCCGCGCTGGGCCGGAACAACTTCGTCGTCTTTCGGCACGCTAGTCGCCGTTCCCGAAGGATCCGACACCGTTTCTCTCTCCTGCGGGTTCGTCGGGTCCATCGCGCTCGATCACTTACGATCCGGCGGTCTCGATGCCCTTTTGCATACCGGTGATCGCGTCGTCGACGGACTTGGTTCCGTTCAACGCAGCATAGGCGTTGTCCTGGATGGCCTTGCTCACCGCTGGATAGAAGGGTGTCACCGGGCGCGGGACCGCGCTGGCGATGGAGTCCTTGAGCGCGGGCAGGTAGGGCATCTTCGCGATCAGCGCCGGGTCGTCGTACATGGACGCGCGTACCGAGGGCAGCGCGCCGGAGGCGACGATGTGCTGCGCGTCCTCGCTGATCAGGAAGCGCAGGAAGTCCAGCGCGGTGGCCTTGTTCTTGGAGTACGCGCTGATCGCCGCGTTGTAGCCGCCGAGGGTGGAGGCGCCGACGCCGTTGTCCCCCGGCAGCGGAGCGACCGAGAACTTGTCCTTCACGGCGGAGGCCTCGCCGCCGACGTCACCGAAGGTGGACGGCCACGAGCGCAGGAACATCAGCTTGCCCTGAGCGAAGGCGTTGCTGGATTCCGGCTCCTTGAACGTGATGGCCTCTTTGGGGATGTCGCCGTTGTTGAACGCGTCGACCAGCACCTTCAGGCCGGTGCGCGACTGCGCGCTGTTCACCGTGGGGGTCTTGCCGTCGGCGCCGACGAAGCTGCCGCCGTAGGCGTTGATGACCTCGGCCGCGTTCACGGTCAGGCCCTCGTAGGGCGCGAACTGACCCGCGTAGCAACCGATGTTCTGCTGGCGCGCGATCGGGCACTGGGCCAGCAGTTCGTTCCAGGTCTTGGGCGGGTTCGGCACCAGGTCCTTGCGGTAGAACAGCAGGCCGCCGTTGGTGTTCCGGGGTGCGGCGTAGAGCGTGTTGTTGTAGGTGGCGCTGGCGACCGGCGGCGAGAGCAGCGCGCTGGTGTCGATCGCGAAGGAGTCCTTCAGCGGCTGGATCCAGCCCTTGGCGGCGAACTCGGCGGTCCAGGGCACGTCCAAGGCGACCACGTCGTAGTTGGACTGCTTGGAGCGCATGTGCTCGACCAGGTCGTCGTACTGCTGCGAGGCGTCGTTCGACTGTTCCTTGAACGTCACCTGCTCGTCCGGGTGCGCGGCGTTCCAGCGCTCGATCAGCTGCTTGACCGCGCCGGTCTCGGTGGTGTCCTTGCCCTCGACGTAGGTGATCGGACCACGTCCGGTGAGGTTCTGGCTGGTCGGGCTGCCGCCGCTGTCGCTGGAGCAGGCACTGGTGAACGTCGCGGTCAGCAGCCCGACCGACGCGACCGCGACCGCGGCCCGTGGCACGAGCGTCGCACGTAGGGACGACACCTTCTTCACAGCCATCGCAAACACTCCAGGATCGTTCGTGAGCGGCAGCACACCCTGCCGGTGCACAAGGCAAGATACATGGTGTCGATCCGGCATGCGGGACAGTGGCGGGAAGTCGCCCATTAGGCTGACGGCGATGACTTCGCCGAACGCGGTTCCCGATCGGATGCTCACCCGCATCGGTGGGTTGCTGCGCAAGGCCGAGTCCACGGACAACGAACACGAGGCCGAAGCGTTCCTCGCCGCGGCTCAGCGGCTGGCTACGAAGTCGTCCATCGACCTCGCCGTGGCGCGGGCGCACATCGCGGGACGCGAGCGCAGGCCCACCCCCGTGCAGCGGATCATCCCGATCGGCGAGCCGGGCAAACGCGGGTTGCGCACCTACGTGCAGTTGTTCGTCGCGATCGCTGCGGCCAACGACGTGCGCTGCGATGTTGCCAGGACATCGACGCAGATCTACGCCTACGGTTTCGACTCCGATATCGATACCTGCGAGGCGCTCTACGCCAGTCTGATCGTGCAGATGGTGCGCGCGTCCGACCAGTACATCAAGTCCGGCGCCTACCGATCGGCCACCGTGGAGAAGATCGTGGTGGAGAAGCGGTGGGGCCGCCAGGTCCGGCGGCGGGTGCAGGCGCCGGTGGCGGGCGTGACGGCGCGGCTGAACTTTCAGATGGCGTTCGCGGCGCGAATCGGGCGGCGGCTGGCCGAGGTGAAGGCGGAGGTCGAAGCCGAGGTGTTGCCCGGGGACGGGCGCGCGACCGGCACCGCGCTGGCGTTGCGCGACAAAGAGATCGAGCTCACAGATTTCTACGCCCGGACGTCGGAGGCACGCGGCACCTGGCGCGGACCGCAGGCGTCGACGGGACATTCGGCGGCGGCGCGGGCGGCGGGCGATCGCGCGGGCCGGGCCGCGCGGATCGGGACGTCACCCGAACTCCCTGCCGCCCGTGCGAAATTGACCTCCGAAGGCGGCTGATCGGCGTGCGCATCGCGGGCTGTCCGGTGCGAGCGGGCGACCTCGACCGGGTGTGGCCGGCCGTCGTGCCGGCGCGGGTCGGCAACTTATCGGTGCTCGCCGCGGTGCGATCGGTGTCGCGGCGATGACGGTGCGCGATGGTCAGCGCGCCAAGGTGTACGACGCCGAACAGTTGGTGCGCGGGGTGTTCGATCGCGCGGACGAGTACGGAACGCGCACTGTGGAACTCTACGGTTCGCATCTCACACTGCCGATCGAGCGCCGCTTCGCCTCAGTGGAATCCGTGCAGAGTTATACGGACAAAGTGCTGAACCTCAATTGGGTGCGGGCGCGCTGGGATCGAGCCGCCGTCGCGGTGCGCGTCCGCTCGCGCGCCGGGACCACCGCCGCGCACTACGAGGCGGCCGAGGCCGTCCTCGCCGTTCCGCTGCACACCGGCGGCACCGCCTGGGCGCTGCGGGAACTGGTGATCCTGCACGAACTCGCGCATCACCTGGAGCCCGCCCCCGGATCGGTGGCCGCGCACGGTCCGCAATTCTGCGATCGATATCTGGAACTGGTCGACGGGGTCGTCGGTCCCGAGGCGGCGCTGCTCTTGCGCACCACCATGCTGGGCTGCGGCGTGCGGATCGGGTGAGTCGCCGATCAATCATGTGAACGACGAGCGGAAGAGCTGTCGGCTGCGATGTCGTCTCTCGCGGGCCACGATTCGCGATCGGGTCGGAGCGTTCCAGCGTGCGCAGTCGGAGTGCTGACCGGAAAACGATGTCCGGAGTCGCGGTCGGCGGGGGCCGTTACACCAGTACGGCGATTTCGGCCCCAGCGGGCAGCTGGTCGGGGCCCTCGGTCGCGCCGGCCGCGTTGTTGATGGCGGTCAAAACTCGTGACGCCGTTGGCGAAGAAGGTGTTCACCACTCGGCGGAGGCGGGGCGCGATGGTCGAGCGCAGGTGCCTCCTTCGTGCGGCCGCCGCACGGACGAGGCGCTGCGTGTCCGGGAAATAGGCGGCGTCGCGATGGAGTGTCGCGCGTACCGTTGCCAGGGCGGATGGCAGCGGTCTGCGCCTTGTTATTGCGCGGGGACTATCAGAGCAGGGCGGTGACCCGGGCCAACCGCTCATGCCACCACGCGGTGCGTTCGGCGTCGGGGTGGCGGTGGCGTTCCAGCAGGTCGGGGTCCGGTGCGGGCGGGGTGCGCAGGACCGGGAGGTAACCGTCCGATGGGCGCAGGGAGCCCGGCGTCACGTCGCCGGTGAGCAGGCTCAACGTGCCCAGACCGCAGGCGAAGTCGAGTTCCGGGAGCGCGCCCGCCAGGGCCAGCTGCGCGGCGAGGCCGACGCTGGTCTCCAAGGCGGAGGAGACCACGCAGGGCAATCCCGCCGCCTCCGCTACCTGGAGGGCGCGGCGGACGCCGCCGAGCGGCGTGCACTTGAGGACGGCGATGTCGGCGGCACCGGCGACCGCGACGCGCAGCGGGTCCTCGGCCCGGCGGATGGATTCGTCGGCGGCGATGCGCACGTCTACCCGGCGGCGCACCGCGGCGAGTTCCTCGATGGTCCGGCACGGCTGTTCGACGTACTCCAGCCCGCCCGCGGCCTTGTCGATGCGCTCGATGTGGCGCACCGCGGTGTCGACATCCCAGACCGCGTTGGCGTCGACCCGGATCGCGCCGTTCGGGCCGAGCGCGTCGCGCACCGCCTCCACCCTGGCCAGATCCTCCGCGAGCGATTCGGGATGGTCGGCGACCTTCACCTTGGCGGTGCGGCAGCCGGATCGACCGACGATCGCGTGCGCCTGCTCCGCGTCGACGGCGGGCACGGTGCAATTGATCGGAATGCGATCCCGCACCGGTTCGGGCCAGCCTATCGTCACCTGCTCGATGGCGGTGGCCAGCCAGGCGGCGGCCTCCCGGTCGTCGTACTCGGGGAACGGGCAGAACTCGCCCCACCCGAGCGGTCCGTGGATCAGCATTCCCTCGCGCACCGTGATGCCACGGAAACGGGTGCGCATCGGGATGGCGTAGACGACGTTCTGCTCTGCGGAGTCGCTCATCGCCGCCCAGCTTATTCGGCCGCTGCGGCCGATCGGGGGATTGCGCATGCGGACTCGAGTAGTTTCCCGGAGTCGGGGTGGCGCCCGAAGCGGGATCGTCGAGGCATGATCCAGACCGGTACCGCGCAGCCCTGGCCGCCTTACGGCCCGGCCCCGGGGCCAGGGCAGTGGCCCGCCGGGCAGCGGCCGGTGCGAACTTGGGACGTGGTGCTCGCTGTCGTGCTGTATTGCGTCGCGGCTGTCCTCGGACTCGCCGCCGCCTACTTCACCGTTTTCTTCGCCTTCGCCACCGATCCGTGTGGGCCGGACAACTGCCGCACCGACTACTTGGGCTGGGCCTTCGCGGTGTCGTGGGGCGGGACCGCGTTCGCGATCGTCGGCGTGACCGGCATGCTCATCCTGGCCGCCGTCAAGCGCTGGTACATGTGGTACTGGCCGGTGCTGGCGATGGTGCTGATCATCGCCTCGTTCTGCGGCGGCCTGGCGCTCGCGTCCAAGGTCTACCCGGGAGCCTGAGCCGTTCGAAATGCCGTGCGGTCGCGCGCCGGTCATCCTGAAGGTATGGCGTGGCGGTTCCGGCGGCGAATGACCGATGCCTTGCGCGTGGCGCTGGGTTCGGTGATCGTCCTCGGATTCGGCTGGCTGATGGCGTCTTTCGTCCCGCTCTACGAAGTGCTCGCGCGCGACGGCCGTGATGGCCGCGGTGTCGAGTATCTGCCGTGGGCCCAGGTCATCGCGTGGACCGGCATCGCGGCGTCGGTGCTCGCGGCGGTCGCCGCGGTGCTGGAGAAAGTGCGCGACAAAAGGCCGATCGCCTGGACCCCGCTCATCGCAGTCCCTTTGATCCTCGAGTCGTGGTTGGTCGGCTTCCTGATCGCGGTCGTAATCGTGTCGTATTAGTTGGCCGTGACTTCGTCGTGGCGTGTTCGCCTGGAACGGCGACGAACTCGCGGCACCGGCCGCGAGCGGTGCGCCACCGGCGAGCGTGTTCGCCTGGACCTCGACGGACACGCGGCGCCGGTGGCGTGGGGTCACAACCTTTCGATGATGGTGGCGTTGGCCAATCCGCCTGCTTCACACATGGTTTGCAGGCCGTAGCGGGCGCCGCGTTCCTGCATGGCGTGTACCAGCGTGGTCATCAGGCGTGCGCCGGACGCGCCGAGCGGGTGGCCGATGGCGATCGCGCCGCCGTTGACGTTGACCTTCGCCAGATCCGCGCCGGTGTCCTGCGCCCAGGCCAGCACCACCGGTGAGAAGGCCTCGTTGATCTCGATCAGATCGATGTCGGACAGCTGCAAACCGGCGCGCCGCAACACCTTCGCGGTCGCCGGGATCACGGCGGTGAGCATCAGCAGCGGGTCGTCGCCGGCCACCGCGAAGCTGTGCAGCCGGGCCAGCGGCCGCAAGCCGAGTTCCTTCGCGCGCTCGCTGGTCATGATGAGCACCGCCGCGCTGCCGTCGCTGACCTGGCTGGCCGTCGCCGCCGTGATCGCCCAGCCGATCTGCGGGAAGCGGGCGGCCATGGCCGGGTCGTAATAGGCGGGACGGAGTGTGCCCAGGGTCTCCAGCGTGCTGCCGACCCGGATGCCCTCGTCGGTGGCGAGTCCGTTGATCGGCGCGAGTTCTTCGGCGAACGAGCCGTTCTTGGTGGCGAGTGCGGCTTTGTCGTGGCTGGCGAGTGCGAACTCGTCCAGTTGGGTACGGGTGAGCCCCCACTTGGCCGCGATCAGCTCGGCGCTGATGCCCTGCGACACCAGGCCCTCCGGGTATCGCTCGGCGAAGCCGACGCCGGAGATGTCGTCCGAGCCGACCAGATTGGCGCCCATGGGAATCCGGCCCATCGACTCCACGCCCGCGGCGACCACGATGTCGTAGGCGCCCGCGATCACGCCTTGCGCGGCGAAGTGGATCGCCTGCTGGCTGCTGCCGCACTGCCGGTCGACGGTGGTGGCGGGCACGGATTCGGGGTATCCGGCGGCCAGTGCGGCCCGCCTGGTCATATTCGCGCCCTGCTCGCCGAACTGGGTGACGACGCCGCCGATCACGTCGTCGATGAGGGCGGGATCGATCCCGCTTCGCTCCACCACTTCGCGCAGGCTGTGGGCCAGCAGATCCACCGCGTTGACATTGTGCAGTGCGCCGTTCGGCTTGCCTTTGCCGATCGGGGTGCGTACCGCTTCGACAATCACCGCGTCTCTCATGGTGCTTCCTTCCGGACCGAGAGCCCGGCCGCCATGCCTGGCTCTATCAACACATAGTCAGAGTACATCTGACAATAGTCGAGGCAAGTCAGCATCGGTATGATGTTCGTCATGGCAGCCGTGATGGAAGGACCGTTGGCCGATCTCAGTGCGTGGAAGGCCGAGGAATGCTCGATCGCGAAGGCGATGGACATCGTCGGCACGCGCTCGGCCGTGCTCATTCTGCGCGAGGCGTACTACGGGACCCGGCGCTTCGACGGGTTCGCCGGCCGGGTCGGCATCACCGACGCGGCCGCCGCCGCACAGTTGCGCAAGCTCACCGAGGCGGGCTTGCTGACGAAACAGCCCTACCAAGAGGAAGGCAAGCGCACCCGGCACGAATACGTGCTCACCCGGATGGGGCGGGATCTGCTGCCCGCCGTGCTCGCGCTCATGCAGTGGGGTGACGCCTACCTGCAACCGGGTCCCGCGCCGCTGCTCTTGGTCGAGGAGGCGACCGGCGCTCCGGTGCGGGTGCAGGTGCGCAGCGCATCCGGCCGCGAGATCGAACTGGAGGAACTCGGCGTGCGGCTCAACGAGGAGTATGCGCGGCAGCGGCGCGAACGCCGCCGATCGAACGCGACGGACTGATCGCACCGGGCCCGCTCACGGCGCGAGCGAGACGCGGGCGCACTCCGTCGCCGGGGTGCGGGTCGGTGAGCGGCCCAGCGGCGAAACCGCCGAGCTGAGCCGCCCCCGGCGGTGAGCTAGTTGAGCCTGCGCCCGTCGGTGTCGAAGAAGTAGATGTGCTCGGCGTCGGTGGACAGCCGCAGGTGCGTGCCCTTCGCCGGCGGATTGCGCCAATCCGCGCGCGCCACAATGGTTTCCGCGGCGCCGTTGGTCGCACCCTCGGCCACGGTGCGGCCGTAGATGTAGGCGTCGGAACCGAGTTCCTCCACCACGTCCACCTCCATCTCGATGCCGGAGCCGTCGCCGAGCTCGAAGTGCTCCGGCCGGATGCCGACCGTCACGGTGGCCCCCGCGGCATCCGCGACCGTCCGCGGCAGCGCGAGCGCGTGCCCGCCCAGCTCCACCCGGCCATCGGCCACGGGGAGCGTGAACAGGTTCATGGCCGGTGAGCCCATGAACCCAGCGACGAACACGTTGGCCGGATCGCGGTACAGGTCGCGCGGCGTGGCGCACTGCTGCAGCAGGCCGTCCTTCAGCACGGCGACGCGATCACCCATGGTCATCGCCTCGACCTGGTCGTGGGTGACGTACACCGTCGTGGTGGCGAGCCTGCGCTGCAACTGGGCGATCTGCGTGCGGGTCTGCACGCGCAGCTTGGCGTCCAGGTTGGACAGCGGCTCGTCCATCAGGAACACCTGCGGCTGGCGCACGATGGCCCGGCCCATCGCGACCCGCTGGCGCTGACCGCCGGACAGCGCCTTCGGTTTGCGATCCAGGTAGGGCTCCAGGTCGAGCAGTTTGGCCGCCTCCAGGACCCGCTTCTGCTTCTCCGCCTTGGCGACCTTGGCCAGTTTCAGCGCGAAGCCCATGTTCTCCGCGACGGTCATGTGCGGGTAGAGCGCGTAGTTCTGGAACACCATGGCGATATCGCGTTCCTTCGGCTCGGCGTGCGTCACGTCGTTGTCGCCGATCAGGATGCGGCCGCCGTTGACCTCCTCCAGCCCGGCGAGCATGCGCAGCGAGGTCGATTTCCCGCAGCCGGACGGGCCGACCAGCACGAGGAACTCGCCGTCCTCGATCTCCAGATTCAACCGATCCACCGCGGGTTTGGCGGAGCCGGAGTAGAGCCGCGTCGCGTTGTCGAAGGTCACCGTGGCCATGCCGAATTCACATCCCATCCCGGCAGGAACGTGCCGGACGATCCGAGTAAGGGTTGAGCGGCGATCCTATCCGGCCGGGCGACGATGAGCCACGTCAGCGCCCGCACCGAGCGGCTACCTGCGGGTGTCCGACCGCGCCGGTAGCCTCGGGGCGGGGGCAGGCCGAGCGACGAGGAGCATGCCATGAGTCGTCCAGTTCGTATCGGAGTTCAGCTGCAGCCGCAGCACGCGCCCGAATACGGGCTCATCCGCGACGCGGTGCTGCGCTGCGAGGACGCGGGTGTCGACATCGTGTTCAACTGGGATCACTTCTACCCGCTCACGGGGGATCCCGACGGTGCGCACTTCGAGTGCTGGACGATGCTGGGCGCGTTCGCCGAGCAGACCGAGCGGGTGGAGATCGGCGCGCTGGTCACCGGCGGCGGTTACCGCAATCCGGATCTGCTGGCCGATATGGCGCGCACCGTCGACCACATCAGCGGCGGCCGGCTCATTCTCGGTATCGGCGCGGGCTGGTTCGAGAAGGATTACGACGAGTACGGCTACGACTTCGGCACCCCGGGCAGCAGGCTGGAACTGCTGAAGGAGAACCTGGCCCGGATCAGCGCCCGGCTGCCGAAGCTCGAGCCGCGCCCGAACCGCGACCTTCCGATCCTGATCGGCGGAGGGGGCGAGAAGAAGACCTTGCGGCTGGTCGCGCAGTACGCCGACATGTGGCACACCTTCGCCGACCTGGACGTGCTCGCGCACAAGAACAAGGTGCTCGCCGAGCACTGCGCCGCCGTCGGCACCGACCAGGCGCGCATCGAGCGATCGGTGCAGTGGCCGGGACTGGCGAAGGCGCCCGCGTTCGTCGAGGCGGGCGTGACGACCTTCACCCTCGGGGTCAGCGGACCGGACTACGACCTGAGTGAAGTCGCGACGGCCGTCCGGTGGCGCGACGAGGTGAACCCGGAGCCGGTGAGCGGACTGGCCTGAGCCGGATTGCCTGGCGGTCGGCGCGCCGCGGCGCGGAATTCGGATCAGGCTGATCGAAATCTCGACCGCAGGCCGGGCATGGCCGCGCGGGCACCCGCCTCGGGGTAGCTGTGAATTAGCAGATTCTCGCGGCTAGGGTTGTCCGTCATGGCTGTTCTGCCCGCTGTGCGGTCTCGTGCGTTGATCGCCGTGCTATTGCTTGCCGTCGGTCTCAGCGCGACGGCGTGCGGTTCCGGCTCCGACGACGCGGCCACCGAGCGCAACCTCTGCGCACCGCCCGGCTTGGCCGCCGCCTCCGCCGCGCCCACCAACCTCGCCGAATCGGCCGCCGCGGGCAGCGACCGCTACACCACCGCGACCACCGTGGCGCCGACCTCGATCGACCTCTCGAAGCTCGGATTGATCACGCCCGGCAAGCTCAGCGTCGGCACGCTCTCCGACGCCCCGCCGAGCATCTGCGTCGACCGGCAGGGCACGTTCACCGGCTTCGACAACGAGCTGCTGAAGGCGATCGCCGCCAAGCTCGGCCTCCAGGTGGAGTTCTCCGGCACCGAGTTCGCCGGGCTGCTCGCCCAGGTGTCCGGCGGCCGTTTCGACGTGGGCTCGTCCAACATCACCACTACTGACGCGCGCCGCCGGCTGGTCGGCTTCACCAACGGCTACGACTTCGGCTATTTCTCCCTGGTCGTGCCGAACGGCAGTCCGATCAAAGGGTTCTCCGACCTGAACCGCGGCACCCGGATCGCGGTGGTGCAGGGCACGGTGCAGGACGAGTTCGTGGTGAACCAGCTGCGGCTGGACCCGGTGAAGTTCCCGGACTACAACACCGCCTACGCCAACCTGAAGTCCGGCCAGGTGGACGCCTGGGTCGCCCCGTCCGCTCAAGCGGAAGGCGCGATCGAGCCCGGTGACGGAATATCGGTGTCGCAGAACACCTTCAGCCTGGACAACTTCGTCGGTTACGCGGTCGCCAAGAACAACCAGCCGCTCATCGACGCGCTCAACAGCGGTCTGGACGCGGTGATCGCGGACGGCACCTACGCCGAGCTCTACGCCGAGTGGGTGCCCCGGCAGCTGCCGCCGGGCTGGAAGCCGGGCTCCAAGGCCGCGCCCGCCCCGCAGCTGCCGGACTTCGCCGCGCTGGCCGCGGGCAAGCAAACGGGCGAGTCGGAGCAGAACGCGCCGAAATCCACCGTCCAGCAGTTGAAGGACACGTTCTTCGATTGGTCGCTGTACCGCAAGGCTTTCCCCGACCTGCTCGAGACCGGTCTGCCGAACACCTTGATCCTCGCGGTGGTTTCGGGTGCGCTCGGCACCGTCCTCGGCATGCTGCTCGCGGTCGCCGGAATCTCGCGGACCCGCTGGTTGCGCTGGCCGGCAAGGGTGTACACCGATATCTTCCGCGGCTTGCCCGCCGTGGTGATCATCCTGCTGATCGGTCTCGGCGTCGGCCCGGTGGTGCGCAACCTCACCGGCAACAACCCGTATTGGCTCGGTGCGGTGGCGCTGGCCTTGCTCGCCTCGGCTTATATCGGCGAGATCTTCCGCTCCGGTATCCAATCGGTCGAGGCCGGGCAGCTGGAGGCGGCGCGCGCGATCGGTTTCGGTTACCGCCAGGCGATGACGCTGGTGGTGATCCCGCAAGGCGTGCGCCGGGTGCTGCCCGCCCTGATGAACCAGTTCATCGCGCTGATCAAGGACTCGTCGCTGATCTACTTCCTCGGCCTGCTCGCCACCCAGCGCGAGCTGTTCGCCGTCGGCCGCGACCTCAACGCGCAGACCGGCAATCTCTCGCCGCTGGTGGCCGCCGGACTGGTCTACCTGATTCTCACCGTCCCGCTCACCCACCTGGTGAACTACATCGACCGCCGGATGCGGACCGGCCGGCCCGACCGGCCGATCGACCAGGTGGAGGCGGCCACGATCACGGAAGGGCGCGGATAGATGAGTGCCTCCCTCACCGGTACCGGACTGCATCTGACGCTGGGGCACAACCACGTGCTGCGCGGGATCGACATCCACGTCGACGCGGGCAAGACCGCTACCGTCATCGGGCCGTCCGGCTCGGGTAAATCGACCCTGCTGCGGGTGCTGAACCGGCTCTACGAGCCGGACGAGGGCGACGTGCTGCTGGACGGCAAGTCCGTGCTCACCGAGAATCCGGACCGGCTGCGCCAGCGCATCGGCATGGTGTTCCAGCACTTCAACCTGTTTCCGCACAAGACCGTCGCGGAGAACGTCGCGCTGGGACCGCGCAAGCTGCGCGGGCTGTCCAAGGACCGGGCGCGGGCGCTGGCCGTCGAGCAGTTGGAGATCGTCGGTCTGGCGGACAAGGCCGATTCCAGGCCTGCCAACCTGTCCGGCGGGCAGCAGCAGCGCGTCGCCATCGCGCGGGCGCTGGCGATGCAGCCGGAGGTCATGTTCTTCGACGAGGCCACCTCGGCGCTGGACCCCGAGCTGGTGAAGGGGGTGCTCGCGCTGATGGCCGACCTCGCCTCCGGTGGCATGTCGATGGTCGTGGTGACCCACGAGATGGGCTTCGCCCGCTCGGTGTCCGACAGCGTGGTGTTCATGGACCAAGGGCAGGTCGTGGAGACCGGCACGCCCGACGCTTTGTTCGACGACGCGCAGACGCCGCGATTGCAAAGGTTCCTCTCCCAGGTGCTCTGAGTCGCGCGGGACGATCCAGCACACGCATGGCAATCTTCATTGATGCGCATCTGCTAATGTATCGATCATCACGATTCCAGCTATCCGATCAAGGAAAGAGGGAAATTCGATGACCACAGCACACGCGCAGCACACCGGCCACGACCATGTGCACGGCCCGGATTGCGGGCACACGGCGTTCCAGCACGGTGATCACATCGACTACGCCCACGATGGTCATCTGCACCGCGAACACCAGGGACACTACGACGAATGCGAGCGTGCCGGGCACACCGAGTGCGCCGATCATCCGCATCAGCACGGGCCGAACTGCGGCCACGAGGCCGTCCAGCACGGCGACCACGTCGACTACGTGCACGACGGGCACCGCCACGCCGCCCACAACGGCCACTTCGACGAGCACTGATCGCGTCGGTACCCGGTTCTAGAGTCGGGCGGGTGATCGAAGAACTCGAGATTCGCACCGAGGCAGGCACCTTCGACGTACTGGCCGCCGGCGCTCCCGGCGGCCGGGAAGTGCTGTTGCTGCACGGGTTTCCGCAGGGTGCGCGCGAGTGGGAATTCCAGCTCGGCCTGCTGGCCGACGGCGCATGCCACGCCGTCGCGCCCGACCAGCGCGGGTATTCACCGGGGGTGCGCCCCGAGCGGGTCGCCGAGTACCGGCTCGAGGAGCTGGTCGGCGATGTGGTGGCGATCGCCGGCGCGCTGGGATGGGAGCGCTTCGACCTGATCGGCCACGACTGCGGGGCGTTGGTCGGGTGGGCGGTGGCCGCCGAACTGCCGGAGCGGGTCCGCACCTTCAGCGCGTTGTCGCATCCGCATCCCGCCGCGCTCGCGCAGGCGATGGCCGAGGACGAGGACCAAGCGCAGCGCTCGCACTACCTGACCCGGCTGCGTGAGCCGCGCACCGCGGAGCGGACCTTGCTCGCCGACGACGGGGCCGCGTTGCGCCGGATCTTCGAGTGGAAGGTTCCGGAGGAACGCGTCGAGGACTATGTGCGCAGGCTGGCCCAGCCCGGCGCGCTCACCGCGGCGCTGAACTGGTACCGCGCCATGCCTCTCGGAGGTCCGATCGGCCCGGTGGAGGTGCCCACCCTGTACGTGTGGGGCACCGAGGACGCGACCGTCGGGTCCACCGCCGCGCTGGCCACCCAGAAATACGTATCCGGCCCGTATCGCTTCGAGATGCTCGAGGACGTCTCGCACTGGATTCCGGAGGAGGCGCCCATGGAGCTGGCTCGGCTGCTGATCCAGCACCTGCTCGCCCACCCCGGCTGAAATGCCCTGGCGCCGCCGCCGATCCCGGCGTTTCCCGGACAGGGCGTGCGACCGGAGAGAAAGCTGATCCTCGTCCACCACATCCCGGGAGGTGAACCGTGGACGTCAAGGAAATCAACAGGCGAACCATCGCGCAGTTCCGAGCGGGCGGCGAGATCGACGGCATGCAGCGCGACCGCCTGGTCTTGCTGACCACGACCGGCCGCAGCACCGGCGCCCCGTACACCACGCCGATGATGTTCCACCGCGACGGCGACCGGCTGTTGATCGTCGCTTCCAACATCGGCGCGCCGAGACACCCCGACTGGTACCTGAACCTGCGGAAAGACCCGCACGTCACCGTCGAGGTGGGCGAGGAGACCTATCCTGCGCTGGCCACCCCGCTGACCGGCGAGGACCGTGCCCGCACCTGGGCGATGCTGAAGAACACCTATCCGTTCTTCGCCGAGCACGAAATGGCCACCTCCCGCGTGATTCCGGTGGTGGCCCTCACGCGGGCGTGACGAGGCGGCTCAGCACCGCGCTGCGCACCGGCGACCGATCAGCGGGCCGCCGTGTCGGTGTGGGAAGCCGTCGCGTCGACTCGGCGGTCCGCGACCAGGTCGAGCAGCGCGGTCAGGTTGTCCGGGTCGGCGGGGTCGAGGGCCCCATCCGGTAGGGCCAGTTCGGTGAGCCGTTGCCCCCGGTGGAAGGCGGCGGGGCGCAGCGGCGGCGCGTCGTCAGGTTGTCCGAGGATGGTGGCGAGGTTTCCGTCGTTGTCGTAGACGGCGTAGTAACGCATTGTTGGGCTCCTCAGAGGCCGGTCGAGGCGGTGGTCCGACTGGTGTAACTACGTCTCCTGCTCAGAACTCGTGATGGCTGACGGCGTTCGAGCTTATCCACACGTTCAATGCTGAGTGTTGGTTTGCGCAGTAGTAGCGTTACCCGTTTTCTCGCGAATATCGCGGCATCGTCGCACGTAGAGCGGTATATGGAGACTCGGGAGTGGGATTTGCCCGGGTCAGGCGCACACGGTCGCGAATGCCGCCCACAGCACCGGGGAATGCTCGATCCGGCCGGTGTCGCGCCAAGCGGCCAGGCGTTCGCGCTGCCATTCGGCCAGCGCGGTCACCGGATCGGGTTGTTCGTGCGCGCTGTCGATGGCGCAGACGGCCTGTTGCAGCGGTTGGGCCTGCGGCGGCGCGCCCGCGACGCGCTGGAAGGCGAAATCGGTGGGCAGCGCCCACCTGCTCGCGGTGACCAGTTCCGCACCGCCGTTGATCATCGCGGCGGTCAAACCGAGCGCCTCGCTGAACCGCAGGTCGCCCCCGCTCTCGCAGGCGATCAGCGCGACCCGGCTCGGCATCGGCCACAGCTGCGGCCCTGCAACCGGATCCGCGTCGATGGTGTGCGTGCCGAGCAGCAGGTCTTTGGCCGAGAGCGGCCGGTGCGTGCGGGACGCCTCGGCGAAGCCGACGGCGTCGGCGGTGCAGGCGAGATGCAATTCGGCATCCTCGCTCCGGCCGGATTCGGGTGCGGCGGCGGTGACGTGCCCGACGTAGACCAGGCGGCTCGCGCCCGCGCGCAGGGTAGCGCCGAGCCAGGCGCGGTCCACGTCGGTGCGCCGGAAAGCGTCCACCGGATTCGGTACCGCCGGACGCAATCGGTCCTGCGCGGCGTAAGTCGCGATCCGTTGCGCGAGCGGGGCTTCGGCGGTCATCCGGCCCAGTACAGAACCGAGCGTCGAATCGGCGCGGAAGCCGGGTATACGCGGATCCAGCACCGCGACGACCGGAAGCGTGGCGCTCTTCGTCCACTCGCGCGCGATCCGTCCCGGCGCTTGCACGACACTCGCGGGAGCGAGCAGGCTGACGTCGGCGATGTCGATCAGCCGGACATCGCGGTCGGGCGCGATGAGTTCCCACGGCACCTGTGCCAGACGCGGTGACGGTTGCAGCCGGATATGCGGGCGCACGCCGCCCTGCCACAGCTCGTAGAGCTGTGCGGCCAGGCCGTAGGGCAGCAGCGCGCGGGAAAGCGCTTGCGCGACGGCGTATTCCCGCTCGTAGTCGGCGAACGCGCCGGTGGTGAGGGCGTGCGTGAGACCACCGGTCTCGGCGGGCCGCGGGAGCGCCTCGGCGAGCAGTCCGACTGCCCGCACGGCCGCGTCTTCCGGAAGCACGCCCGCGCCGCGGGGCGCGCTGTCGTCGACCCACCGCCACGACACGTAGACGTCTCCCGCGTCCGCCATGCGGACGAGCACGGTCGGTCGCGTCATACCGTCAGCACCCGATCGTCGCGGATCACCCGGCCGTAGCGCTGTTCGGCGGCGACGATGAACGGCGCGAGCGCGATCCGGTCTTCCGCGGCCAGCGCCAAGCGCGGCGGCGGCGCGACCGGCAGGCCCGCTCCGGCCGCGACCTCGGCCAGGGCGGCGCCCAGTTGCAGGGCGGCTCTGCCGGGATGATCGATGAAATCCTCCGGTGCGTCCAGCAAATCGAGCGGAAGCCGCGCAGGAGTATCCCGCTCCGCTCTATCGATGGCTAAAGTAGTTCCAGCACACTGCGTTTCGATCAGATCGGCGACGAGCACGCCATTGCCGGACAGGTAGGCGAAGCGGAACGCCAGCCGCATGGCGGGGTCGGCGATCTGCCGGTTCCACTGCTCGCGCTGTGTGCCGTTCGGCAGGGTGTAGCGCACGGCGTCGATGGCCAGTGCGGCCGGAACGGCGATCCCGACCGCCTGCGCGAGCATCTGCGCGGGTGGCGATTCGGTCGCGCTGATCGCGCCTTCCAAGAGCGTCGCGTGCCAGAAATCGAGTTGAGCGCAGTGCAGTCCGAGCCCACGCTCGGCATAGGTCGCGAACGCCGCGGCGAGCAGCCGCTCGGATTCGCCGGCCCGGCCGGTTCGGAAGGCCACGGTAGCCAGCCTGATGCGTAAATCGGCTGCGTCGAGCACGGCGCCGGACGCGACGAAATACGCCAAACTCCGTTCGTAGCAGTCCTCGGCGACCGCCAGATCGCCGCGGCCTTCGGCGAGGAACCCCATGGTCTTGAGGCCGACTCCGGCTCGGTGCCCCAGACCGGCCCGCTCGAAATACTGCTGACTCGATCGCAGCGGCGCCTCCGCCTCGTCGTACCGCTCGATGCGAACGAGCATGATGGCGAGGTTCTGTTCGGTCTCGGCGACCGCGTTCCGATCGCCCGCGGCCTCGAACGCGGCCAGTGCCTGCTGCGTGAAGTCGACGGCCAAGTCGCGGCGTCCGGTCTCGAAATAGGTGGCGGCGAGATTCATCAGCGGGTGACCGGCCAGCTGCGGCGCGAAATGCCGTGCCGCTTCCAGCGATTCGGTGGCGAGTTCGGCCGCGTAGGCCCAATCGTGCCGGTGCAGCGCGACGGCGGTCAGCGAGAGCAGGCAGGCCACGCGCAGCACGCCGAGGTCGGTGTCGGTGTTGTCGGCGAGCAAGGCCCGTGCCTGCTCCAGCGCCGCTTGCGCTTCGTCGAGCTCGCCGAGATGCTGGAGCGCCTGGGACATGTTGACCAGGGCGTTCGGACGCAATCGCGGTGCGTCATCCGGCATCTCGGCCAGGGCCGAGCGGTAGAGCGCGAGTGAGGCGGCGTGGTCGCCGAGTTCGTCGGCCATGCTCGCGGCATTGATGATCGCGCCGAGCCGGATGTCGCCCGTGGTTCGTTCGGCGGCATCTTCGAAGAGCCTCTTGGCCTCGACCGTGTCCCCGCGGGCGTACGCGTCGGCGCCCGCGGCGAGCAGTTCACGGCCGTCGCCCGCGGTCTCGTCGGCCATGTCAGAAGTCCGAATCCGACGCGGCGGCGGCGACTTCCGCCAGCAGCGGTGCGTCTACGGAGGTGTCGGGTGTGTCGGCGGTGCGCCGCAGCCGTGCCGCGACCAGTTCGCGGATCCGCGCGCGGCGGGCCGCGGCGTCCGGCTCCTGCTCGTCCACGCCGACGCCCGGCACATAGACACGTACGGTCACGCCCGCTTCCGCACCGGCCGGTGCCGTGGTCTCGGCCTGCCACAGATCGCCCTCGCGGATCAGCGGCACGTCCGTGGCATCGGCCGCGGTGCCGATCGCGGCTCGGGGACGCAGGTGTGCCGGGATGTTCGCGGCCGACAGCGGCGCCGCGACCGCGCTCACCCGCACGATCGTCGTGCCCGCCTCGCGCACCACTTCCCAGGACACAGCGCGTTCGGAGGCGTCGAGCAGCCCGGGCGGGCAGCGATTCCAGTCCCAGCCCGCGGTGCCTCTGGCCAGGACGAGGGCGCCGGGCGCGACGATCGTGGCCGGTCCCGCGGCCAGCGCGTAGTCCTCCGCGCGGCCGAGCGCCTCGGCGGGGGTGCGCTCCTCGGTCACCGCGTCGGCCCCGTCGACGATCAGGTCGCATTCCTCGCTCAACGTGGCGATTTCGTCTTCCAGCAGGCTCTCGTCCAGCGGGGCGATGCCGTCCAAGGTCGACGCGGGCCACCAGCGCGCCGCCCAGCGGGCGTAACCGAGCCGCCACGCGCGCGCGGCGAGGTCCGGCAGCGCGGGCTCGGACGGGAATTCCCCTTCGCTCGCGACGGATTCGTCGAGTGCGAGGGACACCTCCGGGCCGTACACCGCCCAGATCCACTCCTGCGCGAGGGCGAGATCATCGATCACCGCCGCCGGTGTCACCTGCCCGGCGAGCAGGCTCCAGGTCAAGTGTCCGCCCGCCACCTCGAGCACGAGCACGTCCACCCCGGGCTTGTCGTCCACCACGGTCGGAGCGTCGTCCGGCGCGATGATCCACAGGTCGTCTCGGCGGCGGATGCGTACGGTCGTGCTCATCAGCTCGCCTTCGATTCCGCCGCGTCCGGCTCACCCGCGCCCGCGCGCACACTGAGCGCCCGCTTGACCCGCGTGCGATGGTCCAGGATGACCGACCGCGCCACACCGTCGAGCAGATCCCACAGTTCGTCCGGATCATGGATCGCGAACTCCCGCACATCTCTGCCGTGCAGGCGAACCCACAATCGGCGCAGGTACGGCCGCCACGGCGTGATCAACTCGGCCGCGATCGCGGCCAGCGGACCCGCGGGTGGTTGCGCGGGGTCGGCGCTCACCACCAGCCGCCGGGCCTGCAGCACGTAAGCCTCCCGCTGCCAGCGGCTGTTGACCACGTGCTGCGCCGTGGATCGTGCCGCGCCCGAAGCCGTTTCGGCCAGACGCAGCCGCGGTCGGGCCTCCCGCGCGCGGCTGTGCTCGATGGGCGACAAGCCGGTCGCCAGTGCGGTGCCCGCCGTCGCGGCCACGCGCAGCGACTCCTCCAGCAGCGCCCAGGGCGCGCAGCTCCTGGCGATCTCGGCGTCGACCAGCTCGGGGATCGGCGGCAGCTCCGCACGGTCGGTGGATGCTTGCAGCACGGTGAACACCCGCTCGTAGACGGTGCGATCGAACGGAAGCCCGAGCGTCGATTTCGAGGCCGAGGAGCCGATCGCCGGACGCAGCGGCACCGGGTGCGTGGTCAGCCCGAGTTCCTGGGCCGAATTGCCGGAGGTGTCCTGCCACAACCGGATTCCCGCGTGGGTACCGGCATGGGCGGCGACCAGCCGATCCAGCGCGGGTTGTCCATCGGCGGCGTCCCGGCCCAGTCGTGCCGCGGCGCAGGCTTCCAACAGCGCGGCCACCTCGGCGGCATGGTCGGCACCCTGCGGTCCGGTCGGCGGGCGTCGCCGCCAGGCCAGCTCGAGCAGTCCGGCCAGCTCGCGCTCCCGGGCGCGGTCGGTCAGGTATTCCTTCAGCGCTTGGGTGGTGCGCCCCGCGGTGTACTCGTGGATCTCCCGCAGCGCGTCCTCCGCGGCCGCGCGTGCCCGTGCCGGATCCGGCATACCCGAGGTGGTCGCCAGCTCGAAACAGCGCTGGAAGTACAGATCCTGTGGGTGCCCCTCGGTGATCCGCAGCGTGCGCCGCACCTGCTTGAGCACCGTGAACCAGGCCGCCGTCGCACGAAGCACATCGGCCGCGGCCTGGATGCGCGCCTCCAGCAGCACCGCGCCGTCGGTCGTCAGGATCGGCCCCGCACACGAGGGATGTTGCACGGGGCGGATCACCAGCGGGTCGAGCACGAGCTTCACGGTCCGGCGCAACGGGCCCCCGTGCGGGCCGCTGAGCGGCTCCACGCCATCGAGCCTGCGCCACACCTCATCGAGCACCATGGCGCGCGGTCGTCGCATGGGCGCATTGTATTGCCGCGACTTCGTCCCGGCGTGTTCACGGCCCAGCTGGAAGACGGGATTGCGCGGGGGCATGGCTGGTCGCGCTGCATGCGCGGAGTACTGTGCTCCAGCCGGTCACATGGGAAACAGGAGTGCGGTTACTTCGGACTGTGTGTGGCGTACCACACATCACTGAATTCGACGCCTAAGGTCTGACTCGGTCCGCCCATCAGGGGCAGCTGAGTGGAGGGATTCGAAGAATGAAGTTCGAGAAGTTCACCGCTGCCGTTTTCATGGTCATCTCGGCCGTGGGTATCACCGCGGCGACCGCCCATGCAGAGCCGGCCGTAACCGAGCAACCGAACGCGGTCACCGTTCGGGACACAACTTCCGGTGTGGATCACGGAATCAACTACCGGATCACCGTTTCGCCAGTCGACAGGGTCATCAGCGCCACCGTCGAGAATGGCAAGTTCGAGATCGCGCGGAACGGTGCGGTGGTGCTCGAGTCCGGCGACGGAGCGGAGGTGACCGAAGTGCCGCAATGGTTCGCCGTCGACGGGCGTTCGATCGCGATTGCGCAGCAGATCAGTGCGGACGGCCGCACCCTGACGCTGACACCGACGGCAGAAGATAGTGCGCAACCGAAGGACATCAGCTCCTACGACCGGCTCAAGGAGCAGATCAACAAGAATATGCCCGGCGTCGTCACCGGTGCCATCGTGGGCGGCCTCCTCGGGGCTTGCATGTTCCTGATCTGGGGGGTCAGCATCCCCGTGGGTGTGCTGATCGGTGGAACCGTCGGCGGATACGCCATGGGCGGCCCGGAGTTCCTCGACGCCGTACAGGCGTTCGTCACCAACCAGGGCAGGTGAATCAGCGGCCAAGTGGTGGTCCGATACCGGACTCTCCGCAGGCCATCGAGACATTTACCTGCGGCCACCTGGTGCGGCGCCCGGGCCGGGCCGCCGCGGACCAGATGGCCGCTGGATCGATCGCCGCCAACCCGACAGGCGATCGATCCGGGAACGCACGACCGGCGATCGGTGGGTTCGGCCACCGATCGCCGGTCGTGCTCATGGATTTATCATCGCGACAGCCAGGTGCGCAGATCGGTGATGGTGGCGCGCCGCTCGTAGGCGATCCAGGCGAAGATCGCGGCCAGCACCAGCGGGAAGATCCCCATCGAGGGCTTGTCGGCGATGAAAGCCTGCGTCCCGGCGGCGAGCACGGTGAGAACGGACAGACCCGCGGCGGCAAGGGCGCTGAGCCGTGGCACCATCAGCCCGATACCGCCTGCGACCTCCACGACTCCGATGAAGATGAGCAGCCCGAGGGGGATGGTCAGATTCTCGGGGGCGTTGTCCGCCAAGGTGTTCGGGATAACGAGCTTCGGACCGCCGGAGGCGATGATGAAGAACAGGCCG